>JAKKUQ010000003.1 GCA_021890755.1 Thermosediminibacteraceae bacterium | reverse complement strand
ACCCCAATTACTAAGCCTGTTAGACGAATTGGGTGGATTGTCATAGTTGCTGTTTCTGCAATAAAAGAATAATCGCTAGCCACAGCTATTGGAACCCCTATGGAATGTCCGCCACCTAATACTAAAGAAACAGTAGGTTTTGTCATGCTGGCTATGATTTCAGCGAGGGCAAGTCCGGCTTCTACATCTCCGCCTATTGTGTTTAGGATTACCAAAAGTCCTTCTATTTTTGGATTTTGCTCTATTGCTACAAGCTGTGGGATTATATGTTCATATTTGGTGGTTTTATTTTGCG
Source organism: Thermosediminibacteraceae bacterium (assembly GCA_021890755.1). Lineage (GTDB taxonomy): Bacteria > Bacillota > Thermosediminibacteria > Thermosediminibacterales > Thermosediminibacteraceae > JAKKUQ01. Next base: position 76,284 of record JAKKUQ010000003.1, on the reverse strand, counting down.
GTGGTAGGATAAGATGACCTTCAATCTGGCCAACAATGGTTATGCAGTGAATATTGCTTTCCGGTTTGGGGATATCGAGTTGACCTAGCTGCTGGAGTGTTCCTATCGATGGTGCTGGCATATTATTTTCATTTCCCTCATTAGCAGCATTAGAAAAAAACATCATCCGGCTTATCATCCTTCCAATTTATTTTAATTTTGTGTCTGCTAGTTATATTAATTGATTTTTTAAGTCTAAAATATACAAAAAAGGTATGACAAAATTTGGTCATACCTTGTAAAATGTATTAAACAAATTGGGTTGTTCTTACTGTTTTCGTCAGAATTATCTCTTGGTACTATCTGTTATCCTCTAAGTCATCTTTTTTAAACTGTTGCAATTAAAATACTTTTTTTTTAACAAATCAAGATGAATTTTACTGTAACAACAATATTTCAACCCTAAATATTTAGAAACACCATTTCACATTGAAAACTATTATCTAATACTTCCCTATGGTTTTCTCCCGTTTAGTGCGGCAGAAGGTATCGCATTATTCTATGGTTGTTTCTTGCGGTTTCTCATTCGTGAATATCCTCCGATTATAAGACCAATGGATATGAGGAAAGGTATGATTAAAGATTTTAAAGAAGACCAGGTAATTTCTGAAAAAACAAGAAACATTATGACAGGAACCATATTTAATATACCGAAAATAATGAGTAAAAGAGGATATTTAGTTAATCTACCTATAGGTCTCGGGACGCGACCTGAACCTATGTAGTGTCCGGGGTTATACTGGTGATCCAGCCAATCCTTCAAATCTTCTATATCCTTTTCAAATTCATTTTTTTTCAAGAACAACACCTCCCATTTCCCGACATCATCCGCTCCTATTCCAGAGCGTTTTGGGAGACCGAACTTTTATTAACCCAGTACCAGTATAGGAAAGATTCATGATCTCATCCACAAGGGTTTAGTTGCAGCGAAACGATCCCTACATATCAGCTATAAAATACGTAAGTTAACTAATATTTTTTCTTTTCTAAAATTCTCCACGCTTATGTATTTTCCTCCTCGCAAAAAAGAACGAAAGACACATTAAAAAATTCCCATGAAACAGAGCAGGGTTTTATCCGGCTTGGTAAACACCTCGGCCTGGACATGTGAGTTCTATCAGCAAAAACTTCAACGTAGGCTTTCTTCCAGTTCATTCTGAACTCGAAATAAAAGGGTTGGAGAGTTCCATCGGTGGGGCCAGGGACTTTTTTTACCAAAAAAAGCGAGAGCCGAGAATCCTTATAGACAAGAATTCCGGCTCCCATGTGGCTCGACGAGGTCATACCTCCATAATGATGGGGAGGATCATCGGTCTTCTGCGGGTCTGGTCAAACAAGAATTTACCCAGAGTATCTCTGACTTGAGATTTTATTGTAGACCATTCGGTAATTTTTTCTTCTTGGCATTTTTTCAAAGCTTGCCTTACGATCTCTCTTGATTGTTCCATCAATTCTTCCGATTCCCTGACGTAGACAAAACCCCTTGAAATAATGTCCGGCCCTGCTACAACTTCGGCTGTTTCTTTGTCTATCGTTACCACTACAATTAAGATACCATCTTGGGCAAGCTGCTTTCTGTCCCTCAGGACTATATTTCCTACATCTCCAACACCCAGACCGTCAACCATTACTTTACCGGCAGAAACTTTACCTGCAAGCCGAGCTGCATCCTTTGTAAATTCTATTACTCTTCCGTTTTCAACGATGAATATATTCTTTTCAGGTATACCTACCTCTTTTGCAAGGTTAGCGTGATGTACAAGATGTCTATATTCGCCATGAACAGGAATAAAGTATTTTGGTTTTACCAGATTAAGCATAAGCTTTAGTTCTTCTTGACTTGCGTGTCCCGAAACATGTACGCCTGATATAGCTTCGTATATAACCTCCGCTCCCTGCCTGAAAAGATGGTCTATTGTTCTTGCGACTAATTTTTCATTACCTGGAATCGGAGTAGCTGCTATAAGTACAGTATCCCCCGGAATTATTTCTAGTTTTTTATGTTCTGACATAGCCATGCGCGTAAGCGCAGACATTGGTTCACCCTGACTACCGGTAGTAATTATTACAACTTTATCCTTTGAAAGCTTATTTATATCGTCAAGATCCATCATTAGGTCTTTTGGTATGGAAAGGTATCCCAAGTTGAGAGCGATATTTACAGTGTTTACCATACTGCGCCCTACAACTGATACCTTTCTCCCGAATTTGAAAGCAGCATCAAAAATTTGCTGGATCCTGTGAATGTTTGTGGCGAAAGTGGCAACTATTATCCTACCTTTTGCTCTACTGAATATTTCTTCTATAGTACATCCGACAACCTTTTCTGACATGGTGTACCCTTGGCGTTCTGCATTAGTGCTATCGGATAATAGCACAAGCACTCCCTTAGAGCCAAGTTCTGCTAGTTTATGCAAATCAGCAATTTTTCCATCAACTGGAGTCTGATCAAATTTAAAATCTCCAGTATGACAGACAGTACCTATCGGTGTATGTATAGCGATTCCTACAGCGTCTGGAATGCTATGGTTTACTCTGAAAAATTCAACAGTAAGAGTTCCTATTTTAATTGATTCTGGCGGTTTGACCACATTTATGTTTATATTCTTTTTAAATCTAGCTTCTTTTAATTTGCCCTCAACAAGGCCCATTGTTAGCCTTGTGCCGTATAGCGGTGCATTTATTTGTTGCAGTACATACGGTAGCGCACCTATATGGTCTTCGTGACCGTGCGTTATCAATATTCCTTTAATAAAATCTTTATTTTCCACCAGGTAGGTAATATCTGGTATTACCATGTCAACTCCTAGCATTTCTTCTTCCTCGGGAAACATAAGACCTGCATCGATAACGAGGATTTCCTTTTCATATTGAACTACTGTCATATTTTTGCCTATTTCGCCTAGCCCACCTAAAGGAATGATTAAAAGCTTCTGACCATTTTTGGACAATAAAAAAACACCTCCACTTATTATTCCGAAGTTTGTTCCGATATTTTTCCGATAGTTTGAATAATATTATCTTTCTAAATTAGCATTAAGATCTCCGAGATCTAAAATTACGGCATCTGGTCCAACTTTTTTAATGGATTCCCACGATATCCTAATATAATTTTTTCCCCCCAGCGGAAAAAATCTACTTTTTTGACCGGGTATCAGCAAGTACTCTATTTTACCTGAAGTTTCATCAATAAGAAGGTCGCAGTTGCCGACAATACCAAGTTTTACACCCTTGTTGAGATTAATTATTTCTTTACCGCTCAATTCTCCAAGGCGCATTTAGAATACCTCCCCATAAGATATTTTTATGGGGAGTGCTTATGAAAAATACCATTTTTTATATACCTGTGTGCCCGAATCCTCCACTTCCCCGTGTAGTCTCTTCTAAAAATTCAACTTCTACTAATTCGGCTCTAATTACAGGCGCTATGACTAGTTGAGCTATCCTATCACCTCGCTTCACAGTAAAATTACGGGTTCCGTGGTTAATTAAAATTATTTTTATTTCCCCACGATAATCGGCATCTATAGTCCCCGGGCTGTTTAAGAGGGTAACTCCGTATTTTGCAGCGAGTCCGCTTCTTGGGCGAATCTGGCCTTCGAAGCCCGGTGGGATTTCCACTTGTATACCAGTTGGAATTATTTCGTACTTTCCTGGTGGTAAAATTAAATCTTTTTCGATATTTGCATAAAGGTCCATCCCCGCAGCTAAAGAAGTCATATATTTAGGTAAAGGCAAGTCTTCAGCGCCTTTTACCCTTTTTACTTTGACTTTTATAGTTTCCAAGTGGAGCTCTCCTCTCTCATTGGCTAATAACAGCTTAAATAGCCGATTTTATTAAAAGTATTATACATTAATTAATTATGGATTTCAACTCGCTGATGTTTTAAAGTTTCAGGGGTTATCCGTAAGCAGCTCGCCTACTGTTGTAATTTTATACCCTTTCTGATGAAGGTTTTGTATAATAATCGGCAGTGCTTTTATCGTATCTTCTGTCGGATGCATCAGGACTATTTTGCCGTTTCCTGCGTTTTTTATTACTTTGTCTACGATATATTTTACACCGGGTTTTTTCCAATCGATAGTATCGATGGTCCACATAATTAATTTGTAATTTAGCGAATTTGCAGCTTTTACTGTCTGCTCTCCAAATTCTCCATAAGGTGGAGCAAAAAGTGTAGTTTTTTCTCCTATAATTTTTTCTATAACTTCTTCTGCCTTTTTAATTTCATTTACATTTTCTACAAAAGATAACTTTGAATGATGGGCGTGACTGTAACCATGATTTCCTATTTCGTGTCCTTTGGAATGTATTAACTTCAAAAGATCTGGATTTTTCTCAGCCCACCGTCCCTCTATAAAAAAGGTAATTTTGATTCCGTTTTTTTCAAAGATTTCAAGCATTTGAGGTATGTACTCATTCCCCCATGCGACATTGCAGGTAAAAGCCATGGCTTTTTTAGTAGTTTCAGCTTGATATATCGGTTGTCCTTCTCCGAATGTCGGCAAGTTTTCATTTGTAAACTCGGTTTTCAAGAACACCCAAGTTACCATAAGTAAGAAAATTAACGATAGTTTTATAAAATTTCTGGGAATTTTACAAACGTAGAACGCCATAAGGTGCCCCCCCGAATTTATTAATCAATCATTCAATAGAATCTTATTTTTCTTTTAGCGATTTATGACATAAAAAAACATAAACCGATGAGCCTCGGTTTATGCTTCTGCTTTGTTCTTATTTTTTGAAGGTTTTTCTGAGAAAACGTCTTTATGTGAAAGATTTATTCTACCTTGTTTATCAATATCTGTAACTTTTACTAAAATCTCGTCTCCAATTTTTACTACATCTTCTACTCTTTTTACACGACCTTTGGACAATTTTGATATATGGACAAGACCTTCTTTTCCCGGGAGTATTTCTACAAAGGCACCAAAGTTAGTTATTCTTAAAACCTTGCCCAGATATATCTTGCCAACCTCTACATCTTGAGTTATCGTTTTAATCATTTCTAGTGCCTTTTTACCTGCAGCTTCGTTAGGTGCTGCTATATAAATTTTACCGTTATCTTCAATATCAATTTTTACCCCGGTTTCTGATATTATTTTGTTGATCATTTTGCCTCCTGGACCTATAACATCCCTAATCTTTTCAGGATCGATTACTGTAGTAAATATCCTTGGAGCATAGGGTGAAAGTTCGCTTCTTGGTTTAGATATGGTAGCTAGCATCTTTTCAAGAATATAGAGTCTTCCTTCCCTTGCCTGTTCTAGAGCCTTCCTTAGTATTTCGGTATCAATACCTTTTATTTTAATATCCATCTGGATGGCTGTAATTCCTTTGGATGTTCCGGCTACTTTAAAATCCATATCACCCAAGAAGTCCTCTATTCCTTGGATATCAGACAATATAGTTACCTTATCATCGTGTTTTATTAGCCCCATAGCTATGCCGGCGACCGGTGCCTTAATTGGCACACCTGCATCCATTAAAGCCAAAGTGGAACCGCAAACACTAGCCATGGAAGTGGAACCGTTGGAACTTAATACTTCGGACACGAGCCTTATCGTATACGGGAAAACTTCTTCTGGAGGTATCATGGGTTCAAGAGCTCTCTCAGCTAGGGCACCGTGGCCAATTTCCCTTCTTCCCGGACCTCTTAACATTCTTGTTTCACCGGTACTGTAAGGTGGAAAATTGTAATGATGCATGAACCTCTTGCTTTCTTCTAGCTCCAGCCCATCAAGTATCTGAACATCTCCCATTGCACCGAGTGTAGCTACTGTCAATACTTGTGTCTGACCGCGAGTAAACAACCCAGATCCGTGAGTTCGTGGCAGGATCCCAACTTCGCAAGAGATGGGTCTTATTTCTGTACTCTTCCTACCATCCGGCCTTATTCCCTCGTAAGTTATCATGTTTCTTACTTCTTCTTTCAAAAGATTATACAGCACTTCTGCTATTTCTTTTTCTTTTTCCGGATAAATTTCTTGGAAATGTAAAAGTGTATCTTCGTTGATCTTTTGTAAGTAAGCTTCCCTTTCTTGCTTGTCGTGTATCCTTATGGCTTTTAATATTTCTTCTCTTGCGTATTCCCTCACAGCTTTCTCTAATTCCGGATCTATTTCCTGAATCGGAACTTCCATCTTGGGCTTGCCCACTTTTGCTATGATTTCTTCCTGAAATTGAACTATTTTTTTAATCTCTTCGTGCCCAAAATTGATTGCATTTATCATTTCTTCTTCTGTTACTTCATCGGCTCCAGCTTCAACCATCAAGATAGCATCTTTTGTTCCCGCTACTATAAGCCTTAAACGACTTTTTTCGTATTGCTCGACCGTTGGGTTTATTACGAAGTTGCCATCTACCAGGCCTACCGAAACGGCTCCAACAGGTCCATCGAAGGGAATATCTGAAATACATAAAGCTATGGAAGCTCCGTTTATCGCAACTACATCCGGAGTGTTGTCCTGGTCTACTGAAAGGATTGTAGCTATTATCTGAATATCATTTCGGAAACCCTTGGGGAAGAGGGGACGGAGAGGCCTATCAATAACCCTTGCTGAGAGTATAGCCTTTTCACTGGGTTTTCCTTCTCGTTTTATAAACCCTCCCGGGATTTTACCTACAGCGTACAGCCTTTCTTCATAATCTACCGTTAAAGGTAGGAAATCTATTCCTTCTCTGGGTTCTTTTGAAGCGGTGGCTGTAACTAGAACCACCGTATCTCCGTATCTTGCAAGTACTGATCCGTTTGCTTGCTGGGCCATTTTCCCAGTTTCTATAATAAATGGTCTACCTGCTATCTCTGTTTTGAATACTTCCAAGTAGTTTAATCCTCCTTTCCCTTTATTGGAAAGTATAATTTTTATTCTACATCATTGTTATTATTTCCTTCTTTGCGGTTTTAAAAATTAAAGCGGGGAATCCCCGCATTTTTTTATCTATTTTCTGAGTTCAAGTTTCTCAATGATGTTTTTGTAGCGTTCCATATCTTTTCTTTTGAGGTAATTTAATAGCGCTCTTCTCTTTCCGACCATTTTTAGTAGTCCGCGCCGAGAATGATAATCTTTTTTATGGACCTTAAGATGCTCCGTCAGCTGGTTTATCCTTTCAGTCAGTATAGCTATCTGCACTTCGGGAGATCCCGTGTCGTTTTCATGGATTTTAAATTGATCGATTATGCTGCGCTTAGTTTCCTTATCTAGTGCCACCATCTTCACCCCCTTTTTCTTTAATACATCCCCTACTACCCAGTCAATCGACGGAGGCATCGATTGACCGAGAAAGGGTTCATCGATTCAAGCAGAATTTATTATAGCATAGATAAAAGCTGATTACAAGCATCATGCATAAGATATGGATTGTTTTGGTTTTGTATTTTATCTAATATATACCTTGCTTTTATTAAATCTTCTTTCACCTGATGTACAAGACTTTCCACGTCTTTAAAAAGCTTTTCTTCTCTTATCCTCTCTATAAAGTATACCTCTATTTCTTCACCATAGATTTGTTGATTGAAATCAAAAATATGAACTTCCAACATTATCTGATTGTCTTTATTATTTTTCTTGAAAGTGGGTTTCTGACCTATGTTAGCGATCCCGCGATAAATTTTACCTTTTCGCGAAATCAAAACTGCGTAAACGCCGAAAGCTGGTTTTATAATTTCAGGCGAAAATGAAACGTTGGCAGTTGGAAAGCCGAGTTTTCTTCCTATAGCTTCTCCTTCCACTACTATGCCATGGATGCTAAAGGGCCGCCCGAGAAGAACTTCTGCCTCCTTCATATCTCCTTTTTCAATCAAATACCTTATTAACGTACTACTGACTATTTTTCCATTAATAGTAACCGGCTGAATAACTGAGGTTTTAAATCCTTTCTGCATTCCCAGTATTTTTAGTTTTTCTGCTGTGCCTTGGCCGCCACGTCCGAATCGGAAATTATATCCCACTACGATCCGTTTTACTTTCAATTTTTCAATTAAAATGCGATTTATGAACTCTTCGTAAGACATTTGAGAAAACTCATAAGTAAAAGGTATTACTGCAAGATTTTTAACTCCGTAACCTTCCATTAGTTTCTTTTTTTGACAAAGCGTAGTTATGAGTGGGGGAGATTTTTCGGGACATAAAATTTTTGAAGGATGAGGTTCAAAAGTTACAACAAAAGACTCAAGATTGTTTTTATTAGCGATTGTTACCAATTCATGTATTAATCTCTGGTGTCCTAGATGAACTCCATCAAAATTGCCCAACCCGCATACTGTTGGGCTTTTCACCACCAAATCGTCTAGATTGTAATAAACTTTCATTATCACCTCAACCTCATCTAAAAGATTTGACTACTTTGACGAAGATTTTTTGCCCTTGCTCAACTATTTTTCCGATACCTAAGAATTTGTTTTGCTGATTGTAAATCATGACGTCTTCGTTTTTTAATTCCTGTGAAATATTTTCGATAGGAAAAATTGCCCCTTTGAAAAAATGTTTTTCATCCTTTAGCTGAATTTTAACAGAAGGCATGAATGAAACAAGGGCATCTTCGATAAGCATAAAGATCTTATTCGTATTGCCTGATGATACATGCATTTTTATATCTTCCAAAGTTAGTGAGTTAGAGATGTGAAAGGGTCCAAGCCTTGTTCTTATAAGGCATGATAAATGTGCTCCGCATCCCAAAGCTCGTCCAATATCTTCGCATAGAGTTCTTATATATGTTCCACGGGAGCAACTTACGCGAAAAAGGATTCGAGGCTTTTCGTACTTTATCAATTCCAGCGAGTAAATTTCTACAGTGCGAGGTTTTCTTTCGACGGTGATACCTTTGCGGGCAAGCTCGTACAGTTTTTTTCCCTTATGACGTACTGCCGAATACATTGGAGGTATTTGCTGTATTTTCCCAGTAAATTTATTAAATACTTCTAGTATTGATGGTAAATCGACATGAATTTCTTTAGTTTCTAAAATTCGACCCAGGTTATCGCCTGTATCCGTTGTTATTCCCAAAGTCATTTCTGCAACGTACTCTTTTGTGCTCTTTTCGAATAATTCCACTGCTTTTGTGGCTTTTCCTACAAAAAGCGGTAAAACTCCAGCTGCACCAGGGTCTAGCGTGCCCCCATGACCAATTTTTTTGATACCCAATTGATTTCTTAAAAATTCTACGACATCGTGAGAAGTCATTCCTGGTGGTTTTAAACAATTAACTATTCCATTCACCGTAACCCCTCTTTTGAACGCTTACAAATATTTTCTTACTGTAGATAGTATAGAGTGCTCCACTTCCTCTAAAGAACCTTCTATTGTGCAACCGGCGGCCCGCGCGTGTCCGCCGCCTCCGAATTGCTCTGCTATTTTGCTTACATCTACCCACTGGTTAGACCTTAATCCTACTTTTATTTTAAAATTATCTTGCTCTTTAAAAAGTACAGCCACTTCAACACCATCTATTTCTCTGGCATAATTGATAAGCCCATCGGTATCTTCTTCCTTTGCCCCTGTTTTGAGCATCATATCTTTTGTTAATCTCATGTATGCTATTTTACCGTCTTCTGAAATCTTCAAAGATCCTAATATCTCTTTTAAAAGCATAACAGATGCCAAACTTTTCTTTTCAAACACTTCTCTACTTATGAAGTCTGGTTTAACGCCAATTTCCACTAGTTCGGCTAATACTTTAAGGCAAGAAGGGGTTGTATTAGAGTATTTTAGTGAACCAGTATCTGTAATAATTGATGTGTAGATACATGTGGCAATATCAATGTCGATGGGTATATTTAGACCTTTTAGCAGAAAATAAACCATTTCTCCAACTGAAGAATAGCTATCATTAACTAAATTTATATCGCCATACATAGTATTGCTTTTGTGGTGATCGATATTTACAATAAAGTTGCAAATATCCCGTAGATCTTTTTTGAATTCTAATCTCCCAGGATCGCCTGAATCCAGGCAAATCATAACCTCAGCCTTATCTTTTTCCGAAGCAAAGGCTCGAACTTTTTCCGAACAAGGTAAGAACCTAAATTTTTGAGGAATCGTATCGTTTATAATTGGCAACACTTTTTTACCTAATTTTTCTAGTGCTATAGTGAGCGCTAAAACCGATCCTAAAGCATCTCCGTCTGGTGCGATGTGTGAAGTAACTATAAAGGAATTGTATTTTGAAATTAGGTTATTTAATATATAAAAATCCATCCTTTAATCCTCATTTCTGCTATTATTTATATCTTTTAACAATTTTGAAATGTGTATGCTATACTCGATGGATTCGTCAAGTTTGAAGTTCAATACTGGTACAAATTTTAGTCTTACTCGATTTGCCAATTCTTTTCTAATAAAACCTTCAGCATGGTGTAGAGCTTCTAAAACATTTTGTTTTGTTGTCTCATCTCCATATATGCTGAGAAAAATTTTGGCGTGCCTTAGATCTTTAGAGACCTCTACTTTTGTAATTGATATTAGACCTTGAATGCGGGGGTCTTTCAGTTCGTTATTAATAATCTCGCTGACTGCTTTTTGTATTTCTACCGAGACTCTATCAGTTCTGGAAAAATCCACGTTACTGCCTCCTCACTCTTTTTATTTGTCCACGCGTTGATTTATAAATGCCTCCAGGATATCTCCTTCCTTCAAATCGTTAAATTTTTCTATTGCTATACCGCATTCAAAGCCGCTCATTACTTCACGCACATCATCCTTAAATCTTTTTAATGAAAGAATTTTGCCCTCGTAAACTACTACTCCATTTCTGATAACCCTGATGGAAGCATTTCTAGTTATCTTTCCTTCCGTTACGTAGCATCCTGCAACAATGCCAACATTTGGAACTTTAAACAATGCTCTTACTTCAGCCCTGCCGAGTACTACTTCTTTAAATTCTGGCTCAAGCAATCCTTTCATCGCTGCCTTAATATCATCTACTGCCTCGTATATTACTCTGTAAGTTCTAATATCTATATTCTCCTGCTCCGCTAGCTTTTTCGCATTTGAATCGGGTCTTACGTTAAAACCTATCACTATAGCATTAGAAGCAGAAGCAAGCAATATGTCGCTTTCGTTTATAGCACCCACTGCTCCGTGAATTATTTTCACTTGAACCTGATCTGTGGAACATTTTTCTAAAGCTACCTTTAATGCTTCTAACGATCCCTGAACATCTGCTTTTAATATGACATTGAGTTCCTTTATTTCCCCTTGTTTTATCTGATCTAGAATCTTATCCAACGAAACTTTGGGAGAAGAAAACTCTTTCTCTTTCTTAGTTTCCTTGTATTTTTCTGCTATTTCTCTCGCTTCCTTTTCATTTGATACTACTTTTAGAACATCACCTGCATTAGGTACCTCAGAAAATCCCATAATCTCTACTGGTATAGATGGGGTTGCTGATTTTACCATATTACCACGAGAATCTAGCATTGCTCTTACTTTTCCATAAGCTGGACCGGCTACTATTGCATCTCCAACCCGCAGCGTACCTTTTTGTACCAATACTGTGGCTACGGGACCTCTTCTTTTGTCTAATTTAGCTTCGATTATTACTCCAACTGCCCTCCTGTCGTAATTAGCCTTGAGTTCCGCCATTTCAGCTACCAAAAGTATCATTTCCAACAAAGTATCTATCCCGGTGCGATTTTTGGCAGAAACGTTGACAAAGATAGTATCGCCACCCCACTCCTCTGGGATAAGACCATACTCTGATAATTGCTGCTTTACTTTTTCAGGGTTGGCGGTTGGTTTGTCAATTTTGTTTACGGCTACTATTATCGGAACACCTGCGGCTTTAGCGTGATTAATAGCTTCTACGGTTTGTGGCATTACTCCATCGTCAGCAGCAACTACCAATACGACTATATCTGTCACTTTGGCTCCGCGGGCCCTTAAAGTAGTAAAAGCCTCATGGCCGGGGGTGTCCAAAAATACTATTGTCTTGCCATCTTTTTCTATCTGAGATGCGCCGATATGTTGTGTAATTCCGCCTGCTTCAGATGCCGCAACGTTTGTTTTCCTTATAGCGTCTAGGAGTGTTGTTTTACCGTGGTCTACATGTCCCATTACGGTTACTACAGGAGGCCTTGGCTTTAAATTTTCTGGTTTATCTTGTTCTTCTCTTTCTAGTTCTGAAAGTTGAGGCTGGCTTTCTTCTTCGGCTTCGTAGCCGAACTCTTTAATTAGCTTCTTGGCTGATTCAAAATCTATTTCTGCATTTATATTTGCCATGAGACCAAAGTCCATTAATTTTTTAATTAGCTTTACCGGTTCGATGTTTATGCGATCTCCTAATTCTTTTATACTAATTTTTGAGGGTAGAACTACTTTCTGAGTTTTAGGTTTGCCGCTTACTTCATCAGTTTTTCTAGGCGTTCCTGGGCTTTTCTGGACTTCGCTTTTTGTTTTTTTGCTGCTTTTTTCTTCTGAAATTAGGTCCATTATAAGTTGAGCCATATCGTCTTCAAGGCTGCTCATGTGATTTTTTATGTCTACATCTAGGTCTTCGAGTATCGAAATTAATTTTTTACTTGATATTCCTAGTTTCTTAGCAAGTTCGTACACTCTAATTTTTGACAATATTCCCCACCTCCGTCGATTTTATCGCACCGAAACGCTTTAGTATCTCTTTCGAAAAACTCTTATCTGTGACTCCAATAACCTTTCTACCTTCTTTACCAATGGATTTTCCTAGAATTTCTGAGTTGCCAAAAAATATACAATGGATTCCTCGAGATTTACATATACTTAAAAAACGGTCTTTTGTATTGAAGGAAGCATCCTCTGATATTATAACCAAGTGAACTTTTCTTGAAAATATAGCCCTTTCCACCGTTTCTTGACCGGCTACTATTTTGCCAGCTTTGCGGGCAATACCGAGCAAGGGTGGGATATCAGAGGGCTTCACTTTTTATTAAGTCCTCCTTCAGCTTATCTATGGTTTCGCTAGATACTTCATGTTCTAATGCTTTTGAGAGGCGATCCTCTTTTAAAGCTTTTTCTAGGCATTTAGGATCTTTACAAAAGTAAGCTCCCCTGCCGGAACGTTTCCCGGTTAAATCCAGCTCAATAGAACCTTCTGGCGTCCTCACAATGCGAATAAGTTCTTTTTTGGGTTTCATCTGCTTGCAGCCGAGACACATTCTTAAAGGTATTTTTTTAGGACTCATTTTCATCCCCTCTTGAATCATTTTTTGGACTCTTTATATCTATTTTCCAGCCAGTAAGCTTTGCTGCGAGTCTTGCGTTCTGCCCCTCTTTTCCTATAGCCAGAGAAAGTTGGTGTTCTGGCACCAGTACACGGGCTATTTTGTTTTCTTCGTCAACATCGACACTAAGCACTTTTGCTGGACTGAGCGCATTTGAGATATATTCAGCTATATTTTTGCTCCATTTTATGATATCGATCTTTTCTCCCTTTAATTCCTCTACCACGGCTTGAACCCTGGCACCTTTCGGCCCAACGCAGGCTCCTACGGGATCTACGTTTTCGTCCTTTGAATAAACTGCTATCTTTGTCCTTGAACCCGCTTCTCTTGCAATGCCTTTAATTTCTACTATTCCTTCGTAAATCTCAGGTACTTCTAGTTCAAACAATCTTTTGACTAGTCCAGGATGGGATCTAGACACTGTAATGACAGGTCCTTTAGTGGTTTTTTTAACTTCAAGAATGTATACCTTTATTCTTTCACCTTGGGTATACGTTTCATTTGGTATCTGCTCGTTAGGCGGTAAAATAGCTTCAGTTTTTCCTAAATCTATAATTACATTTTTCTTATCAAATCGCTGAACAGTACCGGTAACAAGATCAGTTTCTCTTCCCGCAAATTCTTCGTAAATGATATTTCTTTCCGCTTCTTTAATCCGCTGCATTACAACTTGTTTTGCAGTTTGGGCTGCAATTCGTCCAAATTTTTGGGGCGTAACTTCTATCGAAATTATATCACCTAATTTAGCTAGCGGATTAATTTTTTTAGCTTCAACGAGACTAATTTCCAAAAGTGGATCTTTTACATCTTCTTTTACAGTTTTTTGAGAAAAAACCTTAACTTCTCCAGTTGCACGGTCTATGTTAATTTTTACGTTTTGTGCCGTGCCGTAATTCTTCTTGTAGGCAGAAACCAAAGCGGCTTCAATGGCTTCTAATAGTATCTCCTTGGAAATACCTTTTTCTTTTTCAATTTGATCAAGAGCTTCAATAAACTCAATATTCATTTCGTCCTCTCCTGTTCGTCAAAATTAAATTTAAATTTGAGTTTAGCAGAGGATATTTTTTCTAATGGAATATTAATAGTACGAGAATCTACTTTGAGCACCACTGTCCCATCGTTGTAATCAACTAAGGTACCGGTTAAAATTTTTTTACCATCGAAGGGTTCAAAAGTTTTTATTTCTACATCGGAACCAATATACTTTAAAAAGTCTTCCTCTTTCTTAAGTTTCCTCTCGATTCCGGGCGACGAAACCTCCAATATATAACTGTGAGGGATTGGGTCTTCTATGTCCAATTGCCGGCTTATTTCTTCACTCACTTCCTGACAATCATCAAGAGTGATTCCGCCTGGTTTGTCAATATAATATCTAAGGTACCAAGAACCATTCTCTTGCACGAATTCTACGTCAACCATTTCAAAACCTTTACTACCTATTATCCGCTCACCTATTTCAGAAACCTTTTTCAATATTCGACTTTTTTGCATTACCTTTCACCCTTTGTAAAGTAATTATTAATATGAAAGAGTGGGATTTAACCCACTCTCAATCAATGAATCTCGCAAGTTTACTTAAATTATTATAACACATGTTAGTTATTATTACAATATTTAAGACTATATAGGATGCGTAATAGATTAATTTTAAAAGAGGCTAATCTGATTTGTTTCTTGGAGTCCGTTTAATACACCATTTTGTCGGAGGATTTCTATTACATTTTTAGTTACTTTTGCCCGCATGCGAAGATCTTCGATAGAGGTAAACTTCCCCTTTTGCCTTTCATTATAAATATTTTGAGCTGCAGCAAGTCCAAGCCCCGGCAAGGCGTTGAGCGGGGGGAGTATACCATCCTTTGTAATGATAAATTTCTTATAATGAGATCTATAAAGGTCGATTGGTACAAACTGAATACCTCTCATATACATTTCATTCGCTACTTCTAAAATCGTGAGTAAATTCTTTTCTTTCGGTGTTGCACTTTTTTCTTTTTTGTTTATTTCATCAATTACTTCTCTTATTTTTTTAGGACCTTGGAGGATTAGCTCTGCGTCGAAGTCATCAGCTCTTACCGTAAAATAAGTGGCGTAAAAGGCTTCGGGATAGTGAACTTTGAAATAAGCAATTCTGAAAGCCATTATTACATAAGCTACTGCGTGAGCTTTTGGAAACATGTATTTTATCTTCTTACAGGATTCTATGAACCACTGTTCTACGCCGTTTTCCTTTAAAATCTCTTCCTCTTCCGGCTTTAATCCTTTGCCCTTTCTTACTTTCTCCATTATGTTGAAAGCTATTTTGGGTTCAACGCCTTTTTCTAATAAGTGTATCATTATGTCGTCACGGGTTGCAATAACTTCTTTAAGAGTTGCCACCTTATTCTTTATGAGGTCCTGGGCATTGTTAAGCCATACGTCGGTACCGTGGGAAAGACCGCTTATCCTGATTAACTCTGAAAAAGTAGTAGGACGAGTTTCTTCTAGCATCTGCCTTACAAATTTGGTTCCAAATTCTGGGACTCCCAATGTTCCTACAGTGGTGCCTATATCTTCCGGTCTTACTCCAAGAGGATCAACTGAGGAAAATATTTTCATAGTTGCACTGTCATCTAGAGGGATTTTTTTTGCATCAACCCCTGTTTCTTCTTCCAGCATTTTTATAACTGTAGGATCGTCGTGGCCAAGGAGATCAAGTTTTAACAGCCTTTCGCTAATTGAATGATAATCAAAATGTGTAGTGATTACTCCAGATTCTTTGTCGTCAGCAGGGTACTGTATGGGAGTAAATTCATATATTTCTTTGTCCTTAGGAAGGATCATTAATCCACCTGGGTGCTGCCCTGTTGTACGTTTAACTCCCGTTATACCTGCAGCCAAACGTTTTACCTCATATTCTGATACATTCAAGTTCTTCTCTTCTAAGTATGCTTTTACGAAGCCATAAGCAGTTTTTTCTGCTATAGTTGATATGGTGCCGGCACGAAATACATTGTCTTTTCCGAATAATTCCTCTGTATATTTATGAGCAATAGGCTGATATTCGCCCGAGAAATTAAGGTCTATATCTGGAACTTTATCCCCTTCAAATCCCATAAAAACTTCAAAGGGTATATTATATCCGTCCTTTTTCATAGGACATCCACAGTTCGGACAGTTTTTATCAGGAAGGTCTGGCCCTACTATCCCTTCTACGTTTTCTGGGAAGATAGATTTTTTACAGTTTGGACATAAATAATGAGGCGGGAGTGGATTTACTTCTGTTATTCCGCACATTGTTGCCACCAGCGATGAACCTACAGAGCCTCGAGAACCCACAAGATAACCGTCGTCCAGCGATTTTTTTACAAGTTTATGGGCAATAAGGTATATTACCGAATATCCGTTATTTACTATAGAATTCAACTCTCGCTCTATTCTTTTTTTCACGATCTCTGGAAGCTCTTCTCCGTATATTTCTTTGGCCCTTTTATAGGTCATGTTAATAATTTCTTCATCGGCTCCTTCAATTTTAGGAGTGTAAAGCTCATCAGGAACGGGTTTTATCTTGTCTTCTATTTCGTCGGCGATTCTGTTTGGATTTTCTATAACTACTTCTTTTGCAGCTTCTTCGCCAAGATATTGACATTCTTTTAGCATTTCTTCGGTTGTTTTTAGATAAAGCCCGGAACTTACATCACTATCCTTATATCCTTGGATAGTTAGCAAAATTCTCCTAAATATTTCATCTTCTGGGTTCAAAAAATGCACATCGCCGGTAATTACAACGGGTTTATTATATTTTTTTCCCAACCAATAAATTTTTTTATTTATCTCCTGAAGGCTTGTTTCATTGGTCAGAATACCCTTTTCTATCAAGAATTTATTATTTTGCAAAGGCTGAATTTCTAGGAAGTCATAAAAATCGACTATTCGCTTTATGTCTTCTTCGGAATGGTGGTAGATTAAACTCTGGAATAGTTCTCCCGCTTCGCAACCTGAACCTATAATAAGTCCATTTCTGTATTTTTTTAGAAGGCTTTTGGGGATACGGGGATGCCTGTAAAAATATTCTAAGTGAGAGATTGAAACTAGTTTATAAAGATTCTTTAGGCCTTCAGCGTTTTTTACCAATATAGTGGCATGATATGAATCTAAGTGTTGAGTGGCTGTTTTATTTACATGATTTATTTTAGAAAGGTCATCGATCCCTTGTTCTTTCAGTTTTTTAATTAGCTCGATAAGTATCAATGCAGCAGTGTTGGCATCATCATCAGCTCTGTGGTGCTTACCCATATTTATATTAAATTTTTTTGCTATGGTCTCTAGGCGGTGGTTTTTAAGCTCGGGGAAGATAAGAGCGGAAAGATTTAACGTATCCAATACTTTATTGTTGAACTTCATACCGCATCTTTCTGAGTCTCTTCTTATGAATCCAGCATCAAATTCAGCATTGTGAGCAACGAAAATATCATCTCCTATAAACTTTAAAAAGTCTGATATCACATCTTCAACATATGGTGCTTTTTCAACCATATCGTTTCTAATACCCGTCAAGTTAGTTACATGTAGCGAAATGGGTTTGCGGGGTTTGACAAAGGAATGAAATCTATCTATGATTTCTCCTCGGTAAATTTTTACCGCACCTATTTCAATTATTTCATCAAAATCTAAAGATAGACCTGTTGTTTCAATATCTGTGACCACGTATACGAAGTCATCAATATTTCCTTTAGGAGGTTCAGATATTACTGGAAACTCATCATCGAATATGTAGGCTTCAACGCCGTAAATTGGTTTAATTCCTGCTTCCTTTGCGGCTTCATAAACTTCAGGGAAAGATTGGACTACTCCGTGATCTGTAAAGGCTACTGCTTTATGCCCCCATTGCTTACACAATTCTATTACTTCTTTTGGCGAGCAAACCGCATCCATAGCACTGTATTTAGTATGAAGATGTAGTTCAACCCTTTTTTTATCGCTGTTGTCTAACCTCACAGGTTTTGGGACAATCTTAATGTCCTTAGGAATAAGCTCCAACTCTCCGGAATGTGCATTATTTTCAACTTTACCTCTTATTTTTACCCAAATTCCCTCTTTTATTTTTTCAACTTTGCATTTTTTTTCATCTGTAACAAAGATTTTTACAGCTAAGGAATTGGAACCATCAGTAAGCCCACATGTAACTAATTTGGTACCATTTTTAATTTCTCGGCACTCTACTTCAAATATCTGCCCGCATGCTATGATTTCTTTAGCCTCATTAGCTATTTCATTTAATGGAACGGGCTCGCCGTCTACATCTTTTCCTAAAATGATCTCATCCAGAACATCCTTATCAGAAGAATCGACGGATTTTTCATTGTACTTTTCTAGCAGTGATTCGACCAGCTTTTTATCTTCTTCAGATATATCATAATACTCAATCTGCTCTTTTTCTTTGAAAACGACGTTTAGGTTAATATTTTGTTTTTTAAAGAATTCTTCGATTATTCTGCCGCATTTCTTTTTATGTAGGTATTCAATTCCGTTTTTTTCTATATAAACAAATAGAGTACCCTTTTCGTACTCGTATGTGCTGTTAAGTAACCAAATTCGTGCAGAAGGAATTCTTTTAAAAAGGTTTTTAAGGCATTCTTCCCATTTTTCTTTTATTAGTTCACTTGCCTTTTTTTTCGGTGAATTCTGATTTTCTTCATTAAAGTCAAGATATACTTCTAAGCAGCCTCTTAGTTTTTTCTTTAGTTCCTCCCGGACTTTAGAAACTAATTCTTCGACTAGTTGTTCTTCGGAAGAAAGTTTTATTTTTATTACTCTTTTTTTGGTATTCACTATTACTTTTTTTATAAGAGCCTTTTCGAGTAATTGTTTTTCTATATCGTTAAATTTGGAACTGTCCAGCAACATTTTCAGTCCGGTCATAGATATCCCCCAGTTATGTTTCGATACTATAAATTCCTTCAACTTGAGAAAACCGCGAAATTACTTCATCTAGCTTCACATTAGATGGTAGGCGTATTGAAAGCCTTATAATAACCTTTGAATCGTCTTTCTCACTTTCAATTCGTATTTTTTTAATACTTACACCCATTTCGCCAAGAATCGTGCCAATCTTGCCTATTTGACCAGGCTTATCATCGACGATTAAACACATAGAATGTAACAATTTTCTTCCGATTATTAAATTTTCGATTCGCGAAAGGGACATCAGGGTTATGAAAGTAAGAAGAGTGGCGACTACTGCAGCAAGATAAAATCCGCAACCTATGGCAAGCCCAATAGAACCTACTGTCCAGAGGCTAGCAGCGGTAGTTAATCCTTTTACTGTTGGTCCTACCCTCAAAATGGTGCCCGCCCCTAAAAATCCAATGCCGCTAACCACCTGTGCTGCAATTCGTGCTGGGTCCATAGTAGTAAGCAAGCGGTATTTTTCAAACATGTATATAGAAACCAGCATTGTCAGGGTTGAACCGGTGCAAACCAGTACATGGGTCCTAAAACCCGCTGGTCTATTTACGCTTTCTCTTTCTATACCTATAATGCCCCCCAGCAATACCGAGAGGAAAAGTCTCAAGAATATATCCATCTGAGAAAGTTCCACTTAGAACACCTCTAGTTTCAATCTCAATATACAGGCTAGTATATCCCAGTACATTTTCAAACGCGAAATAGCGCCAATTATAAAACCACGCTTTTCTTCTTTCATAACATGTGTAAGCTCATTTAGTATGACAGTTTTTATCTTTAAATTTTCTTTATTAGCTAAAATTGTAAGGGCTATCTCGAGACCGTAATCTTTAATATTATAACTTTCTAATTTCTCAAATACCCACCGACGAATTGCACGCTGACCTGATAAGAAGGGAGCTATTTTTTGGGCAAGGTCAGTAGCTCCTCTGCCGTTTTTGAAAACTCCCACAGTCATTTCTGCTCCTTCTTCAAGAACTGGCTTTAAAAGCTCGCAAACATGCTCTCTTTTAAGGCCCACTAAATCTGCATCCAAAAGGAGTATAACATCCGCGTCGGTACTTTTTACGCCGCACATAACAGCCCCGACTTTTCCACGATTTTGAGGAAGTTCTATGACTTTTACACCATAGCTTCTGCCGATGTTAGCAGTATTATCTGTCGATCCGTCGCTCACCAGGATTATCTCGTCAATGCTCTCAATCGATTTTAAAAGTTTTAGGATATTTCCTACAGTTTTTTCCTCGTTGTAGGCTGGGATAATTGCTGCCACCGGCATTAAAAATCTTCCTTTCCTAAATGTTTTAGCAAGAAAAATGTATCACAGTTAGCATTAAAATTCAACGTCGCTCTTTGGTGGTAAGCCTAAAATTTCACACACTTTTTCTGTTACTTTATCAAGTTCAACATCTACCTTCTCTTCGGTCTTCCTGAGTTTTATTTCTGCAACGCCTTTTTCCAGTGATTTTGGGCCTATAATTATCCTAATGGGAAACCCCAGAAGTTCAGCATCTTTAAATTTCACTCCAGGACTTTGAGTTCTGTCGTCTAGAGCGGTTGGCATTATTTTATTAAGTTCTTCATATATTTTCATGGCATAATTTATTTGATTTTCGTCTTTTGCGTTAATTGGTATTACAATCGCTTTATATGGAGCTATATCTTCGGGCCAAATTAATCCCTGTTCATCACAATGTTGTTCAGCCATAGCTAATATCAAGTTATCAAGATAAAGAACTCCTATTTCTATTTCATTGCTCTGGTAAATTACTCTTTCCCAGTCGGCTATTATTATACCTTCACTTTGGGTTATCCTATTTCCGCAAACAGGACAGCAATCTCCTTCAACCGTCTCCTTGATATCGGCCAATAAGTCTATTTCAAAATCCCGCCCAGGGTTTACGTTAATTAAATGATAATCTTTTACATTAGCTCCGGCTACGAAATTTTTCATGCGAGAAATTTCTGTATCAGCGACGATCTTTATACCTTTTAGTCCGCATGGACCTGCAAAGCCATGGGGTGCCCCTGTTAGTCGTTCAACAGTTTCTAAATCAGCAAGTTCCACCTTTTGCACTCCTAATGCTACCTTTAATTTTTTTTCATCTATATTTCGCGAACCCGGCACTAGAACAGCAACATATTCTTCTTCTTCTTTCTCCGTTACAGCTTTATATATCATCGTTTTTACAGCTTCTTCAGGCTTTATTCCTAAAAATTCGCATAAATCCTTTATTGTTCTTTTAGCGGGCGTGTAGACTCTTTCCATAGGTTTTTCTTCGCCGGGTAAAAGGGTATTTACGGAATAGGTTAGGGGATAGTCAGCAGTAGTCGAGTACCCGCAGGAAGAACAGTAAAAGAATTTAAATGGAGCATTCGGGATCATCACCGCTTTTGATAGTTTCTCATTTCCCCTTCCTACGTCCACCATATCCCGTAGGTACCTTTCCAGCATGTAATTAATCGCGTTGTTAATTATATATGATTTTTTTTCACCTATGGCGTACATGTGAAGGTGAAATCCACCAGAAGAGAAGCTATAAAAAAAGAGAGGGAGTTGCTTAGGGGAAGTTACCTCTTTTACTACGTCTGTAAAAGTGGGGTACTTTTGCATTATCTTTTTAAAGCCTGTTAGAATTAAATAGTCTTCTATAAACTCCGTTAAATTTTGAAACAATTTAACTCCTAGGTCAAAAAGGGTTAGCGTTTCTCCTGTGCGCAATATCCCGCTTTGATAAAGAAATTTTTCCCCCCGGCTGTTTAAACCGGCCGGGAGGTTAAAGAGTGTAGATGGAAATATTTCGCTTATCTTCATTTTGAGATACCTTCCTTTAATAAGATTTTGCGAAGTAGACCATTTTTTGTGCTTTTCTTCCGCATACGACACATTTATCAGAAATCTCTTCCTGGTCGAAAGGAATGCATCGGAGAGTTGCGCCGGTTTCTTCTTTTACCCTCTTTTCGCATTCTCCATCGCCACACCACATTGCTTTCACAAATCCCTTTTTATTAGCTACAACGTCTTTTAATTCTTCAAAACTAGTGGTAGTTGTAGTATTATCATCCATAAATTTTTTAGCTTCTTTGAACATATTTGCCTGAATATCATCAAGTAAAGTAGATAAATAGTTGATCAAATCTGCTTCCTTTACTGATATTTTTTCGCCTGTATCTCTTCTTACCAGCAAAACCTGGTTTTGTGCCATATCTCTCGGGCCTATTTCAAGCCTTACTGGGACTCCCTTCATTTCCCATTCGTTAAATTTCCACCCAGGTGTATGCTCATCGCGGTCATCCAACTCTACTCTAAAGTGGTTTTTAAGAAGCTGATATAGCTCCCTTGATTTCTCAAGGACTGCTTCTTTTTGCTGGCCAAAAATAGGAACGATAATTACTTGGATTGGTGCGATTCTAGGAGGTAATTTGAGACCCCTATCATCTCCATGAGTCATTATAACAGCGCCTATCAGGCGGGTTGAAACCCCCCAAGAAGTCTGCCATACATACTTTAGTTTGCCGTCTTGGTCTAAGAACTGAATGTCAAACACTTTTGAGAAGTGCTGGCCTAAATTATGCGATGTTCCGGCCTGTAATGCTTTGCCATCGCTCATCATAGCTTCTATGGTATAAGTTCTTAAGGCACCAGCAAATTTTTCGTTTTCAGATTTTCTTCCCTTAATAACTGGCAATGCCAGTTCCGTTTCAACAAAATCTCGATATACTTCAAGCATGAGTAATGTCTCTTCTTCAGCTTCCTCTTCTGTCCTGTGAGCAGTATGGCCCTCCTGCCATAGGAATTCAGCTGTTCTGAGGAAAGGTTTGGTGCTCTTTTCCCATCTAACGACGCTGCACCATTGATTGATAAGAACGGGTAAATCCCTCCAAGATTTTATCCATTTTGAGTACATACTACATATAATTGTCTCTGAGGTCGGCCGAATGGCTAAGCGTTCTGCAAGCTCCTCCTGTCCCCCATGAGTTACCCATGCTACTTCTGGGGCAAATCCCTCAATATGCTCAGCTTCCTTTCGAAGCAAAGATTCGGGTATGAATAAAGGAAAATAAGCGTTCTTGTGGCCTGTTTCTTTGAAACGGCGATCTAGGAGTTTTTGCATATTTTCCCAGATAGCATAGCCATAAGGTCTTATGACCATACATCCTCTAACCGGAGAGTAATCGGCAAGTTCGCCTTTTATAATAACGTCTACGTACCATTGAGAAAAATCTTCTGATTTGGCGGTAATTTCCTTGACGTATTTTTCTTCCATAGCCCCTTCTCCTCCCGAAAAATTTATTAATATTATTGAATTATTAAAAAAACCTTCGCACCAAAGGGGCGAAGGTTTTTTCGCGGTACCACCCTAATTTAAAATAAAGTTCAAGGGTTACTCATTTGGATAACGGCAAAAGCCGGCCGTTTCAGGCAGACTCCGGAGGTGGGTTTCAGAAGCTCCCGATGGCGGGCCTTTCAGCCTATGGGACCGCTCTCTTTTCATCGGGTTTACTTCTTACTGGCCTCCATCAACGCCATTTAGCACGGTTTTCATTTTTTTTAGTTATTTTATCAGAGTTAAATTTTTTTGTCAAACTAGCTAATCGAACTTGCTTTCGTAATTAAACCATATGTAAATCCGTAGCAAAAGGCATATTATTGCTATTATCCCTGATATTACCTTTGGATAATATTCTGGACTGAAGAAAAAAACCAATATACTGAATACAGACAATATAATTGTCGCAATAATAGATATATTTCCATTCAATGGAAGTGAGCTTAGGAAAACGTTATTTTTCAGCCCTTTTCCATAGCATTCATTATGGAATACCGACAGAGTGAAAAAATAAAATGCCACCACTAAATCTTCTTTTGTTTCTATTATCCTTCCACAATGTTCACAAAGCATAATATTTTTATTGTTAGTTTGCATTTTTATCACCTAATTTTTCTAGTTTAACATCTTCCAATTCATAACAAAGTGCATATTTTTTTCGGAATTTAAAATCAAGAAGTAAAGTTCTAATAAAGCCGCTGTTGACATTTATGAAGGATGCATCTACACTATAGCTATTACCGGTGTATGAAATATGATAATTAATCCTCTCAAATCCAGCTTTCCTTAGCTCGTCAAAAATTTGTTTTATTTCTAAAAGTTTCTCTTTATGTTTGTACTGCATAACATTACCGTTTTCTATATCCTGCAATATCCTGTTTAAATATTTATCCGGAGTCGAATTTACTGAAACGATTGTAAATACTAATAAAAAAACATTAAAAATAAGCAATATGAATAGTAGTTTTGTAAAAAACGGAATTTTTCTTTTCATTTTACCCCTTCTATCTGAAACTGAAGAATCCGAAATTATTTACAATAAATTTATTTCGAATTAGACTACACTCAATAAAACATTAGCCTTTATATTTTTTCTCATCCAACATACTCAGTATTTCCGATATCAATACATCAACTGCTTCACTTTCGGGTACCGTTTTGAATATACGGCCTTTTTTAAACACTGCAACTTTTCCATTTCCGCCGGCGATTCCTATATCAGCTTCTCTTGCTTCACCGGGACCGTTGACTATGCATCCCATTACAGCCACTGTGATGGGCTCTTTTATACCAGTTAACTTTTTCTCGACTTCACGCGCTATGCCTATGAGATTTATTTGGCAACGGCCACAAGTCGGACAAGATATTAGGTTAACTCCGCTCTCAATCAAATTGAGACTCTTTAATATTTCCTTACCTACCCGTACTTCTTCGACGGGGTCCCCTGTCAGCGATACCCTAATAGTATCTCCTATTCCCTCGTAAAGTAGTATACCTAATCCGATTGCGGATTTTATTGTGCCGGAAAAGATGGTTCCTGCTTCGGTTACTCCAAGATGAAAAGGATAATCCACCTTTTTCGCCAGCATTTCATACGCTTTTACTGTAGTTAACACATCGGAAGATTTTATTGAAATTATTATATCGTTAAAATCCAGTCCTTCAAGGATGTTCACATGCCTTAAGGCACTTTCTACCAAAGCTTCAGCAGAAGGTGATCCGTATTTTTCAAGTATATCCTTTTCCAACGATCCGGAATTCACGCCAATTCTTATGGGAATATTTCTTTCTCGGGCTGCTTTGACAACCTTTTTTATTCTTTCTAATCCTCCAATGTTGCCCGGATTTATCCTCACTTTGTCTGCACCGTTTTTTATTGCTTCAAGGGCAAGCCGGTAATCGAAATGGATGTCGGCAACTAGAGGAATATGGATGTTCTTTTTAATTTCAGCAATAGCTTTGGCGGCTTCCATATCGGGAACAGCAACGCGTACAATATCGCAACCTGCCTCTTCAAGGGCTAGGATTTGGTTCACAGTTGCCTTTACATCATGGGTCTTTGTATTTGTCATAGATTGAACTGTTACCGGAGAATCTCCACCTATATAAATATCGCCCACGTATACCTTTTTAGTAGGTCTCCTTTTTATTAAAATTTTGTCTTTCACTTTTATACTCCCCTTGTTACATATAAAATCTTATTAAGTCTCGATAAAGTACAAATACCATCAATAACATCAGTAAAGCGAAACCAAGAAAATGAATCATGCCTTCCTTTTCGGGATCTATCGGTTTTCCCCTTAGGAACTCTACTAAAAGGAATACCAAACGACTTCCATCTAACGCTGGAAATGGTAAAAGGTTTATCAGACCTAAGTTTATGCTTATAAATGCTGTAAGGGATAAAACGTTATAGATTCCAACTCTTGCAGCTTCACTTACCATATGGGCTATACCTAAAGGCCCAACCAAATCTGAAACACCCTTTCCGGAGAACAATTGTGGGATTGAGGTTAAGATCATGCTAGACGCCCACATTGTCCTCTGGATCCCGGATTTCAGGCTTTGTAAAAGAGAATATCGAACTACTGTGGATTTTATACCGATTATACCTCTTCCAGTATCCTGATCTACCATTGTCTTTACGTAAAATGCCTTTTTCTCCCCATCTCTCAGCACTTCGACCTTCAGCGTTTGATTAGGTTTCTGACTGATTATGCTTACTGTTTGATCCCAAGACGAAATTCTTTGATCATTAATAGCAGTAATTATGTCACCATTTTTAATTCCAGCGTGCTCTGCGGGTGAACCTGGTATTACTGTAACCTTCGTAGTTGCTACACCAGCAAAAAATCCTATCCATGCTATAAGAATTACAGCCATCGAGAGATTCATCAATGGGCCAGCTATTATTACTGCCATTCGAGAGCCAACTGGCTTATTACTGAAGGCTCTTGGATCTTGCGTCTTTTCATCTTCACCTTCCATTTTCACGTACCCGCCAAAAGGTAGAATGCGGATAGAATATTGGGTTTCATCTTTTTTAAATGAGAATAAACCTGGTCCAAAACCTAAACTGAATTCATTCACTTTTATACCACATAGTTTTGCTACTGTGAAATGACCTAATTCGTGAAAAAATAAAAGTGCACCGAAGACAATAATGGAAGTTATTAATGTTGACAACTTTTTTCACCTTCCGAGCTCTTTATTTATTAAGAACGAATAAAGCCTGATTGAAGCATTGCTTTTACAATGACAGCTACCATAGGTCCTATAAATAATCCGAGGAAACCAAATATTTTTATTCCTACATAAATTGATATAAGCGCTACCAATGGATCTAACCCCAAATGGGTTCCTATGACCTTCGCTTGTAAAATTTGCCGCACTCCAGAAACAGCAAGATGTAAAGTTAAAAGCGATAGAGAAAATTTTAAATTTCCAAGGAGGAATGATACGATAGCCCAAGGGATGAATATTAAACTCGGTCCGATAATAGGAAGTATATCGAGAATCCCACAAATTATACCTAAAGTTAAAGCATAATTGACATTGAGAATATAAAACCCGGCTATAGTGACAATTGTCGAGATTAGTACCAGGATTATTTGAGCTTTAATAAGACCTATGATGGATATGAAAAGTTCCGATTGTATGTTTTCCAGCTTTTTATACCAGCACTGCGGTAAAATACTTTTTACTGATTTTATAATCTTATCTTTATCTTTAGCGAAAAAGAAGCTGGATAAAAAGGCAAAGATAAGAAATACCAGTGAAGTTGGTATTAAAACGAGCTTTTCTACAAGAAAGGTATAAAATTTCGATAAAAACCCTGTCAGATAGCTTATAACCTGTCCCCAGTTCTTCGTAAGATAATCTATCACTTCTTTAGGAATTATGTCGTAAACTGAAAACATAAATGTACTAATATTGCTAAAAACTGCATTCAGATAATCGGTGTAATTAGGCAAAATGTTTATCAGCTCACCTAGTTCAAGGGTTAGTCTAGAAAGTGCAAGGACCGTTAGATATCCGAAAGCTAGGAAAATGGCAGAAAGCACTAAAATGACTGTGATCCCACGGTTGACCTTGAATTTCGACTCGACGAAGTTTACAATTGGGTCTATTATTAGTGCTATAACCATACCTACTGCAAAGGGTAAGAAGTACTTCATCACAACGAGTAATGCTAAAGACACTATAGCTATGGTAAGTCCTAAAGTAACTATAGGTCTATATTCTGCCTTCAATTTCAAAGAAGACCACCCTTCTGAATGGCTGTTACAATATAATAATATGCAATGGGGAAGGAAAACAGAGTGCTGTCGAATCTATCTAAAACTCCGCCGTGACCTGGAATTAAATTTGAAAAATCTTTTATACCACAGAACCTTTTTATCAGAGATGCAGATAAATCTCCTATTTGAGAAAAAACCCCTATTAACAGTCCTACCATCACTGAATCCCAAAATAGCACCTGCGGTAATGTTAGCATAGCAAATAAAGAACTAGCTACGACGCTCCCCAATATTCCACCAATACTGCCTTCGATGCTCTTATTTGGACTTATGATGGGAGCAAGTTTGTGGTTTCCAGCGAGCATTCCAGTTATGTAAGCAAACGTATCGCAGCTCCAAGTAGTTATAAATACCCACCACAAAAAAGCTATCCCAAAGGGAAGCTTTCTGAGCAGTATTATGTAGGTAAGGGGAATAGAAGTATATATGAAAGAAAATATCGTGAAAACTATATTCTCCAATTTGTTTCGTTTATAATTCATCATAGAAGAAAGAAATTCTATAACTATTATAACGAAAAAGGGTAGAAAAAATATTTTAGTATCTGTAAAAAAATGTACTGTGGTAAGCAAAAATGTACCTAGCAGCGCACTAGAGATCAAATTTATTTCTATACCGGCTTCTTTAAAAGCTTTGAAAAGTTCCCAATTGGCAATTATATTCATCAATACAATAAACCCTAAAAAAGTGATTGCTCCTTTGCTAATTACAAAATAAAGAAATAAAATTCCAATTGCGGCACTTAAAGTTCTTACTGTAAAGCTTTTAACCATCTTATTTTGTTAAACCTCCAAATCTCCGTTCCCTACGCTGATAATCAAGTATGGCCCTAATTAAGTCTTCTTTCTTAAAATCAGGCCAGTAGGCATCGCAAAACCATAATTCAGAATAAGCTATTTGCCATAAAAGAAAATTGCTGAGTCTCAACTCTCCGCTAGGTCTAATCAAAAGGTCTGGATCCGGAAGATCGGCAGTGAACAGGTGCTTTTTGAATAGTTTTTCATCTATATCTTCGGGATTTAATTTTCCGTTTGCTACCATATAAGATATGCTTTTACATGCCCGCAATATTTCGCGCCGGGAACCATAATTTAACGCCACATTCAGAATCATACCGGTGTTATTTGAAGTTAATTCTATAGACTTTTTTATTTCTTCTCGAATCCTAGGTGGCAGTTCCTGCCAATCACCTGTCATCATTAATTTTATATTATTCTTGTTTAAAATGTCCACTTCTTTCTTTAAGTAGTATATAAGAAGATTGAGGATGGATTTCACCTCGTCTTGAGGTCTTTTCCAATTTTCGGTAGAAAAAGCAAAAACAGTTAATACTTTTATATTTAATTCTGCGCAAAATTCCACTATACTGCGAAGGGTTTCTGCCCCAGCCCAATGACCCGCTATCCGGGGGAGTCCTCGCTTCTGAGCCCAACGACCATTGCCGTCCATTATTATTGCTATGTGAGTGGGAAGTTTATTTCTATCAATCGCTTCTAGCCCCTTAATTTCCACCTTTCTTAGCCTCCTAATTTTGTCGAAAAGCCCCCTCCCTTCGGAGGGGGATATCAGTCTACCGAAAGTAGGATACCAGCAAAATTACGCCGTCACTATTGATTTCTTTTTCTACTCTTAATACTATTGCCCTTTTATAATCTTCTTTTCGAACAACAGGAAAAGTAAATTTAACCTCCTTAACACTGATGCCTTTCTCTTCTAGGTATGCCAAAGCTTCTTCTAAAGAAAAACCCGTCAGATCAAAATTTTTTTCCGTAATTTTCATTATACCTCCATTATCTCTTTTTCTTTGTTTGATAAAATTTTTTCTATTTGTTCAATATAGTTGTCTGTGAGCTTTTGTATTTCTTCTTGATATCTTCTGCTGTCGTCTTGAGAGATTTCTCCATCCTTTTCCATCTTTTTTATTGTTTCATTGGAATCCCTGCGTATATTTCTTACAAAAACTTTTGCTTCTTCAGCTTTCTTTTTAGCCATTTTTACGAGTTCTTGGCGTCTTTCCATAGTCAGTTCCGGGAGAACCAGTCTTATAACCTTGCCGTCATTGATAGGATTAAGCCCTAGTTCAGATTTCAATATTGCCTTTTCAATATTACTTAGCATTTTTGTATCCCAAGGTTGAATGAGAATCATCCTCGGTTCAGGTATACTTATAGTAGCCAATTGGTTTACAGGTGTAGGAACTCCGTAATAATCTACTAGAACTTTATCAAGTAACGCTGTAGATGCCCTGCCCGCTCTTATCGCTGCTAGCTCGGATTTTAAATTTTCAAGTACTTTCTTCATCCGCTCTTCAGTCTCTTTATAAATTTTTTTATCCATTAAATTAACCCCCTTTTACATAGGTACCTATGTTTTCCCCAAGAGCAGCCCGTAAGATATTACCCTTTTTGTTAATGCCGAACACAATTATGGGAATCTTGTTATCCATACAAAGTGAAGTAGCAGTAGAGTCCATTACGCCAAGGCCCTTATTCAGTATATCTATGTAATCTAGGCTTTCAAATTTTTGGGCGTTGGGATTTTTCATAGGATCGGAGTCGTAAACGCCATCAACTTTTTTGGCAAGTAAAATTACGTCTGCTTCTATTTCAGCTGCTCTTAAAGCAGCTGCTGTATCCGTAGAAAAATACGGATTTCCTGTACCAGCTGCGAAAATAACCACTCGGCCTTTTTCTAAATGTCTTATTGCCCGGCGACGTATATAAGGTTCGGCAATTTCTCTCATTTCTATAGCGGTTTGAACGCGAGTTTCGATATTTCTTTTTTCTAAGGCATCCTGTAGAGCAAGGGCGTTGATAACAGTTGCGAGCATTCCCATGTAATCGGCTGTTGCCCGATCCATCTGAGGTGAATTTCTTCCACGCCAAATGTTACCTCCGCCTACAACAATAGCTACATCAATACCGTGTCTCTTTACTTCCTTTATTTGGTCTGCTATGGAGTTAATTACTTCCTGATCTATTCCAAATTCCTTATCTCCAGCCAATGCTTCACCACTTATTTTTAAAACAACACGTTTATACTTAGGCTTTTGCATCTATTTTACCCTCTCTTTTCAGCAGAGTAATTTTTATTTAAGTTTTTAAAAGTTTTTGTTAATTTCTCTTAAAAAAGAGACACAAAAAGTGTCTCTTTTTTAAATTACTCTTGCTCACTTTTGGGTGCTACTTCTCCTCTTTCAAAACGGACAAAGCGGCTAACAGTTATATTTTCTCCTAATAAAGCAATTTTCTCCATTATCAACTCTGATACTTTTTTGTTGGGATCTTTTATGAATGGTTGTTCTAGCAGACAGTTTTCCTCGAAGAATTTTTCTATCCTTCCATCTACGATTTTATCTACGACATGAGGTGGTTTACCTTCATTCAATGCCTGTGCTTTCAATATTTCCCTTTCTTTTTCTATAACTTCTTGGGGAACATCGTTGCGCGAAATGTATTTGGGGTTTGCTGCGGCAATTTGCATCGCTAAGTCTTTTACCAGATTTTTAAATTCTTCGTTTCTTGCTACAAAATCTGTTTCGCAGTTAACTTCCACTAACACGCCTATTCTACCGCCATGTATGTAAGCATCAATGATTCCTTCAGCCGCAGTACGTCCAACTTTCTTCGCGGCTTTAGCAAGACCTCTTTCCCTCAAAATAATGATTGCTTTTTCCATATCTCCCCCGGCTTCTGCCAAGGCCTTTTTGCAATCCATTACTCCTGCACCAGTGCGTTCCCTTAATTCTTTCACTTGTTCTGAGCTTATCATTTTAAAACCTCCCGAAAGATTATTAAAAGGTAAGGATAGGAAATTAAATCCCCCTTACCTCATAAGAGTTATTGTTCTGCACCCATTTGAACTCCCTGTTTCCCTTCTAGGACTGCATCAGCAATTTTTTCAGTAATGAGCTTGACAGCTCTAATAGCATCGTCATTACCCGGAATTACGTAATCTATTTCATCAGGATCGCAGTTGGTGTCGACTATAGCGATTATGGGAATCTTTAATTTTCTAGCTTCAGAAACAGCTATCTTTTCTTTTCTTGGATCTACTATGAAAAGTGCGTCTGGAAGTGATGTCATGTTTTTTATACCACCTAAGTATTTTTCCAAGCGCTCTTTTTCCCTCTTAAGATTTAATACTTCTTTTTTTGGAAGAACTTCAAAGACCCCTTCTTCTTCCATACGCTCTAATTCTTTCAAACGTTCTATCCTCTTTTTTATTGTCTTAAAATTGGTTAGCATTCCACCCAGCCAGCGTTGATTGACGTAAAACATCTCGCATCTTTTGGCTTCTTCCTGGATGGATTCCTGAGCCTGTTTTTTGGTACCTACAAATAGTATCTTGCCGCCTTCGGCCGCTAAATTCTTGACATATTCATAAGCTTCGTCCAATTTTTTCACGGTCTTTTGCAAATCAATGATGTAAATGCCGTTTCTCTCGGTAAAGATATACTCTTTCATCTTAGGGTTCCATCTTCTGGTCTGGTGGCCGAAATGAACACCGGCTTCTAGCAATTGCTTCATTGAAACAACTGACATCTTTTTACCCCCTTTGGTTTTTCCTCCGCTGGAATCATCTTCCAGCAAGACCTTGCGGCACCCTCGCTGAAATTTTCCAGCGTGTGAATTACCGGTGATAGTATACCACAAAAAAAAGGCTTATGCAATATGATTTTAAACTATACCGCTATGCTTTCAGACCACCTTCCACATCTATCACCCCAGCGGGCAATAAGTTTTTTGTCTTCATATATTTGTATTATTTCGCACAAATTCGGACAACCCTGGCATTCGAAACTTTCTGCTGTATGCTCTCTTAAAGCGGCTTCAAAACCCAAAAATTTGGTCTTTATGTACTTGTTTTGTGACATAAATTTTTTTGCAAGAATAGCAGCTCCCAATGCTCCCATTACATCAAAATACTTTGGCACTATAATATCCACACCGAGCTCTTCCTCAAAAGCCTTTTTTATTCCAGAATTTGCAGCAACTCCTCCTTGGAAAACAACCGGTGGTTTTATTTCCTTACCTTTTGCCACATTGGCCAAATAATTTCTTACTAACGCCTGACAAAGTCCCTTTAAAATATCCTCAACTTTATATCCCATCTGCTGTTTATGGATCATATCCGATTCAGCAAATACAGCGCATCGACCCGCAATTCTAGTGGGGTTTTTGGATCTCAGGGCAATATCTCCGAATTGCTCTATTGGAATTCCGAGCCTTTGAGCCTGCCTGTCGAGAAAAGACCCTGTACCTGCGGCGCAAACTGTATTCATAGCAAAATCCACAACTACTCCATTTCTAAGAATTATAATTTTTGAGTCCTGCCCACCTATTTCAAGAATAGTTTGGACATTGGGGTATTCGGCTATGCAGGCTGCAGCGTGGGCGGTGATTTCATTTTTAACTACGTCAGCTCCTACAATCACGGCAGCCAACTTTCGCCCACTTCCGGTGGTACCAACTCCCATTATTTCTATATTATCTTTAAAGTTTTCTTGGATCATTTTCAACCCATTTGTTATAGCCTCAATCGGCTTTCCGGCGGTTCTTATGTAAAGCTTTTTTAACATTTGTCCATCTTCATCAATCAAAGCAAAGTTAGTGCTAACTGAACCAACATCAATTCCTAGGTAACAGCGCATAATTACCGGTTTCCTCCTTTCTATGGCGAATCAAATCAACAAAAGCTTCAAGGCGGGTTCTCACTCCGGTTTCTGCTGAATGTTCGTCTAAAACTAGTGTCATTACTGGTATGTTATGATCTTTGCTCACGAGGGGTACAGCACTTTTTGCAACTATTTCAGGCATGCAAGTTAGTGGAAGAAGGTGAATAACCCCATCGAAACCTTCTTTAGAGTATTTGACGATTTGGGCTATTGACTCTCGCCCATGACCTCCGACAAAGCACCGTATATAAGGTTCGGCTAAATTCAAAAGTTCTATATGTTCTTTGGGGTTTAAAAAAGAAGGGAAAAGGTTATCTCTGATCCATTCACTAATGTAAATACCTCTTTCTACAATAACGCCTAATTCTCCTAATTGCCTTTCTATGTTTAAATTAACAAATGGCTCAAGGATAGTGTAAATTTCGCCGACTAGACCTATTTTAATTGGAACCTTATCTTTTGCCTTTTTTATCTTTGACATTCTTTTAAAAATTTGTTGTTGCACAGAAGTTAATTCTTGTTCTGTTTTTGCCATTGAAATTTGTTGTTTGGCTTGTTTATAAACTCTATCGGTTTCACCTTTCATAAGTTCCACTGGTCTTATACTATTTACCATTTTGTCAAGCCTATCGAGCAATAATGCTTTTTCCCATGCCAGTTTAGCCGCCGAATAAATTTCTTTAATGTTTTTCTTATTGGTTATATGAAAAACTTTTTTCATTATATCTAAAAGATGCCCCTTAGGTGGTTCCAATACTATCATGTTAAATTTGTAACCTAGGTCTTTTAAGATTTCTCTTTGCACTTCAGCGTAATAACCGAATCGGCAAGGACCAATTCCCCCAGCCATTATTATTGTGTCCGCTCCCATATTTAGCGCTTCTATGAAGTTGCCTAGGGTGATTTTAAGAGGAAGGCAAGCGAACTCGGGCGAGTACTTACAACCAAGCTCTAAAGTTTTTTTACTGCAAGGAGGGGGAACAATTACTTCGACTTCCAGGGTTTCAAAAAAAGTCTTAAGTGGTATATATAGATTTCCCATGTGAGGAAAAGTAACTTTCACTTTTACCTTCTCCCTTCTATCACATCCACGAAAGCTTCTAACCTCGTATTAAAGCCTTCTTCTCCGGAATGTTCATCGATATTTATACGCAAAAATGGCAGTGTATAATCGCGTGAAAGCTTACGCTCCAATAGTTCTCCCACTATTGAATCAGGCCCACATCCAAATGAGGCCACATGAACGATTCCATCAATGTTACCATTTTTTAGAAAGTAGTAAGTACTTCCTAAAACGTTTTTGCTTAAAGTCCAGAATAGTCTCTTATTCAGTTGCTTTGCTCCATCCAAAATATTTTTTTCAGGGATTATTTCGGGTGTAATTACCTTTACACCAAGATTCTGTAATTTTTTTATCAGATTCATACTTACGTAGTTATCGTAAATGTTATAAGGATGTCCTACGATAAGTACCGTAAACTTGCAAGAATGATCTTCATTATGTAGGGATTTTGCGGATGCAAGCTCGTAAAAACTTTTTTCCCCGCAGTCTAGTGGAAGAATTCCATAATTTATTCTTAATTTTTTATAATAATTAAACTCAATTGAGGCCCTCATATAGGCTTTCATAATTTTGGGTTTCGAATGTCCCAAATAACGTCCTATTGCTAGAGCGTGTTCCCAAAAACCTTTTTTATTCTTATAAGCCGAAAGCTCGCAATCTATTATTGGTGGCAGGTTAGGTATGCTATTTTTTATCATATCAGGTAGTCCTAAAAATTTAGGACAAATAAACTCTTTGGGCTCAACACTTATAACTCTTGGAATAAAAACTGCATCCACTTTGTCGATTAGATCAATAACATGACCGTGAAAAACTTTTATAGGTAAACAGGCGTCATCGACAGTCGATTCCAGCCCGTCTTTTAATATTTTTTTGTTTGTTGGTTTTGATAAAATAACTTCATAACCCAGGGATTCGAAGAATGTTTTCCAGAATGGATAATAAATGTAATAAAGCAGGGCTCGTGGGATACCTATACGCATTAAAACCCCCTCTTTTGTATATACTTTCCAATTTACTATTATTTCCATTTAAACGTTTATTATTTACTGCAATACAAAACTCAGGATGTTTTTTTAGCAAAAAAAATAACTCATTTTCCAAGAAAATAGAGTATCAAAATTCGAGCAATGCCAACTTTGCAAAAAAGATAAGGCCAAGGTCTTTTATAGGTGGCTATTGGATTTATGAAATCCCAAAATGTTACCGTATCTTTGCTTTTTAGGCCTAGGCCGATTAAAATCAAAACCAGCGGAGAAAAGTATGGTACTACGATATTGCCACCGTAATAATTTATAGAGCTGAAAATCCCTCCTGAAATAACTTCTGTTATCTGGGAATTAAACACCATGGCCGCAAATATATCGAGTAGGTTAGCAATAATACATATCGAAAATACCTGGCCACTATATTTAGGACTCACTATTAAAATGGTCAGTAGAATACCAATAATATCCAGAAACATTTTAAACCTCGTCTTTATTTTGGTTTTGGATTAAAAATAAGAGCCATAGCATATCCAAAAACTATCGCCGCCGTAATTCCTGCGGCAGCAGATCTCAAGCCACCAGTTAGAATTCCTAAAAGGCCATACTTATTTACTTCTTCAATTACTCCTCTTGCGAGTGTATGTCCAAAACCTGGCAATGGTACAGTTGCTCCAGCTCCAGCAAGGTCTACTAAAGGCTGATAAAGTCCAAGTGCACTCAAAATTACACCTAAAGTTACAAAAAGGACAAGTACGTGGGCTGGTGCTAACGGCGTAAAGTCCATCAATACTTGTCCTATAGCGCATATTAAACCGCCTATTAAAAATGCCATTAAATAATCCATATAAAATTCCCTCACTAAAATTTATAAGTTTTCTATAGCTACCGCATGAGCAATACATGGAATTGTTTCACCTTGTTGGACACTGGTCGAACTTAATAGCGCTCCTGTAGCAACAAGAAGAATTCTATTGTATCTACCTTTTTGCATTTCTTTGAAAATATATCCGAAAGTAACTACTGCAGCGCATGCGCATCCGCTTCCACCAGCATGCACATCTTGCTGCGGACTGTATATTAATAATCCACAATCGGTATACCTGTTTGAAACATCGAAGCCGTTTTGTTTTAACAATTTTTCCGCTATATCTTTGCCCAAACTGGCAAGGTCCCCAGTTAGTATTAAATCATAATCTTCCGGGGAACGTTTGGAATCTTCAAGATGCTTTATGATGGTGTCAACCGCCGCTGGCGCCATTGCGCTCCCCATGTCATAGGGGTCGGCTGCACCCATATCAATTACTTTGCCCGTGGTCACATAAGTAATCCTGGGGTTTCGATTTTTTGTTGAAATCACCGCAGCCCCTGCGCCGGTTACCGTGCGCTGAGCTGTCGGAGGTCTTTGATTGCCAAGTTCGAGAGGAAATCTATACTGTCTTTCAGCAGAGCAAAAGTGACTTGAACTACCTACTACTAGATTATCTGCATATCCACCATCTACCAGCATCGCTCCCAAACCCAGGCCTTCAGCTATGGTAGAACAAGCACCGTAAATACCATAAAAAGGTATTCCTAACTCTCGCGCAGCATAACTTGCAGCAATTATCTGATTAAGTAAGTCGCCCGCGATAAAATATTCTATCTCTTCGCTTGGAATACCACTTTTTTTAATGGCCATTTCGACTGCTTCTTTAAGCATCTTCTTTTCGGCTTTTTCCCAAGTCTTTTCCTGAAAGTGAAAATCATTTAATATTAGGTCAAAATAATCTTTTAAAGGTCCTTTTCCTTCTACAGGCCCAACGATTGATGCTGTAGAAATAATCGAGGGTGGATTTTCAAATTTAACAGTTTGAGAACCAATTTTTTTTAGAGCCATTTTGTCCTCCTAAAACTTTAACAGATAATAAATCAATCCAACTAAAGCCGAGGTGGTTATTCCATATACTAATACAGGCCCGGCAACTACAAACATCTTAGCTCCTACTCCAAATACATACCCTTCACTTTTATATTCCATAGCTGGAGCTACAATAGAGTTTGCAAATCCTGTAATGGGTATAATTGAGCCTGCGCCAGCTCTTTTTCCTATTTGGTCGTATATACCAAGGCCTGTCAAAAGAGAACCTAAAAATACCAAAGTTACTGCCGTGGCAGCAGAAGCTTCTTTGGTTTTTTCAAGACCTAATGAAACATAAAAATTCAAAATTGCCTGTCCAATAGTGCAAATTATTCCTCCCACTAGGAAAGCCATTATTATATTTCTTAGATATGGAGGTTTGGGTTTGATTCTATTTACAAATTGCTGGTAATCTTGTTGTTCTTGTGTTATTTTTGACATTTGTAACTTCTCCCTATACTTCTGTTGTGCCATCTACTTTAAAAGCGATGGCCACATCGGCTTTGTATTCTACTATTTTTCCATCCCGGACATTTGCTGTTTGATTTCTTACTTCTACACCAGTAATGTTCCTTATAGTTTTGCTTGCATCTCTAACAGCATTTTCAACCGCTTCCTGCCAACTATTTTTTGACTCTCCAACCACTTCGATAATTTTTACTGTCATAACCTTTGCCCCCTTATTTTTTAAATCTCAATTTTAGTTTTTCCTATCCCTGAATCTTTATTCTGTATCTTTTCAATTACCAGTTTGGCGCTTTTAGGAGGCGTCCTAGTCTTTATGTTTGTCATATATACGATACTTACAAAAGCTAAAATTAATATTAAAGCTATATAAAACAACTTTTTTTTCAACTTAACCACCTCAAAACTAGTATTTACCTTGTTTTGAATTACTTATTCATAAAAAAAATAAGCCTTTTCGTTAAGGCTTTTTATGATATGAGTAAATTTTTTATTTTTGTGAGGATCTTTTTCTCTAGTCGTGATACCTGTACCTGAGTGATTCCTAAAATGTTCGCAATTTCAGTTTGAGTTTTTTCTTTAAAGTACCTGAGTATTATGATTTGTCTTTCTAATTTGTCTAATCTTGACAGAGCCTCTTTCAAAGCAATTTTGTCGAGCCATTGACTTTGTAGATGATCATCATCGTTTATCTGGTCAATATAATAAATAGGAGCTCCATCGTCTTGAAATACTACGTCATTTAAAGAAACTAAAGGTTGCGAAGCTTCGAGTCCTATTACCAATTCTTCTTTCGTTACACCAACTTCTTCGGCAAGTTCTTCTATGGTAGGTTCCCTGCTTAGTTCTTGAGTCAATTTTTCTTTTGCATTTTGTATTTTAACAGTTAAATCCCTCATGGACCGAGCCATTTTCACGGGTGCATTGTCCCTTAAAAATCTTTTTATTTCACCCAATATCATTGGGACTGCATACGTCGAAAATTTCACGTTGTATGCAAAATCAAATTTATCTATTGCTTTTAATAATCCTATGCTCCCAATCTGAAATAAATCCTCAAGCTCGTAACCTCTATTTGCAAATCTTTTTACTATACTCCAGACAAGTCCTAAATTTAACGTAACTAGTTCATTTTTGGCTTCTTGATCTCCTTCTTTTGCTTTTTTTAACAATTCTAAAGTTCTTTCGGAATTCATAACTTTTACCCCAGATACTTTTGCTAATTTTTACTTTTTATCGTTTTATACATCTTAACTATAGTCCCTTTACCCGGAGTAGATTCAACTTCAAGTTTATCCATAAAGTTTTCCATTATTGTAAATCCCATGCCGGATCTATCTAGTTCTGGCTTTGATGTCCATAAAGGCTGCCGGGCCTTTTCTATATCCTCAATGCCCTTTCCCCAATCTTGGACCCATATTTCTATTTCATTCTCACGAAGAATTGCTTTTATCCTTATTATTCCAACGGTATTTTCATAGCCGTGTATTATACAATTGGTTACCGCTTCAGATACGGCTGTCTTTATATCAGCTAATTCATCCAGGGTAGGATTTAACTGCGAGGCAAAGGCTGCTACCACTACCCTTGCAAAAGCTTCATTCTGGGATTTACTTAAAAAATCAATAGTCATTTCATTTAATATATCCATAAAATCACTCCCTACATTTTTTCGCTAGCTTCAATTTCATCTTTATAGCATGGGATTATATTAAAAAGACCTGATATTTCAAAGATCCTCTTCACTTGTTTTCCAATATTTACTGCTCCCATTTTCCCTCCTATTTTTTGAAGGTGTTTATAGCGTCCAATTAACATTCCTACCCCGGAACTATCCATAAAATTTACATATTTAAAATTAAATAATATCTTTTTGAAAGTTTGCCTTGCAAGATATTCATCTAATTTTTCTTTTACAATTCGTGCCATGTGGTGATCTAATTCTCCTTTTAAATTGACGATTAAAATATCATTATAAGCTTTAAAAGTTACCCCCATTTAGTTCCATACCCCCGCATCAAAAACATCATTTTTTTGGGATAAATAAACTTTTCTACAAACAATTAGGAAATTCCTGCTAAAAATAAAAAAACGCACAGAGTGCGTTTTTAAAAATTCAGCCATTCTCCTAACAATCGTCTGAAAATATAAAATAACCCAGCTTTATCAATCCCCTCTGAAATAATAAGTTCTACCTCTCCTACAACTTTACCGTCCTGCTCCGCAATTAATTTACCTACTTTTTGCCCTGCTGGAACGGGTGCTGTAATTTTTTCGGGTAATTCTAATTTAGTATTAATAGTTTTCTCTTTTCCTTTCTCGACTAAAATGTTTAGGTCATCTGATGCTATCACATCTGCTTGTTTTTTTAGCCCTTTCTCTACAGGAAGTTTGGCCAAAACCGAATTCTTCGTGACCACTTGTATGGAATCATATTTTCCGAACCCATAGTCCAGAAGTTTTTTTGTATCTTCAAAACGGTCGTTTGAAGAGGGGGAATTTAGCACTACTGATATCAGCCGCAAATTACCTCGTTTAGCGGTACCAACAAAGCAATAACCTGCTCTCGCGTGAAATCCAGTCTTTATGCCATCTAACCCCTCGTACTTACCTAAAAGTTTATTGGTATTGGCCAGCATTGTTGGTTCGCGTTTCTTATCGGTGTGTTCTAAATAGTCAACCCATACTGTTGACCATTCAAAGAATTTAGGGTACTTCACAAGTTCTCTACTCATTAGGGCAATATCGTAGGCAGTAGTATAATTATTGGGATCAGGTAACCCATGCGGATTTGTAAAATTGGTATTTTTCATCCCTAAAGATTTTGCTTTTTCATTCATTAACTTCACAAAGCCTTCAACGCTACCGCCTATATATTCAGCAACCGCAACTGAGGCATCATTAGCCGATGCTATTGTAATACTTTTCAATAAGGTTTCAAGGGTCTGCTCTTCTCCAGGGCCTAAAAAGACCTGGCTCCCGCCAGTTTTCCATGCCCTCTCGCTGATTTTTACCTTATCGGTTAACGTTACCTTTCCTTGCTCTATAGCTTCAAGAGCTATAAGCAGCGTCATTATTTTTGTAATACTTGCTGGTTCCATCCTTTGATGGGGATTCTTTTCATATAACACTGTTCCGGTTCCTGCATCTATTAATATTGCAGACGGAGATTTTATTTCAGGATAAGGCTGGGCATATACTGTAAAGTTGCTACATATTAAAAAAACTAAACTCAACGAGATTATTCTCATTAATTTGCTCGATATCATAAAAGCTATTCCTCCCTTCGGTTATATGTTTTCCCTTAGGGAGGAATGTTATTCAGCTACGCTCTTGGGTGTGTTTTGTCGTATACTTCCTTTATCCTCGTCTTCGTTAAGTGTGTGTATATTTGGGTGGTGGATATATCGGCATGGCCCAGCATTTCTTGGACTGCCCTTAAATCTGCACCGTTTTCAATGAGGTGAGTTGCGAAAGAATGACGAAGCGTATGGGGAGTTATTTCTTTATTGATTCCAGCTTTGCGGGCGTATTTTTTTATTATTTTCCAAAATCCTTGTCTAGTTAATGCCTTACCTTTATGGTTTACAAAAAGAATATTAGTAGCTTTATCCTTTATTAACTGATTTCTAATATGAATTATGTACTGCCTCAGGTAACTTATAGCAAAAGATCCTATAGGTACAATTCTTTCTTTTGACCCCTTACCAAAGCAACGTAAAAAGCCCATATCTAAATTTACGTCATCAACCGTTAAGGAAATTAATTCAGATACCCTTATTCCTGTCGAATACAACAGCTCTAACATCGTTTTATCTCGAAATCCCAATGGATCGGTAGTGTCAGGCTGTTCCAGGAGTCTTTCAACCTCCTGGACGGTTAAAACTCTAGGAAGCTTTTTTTCTAGCTTGGGAGTGCCCAAGTTAATAGTAGGGTCTTCGTCGATATAACGTTCACGCGCTAGAAAATGGTAGAAAGATTTAATCGCGGCACATGCTCTAGAAATACTACTACTGGCTTTACCGCTTTTTTGCATAAGCAAAAGATACGATATTATGGTGGTTTTCGAAGTAGATTTGATATCTGCTATATTCTGTGCTTTTAAATAACATATGTAACTTTTTAAATCTCTTTTATAAGATTCAATCGTATTGACTGCAAGGCCTTTTTCTACACTTATAAAGTCTAAAAATCGTTTCAATAATTCCTCCATATATCTCACCAATATAATTATTCAACAATAAAAGGATTTTCCCTTTT
Source organism: Thermosediminibacteraceae bacterium (assembly GCA_021890755.1). GTDB lineage: Bacteria > Bacillota > Thermosediminibacteria > Thermosediminibacterales > Thermosediminibacteraceae > JAKKUQ01. Next base: position 34,123 of record JAKKUQ010000003.1, on the reverse strand, counting down.
AGGTTTATATGTATGATGTCACTAGTTTAATAAACACGGGTGAAATATAACCTTCTACCAAACCAGCTACTATTAAAAAAGAACAGAAAGTCAAATTTAAAAGCATATAACTTGCTACCATGCTAAAATATTCTTGCCGATGCATTCTTTTTCTGTTCTTAATCACCGTGGCTGCAAAGCAAATTCCGATTACTCCAATCGAAAGGATGGTCGGGAGAATAATGATATTTTGAGGGAGTATGGAAAAAATAGCAAAAATGCATCCCTTTATACCAAATTCGACTACTAGAAATCCAACGGTGAATCCTAAAATATATCCCCTGAAAAAGATCACAAGCAAAATTAAAGGGAAACTAATGATAAAAAAGCCCGCAAGGCAAATCAACAATGCTGTTTTTAGGTTATTGAGAACCGAGGTGTAAAATATCGTTGAGGAGTCGATATTTACATTCTGTACGTTAGCAAAAAACAGTTCAATGTAATTCAAAAGTTCCTGTTTTTGAGGTTCTGACAATAACCTTACTGATAAGCTTCCTGCGATTATTCCTGCAACTAATATAAAGCATACTATTAAATAATACCCCAAATTTTGTTTTACGTAATTAGCTAGCTTTAAAACTAAGTAATTCAAAGAGTATCTCCTCCCCGTCCACTTATAAAAATATTATGCCTGGAGGAGATTCAATATAACTTAACTTACAATAATACCTTTCCGTAAATGCCCCCACCGCCGACTTTTAGTTTTAAGGTCCCTTTTCTTGCTGCAAGTATTTTTTCTGCAACTGATTCGCCTGCTACTTCTTTAAGATCGTCGAAAGTTGCATAGTGCATTATATTAATCTCGCTTCCAAAAGCTTTTATTAACCTTTCCATTGTTTTTTTTCCAATACCAGGCACAAATTCTAGCGGTATATGATAGTAATACGGCGGCCTCCCATATGGGTGAACAGCGTCATCATAATCGGCAATTAAAGTGATTCTATCAAGGACTCCCATTGTAATTTTGTTACTATAACATTTAGGGCACTTGATAACCGGTGGCGGGGTTTCGGCTATATAGTTGCAGGAAAGGCAACGGGTCCTGTGATATTTCCCTAATCTCGGATCTAGCCCGTAATTGGCAAGTACCCTTTTGTGGTGTGATTTTCCTTCAATTGCTTCAAACAAATTTTCATAATCTGGGGAGTCCAGCTCAACTTTATTGTATTCCCTGCCTATTTTATTTAAAGAATGGGCATCGGAATTTGTTACGAACTGCTTTTCAGAAAGCTCTTTTATCCTATCAGCCAGGTTCGTATCAGCACTTAATCCTAATTCTATTGTTTTTATTTCATTAAACCTTTCTTCAAAAGCAATTGATATTCTCTCATAGCAACTTCCGTAAAAGCTTTTAAAGGGTGTAAAGACATGGGCCGGAATGAGTTTTCCTCCTAATTCGCTTACTATGGAAAGTAGCTGACGTGCATTAAGCCTTGCTTTTTGGGAACTTAATCCAATATTTCGAATATATTTACTGATTATTCCTGAAAATTCCTCCATTTGCTTTATACTTGAAAAATACGCAACACTATGAGCAGCTCCATTTTTTTCTTGAGTTTCTATTTCTGCCCCAAGGATTAAAGTCAGTTTGCCTTGAAAAGATAGGCCCCCTTTAGGCAACTCAACCAATTCTCCCGATTTTACTTTATCCTTTATTTCTTTTAGAACGTATGGTGATGCACAATCCACCAGTCCAACTATATTTATACCTTTAATGTCAATACAAGTTTTGATGATGCCATCTAATGTAAGTTGCCTGGAAGCGGTAACCTTTACGGGTTTACCTTGTGATCGGCCGATATGGACATGCAAATCAACGAAATATTCCATTTAAAATTCCCCTTTTAGATACATATATGTAATAAAAAGACCTACTATAGTTTTTGCATCTTTTATTTCACCGTTATGTACCATTTTCAGTGCTTTTGATAGAGGAATCTTTTCTATTTTGATAAATTCATCTTCATCAGCTTTGCCCTGGGCCTTTTTTAGGTTCTGCCCCAAAAAAAGGGACATTTTCTCGTTAGAAAAGCCGGGAGTGGTATAAAAATCAATTATATGCAGCAATTTCTCTGCTTTAAAGCCGGTTTCTTCTAAAAGTTCTCGCTGGGCACAGGTCTTTATATCTTCATTTTTTTCTAGTTTTCCAGCAGGTATTTCAAGAAGTACTTCCTCCACAGGTTTACGGTACTGTTTTATCATTATAACATTTTCGTCATCATCTATTGGGACAATAGCAACCGCTCCCGGGTGCTCCACGATTTCTCTTGTGGAAACTTTACCATTAGGAAGTTTAACCTCATCCACCCGTAATTTTAATATTTTCCCTGAAAAAATATTTTTTGTATTGATTGTAGCTTCGAAAAAATCCATTGCCTCCAGTCTCCTCCCTTGTTCAGAATAATTTTCGCAGCAAAGTTACCTGCTGCACTGGCTGCCAGGAAAAATTCGGGGTCCTGCTCGAATCCCCTTCCCATAGTGTTAAGTTCTACGCTCAATGACCGCAAAAAATTAATGCCTTCAAGTCCTTCTTCTATTACTATACGATGCTTTTTTGCAATACCGCAATTTCTAATCTGTTCCATAACTACCTTCATTTTTTCTTTATTCATTTTTGGAATCACAACAAAAGCTCGTGTCAGTGCAATTTCAAAAAGCGATGTAATGGTATGATGGCTTATTCCTTGATGTCGCTTTCTTTGGTCGCAAAAACTTATTCTCGGTATTACTATAGCGGTGCCTTTTAGAATGTTAACTGCGTTGACTATTTCTCCTTGCTCCAATCCTGTGTGTCCGTACTTTGTTCCGGTGCCAACTATTCCTGGACCCATCGTCACTACTGCTATATCACAACCCGAAGCTTTTGCTAAGAGCAAGCCTGTGTATATATTCACCGTTTCAAAGTCTCCACCAAAAGCATGACCCGTTGTAATTGTTAGATCAAGAAGCTTTTTTTCCTTTAATTCCCATACATTGCGGCTGAAAAAGAGGGGGAGGGCCCCACCATCGGTCATAACGTATGCTATTTTAAGGTTTTTAGATTTTGCTTTTATAGCAGCACAGGCAGGAGCGAGCATGCTGTGCAGTGATCCTATCACTACTGGCATACCTGAAAGTGATTCGGTTTTTGCAAGTTTCTTTGATATAGGACTTGTTTCTTCTTCTGCACTCAGACATCTTATTTGTAAAGGAGTGTATCTAAGCTTCATTATATGGCCATGTCCATTAATGTCGAGCTTTTCAATTGAGCAATTGTACATAACAAAATGAAAGCCACCAGTTCCTAGGTTAAGGAAGATGGCAGTGGTATTTAAAATAACTTCATCTCCCTTTCGACAATTACCTGTGATAGCGGGATAATTTATAGCTTTACTTTTTTCACCCTCTACTTCAACCAAAAGTTCCTGAATTCCTGCTCTTTCTTTCAAGACTTCCAGTACTATTCCCTTTCTTAATCTTATCATATATTTCCCCTTCACACATCATAAAAATTTTCTTTTGATTATTGTCAGTCCTTCTATTATCTTGCTAAGAGAATAATATTCTGCAAATAGATGAATTCCAACTAAAAAAATCAGCGCGCTTATCCTTGCATAAAATGAACTTCCCCAGACCACCATAATGCCAAGGCTCATGCCTAAAACATTAGCACCTGCATCACCCATCATCAATACTTCTCTAGAATCGTAGACTAAAAAGACTAGCACTGACGCAACTAAAGGCATAAACCAGAATATTAGGCTAATATTTTTTGTGTATAGAAAATATCCGAACAGTATTAAAGTTGAAACCAAAAAAAATCTGCAAGCTCGCCCGGGTCTTAAGTCCATAAGATTTAACAAATTGGCTGAGAGTGCGATTATAAGGGCATTAATCATTATTTCCAATATAGAACCACCTTTTTTCAAAGATATAAAACAAGCTATACCAAGGCCCATTATGGCTTTCACGGTTCCAGTAGTTATTCTTCCGCGCCTTAGTTGCGAGAAGTGTCCTTTTAGCCCCTTAACAGTATTAGATCCATAAACATCGTCTAGAAGTCCTGAAAAGCCCATGCCCGCCGCAGCTAGCATTAATGGTTCTAAAACATATGTATCGTCAAACAAAAAAGCGGCGCATATGTTAGTTAAAATTATTGCTACTACAAAAACAACGCCTCCTGCCGTTATAACCTCTTTATTTCTATAATTGACTTTTTTTATAGCTTTTTCCCATGAGCGGAAGTTTTCTAGAAATACTATGGTAATTAACAAAGATAACAGTGTAACTGCCAAAGCCAGACACCTCAAAAATTGTTAATTAACGAAATTACAAGTCTATACTTGCCCATTATCGTGTCGATGTTATCTATATAAAACAATTTGTCGTTATTTTTTATATCTAGTGTTGGTAAATTTGATGTTTGAACGATAGCAACAGGTTTTAACTTGCCCAATTTTTTAACTAATGAAGCCGGGTTGAATTTTTCAGTACCTCTTATTATTACAATAAAATCTACTGAACTGTCGTAAACCCCACTCTTTTCTATGAAACTTTTTTCTTCTAAATACTGAAGTTTTTTTATATCTCCACCAGCGAAGGCTTCGATGAAAACATTGAGATCCTCATTTATTAAATCTTCATTTATCACTGTAGAAAACTGTACTTGTGCTCCTGCACTTTTGAGACAATCTACGACTTCGGTTAATCTATTTGAGTTTCCAATTTCTATTACTGATCCTCGCTTTCCCTGAAGGCGTCCTGCGAGCAACATCTCAAAATTTTGAGTGAGGAATTCGTAATCTTTTTTTTGTCTTTCAGCGAGCAATTTAAGCTGCTTTTCTTTCATCTTGCTGCTTTCTTTCATACGGTTATAACTGGTCTCCAGCTGATCTATAATTTCTTTTTGCTGCTTAACTAATAGTTTATCACTGTTTGCTGTAAAACCTATAGCTATGCCTATTCCAAGAGCAATAAATACCGCAATCAAAAGTATTGTTATGTACTTGAAATTGTACAAAGAAAATCACCTCTATAAAAAGCCAATCATAATTCTGACTTTAATGAGTAAAAGCCTTATTAAATGCTTAACTACAGGAGATGTAGTGCTTAATATAAAAATCGGAAAAAAAGCAGCAGCAAAAAGTGCCGCTAAATAATTAATTTTTAACCCACTGCGGTAAAGTTTGTTAACTCCTTTTGCATCGATTAATATGTGCCCAACTTTTAATCGAACTAAAAAAGTACTTGCCATCCCCTGGCGGCCTTTCTCTAAAAAATCAATCATATTTGTATGAGTGCCTACCGCTACAATCAAATCAGCTCCGCTGTGATAAGCCAACAGCAGTGCTGCGTCTTCGCTCGTTCCTGTTATTGCTATTTTTTTGTATTCAAGACCAAGTTGTTTTACTCTTTCTAGTCCGGGTGCTCTCCCATCAGGATAAGCATGTATCACTATTTCTGCTCCGCACTTAAGTCCTTTATCGCTTATACTGTCCATGTCACCTACTATAATATCTGGTTTTAACCCGAATTCTAAAAGGGCATCCGCTCCACCATCTACCCCTATAAGCACAGGTTTGATTTCTTCTATATATGATTTCAAAGCCAAAATATCTTCTTTATAATCTTTTCCTCGTACTACTACCATAACGTGTTTTTTGCGCATATCAGTTTTAAGTTGAGGTACCGAATAATCCGATGATAAAAGCGTCTTTTCGCGCTTAATATACTCAAGGGTGTTAATGGCAAATCTCTCTATTTCCTTTTCATAATTCGATTTTGCTTCTTCATATTTCGATTTTATCCATTCTTTGGTTAGAACCAAACCTTTGTAAAAAAATCGACCGTTTACTGTTATTTCGCCGTTTTCATTTATTCGCACTAAATCTCCTTCACGTATCTTATCAAATAGCCCCTCTTCAAGGACATCTACCACTAGCATTCCGGCATCAAGCAATATTTCGGGACCATGGTTTAAAAATCGCCCGCTGATGGATGGCTGAAAATTTATAACTCCTTTTACTTTTGACTTTTTTAGCTGAAGGGCAGCCAGTTCATCTATATCTTTGTGGAAAATAACCGCTATGTCTCCGGGTTTTACACGTTGCAATAATTTTTTTGTTTTTTTATCAACAACAGCTCTTCCAACCACAAACTTCTTCATGGCATTCCTCTCAATTGCTTTATTAAAAATTACCTACCTGATCTTATTATTTCCATAAATAAAAAATATAACACCCCTTGGTTGGGGTGTTTGCTAAGATATAGCTTTTTGCTCCATTCTCAGCTTGTCCGAAATCATTGCAATAAACTCCGAATTTGTGGGTTTGCCTTTGTCTTTTTGAATTGTATAACCAAAAAGATTATTGAGCGTCTCTACACATCCCCTGTTCCACGCAACTTCTATGGCATGTCGTATGGCTCTCTCGACCCTGCTTGGCGTGGTATTGTATTTCTTGGCTATAGTTGGATACAATACTTTCGTAACAGCACCCAGCAACTCTACATTGTTTACAACCATTGCAATTGCTTCCCTTAAGTAAAAGTAACCCTTTATATGAGCGGGAATACCTATTTCGTGGATTATATTTGTTATTTCCATTTCGAGGTTCGTATCTTTGCGCTTCGGGGTTGTGACGTTTAAACTTTTTTCTGTATTCTGGACCGGCGTTCCAGTTAATTCGCGGATACGGTCGACTAGAATCTTTAAATCAAAAGGTTTTACTACGTAATAATCTGCTCCTAAATTTATAGCTTTTTGAGTGATTTTATCTTGCCCTACTGCCGAAAGTACTATTATTCTGGGTTTTTTATCGAAATTTGCTAATTTTTCGATTACACCAAGGCCGTCAAGATTTGGCATAATTATATCAAGCACTAATACATCCGGATTCAATTCTTGAACTTTTTCCAAAACTTCTAATCCATTATGAGCTTTACCTACCACTTGTAAGTCGTCTTCGCCCGAAAAATATTCTTCCAAAAGATCACAAAATTCTTTGTTATCGTCCGCTAACAGTATTCTCTTTTTATCGCCCATATCCTTTAGACCCCCCCCTTACTTACTACTTTTTTTGATATATTCGACAATTAATGGTATTCTCCTCCTAAAAATACCATAAATTGTTTTAATAATTAATTACCTGTCGCTCACTTTTCAATTTTGATATTTCTTCTATCATCCATTCGGCAAAAACTCCGTAACCTCGAGTCGGATCATTGACGAAGACATGGGTTACTGCCCCCACCAGATAACCATCTTGAATTATGGGACTCCCACTCATTCCCTGAACAATGCCTCCAGCTTTTTTTATCAACCGTGGATCTGTTATTTTTATGATCATTCCTTTAGTATTCGGGTAGTCCTGTCTAATGATTTTTTGTATTTCTATATCAAATTTTTCTATCTTTTCCCCGTCAATCACAGTCATAATTTGGGCCTTACCTTCGTGAGCGAAACTTGCAAGAGCCACAGGAATCTCTGTATAATAGGGATTCTTGATTGGCTGGTACATTTTGCCGAATATACCAAAGGGTGTGTTGCTCAAAATGTTTCCCATAACCTTTTCTTCTTCCACAAATACTCCCCTTTTTTCACCTGGTACATTTTTTCTCGCAGGTACCACAGAAGTTATACTGGCTCTTATGATTTCCCCCTCGCCAACTTCCAAAACTTTTCCAGTATCAGAATCAGAAATAATATGCCCTAAAGCACCATAATAACCTGTTTCGGGATCATAAAAGGTCAAAGTGCCAACCCCTGCAGCTATATCTCTCACCCAAAGTCCTATTTGATAAATTCCCTCCTTATTTTTAACTGCAGATAATTTTGTATTAAACGTTTTATTATTCCTTTTTACAGTTAAATTTATCGTTTTATCTTCATCGCTATTTATAATTCTCGTAAATTCCTCAGCCGTATAAATTTTACGGCCATTTACCAAAGCAATAGTATCTCCGATTTGGATCCCCGCATCTTTGGCAGGATACCATGTCTTCCCTTTTTCATCAACAACCGAAGTAATACCTACTACTATTACACCGTTAGGCCTCAATTTTACCCCTATTGAATGCCCCCCTGGCACAATTTTGACCTCCGGTAACACTTCTAATTTCATCTTTTTTACAGGTATAATTCCAAATAGCCTAAACTCAAGATCATAAGTTCCTAGGCGTGAAGACCTGATGGAAAGAGGTTCTCTCAAATTTACATTAATTCTGTCTTTAATGTTATTACCGTTAATGGTTAAAAAATCGGCGTTTTGGGTAAAAAGCTGAAAGCTGAAAGGAATTCCGAGGTCCAGTATGTGCTCTTTTCCTTCTATTATCTTAATTTTGTCGGGAAACCTGTATAATCCTGAAAAATGAGGGGAAAATGTAATAAGTATTAAAACTGCCAAAAAAACACCAATAAATTTCCGGTTTTTGCTTGGATTCAACACCCTTCACTCCTTCAATTTAAAAATGAAAAAAACCGGTACCTGAAAATTAAGATAACCCGGTTCTTTTTTTTTAATACTGGAAAAATAAAAAAAGCCCCAACGGGCTTTAATTATTTTTCTTTATTTTTTCTGCTATTTCAAGCATTTCACGAGCATGGGCTAAAGTATTGCGTGTAATCTCCGCTCCTCCCAGCATCCTTGCAAGCTCTTTTATTCTCTCCTCACCTTTAACTTCCCTTACTACAGTATATGTTTTATTTTTATCTACTATTTTGCTTATGCAAAAATGTGCATCTCCTAAACTTGCTATTTGTGGAGAATGAGTAACGCAGAGTACTTGATGATCTCGCGCAATTCTTGATAGTTTTTCTCCAACTACCTGGGAGATTCTTCCTCCTATACCTGCATCGATTTCGTCAAAAATCAAACAAGGAATATTATCGATTTTTGCCAATATGCTTTTTAAGGCAAGCATTATGCGAGAAGCTTCACCGCCAGATACTATTTTTGCTAGAGGTTTTAATGGTTCTCCTGGGTTGGTCGAAATCAAGAATTCTACAGTATCTAATCCGTTCTCATTCATTTTGAAGATCTTGTTGTCAATTTCTACTCCTTCTTCAGCTTTGGTCCATTTGAAATCCACTGAAAACTTTATACCTTTCATTCCTAAGTCACTTAATTCCTTGGAAATATTTTCTTCAAAAGAAGCGGCTACCTTCTTTCGCAATTCATGCAATTTTATGGAATGACTTACATAGTCTTGTTTTAGTTTAGTTAACGAGCTTTCAAGTTTTTTGATTTCATCGTCAATATTTAACGCCTCGTCCAACTTTGAAGCAGCTTGCTCTTTATATTTTATGAGTTCTTCGATGCTTTTATTATATTTACTTTTCAAGCGGTTTAGTAAGGCAAGTCTTGCATTAATTTCATCTAGTCGCACAGGATCAAAGTCTACGGATTTAGCAGATTCTCTTATGCCAGAGACTACATCTTCCAATTCATATAGTATATTTTTTAAGGAATCTACAAATTGTTTTATTGGTTTAAAATAATCTGCTACATCTTCTAGAGCGTTTATTACTTTAAATAAATTATCAATAACAGAAGCGTTATTCTCGTCTCCTTCGTACAATGTGAATAGACTGAAGTTCAGTGCTCTTAGAATTTTTTCCGAATGTTCCAGAATTTCTAGTTCTTCTTCTAATTGTACGTCTTCTCCAGGTTTTAACTCAGCTTTTTCAAGCTCATCAACTTCAAATTGAAGCTGGTCTTTATATTTTAAAAATTCCTCGCGGGTTTTCGCAAGAGCTTTCAGCTGATGTGTGGTATCTACGATATTTTTGTAGAGAATTTTTACTTTATTTTTTCTCTCCTCAATTTCACTTCCACCCAGTAGATCTAGCAACTCTAAATGTCTTTCGGAATTCAGCAATGATTGATGCTGGTGCTGGCCGTGTATATCTACAAGGTATTTCCCTATATGTTTTAGTGTTGAGACAGGAACACTCACGCCATTTATTCTGCAGAAATTCTTCCCTTGCTCAGTAATTTTGCGAGATATTATCAAAAGATTATCTTCTTCTTCAATTCCCAATTCTCTTAAAATCCCACTTATAGTTTCGTTATCGTATTGGAAAATAGCCTCTATTACCGAGCTTTCTTTGCCTGACCTTATATATTCACTGGATGCCCTTTCACCAAGGATCAAACCTATAGCGTCTATTATGATAGATTTGCCCGCGCCGGTTTCTCCTGTTAGAACGTTCAACCCTTTTTTAAATTCTATTTCTACATCATCTATCAGAGCAAAATTTTTCACAACAAGTTTAAGGAGCATATTATGCCTCCCGGGGTCAGTTAATAAGGTTTTCTAATTTTTCAATAATTTCCTTTACTGCAGACTTTGAACGGGCTACAACTAAGATGGTATCATCTCCCGCGATGGTACCAACAATTTCTTTCCAGTTCAAACCATCTATAGCAGCTGCCGCTGCCTGGGCAGTACCCGAAAGGGTTTTTATTACAATGAGATTTTCAGAAGAATCAATTTTTATTATTGAATCTCTTAACATCCTTACTAATTTGTCAGAAACAACTGGAGTTATATCAGGTTCCGAATAACAGTAATGCTTATTATCTCTGAGAACTTTCACCAGCCTCAATTCCTTTATATCACGGGAAACTGTAGCTTGGGTAACATTGAATCCGCATTTTCTAAGCTCTTCAGCCAATTCTTCCTGCGTCTCTATAGGTTTTTCTCTTATAATTTCCCTAATCTTCATATGCCTTTTGGCCTTCAAGCGATATACCCCCTTGACCCTACTCTCTTAACTTCTTTCGCAAAATATCGTAAAAGCTTCTGTTTTTGATGCGCACCAATTTCGTGTAATATTCCGATTTTTTTACAACCACTTTATCATATGGCTGAAGCCTATATCCCAGCTGTCCGTCAACTGTCAACATTATTTCCTGATGTTCAGCCACAACTTGAACTGTAACGGCATCATTAGGGGAAATTATTATTGAACGATTTTGAAGAGTATGTGGGCAAATCGGAGTTAAGAGTAAAAGCTCTACATTAGGATTTACTAACGGCCCGCCTGCAGAGAGAGAATAAGCAGTTGATCCTGTGGGAGTAGAAATAATAAGACCGTCGGCATTAAAAGTATCAACGTAATCATCATTAACTGTAGTTTTTAATCTTATTAATCTCGCAAAAGGTCCTTTAGTTACGACTACATCGTTCAATGCCAAAAATTTTTCCATAATTTTATTTTCTCGGAGTACATGTGCTTCTATCATCATTCGCTGGTCTATATAGTACTTACCCGTTGTAAACTGTTTTAAATCGCTGAACAAATCAAATACTTCTATTTCCGTTAGAAATCCAAGGTGTCCGAGATTTATGCCAAGAATGGGTATATCATAAGGAGCCATCTTTCGCGCCACGTTTAGCAGTGTACCGTCGCCACCCAGGGTTATTGCAAGATCAATTTTTCTCGTCAGTTCTTCTAAGTTATAAAATTCTAAAGGGATACAAAGCTTATTACCTATGTTTACTTCTGTGTACACTTCATAGTTATTTTCTCTTAACCACTTAACGAGCATATTAGCAACGTTTATTGCATTATTTTTTGATAGGTTTACAAAGAGTCCTATTTTTTGCAATTTATTCACCTCTAGTCAAAAAGCCCATAACAAAGCCTGTAAAAAAAATACCTAAAGCGTATAAAATATATCGCAACGCAGAAAAATCTCTTTTTAATATTGAAAACTCAATCGTTTTAATCTTTTCTTGCTCCATATCTACTAATATAAGACCTGCGGGTTTATAAACTAAAAAATATTCCAAAAGCTGTCTACGGGTGGCTGACGTATTTAAAGAAGGGGAGAGTTTCCCCGATTTTATCTCGGCGACGTACAATTTGCCGCCTTTTTTTACTATTGCGTCGGCCCTTACGGTAATTTCTCTAGGCTTGCCATTGATATAAATAAGATAAGAAGCTTTTTTCTGTACATCTACTATATCAAAACCATGCTTTTTTAGCAAATTTACTGCCCTACGCTCGCTTAAGCGAGCTTCTTTCATTCGCTTTTTTAAAGTTGTCCTTTTAAAGAATTTAAAAGCTAGAATTCCTAGAATAATACCCAGGGTGATTAATAAGATTACACTAAAACCTGTCATAAAAAATAAACCTTTCTTTCTAATTAAGTGTTCTATGAGCTTCCTCTACAGTTTTTTTAATGTCGATTTTGGAAAAGCTTTCGGGATTTTTTTTAAACCAAGCTAGGAATTCTATATTTCCCTTAGGCCCTTTTATCGGTGAAAAGGTTAAATCTCGGCAAAAAAAACCAGACGATTCCGCCGCAGCAATCACTTGGTTTATAGCTTTTTCGTGCAAGTTTTTGTCGCGCACAATACCGTTTTTTACTTCTCCTTTGCCGACTTCAAACTGCGGTTTGATAAGGGCAATGAAGTCCCCATCATCTTTTAAAAGTCTATATAGAGGTTCAAAGACCTTGGATAAGGAGATAAAAGAAAGATCTGCCGTTATTATATCTACCAGTTCTCCTATGTCGTCGAAGTCAAGGTACCTTACATTTTTTCGTTCAATATTTATTACTCTCGGATCGTTTCTAAGTGAGAGGTCTAACTGTCCGTACCCTACGTCAACTGCGTAAACCTTTGCAGCGCCTTCCTTTAAAAGGCAATCGGTAAATCCTCCTGTTGAAGCGCCAGCATCTAAAGCAACCTTTCCCCTAACGTCAATCGAAAAAGTATCTAAAGCCTTCTTGAGTTTTAGCCCACCCCTACTGACATAAGGTAATGATTTTTCCTTGATTACTATTTCCGAATTTATATCAACAAGGGTACCAGGTTTATCTATCCTTTTGTTGTTGACAAAAATATTACCCATCATAATCTCAGATTTTGCTCGCTCTCTGCTTGGAAAAAGTCCACGCTGTACTAACAACACGTCAAGCCTTTCTTTTTGCAAATTTTTTTCACCCCGAAATTTATTTTTTACTCATTTTCCTAGGGAATAGGTCGATTCCAAAACGTTTTTTCAGTAAAAAAAGAATATAAGCAACCCTGTAAACGATATTTTTAGAATTCTGTATGGCGATGGTTTTGCCGAGAGCCTTCCCCCCTACTGTAATTGTGGAAATTAATCCAGCTATAAAAGTATTAACCAGTATTTCAGAGAGCTCTCCGCTGTTTAGTATCTTTGCCGCAATGGATGCTCCAACAGCACCGCTTATTATTCCTGAAATATCACCAACCACATCGTTGCAAAAATTTGAGACTACATCGGCATTTCTTATCAGTTTTACACCCTCTTTTCCACCTGGAACCTTATCAGCCGCCATAGCATGGAACGGAGTTTCATCGGCGGAAGTTACAGCTATTCCTATGATGTCAAACATTATACCTATAAACACTATTACCGACAAAATGATAACAGAAACAATTATATTGAACCTCATCATTAAGTTTTCCGATATAAAACTAAAAAAAACGGAAAGCCCAAAAGTTATCAGGATAACCTTATATATCCAATCCCCTTTTGGTCCTCCGTTGCTTTTCTTGCCTTTACTTTGTTTGTTATTATTTTTAATCAAAAAAATTCACCTCGAACGAGGTGAAACAGGTGGTAGTGAACTGAGTAAATTTTGCGGCTTAGGTCCAGCAGGATTTCCCAGAGGAGCACCCTCCGTCGCCGGCAAGGGCGGTTCCCCTTTAAGCCCCTCTCTGCCATGTCGCCATAAGCAGGGCTGGATTGCCACTTAGACCGCACTGTAATCCTCAGTTCACTTCCTTGCGGAACAGTCTAGGAGCTTTCCTCACCGAAATCCATCTTCCCCTAGCCTCTTTTGCAGAAAGGGTTTCAAAGGTATTGACCGCATTTAAATGGCCAGTTTAAATGCGGCTTGGAGACCTTTTTCCACCCTTCCCGCTCAAGGCAGGCTACACTGCACCCAACACGGTTTGTATCGGATGCAGGTTCACGCCCCAAGCCGTAACAGAAGGCTTTTGACCTTCCATCACGCACTTGGGTCTCCACGGGAGTAGGGTCGTGCCTGCATGCCTTTGCAGGTTGCCCCACTCCCTTACTCCCTGCACCAACCCCCGACTGGGCGTCGGCAGCCAGCACAAGGAACTTCATCGATGTGCCCGCGACGGATTTTTAGCCCCGTCTTCAGAGAAGAGGATTTCGACTAGAATACTGCACCACCTGTTTCACCGAATTCGCCGATTATATTATAACAAATACTCGATAGGTGTTCAAACATCGCTTTATTTATTAGGGTCACGCTAAAAGCAATTTGAACATCAATACTGCCTTTCTATTAGAAAATCGATTAACTGCATGAAAAATCCACTGTTTTTAAAATCACTTACTATCTCTTTGGCTTCTTCTGAAAGAGTCTTTACAAGCCTTATAGAATTTTCGTAGCCGAATATATTCGGGAAAGTATTTTTTTTGTTTCTTTTATCGCTTCCCACCGGCTTTCCGAGTTTTTTTTCATCACCATAGACGTCCAAAATATCATCAACTATTTGAAAAATTAGACCTATTTTTTCTCCTAGCTCATCTAATTTATTAAGGTCTGACACTGGAGCTTCAGCCAGCCTTGCACCTGCCCATAACGATGCTTGGATGAGGCAGCCGGTCTTGTGGTTGTGCATATAAAACAAAGTTTTTTCATCGATCGGCGTACCTTGCGACAAAATATCTATAGTTTGACCTCCTATCATTCCCAAACTCCCCGCAGCCAATGATACCTTATCTATAACTTCAATTACAGCTTGCAAAGATATACCTTCAATTTGAGCATTTTTAGCTATCGTTCTGAATGCGTGGGTAAGCAACGCATCACCGGCCAAAAGAGCAATAGCGTCACCATATACTTTGTGGCATGTGGGTTTTCCCCTTCTAAAATCATCATTATCCATTATGGGTAGATCATCATGGATTAAGGAATAAGTATGGATCATTTCTATTCCACAAGCAGTAGGTATAACTTTCTCTCCTGGTAAATCAAATAGCTCTGCGGCTTTTATAGTGAGAATCGGTCTAATTCGTTTGCCACCGTTAAAGGTGCTATAACGCATAGCTTCGTGAATCTTAGGTGGATATTCGTCTGCCTTAGGAAGATAATTATCAAGAGCTTTTTCAATTTTTTTGCCGAGGTTCTGTAATTCTATTTCAAAATTTCTCAACTTTTAATACACCCTCCATCAAAATCTTTTAAATCCATGAAATCTAATTCACCATTCAGATCTTTTATCAAAACTTGGACGCGGCCTTCAGCTTCATCTAAGATTTTTGTGCATATTTTTGTGAGCTTAATTCCTTCCTCAAAAAGTGTGAGCGATTCTTCTAAAGACAGATTCCCCATTTCAAGCTTTTCTATAATTTCTTCGAGCCGGGCTAAGGCATCCTCATATTTATATTCTGCCATTTTTGTCCTCTCCCTTTTTTTCTTTGCTTTTAATATTGCACATAAGATGACCGTCTGAAATGATTACTTTTATTTCTTGACCCACCTGTACATCTTCCACCTTTGTCACTACTTTTAAATCGCCGATTCTCTGACATATGCTGTACCCTCTGTCCAGCATGGCCAGCGGACTTAAAATATCCAGCCTTCCTGCTAAGGTATTTAGAATGGTTTTTTTATTAATTAATATATTTACAGTTTCTCTCAGAAGTCTTTTCATTAAAGCATCCAGCTGTATCCTGTTATTGTCTATCTCGGATCGAAGTCTTTTAAATACCACGGATTTTTTTATGTATTCTATCTCCTGCTTTTTGGTATTAAGTAGCGCACATATAGCAGCTACCAGTCTTTTTTTTCTTTGAGCAATTTCTGAAAGTAGCTGTTTTTTTTCGGGAACTACCATTTCTCCCGCAGCGGAAGGTGTTGGCGCCCTTTTATCTGCCACAAAGTCAGCAATAGTATAATCGGTTTCGTGGCCCACTGCCGAAATGATCGGGATTTTTGAGCTGTATATAGCTCGAGCTACTTTTTCTTCATTGAAAGTCCAAAGCTCTTCTATAGACCCTCCTCCACGGCCCAAAATGATAACATCAAGTCCACCTACTCTGTTGAGGTCTTTTATTGCCTCACAAATTTCATCGGCAGCTTGCTTTCCCTGTACTGACACCGGCGCTATGAGGATGTTGACATTGGGATACCTTCTGCGAATGACTGTAAGCAAATCCCTTATAGCCGCCCCGTTAAGCGAAGTTATAATTCCTATATTTTTGGGCAAAAAAGGGATGGATTTTTTCGCACTGGCATCAAACAATCCTTCTTTTTGTAATTTTTCTTTCAATTTTTCGTACGCTAAATAAAGAGCTCCGATGCCATCGGGTTCCATGTCCTCTACATACAACTGGTATTCACCGTTTCTTTCATATACAGTCACGTAACCGAAAGCTATTACTCTCATTCCGTTTTCGGGCATGAACGGCAGTAAAATACTTTTATTCTTGAACATAACACAGCGTATTTGAGCCTTTTCATCCTTGAGAACGAAATAAACGTGACCGGAGAGGTGGTACTTAAAATTTGAAATTTCACCCCTTACATAAACCTGCCGTAAAATTTCATTCGAATCAAATAAATATTTTATTATTCCAGTCAATTCACTGACAGTCAGCACTGGTGCAGCCATAAAATTTCCTCCAAGTTCAATTCAAAAATCGAGAACGGAGCTTTTCTCTGTCCCTTGCAATTGCTCCCAACACTCCGTTGACGAATTTGGGTGACTTTTCATCACCGTATTTTTTTGCCATTTCCACTGCTTCATTAATAGAAACGCTCAAAGGGATATCGTCACTAAAGAACATCTCGTAAATTGCAAGTCTAAGGATATTTCTGTCCACGACATTAAGACGTTCCAGTTTCCAATCGATACAGTATTCATCTATAATCCTGTCTATGTATTCTCTCTCTTTCAGTACGCCATTTACCTCTTTGAGGATAAATTCTGTAGTGTCCTCGTTTACAGGTCTGTCGACCGTTATTTTCATGGCATCATCTAAAGTATTGCCGCCAGCATCTATGGCAAAAAGTATTTTAAAGCACCATTCCCTTGCAAGTTTCCTACTCAAGTACAGCACTCCTTTACCTACCTGGTGGTAAAATTTTATCAAGAATATCCCTTAAAGTTTCCCTTTTATCGATGTGTTTGCCAATATAATAACCTATAGAAGCGCAAATGACAAGAAATATAGCTTTAAAAAAACCAAAAACCAATATTAATAAACCCACTGCAAATCCCAGAGTTGCACCTAATAATTTACCACGATGATGCTGCCATAATTCCCAAAAAAAGTCCATTTTATCACCCCTTACTTAACCTTCTGTTTATGTTGAGCTGCGATATCTTCAACGTTAATTGATACGCTTTTTACCGAAATACCTGCCATGGATTCTAAGTAATCTTTTACCATTTTCTGCAATTCTGAGGTTAACTCTGGAATTTTCGTATCTGGTGCTAATATTACTTTGAGCATTATTAATAGAGAACCTTCTTGGTGCTTTAACCTAACTTTCACATCTTTTATTTTCTCTATATTGCTGGCAACTTTTAGTATTAAATTCTCAATGGCATTAAATGAAACACTTACGTTCCCCAGCTCTCCACTGCTTATAACAGTTTCTGGAACCTTTTGATTTCTTAACCCCGAAAATAATATCCAGAGGCACCCGACTAAAAAAAGCACCGCTACTGCACCAATTTCCCATCGGCCGTATAAGCCTACTAGTCTTGTCCAAAAAAATTCTAAAGAAAAAACCTTAGCAGAAAATAATATGGTCACAGCGGAGATTACAGCCGTAAGAAAACAAATGAAAAAGAGAATAATTCTATCAAATAATTTCATCAAAATACCCCTTTCAAATTGAAATTAACCCCCTAAAACAAAATAGGGGGCTTTTATTTCGCCTTAGTATCATTTTCTTTTCCGAGGTGGCTGAAATTTACTCCCTGAACATGGATATTAACTTCAACTACTGAAAGTCCAGTCATATTTTCAATGGCTTTTTTCACATTCTCCTGAACTTTCCATGCTACTTCTGGAATTCGAACACCGTAATTTACTATTATGTATATATCTACTGCAACTTCTTTTTCTCCTACTTGAACTTTCACACCCTTAGATAAATTTTTGCGGCCGAGCATTTCGGCTATTCCGCCTGCAATACCTCCGCTCATGCCGGCAACTCCTTCTACTTCGGTTGCAGCAACACTAGCTATTATGCTTACTACTTCGTCTGTTATCTTTATCGAACCTTTTCCGCTGCTTGCTTCCATTAAAAACACCCTCCAAATTATCAGCTTTTGTTAATTATCGCCCAGAAGATCGATTAAATTATAACAAAAATCAGAAGAAAATACAATTGCATCAATCACTTTCTTTCTACTATTGTTATCTTATCCATAGGTATGCCGGTGGTTCTTGTTACTACATCCGTTATTTGCGCTACTTCTTTGGAAGAAAGACCATCTGATTTAACAATTACATTAGCCGAATCCCCAGAAAGGATTATAACAGCATCTTCAAAACCTTTGGCTTTAATAAGGTTTTCTACATTCATTTCTTTTTCCACTTTCTCTGCCAGTGCTATCAGGTCCTTTTGGGCTTTTTCTTTAGATTCCTGACTTGCATTAGGGTTATTTATAATTTCCCTTAAATAGTCAGCCTCTTGACTTCTTAAGCGGTCTCTTTCAAGGCGGTAATCTATGAAAAAGTCCTTTTCGCTTCCATTTTTAACACTGACAGATTCACCTTCCGGCGGATCTAGAACTGTTACTTTCTCAGCATCAGGAACACTTGAGTCTCTATAGATGACCTTCGGATAGTTTCCCATCATCATAAGGTATATCGAAAATATTAACAGTCCCATGAACAATCCTATCATGAAATTTTTTCTCTTAATAAGAAACATTCAACCTAACCCCCCTCATTATTTTGAAAATGGCATAACTTTAATCTTATAAAGAGGAACGCCCAGCAAGGTGGAAGTGGCTTTTGTTATTCTTTCAACGGTTTCAGAAGAATTTCCACCTTCGGCCACTATTAAAACTCCTTTGATTGAAGGCATAGTCTTTTTTACTAGCAGAGGCTCGTCTTTCCCGCCTTTGTTTAACAAAACTATTTGCTTGTTTACTTGAAGTTCGGTTATGGTCCTTACACCTCCTTCACTATCATTTTCTTCGGTGACCCTTTTGTTATCAACGGTGTTAAAGGCTGGCTCGACGTAACCTTCTGATTCCAGTGTAAGCATTACTTCTACCCGGCCCACACCTTCTATTTGGGATAATATTTGCTCGAGTCTTTTTTCAATCTCATCTTGAAAAAATTGTTGATCGCGGGAAGATTCCAAATCGTAGGATTGAATTGTTGGATTACCTTCTAGAATTTCTCCAAAGGACTTTTCCTGTGAGGAAATTTTGCTCAAAGAAAGCAGAAAAAGCCCTAACAGCCCTATAGTGATAATAATAGAGATGGATTTATTTTTATTTTTTTTAAACAAATCTAAAAAGCTTTTCATTATTTCATTTTCCATGAGTTCCCCTCCAATTCTAGTGAAATGTTGGTTTCAGGAATTTCATAGAAAGTGCTCAAATATTCTTTTAACCCCTGAAGATCTTCATCCAAATTTTCCGATATATCGCTTGATGGCGAATCTACCTTTACCGAAACCTTTTCAACTTTTTTATTTGACTTGCTTGAGTCTTCTCTCTTGAGTATCAGGTGAATTTTTTCCAACTTTCCGTTTTGGTCTATCTTCAAATCTGTTTTAGTCACGACTAATGAAGTATGGTTTTTTACCTGTTGAGCTATTAAATTCTCCAATTTTTTCTTATATAGTTCTAGAGCCATTTCAAAGTGCTTTTGCTTAAATTCTTCCGTTTTAATCATTATTGGGTCCTGATCGAGATAACTTGCTACATCTAGCTGCGTCCTAGTAAAAACTATATCTCCTTTCAATATAGAAATTATTGGATTTAATATGGTTATCATTACAACAATTCCCAAAACAACCTTTATGTATTTTTGAAGATTACTGCTAGGCATGAGAATATCAACGAATAGCGTAAAAATCACCACAGTAATTATCTGTTTTATCCATAAACTCAAACTTTCAACCACACCATCACCTCAACATTACGGCCAAATTCCCCGAGGCCAAGACTATTGCCATGGCTATAAAAAACATCATAGCCACCGATGCAACAGAAATAAAAATCAGCGTCAAAGAATTTCCTATATCGTTTAGACATCTTACCATAGATTCTTCGCCCACCGGCTGAATAATTGCTGCGCTTAAGCGATATATAAAAATGATCGAAAGAATTTTTATGACAGGAAAAATCGTTATGAGAAACATGATTAGTAATCCTATCAACCCTATGGTATTTTTTAGTATCAGCGAATAACCTGCTACTGCATCTAAGGCGTCTGAAAATATTCCTCCAACTATGGGCATGAAATTTTTTGACGCAAATTTTGCTGTTCTTATAGTTACACCATCAACCGTGGCAGCAGCTGCTCCCTGAACTACCATTATGCCCAAAAATACGCTTAAAAAGAGCCCTAGTAAAAATACGCATACCTGCCTTAAAAGATGAGTGAGTTGAGAGACGTGAAAGCTATCGGATATATTATTTACTAAGCTTAAAACTGAAATGAAAAATATTACTGGTAGAATTATGTCCTTTATCCAGGTGCTTGCAGCCGTAATACCGATAAAAATAAGCGGATTGAAGACACTTGCAGAGGTCACTCCTCCTATTGCAGCCAATAGGGTAAATACAGTAGGCATTAGGGCTTGAACAAAAGATACCATGTCACTTATAGCTTCTTTCCCGGTGTTTATAGCGATTGTAAAGCTCTGGACTGCAATTATCACCAATACCAGAAAAATAGCGCTGTAAGCCATTTTTCCGATATTATCTTTTTCAAAACCCTGATGGAGGCTCTTAAGAACTGCACAAATAATAGAAAGAGCTATCAATTTTACAAGCAAATTGTAATTAGCGGTGATTTCGCGAAATATATATCGCATAATTCCGTTGATAAGACCTTTAAGATCGTATCTATGATTACTTCTAAAAGAATTAATGAGATCTTTTAGATCATCTACCGGTACGTATTCACCATATTCGCGGTTCAATTCTTGTAAAAAAGCATCAATTTCATGAGTATCTAAATACTCCAATTGTTTTTCTACATCGTCAGCAGCAAAAGTCACCTGAGAGGTTATTATTAACAATATAAAAACCCAAAGCAATATTTTTTTCAATGTCATCACCTTTTCAGGGGAGTATTTTCAACAAAAGTTCAAGAACCGCCATAAGTATCGGTATAGAAAGCAGCATTATTATGATTTTTGCGGCAAATTCGATTTTTGCTGCTAAAGAGGAAGATCCCGAATCTCTGCAAATTTGAGCACCGAATTCGGCCACATAAGCTATCCCTACGATTTTTAGTATTGTATTCAAATATATAAAGTCTATATTTGCTTTTTGGGCCATATCCTGTAGAACGTTTAAAGCTGAGGCTATTTTGTTCAGCATTAAAAGAAAAACTATGGCTCCCGCGATTATACTAATCTGCAAAGCTATCTCCGGGCGGTCATCCCTCAGCAAAACCACCATTACGGCTGCTACAAGGCTGATTCCCACAATCTGAATTATCTCCATGCCCACATCCCCTTAATAAAGGTGGAACATCGATTTTACGTTGTCAAACAGCCTGCTTATAAGCTGAATAACCATCATTAGAACGATAACTACTCCTACCAAGGTGGTCATCTGAGCCTGTTCTTTTCTTCCCGCTTCATCCAGCACTTTGCTCAGTATGGATATGACGATGCCTATCCCAGCTATCTTAAACAAAACATCCACATCCATTGATAACACCTCTCGTTTATCTCGATTAATATAACAAAAGAACTACCGTCAACCCGGATAAAACTCCCAGGTATTTCCATAGTTTTTCATTTTTCTGTCTTTCTTCAATCGCCAAAGTTTCCTGCTGTTTTAACTGAGATAAAGTTAGTTTCAAATTTCTTATCTGGTCGTCCTTGTCAGACGAGCCAAGATATTTCCCGAAAGCAGCTAATATCTCGAAATCGGATTCATTAAGTGGAAACTGAGCTTTGAATTCTTTTAAAGCGATTTCCCAGGCTTCTCCAGCGGTATACCCTTCCAGCGAGAGCAATAGTTGCCTTACCCTCTTCAAAAACATAGAAATCGATGACTCGCATCTTTTGCTTACGTTATTTAGAGCTTCCGGGAGGGGGGATTGACCATAATCGATTTCCGTTTCCAGCATCGACAGAGCTATCTGAAAATTCCTTAATGCCCTGGGTCGCTGCTTGTAAAAACCTGCAATAGTAAAGCCTATCATTGTCGAGGAAAAAATAACCAATATACTTCCTAGTATCTTAAAAAGCATTAAAAACTTCCCCCCTTATCCCTCCGTTCAAAGATTATCTGGAAATGTTTACCATCCACTACTTTTTCTAAAGTACCTACTCCCTTGCTGAACCCAAGTATTAAGAACCTTTCGAAACAATTATTTTCTATCAATTTTCGTATGGTAGGTCTTTTAGCGGCGTCCTCCAAATCTTTTCCGTGAGCGGTAGTTAACAGTTTGACACCGGCATTCAAAGCCTCTTCGACAGCCTCCACATCTTCAGGCCTTCCAATTTCATCGGTGGCTATAATATCCGGCGACATCGATCTTAAGAGGATCATTATACCTCGAGCTTTTGGGCAGCTATCAAGGACATCTGTTCTTATGCCCACATCATTTTGGGGAACACCTTCATAGCAACAGGCAATTTCTGACCTTTCATCGACCACTCCGATTTTAAATCCTCTGGAGCATAATGGAGAATTCCCTGAGCTAAGTTGCCTTATCAAATCTCTAAGCAAAGTGGTTTTTCCAGCTTTTGGCGGCGATATTATCATAGTATTTAAAAATTCTCCTCTTTCGTCTATAACGAATGGAAGTGCTTCATCGGCAGCACCTAAGACTTCTCTTGCTATTCTTATATTAAAACCTGATATATGTTTTATTGTCTTTATCTTACCGTCTTCCAACACAACCTTTCCCACTATTCCTACCCTGTGGCCACCTTTTAATGTAATAAAACCGTTTTTAATCTCATCTTCCAAGGCGTAAACTGAACTTTGGCTAATCAACTGAAAGGTTTTTGCGGCATCTTCGTCGGTAACAATGTAAGCGCTGTTGGGATTATCGGTTATAGCTCCATCTTGTGTAATCATATAATCTGACCTTCCCTCAACAATCATAAGCGGTTTTCTACGGCGCAACCTAATCTCTTCTACTTTTTCCAACTTATCTACAGGCAGTTTAAAAAAAACCTTCCTGATAGTCGATGGAAGTATAGGCGATATATGTTTTTCTAATTTTTCAAGAATTTTATGCTCATCCTGGTCCTTCACTTCTTGTCCCCCCTCTTGGTAAATTTATATTTTCATGGCGGTATTAATATGACTAAAATTAAATTAAATAAAAAAAGGGTTTAAACCGCAGGGGTTTAAACCCTTATAATTACTTTCAATCTCTAATCAGTTTCATCCAATTTTATTTCAGCTTTGCAGTTAGGGCACTCGGTCTTTTCTTCATCGTCTATAAGATCTTCGTCTATGAAAATAACTTCGTGACATTTAGGGCACTCTATTTCCCGTAAATCTTCATCATCTATGTCGTAGTCATCTTCATAATCGTCTTCATAATCATCTTCATATTCTTCGTCGAAGTTTTCGTCGTACTCGTCTTCATCGTCTTCGCAGCCATAAAAATCATGCTCGAGCTGTTCCAAATCTTCATCGATGCTTTCTACATATTCTTGAGTTGCTTCAGAAAAAGCTCTCACATCGTCAATTGCTTCAGCCATTTCATCCAATACTTTCACAATTTCGACCAGCAACCGCTTTTCCTTTGATTCATCAAGTCCCAGTCCATCAGCTAGACCTTTTAGATATGAGACTCTCGATTTTAAGCTATCCATTTCATTTCCTCCTTTAAGTTATTTAGACGCGGCTTAAATATTCACCGGTCCGAGTATCAACCCTTACCACATCCCCCTTTTCTATGAACAGAGGAACCTGGATTACTGCACCAGTCTCCAAAGTAGCTGGTTTTGAACCTCCTGTCGCAGTATCGCCTTTAAACCCAGGTTCAGTGTCGACTACAGTAAGTTCTACAAAGGTTGGCAACTCTACACCTATTGGCACTCCTTCATAGAACATTACTACCACTTCAAGATTTTCTTTTAAATATAGCACCGCATCTCCCAGCTGGTCCTTAGTTAGGGGTATTTGTTCAAATGTTTTGGTGTCCATAAAATAGTATGTATCATTGGTTTGATATAAATACTGCATTGTTTTTCTTTCTACAATAGCCCTGTTTAATTTTTCTCCTGCTCTAAAGTTTCTCTCAAAAACTTGACCCGTTTTTACATTTTTTATTTTTGTTCTAACAAAAGCAGCTCCTTTTCCTGGTTTTACATGTTGAAAATCTACAACCATGTATACTTCTCCATCAATTTCCACAGTTACTCCAGGTCTCAAATCGTTAGTAGAAATCATGATTATACCTCCATTCCTTGATATTTTTTAAGTTGTAGTTATAGGCAAATTAAATCTTTAGACGACTTTGTCAAATTTATGTGGCCTTCTTCCGTGACTACTACCAGATCTTCTATTCTCACGCCTCCATAATCTTCTATGTAAATTCCGGGCTCAACAGTAACTACCATACCGGGCATCAGATTATTATCTCCTTTTTTGCTGAGTCTAGGAGCTTCATGTATCTCTAATCCAACTCCATGACCTAGCGCATGACCAAAGTTTTCACCAAATCCCATTTTTTCAATGAAATCTCTTGCCTCCCTATCTACATCTTTCCCTGATACTCCTGCTTTTATATAATCCAGAGCTCTTTTCTGGGCTTCAAGGACGATGTTATAGATCTTCTCTTTTTCTTTATCTGGTTTCCCCAAAAAAACAGTTCTAGTCATATCTGAACAATAGTGATTAAATTTTGCACCAAAATCAATTGTTATAAAATCACCAGCTTGGAGCTTCCTGAAAGTAGGCTTCCCATGAGGAAGTGAACTTCTTGGCCCTGACACTACTATTGTTTCAAATGCTAACCCATCGGCCCCATTCTTTTTTACAAAGTATTCTATTTCTAAAGCCAAGTCCTTTTCCGTAACACCAGGGCGAATGTAATCCAAAATGTGCAAAAAGGCTTTATCAGTAATCTCTTGAGCTTTTTTTATCAGCTCAAGTTCGGTTTCATCCTTGGTTGTCCTTAATTCTTCAATAATGTTTTCGGTGCTTACAATCTCAATTCCATCTAAAAATGATTTCAGTTCATTATAAGATTTTACTGTCAAATAGTGGCTTTCAACAGCTATCTTATTTAATCCCATAGATTTTAATTCATCAGCACATTTTTTGTAAGGTGGAATCGTAGTTTCCAATTCAATGACTTCTAACTCTGGAGCTTCTTTTTTTGCCTGTTCAACATAGCGAAAATCAGTAAACAGGATGCTCCGCTGTGTTGTTATCGCAAGAAAGCCTTCCCCATCAAATCCAGTTAAATAATATTGATTTTCCGGTTTGTTTACTAATACAGCATCCAAGCCTTTTTCTATAAGCTTTTGCTTTAAGCGGTTAATTCTTCCTTGACTCATAAAAAACCTCCGGAATAATAAATTCTCCTAATTATATTACCATATTTCCCATTATTTGAATAGGTTTTTTTATTGTTTAAAAGCTTTCATTTTCTTGCTTCAACGTTAATCTAGCCTGTAAGATAAAAGAGATCAACTGTTACTGTAACTCTCCACAATTCAGATTCTCCCAAATGCTCCATTTTAATGTTATTTATTCGGCTAAGTCTTTCGTGATTTTCCACGTGCTTTAAAAATTCTATCAACGAGTCTCTTTTACCTTCTCCTATAACCTCGACAGGCAGGATTTTTACCTTGTTTTTTGCATCTTCTATAATTTCACCAGCTTTAATGCTAATAAGCGTAACTTCTTCTGCAGCAGCCCAGCTGTCTACCTCAATTATGTAGTCTGATATTCTATCATCTGCGGGAAGTTTTTTTATTTCTAACTTCATGGCAGCTTCAATGCTGCTTTTATCGTTGTAAATATTCTGCAATAGTGAAAGAGAAGCTTTTTTTTGTTCTAACTCGGTTTTTTTTAGGAAATATTCCTCGATTCGCTTGTATTCGATCTTGAAAAACAAGTAAAATGTTAAAGTCATGAAAAATAATAATAATAAAAACTTTTCACGCTGGCTCAGCCTGATGTTTAATAGCATCATTTCCCTGCACCCTGAAGTAAACCTCAAAAGTATAATAATTCTTTTCTTTCTCTTTCTTTATAAACCCAAGCTTTACTTCTGAAAAATCATCTATTTGCTTTAACTTATCTATCATATGTCCAATGGATAAATTACTAGATGAAATTCCCCTTACTATACCATTTCCTTTGCTATCAATACCAAGAGAATAGAGGAATATATCTGGTGGTGAAGCCTCCATTATTTTTTGAATATATGTAGACCATTTTACCCTATGAATTTGAAGGGCATTTTTTATTCTTCTCCTTTCATGTAAATCGCTGTAAATCTTTTCTAAGTTTTGTCCTGAAGCAGAGGGTGAACGATAGATATTCAGCAACTTTTCTACTTCCTGTAACTCCATGTTTAAATTTTCTAGTGCTGAATGAAAAAGCGCAAGGCTTAGTGAAAAGAAGGTAAGTAATGCCAGACCCAAAAGAGTGTAAAAAAATCTGTATCGTTTCTTTTTCCTTATATCTAAAAATTCTTCCGGTATTAAATTCAATTTGTGCATTATTATACTCCCCTCATTGCAAATCCCAAAGCACTTAAAAATTCCATTTTATCAAACTCACCTCTTATTTTTTCTTCTATTTCAATTTTAGGAAAATCGAGTTCTTGAGCAGTAAATACCTCCACTTTGATCTCACGACTGAAAACTTCTTTTAAGCAAAAAAGTTTACTTCCACCGCCTGTCAGAACAATAGCCTTAACCCCCTGGCCTTTTTTCTGGAGATAATACTTTAAGCATCTTGCCACTTGCAGTACTAGCTGCCGTATTAACGGATATAGGCATTCCGCAATTTTTTCTCGACAAGCTCCCGGATTAATTTTTATAAGTTCTGCTTCACTTTCATCTACAGAAAAAGTTCCTGCTATTAACCTGGTCATATACTCACTTCCAAAGGAAAAGGTGCTTGTCAAAAAAATCTTACCGTGTTCAAAGAGAATAATTTCTGTCTTTAAAGCCCCAATATCAACCACAACAAAGCTGCATTCAGAAAATAAGTATTTAAAAACGCGGGAAATGGCAAGAGGATATATGTCGACAGCTTCCGGCAACAAACCAATCCTTTTCATAGGGTCTAAGTAATCCATTACGTGATCCTTCAATACTGCAGCTACTAAAACCTCATAAGTGTTCTTATTCTCTTTCATTATTTCAAAATCCAAAACATAATCACCATCTAACTGAGCAACAAGTTCTCTTGTTTCCCAAAAAGCTGCTTCTTTCAGCTCGCTATATCGCATTCTGGGAAAGCTCAAGTTCCGGAAAAGTACTTTATCACTTGGAATGCCAATAATTATCTTCCCACTTTTTAAAAACTCTTTTAAGGGCTCAAATGAGCGAGCAAGGATTTCCCGTTTTTCTTCTTTTGAAAAATTTATTTTTGCCGACGGGTAAGGTATGGACCAGAAGTTTTTTACTTTTACTTTATCTTTATATTTCCTTATCTTGACTACTTTAATATTCTTGTTTCCAACGTCTAGCCCTATAAAACTTGAAAAATTCAGCATAATTTCACCCTAGATCAATGATGCGGATTTTTACTAACTATTTCTATAGCTTTTAAAATTGCCACTACAGTATCGGTCTTGAACTGCTGGCTCAATAGTTGTGTTTTTGCAAAAACTTCCCCGCTTTCTGTAACTATGTATTTTGGAGACAGATTGTTTAATGCTATAGCGGCAATATCATATCTGCACCGCTCACATGTACACCCCTTTTTTTCCCTAATCAATCCATCTAAAAAAGAAAATACTACATCTTCCATATAATTTTTTAGATATAATTTCTTTTTCACTATGATCCCTCCAACATTACAATTAATCGCCAATCCAATAACCAAAAGCAGTAACTGCTGTTTGTAAAGTAAAGCATCTCTCCTCCCCTGCTTTCACCACTATCCTAATAGAATTGGAATCTGGTATTCGGTAAAATTCAAGAGATGAAAGTTCAGCCACCGGATTTTTTCCGCCATTCTTTTCCCGATACAAAGTTCCTGCTTCTAAGTAATAGTAGACCTTTGAGTCATCGGGCAATCTAATTTCGATTTTATTGTTAGATATAATTTTCACTTCTTTTGCCTGTGATATTGAAACAGAAAGCCTGTATATAGCGTATCGAGCATTCTGCATATTAGATAGTTCTTCTAAACATTGCTTATATATTTTTATTCCTGAACTACAAAAACCAAAAGAAGCAGCCAATAACATAGACAAAAGGGCTGTTGATAATACCAATTCTATTAGGGTCATACCCTGTCTTGTTTTAAAAATCCCCGCGAAGCGTAACAAGACGAACCGCATTATTTTTTGACTTTACCTCCACAACAATTTTCACCAAGTTATCGTCTACTTTTTGAATCAATATATATCGTGTAAATTTCATGTCATTCAATTCAACCGACTCTTCCCAAAAATCATTTCTATAAAGACTTTCAAAAGGCTTATTTTTTAATTCTTCCATTTTTTCCTGAGCCAATATGGTAGCTGTTGTAATTTCAGCACTCAGCTTAGTTGTATAAAGGCTTCGTGCAAAAAGGGCTCCTAAAGAAGTAAAAACCATCCCAATAATCGCAATTGCTACTGCCACTTCGACTAACGTAAAACCTCTAGTATTTTTAAGGTCACGGTGCCGTTTCACTTATTCTCACTCTTCCCGTGGCAACATTCACTATCACGAAAAGTTTATTCCTTTCGCCTTTGAGTGCAATAGTGCCTCCTTGTTGCGGAGCTCCTGATGGAGTAAATACTAAAGTATTATTAGGGAAGTTTGTCCAGGAAAGCAAAATTCCCTTAGGTAAATACACTCTGGATGAGTTGAGGCCACGGAGTATTTGGTAACTATCGCACCGGTACATGTCAAATAGAATTTTGCGACTTTCACCTTCTGACATTGCTTGTTGTTGTACAGTTCGAATATCTTGTGCAAGCTTTTGAGCAGCAAGTTGTAATTTGACGTCTTCCATAACAGTCTTAAAGTTAGGAACAGCAATCATGCAAAAGATTCCAAAGATTGCAGTTACTGCAATTGTCTCGATTAAAGTAAAGCCTCGCTGGTATACCCTGTACAGCATGAAACCCACCTCATGCAACGGGGCTATACCTTAATTTTTGGGGGTGACAGTCAAGCTAAAACTACTTCCATCTGAAGAACTGTAGCTTATTGTGAATTTGTTAATCATCTTGTCCCAACTTTCTTGATTCAAGTATGTGGGAACTAAAGCATCTTCTAAATTGTCAACGTCTCCTATGGGATATTTTTCATTCACAGTAAAATACATTTCAAGGGCGTTTTTCAGCATAACCTCGTTGGCTTTGGCTATTTTTTCTTCCGAAACGTTCAGCAATCCGGATACACTAGGAATAGCTATTGCCACTACCAAAGTAATTATTGCAATGACAATTAATAACTCCAACAAAGTAAAACCCTTATTTTTTTCAACTGTCATATACATCCTCCCCTCCCCCTTTTACTCAAAATACACTATACATTTTGAACATGGGAAGGATTGTTGCAACCACTGCGAAACCTATGATTAATGACAATAAAAGGATTGCAATGGGCTCTATTAAAGATAAAAGCCTTATTTGTAAAACCTCCGTTTCGCTGTCATAAAAATCTGCGATTTTAAATAATATTTCTTCAAGTTTCCCAGATTCTACGCCCATCTGCATCATCCTCAACATAAAAATGGGGAAATTGGAAGTTTCAAGAGAATCTGCTAATGTCTTTCCCATTTTGAGATTTTCTAGAGCCTTTTGCAAATCTTTTTTGAAAACTTGATTGTTCATGGTATTTTCAATTACTTCAATTGTTTTTACTACAGATATTCCGCTAGATACAAGAATACCAGCAATTCTACAGAAATGAGCCGCAATGCTGTTTTTCTGTAAAAGTCCTAAGACTGGAAAAGAAAGTAAAAACTTATCTATTAAAAAAACTTTTTCTGGGTCTTGCTTTAGCTTATAATAAAGCAATAAAAACAAAACAAACACAAACAACAAAAAGATTGCGAATCTCTTTGAATTAATAGTAATAGCGATAAAAATTCTTGTTAACAACGGAAGAGATAAACCCGCTTGATTAAACATATTCGAATATAATGGCAAGAGAGTATTTGCTATGAAATAATAAACGATTATACTGATCAAGCTTAAAATTATCGGGTAAGTCATGGAGGTTTTGAGCCGTTCGCGATATTTTGCCATAGTTTCAAAATGTGTCGCTAATTTTTTCAAAATATCTTCTAGCTTTCCTGCAACTTCTCCTGTTTCAATGGCATATATTAGTATTTCCGGGAATATACCTGGCTGGTTCTTAAAGGCTTCTGATAAAGTAAAACCTTTATTTAAATCATTTATTAATCTGCGTAAAGCTCTTGCAAGTCCTGGGTGTAAACTTTGCTGACACAATACGGAAAGGCATTCCATTACAGGCATGCCTGCTTCAAGCATACTGGACATTTGACGACAAAAAAATGCTAGCTCTTTATATCTCTTTTTTAATGTAATATCACGAATGAAATAAAACATAGAATAAAACGGAGCTTTTCTAATGGTAATAGGGAAAAATCCTTTTTTCTTCAACAGTTGAATTACATCTTCCACGTTTTGCGTTTCATGAAACCCGTACATGATTTCGCCCGCTAAATTTTTCCCACGGTAATAAAATACCGCCAATTTTTGCTGCACCTCTTTTACGCAGAGAATATAACTTTAACTATTTCTCTCGGAGTAGTTATCCCTTCTTCAACAAGCTTTATTGCATTTTCCTTAATACTTTTAAAACCCTGCTCCCTTGAAATCTTCAAAAATTCTTCGGTTAAAGCTCCTTTTGCAATTAGCTCCCGATGCTTCTGCGAAATAAGAAGGATTTCTGATATAACGGTACGTCCTCTAAATCCCGATTTGTTGCAAAAATTACAGCCTTTGCCTCGATATAGTTTCTGCTTTGATTTCAAGCTTAGTGCTATTAGGTCTTGTGCTTCCGGTTTATATTCTTCCTTGCAATATGGGCAAATTTTTCTTACTAGCCTTTGGGATATTATACCTATCAAACTAGAAGCCACGAGCGAGGGTTCTATACCCATATCGAGCAGTCTTGTAATTGATCCTACTGCATCTCCGGTGTGCAAAGTTGAAAGAACTAAGTGCCCTGTGAGTGCAGCTCTAACTGCTATTTCCGCCGTTTCTTTGTCTCTTATCTCACCTATCATTATAACGTTTGGGTCTTGTCTTAAAACTGACCTAAGCGCTGATGCAAAAGTAATCCCTGCTTTTGGATTTATCTGCAACTGATTTACCCCTTCAAGCACATATTCAACTGGATCTTCCAGGGTTACTATATTTTTTGAGGGAGTATTGATGGAATTCAGCATCGAGTAAAGAGTAGTGGTTTTGCCGCTTCCTGTTGGTCCTGTAACTAAGATCATGCCGTAAGGAAATTTAAGCATTTTAGAAATTAAATCCAACTCCCATTTGTCAAAACCTAAAAGCTTCAAATCAAGGCACATGCGCTGGTGATTAAAAATTCTTAAAACCACCTTTTCTCCATGAATCATGGGCATAGTTGATACCCTTATGTCAAAAACAGTGTTGTTGATAGGAAAGTTAAAATGCCCGTCTTGAGGAATTCTCTTTTGAGCAATATCCATACCTGCCATTATCTTAATTCTTGTGACAACGGAATCGAGAAGCTTTTTCGGCCATTTTATAACTTCAAACAGTTCACCATCAATGCGATATCTTACTCTTATATCTTTCTCCTGCGGTTCTATATGTATATCGCTTGCACCCTCGTAAATAGCTCTGAATAGAACTGTATTTACCAATTTTATTATCGGTGCGCTGGCTTCATCGTATAAAGTTTCTAAGAATGGCTCCTCGTAAAATTCAACACCTATTTCCCTTAAAACTTCTTGGATGGAATCTTTCGCCGAATAAAATACCTCTATTGCTCGCTCTATTTGGCTTTTTGAAGCTATTGCTGGTTGGATATCCATTCCTGTTATTACCCTTATATCGTGTATAGCGAAAACATCTAACGGGTCATTAAAAGCTACGATGAGGGTGTTGCCTTTTTGCCTTACTGGAAAAGCGCTGTACTTTCTTGCAAGGCTTTCAGGTAAAAACTTGATAACCTCGGGGTCTATATCATAAGCGTTTAGATCTACATGGGGAACCCCTAATTGAAATTCTAAAATTTCCATCACCATATTTTCATCGATTAAACCCATATCTACCAAGATTTCACCGATTAGTTTCCCCGTTTTTTTCTGTAAATCTAAAGCTCTTTCAAGCTGGGATTTTGAGATAATATTTTGTTCAAGCAATATTTCGCCAAATTTTTTTATCACAATCCCACCACTTGTTATGGGAAATTTTAGCTTTTAGTAGTTAATATTCAACAATTTTTTCCAAATTCCTTTTAAAAAAATAAAAAACTTCTGTCGACAAAGTAGCTGTCAAATAGCTTAGTAGCTCAAGACCATCTCCTTAGGGAGTAGATGAAAGCATGCGGCTCTATATTTGTGAAATCAAGCCGACGCAGGGATTCACACCGCAGGAACCGGCTGGTGGAAGCCCGGAAGAGAGGTGAACTTTCCGGGTTACTGAAACAGCTTTCTAAAAGGGATCTTCTGATCTGCGACTAATGGGGCTAGGAAAAATCTTTGCAAAAATGTTGCAAAAAACAAAAAAAGAGCCTGGCGGCTCATTTAAATTAAAATTTTTCAATATAGCTTTGTTAAAAAACAATTTTGGTAGCAATTAGTCCTCTGTAACCTCTTGTCTTAAGAAAATCTGTTTAGAAATAAAAGCTTTAATACATTACAATCTCCATGCATCAGGAAGGAGATAACCTTCTGCAACAATTCTTGCGTTTCCTTCGAGGTAGATGTCTTCAATTCCATCCTTTCCCAGGTTATAGTATACCTTCAGAACTCCTCCTTGGGTATGCATTTTAACAGGAGGTTTTGTTTTTCCAAGCAACCCCGATACTATTGCCGCTGCAACAGAACCCGTACCGCAAGCTAGTGTCTCGTCCTCCACTCCCCTTTCGTAAGTCCGTATTATGATATTGTTTTCGTCAATTACTTTTATAAAATTAACATTAGTCCCTTTTGGAAAAACTTCTAGAGTAAATCTTATATTTCTACCTAAATCATACAAGTCCTTGTAATCCATTTTATCAACATCTTCCCGGTAAATAACTGTATGGGGCACTCCGACTAGTGCATAATGATATTCTCGGACGTCTTCTCGAAAATTATATTTTTGATTTAATAATACATCACTCATTTTGACTTCGGGAAACTTTATTTTCACGTCATCCCCGTTTATCTTCGATTCATAAATTCCAGCAAGGGTTTCAAATTTCATTTCAGCCCCTGCAGCGCCTATTACGTATGCAAATTTTGAAATACAGCGAGCTCCATTGCCACACATCTCTCCTTCGCTGCCATCGGAATTAAAGTATCGCATTTTAAAATCGGCTTTATCAGATTTCTCAAGCATCATAAAGCCGTCGGCCCCGAGGGAGACCCTTCTTGTACATACGCGCCTGACGAATTCTGGCAAATTAAATTCTTGCATTATTCCCGAGCGATTATCGACGACAATAAAATCGTTTCCACAGCCGCTCATTTTCATAAAAGGTATTTTATCCATCGGTTGTCTCCTCCTTGTACAATATAGTTAGCTCAATGATGTAATTAAGGGTCATTTAAAGTTTTT
>JAKKUQ010000120.1 GCA_021890755.1 Thermosediminibacteraceae bacterium | reverse complement strand
AAAAGATAACTTTTCGGGTCTTATTAAGGGAGAAGAGCAAATGAGCTTTATTTTTAACAAATTTGTTTTATTTTTTTCAACCATATTTGTTATTTTGTTTGCTGTGAATCTTTATAAACCTACAGCTATAGAACTTTTCATGGCAATTCTTGGTGGATTCCTATTGGGAATTATTCCGGGAATGATTTTTTATGTATTATCTAGATGGAAAAACCGATTAATGAAATAAGGGGGACTTTTTTTCAATGGAATCCTTAAAAAAAGCCGTATGCAATCTCATCATTATTTCCCTGACCCTTGGCATATTAACAGGATGTACATCCAGCAATAAATCGGAGGAATTCATACCCATTGATCCTAAATCTATTGTTATCCCGGAATACAATTTTATATATTCTATTTTTGACTATAACAGTAACGCGAAGAGTGCCTATATTGATGAAATTAAGGCCGATTATAACCAGGCGGTAGCTTTATATAATAAGGTTGAAAGCTTATATAAAGAATATACGGAAAGAAACGATGACGACGACCTGTCACAAAAAAATATAAAAGAACGAATAGATAATTTGAGAAATTTAAAAAT
This sequence comes from Thermosediminibacteraceae bacterium, assembly GCA_021890755.1. Taxonomy (GTDB): domain Bacteria; phylum Bacillota; class Thermosediminibacteria; order Thermosediminibacterales; family Thermosediminibacteraceae; genus JAKKUQ01. The sequence continues at coordinate 1,352 of JAKKUQ010000120.1, read as the reverse complement.
TAAGGCAGACAAGTTTTATAATAATCAGCAGTGGACTGATTGTGGAAAGACTTCGAGAGAAATTTTAAGGACCGGTAATGACGTTCTTCCTTTGCTTGTTGACGAAGCGGGATTGTACAACTTGTACAAAGACTATAATGAAATCAAAAAGGCCGCGATAAATAGAAAAGATGAATTGAAAAAACAGATTATTAAAACCGAAACGGAAAAAGAACTTTCTTATGACGGGTGGTATAATTTAGCATATGTCGAGGATAGAATCGCAGAAATAGAAAACAATCTATTACTTCAAATCGAAGAAGCTTTTACAAGATTTAGAAAAGCGCTATTGACCTCGCAAAGCGGTGTTAATGAAGAAAAAAGACGTGAGTTACAACGCGAGTTGCAAAGTATTATATCCCTTTTGCAAATGGTTTCAGAAAGTGTAGACCTATGCGATATTATTAATAAATATTATATTACCGAAGGGGAACTTTCTCTTGGTGAAAGGCAAAAAATAGTAAAAGAGAAAAAAGAGAGCTTAGAGGCTAAAATTAACGATTTTGATTTAAGCAAAATAGAAAAAATGTACGCCGCAGAACTAATTCGATTCGCCAGAGAAAGTAAAGTTAGTGGAGAAGTGGCTGAAAAGGAGAATTTTTGGGGACTTGCTTTCTTTCACTATTACTTGGGCGATATTTTTGCAGGTATTGCCAATGAGTGGAAAGAAATCCCACAAGCCTTTCAGGAGGATCTGGTCAAAAAGATGCCTCCACCTCCTCCTTCGGAAATCGAAAAAGAACTCAAAAGAGCCGCAGAATTACTGGAAGATGTTAATAGTAAATTCGCTCATCTGGCGGAAAATAATATTTACGCATTACACCTCAGGGAAATGGCAAGGATTTTCTACAGCTGGATAAGAGGTGGGGTAAGAATTATATAATGAGAGATATGTATTATATCAAAATGATAATGAAAGAAAAAATAAATGGAATTTTTTTGGAATGATGGCTTACCAGAATATTAGTCCTGCTCTTCAAGCTTTAAACATAATCAGCAGGGAATTGGATAAAATTGCAGCGGGGTGCTTTGCGCCTTAAAAATCCGCTTTTATGAAGCTCAACCTAAAAGCGGTTTCTGCTGAAAGCGGAGATTTTCGCCTCAGCAATCCGGTTACAAAAGGAAAACCCAAATGTAAGCGGCTTTTACGGTACAACATTACCATAATACTTCATTTTCTGGGAATACGAATTGATTTTAAAAAATGCGGTTATATTTTAAACTACTTGCCCCTCCTTAATATAATAGAACAAAGATATAAGAAGATATGGAGAAAGGGGGGCCCTTTATGGAAATGTTTACTTATGATTTTC
>JAKKUQ010000072.1 GCA_021890755.1 Thermosediminibacteraceae bacterium | reverse complement strand
CTCAATGATATAAGGGGAAGGCATGTGAAAAAGGAACATGTCTTTGCTGCCATAGAAAACGCCGGGGAAATTTTCGAAACGGGAAGCGTTGGAGCGGGAACGGGGATGATATGCCACGGATTTAAAGGTGGCATAGGCACCGCCTCGAGATTAATCGAAATAGGAGGCAAGACTTATACGGTAGGAGCTTTGCTGCTTACCAACTACGGCAGGATGGAAGACCTTGTTTTCAACGGGAAAAATGTAGGAAAGGCGCTGAAAGAATTAATAAAAAAAGGAAAAGAAGAAGCGAAAGAAGACCAGGGTTCGTGTATTGTAGTCATAGCTACCGATGTCCCGCTGGATGCGTTGGGCCTTGAGAGGGTGGCGAAGAGGGGAATCCTGGGCCTTGCAAGGACAGGCTCTTTTATGGGCAGCGGCAGCGGCGACATTGTCCTGGCCTTTTCAACGGCAAATAGGATATTCCATTACGGCGACCCTGTGATTAGAATCGATACCATATGTTCCCATTCCGGTGAAATAAACAAAGTATTTCAGGCGGCGGTGGAAGCTGTGGAGGAGGCCGTATGGGACTCCATGTTTACAGCGGAAAAAATAGTGGGAAGGGATGGCAACGAGGTTCCGCTTCTGCCAGTGGAAAAGCTGCTAGATCTCATAAAATGATTCGGCATACGCAAAAGTGCGGCAGGCTTTGGTAAATGAGGAACAAAACAAACACCCGTTTCAATGGGTGGTTACTATTCGCCGAAATAATTTTTTTGACGGCTTCGTTGTTCAACATGTTCCGGGCTGTGCCTTCTCCACTGGATGATTTCAAAGATGACGAAGACTATCATGGGCGCAATCTGTTTTAGGCGGTTATTTTGCGCGGGGAAGGCGAAAAAAACCTCTCAATGTCATTTTTGACTTCTTTTTTTATCACTAATTCAAATATGCCCCCAACTGAAGGTTTTCCAGCAATGTTATGCGAGAGAAGACCATTCGTCCTTCGGGCACAATGGCTATGCTCGCATCGATAATTTCCGGATGGGCGGATTTGTTATATCCCTATCGAGGAAGTATATCTTTCTCAAAATGGAACTGACCAAGTTGCAGATGGTTTTGAGTAGTGTAGTTTTTCCGCGCCGTTAGCGCCTATTACGATCAGTATATCGCCTTGTTTTACTTCAATGGAGATGCTTTTGAGAGTCTAAATATTTTCGTAATGGGTTACGATATTTTCCAATTTGCATGCTAAGTTTTCCTTGCGGAAATCGGTTCCCAGATATGCCTTATGACTTTTTTGCCGTTTTGCACTGATTTTTCGCTTAAGAGACCGAGAATTTCCTTCGACCAAAATTCCCTAAGGCCTTACTATCATCATCGCCCCATAAGTTGCACGTATAACACCGTTGCACTGTATCCCGATGGAGATGGAGTTAGTTTTTTATTATCTTTTCCCTGAGCGTTATTTTCAGTACATATTGAATCACGATCCTGTCCCTTTGGAACAACTTTTTTGGTTGAGTAAATTTTTTTTTTCACAAAAGAAGGGATTTATAATTTTTTGTCGAAAAAGTTAGTATAAGAACATAAGAATATAAAAATATATCTAAAGAAAAGGTGGCAGCAGATTATGCTTGATAGAAGGAAGCCCTTACCGTTGTATTATCAGGTCAAGACTAAAATATTAAAAGATATCGAAAAAGGTATATATAAAGAAAATGAAAAGATACCTAGCGAAAATGAGTTACAGAAATTGTACGATGTAAGTTTAATAACAATCAGGAAGGCTTTATCAGATCTTGTCCAGGAGGGGGTTTTATACAGGATACAAGGAAAGGGAACTTTTGTAGCAAAACCTAAAATCCAGAGATATTTGAGCCTAATGAGCTTTACGGAGGAAATGAGGCAAAGGGGCATAGAACTTGATACAAAGTTATTGATGTTTTCTAAGGCTTATGCAGATGATGACATGGCTGAAGCTTTAAAGTTAAATGGCGACAAAAGTGTATGGGTTGTTGAAAGATTACGAATTGGAAATGGGGAACCGGTAGCACTACAAAAGAGCTATCTTCCTTGTAATATTTTTAAGGATCTTAGTGAAGAAGACTTTAAGAACAACAGTTCATTATATGAAATCCTAAAGGTGAAATACAACATAGTTCCCTATAAAGCGGAAGAAGTATATAACTCGATAAATATAAAAGATAAAAATATCGCAGAACAACTGTCGGTAAAGCTAAACACCGCTGCGTTTTTAGTGAAAAGGGTTACTTTTGATCAGGGTGGAATGCCCTTTGAATATGCCGTATCGCTATTAAGAGGTGACAGATACTCAATACGGGTAAATTTAGTTGCCAAAGGGGAGGAATGATATTTTGGTAAAGTTGATCAGAGTAGATGACAGGTTAATTCACGGTCAAATCATTACAAAGTGGATAAGGTATTGCGATATAACTGCGATAGTAGCAGTAGATGACGAAACAGCTAAAAACCCGGTTTTGAAGTCTATTGCTACTATGGCTGTACCAAGAGGCATTAACTGTTATGTGTGCAAAACAGAAGAGGCAAAAAATGTAATTGATTCTATTGAGAATAAAGAAAACGTCATGATAGTAGTCAGATTTCCAAAAATCGCCTGCGAGTTAATAGAACTTGGAATAGAGACTCCAAGACTAAATATCGGAAATGTTTCCAAGAAAGCCGGCGATCAAAAAGTATATGAGATTACGCATAATATTTTCATTACAGAAGAGGATGTAAATTATTTAAACAAATTAGAAGAAAATAAGGGGGTGAATATCGATTTTCAGTTATTGCCGGAGACTCCGATTTATTTGTGGAGTAAGGTCAAGTCAAATTTAAAATAGGAGATTGAGGAGGGTGAAGTTTTGATTATCAAAATTACTATAATTGCTCTTCTGGCTTACTTGGGAGCAATAGGAGCACCTTGGATATTAGGTACGACAGGAGGATTTTATACCCTTGGTAGACCTTTAGTAGCTGCGGCATTGGTGGGCCTTATTCTTGGCGATATGCAAACGGCATTAGAAGTAGGCATGTTGATTCAGGCAATGTATATAGGCATTATTACTCCGGGAGCAGTAATGCCTTTCGATGTGGACTACATCGGTTATCTGACTCCTGCTCTTATAATACTATCTAAGACCGACCCGAATATTGCACCGACTTTAGCAGTGCCTGTTGGATTGATAGGCGTTACTATCTGGAATTTAATTTGGGTTATTAACGTTTACTTTGCCCACAGGGCGGACAAGTATGCTGTTGAAGGTAACGGAAGCGGAATAAGAGCCATGAACTTAGGTGCCCAAATTGTGAATTTCGCTATGCGTTTCATACCAGCCTTTTTGATTCTATATTTTGGGCGGGGTTTTTTGCAAGAATTACAAAAAATGATCCCCCCAATAATTATTCATTATTTGACAGTGGTTGGAGGAGTGTTACCTGCCCTTGGAATAGGAATGTTGCTTAATATGATAATAAAGGACAAGAGCTATTTTGGTATTTTTGTTATTGGATTTATGTTGGTAAAATATCTTAATCTTCCAATAGTAGCTATTGCTATAATGGGCGCTGTGTTAGCTGTATTTTGGTTTAAGTTCCAGGGAGGTGTATCGTATAATGGCTGAATATAAAAAGTTAAGTCCTAAGACCCTATTTAGGTCGTGGCTTACATGGTTCTTCTTCAACGGTTCGTCGCAAAGTGGCGAGCGAATGCAAGGAATAGCCTTTTGTCATTCGATGCTACCCGTAATTGACGAACTATATAAAGACAAGGAGGAGAAAATAAAAGCGCTCAAAAGGCATTTAGTTCTATTTAATGTAGAACCTCAAATAGGTAGCGTAATCCATGGAGTTACTGCGGCTTTAGAAGAACAAAGGGCAAATGGCGCGGAAATTGATGATAATACTATTAATACGGTAAAAGTGGCATTAATGGGTCCTCTATCTGGAATCGGTGATACACTTATCCCTGGCACATTAATACCAATACTGCTGGCTATTGCCATCGGGATTACTAAAACGGCTGGAGTTGTTGGTCCAATATTCTATGCGTTAGTTTATCCCACTTTTATAGCTATAACTTCGTGGTATTTATATAAATTTGGCTACAATGCGGGCTTAAACGGCATTCAGGAAATTATGCAAAGTGGAAAAATAAATGTTCTGGCAGATGCTTTGAGCGTTTTGGGATTATTAGTAATGGGCGCCCTTTCAGCCTCTTATATCAACTTAAGTACGACTATAAAGTACACTTCCGGCGAAATGACAATTGAATTGCAGAATATATTAGACAAGATATTTCCAGGCATGTTATCATTGCTGGCAATAATTGTAGTTTGGTATCTGCTTTCTGCCAAGAAAAAGTCACCTTTATGGGTCATGGGGTTTCTGTTCATAGTTACTTTCATAGGGGTGGTTTTAAAAATATTCTAAGGTTTTGCAAAATATTTTCCCAAAAACAACCATGAAAAAAGTTTAGGCTTTGCCATAACTTAGTATTCTAGGGGTAAGGAGGATTTAAATGTCGGCGAAAAAATATCAAGAAAGAGCATTAGAGATTCTGCACCAGATTGCTGAAAAAGAGAAGGAGAATATTAAAAAAGCCAGCGAAATTATGGCCGAAAGTATAGCTAGTGGCCATCTTGTTCATCTATTCGGCAGCGGCCATTCGGCCATACCTGCATTGGATATTTTCCCGAGATATGGAAGTTATGTCGGATTCCACCCGCTGATTGATCCCAGATTGATTTGGTTTAACGTAATTGGTCCTGGTGGAGCAAGAGAACTCTTATGGATCGAAAGACAGGAAGGATATATTAAAAATTTTTTACAGAGTTTTAACTTCTACAAAGAAGATTCAATGGTTGTATTTTCCCATGGAGGCCTGAATGCCGCACCTATCGAAGCTGCTTTATATGCAAAAGCGAAAGGTATGAAGGTAATTGCAGTTACTTCAATGGACAACTATAGACAGGCTAAACCCACCCACTCTAGTGGAAAAAAATTAGCTGATATAGCCGATGTAGTCATAGATAACTGTGCGCCATTAGAAGATGCCATTGTCGAAATTGAAGGGCAGAAAGTTAAAGTCGGAGCCAGTTCTACTTTGTCGACAATATTTATATCTATGTCGTTATTGTGTGAGACGGCAAAACTTCTAAGCGAAAAGGGGATTGAGCTCTCAACCTTTGTTTCACCGAATGTTTCAAATATACCGAAGGATAACAATGATATAGTTTATCAAAAGTATACTGAATATGTGAAGAATTTAAAGGTGTGATTTGATAATGAAAATACTGCTGGTAGGCCATGGCAATTTCCCTAATGGTGTTACTGATGTTGCAAAAATGATAGTTGGCAATATAGCTTTTTTAAAGCCAATTAGTTTTAATGAAAACGATGATGTTTCTGATTTTGAAAATAAGTTAAAAGCCGAAATCGAAAGTAATAGCGAAGATGTTCTAGTTCTGGCAGATTTATTTGGCGGCAGTCCTTTCAATGTTGCTATGAAGCTGGCTAGCCAATGTACCAATAAAAGGGTGAGAGTCTTGGCAGGAGTAAACCTTCCTATGATCCTGGAGTTATCATCTTATCCATTAAATGATTGCGATATAGACTTTATTGTGTCTAAGCTAATAGCGACGGGCAAAGAAGGAATTGTAGAGGGATTCCAGCATCTAAGTTTACAAAACGAAAGTCAATAGGAGGATAAAGGTTGTTCCAAAGGTATTTTGATCAAATAAAAAATATGTTAGATACAATATTAAAATCAGAATTGGAGTCTCTAGAACAAGCTTCATCTGCCATAGCGAAGAGTATAATGGACGGCGGGATAGTCCATATATTCGGATGTGGTCATTCTCACATACTTTGTGAAGAAATGTATTATAGGGCGGGTAGCCTGGTTCCCGTTCACCCGATACTTGATACGGGTCTGATGCTTCATGAGGGAGCTGCAAAAAGTTCTGACTTAGAAAGGTTTGAGGGGTATGGTTTACTTCTTGCAAAGTATCAAGAAATAAGAAGAGAGGATACAGTAATAGTCATATCTAATTCAGGAAGAAATCCTGTACCGATTGAGATGGCTCTTTATGCAAAAGAGAGAGGAGCAAAAGTCATAGTAATAACGTCTATGGATTTCTCAAGGTCTCAACCTTCAAGACATTCTAGTGGGAAACATTTATATGAATTTGGAGATATAGTGATAGATAATCATGGAGTACCAGGCGATGGGGTATTGAAGCTTGATGGCGTTCCCGAACCGTTCGCGCCTAGCTCAACGGTAATAGGGGCAGCGATATTACATGCTGTGTTTGCTAGGGCAGTGGAGATAATGCATGAAAAGGGATTCAAACCTCCCATATTCATAAGCGGGAATATGGACGGTGCCGATGAACACAACAGGGCGCTTATAGAAAAGTACAAGAATAGGATAAGATTTTAATGTAGGTTTGCCACCTGGCATGAAAGTGCTAAGGTGGCTGATTTTTTGGGTTCCGCTTCTGCCTGTGGAAAAGCTGCTTGCATTGTAACAAAAATAATTTTTTATATCATTGAAAATTACATGTGTTTTATGTATAATGTATGAAGAAGATTGTTATTTTTTTAACATACTTTGTGAATATTTTAACAGACTACAGGAGGGAAGAGCTTATGGTAGCGGCGGAGCAGTCAAAGAGGAGTTTTCAGAGGGTTAACGAGATAATAGAAGCCCACGGAAAAGATCCGGTACACCTTATCAGCATCCTGCAGGAA
>JAKKUQ010000119.1 GCA_021890755.1 Thermosediminibacteraceae bacterium | reverse complement strand
ATACTTCCAGCAGCTTTTGTGGGTCCCCTCCGCCTTCTAAATATTCCTTCGCCTTACTTATCGCCTCTTCTTCTTCCATTTCCACTATGCTCTTTAGAATATCTTCTAACACATTCTTACCTCCCTAGTCCCAATTTTTTGATTTTTTTGAAGGATATACTTGTACATATCTGTCTTGTATATATTTTATAATATAATACATATTCTTGTCAATTTTATGAAACTTTATTCACAATTAAATATTTTTTTTTATATATACACAGTCCCAACAAAGCAAAACAGGTTCCCAAAAGACGCATAATAACTGCAAGTATTCTAGCCCAAAAATAACCACCCGTTGCATCTCTGATATAAGCCTCTAAATAGAGCCCTAAAGCCATTCCTGTTCCTACAGAAAGGCATTTAGCGCATGCATAAATTTGCAGGTATTCCTTCTTCCAAAAACGTAAGGTACTGCTGCTCAATGAACTACGGGAGTCCCTCCATACATATACATCGCGAAGTATTGCAAAAATTCTATTAAATAAATTAGCATTTTTGAATGATACCCAATGTAGAAGGCAGCTACCAAAGCTGCTGGTAAAAAGTAGACAATCCATAAAGTATTACAAGGGCCACCCAATTTATCGATCAAAATACCGACCATAGGTATTTTGCGGTGGCCCAATCACTAATGGATAACATCTTCATTATTAAACCATGCCCTGATATGAAGGATATACCGATATTATGAAATTTATCTTGGGGCCATACTTATCCAATATGGTTACAGCTATTGGAGGTCATATTATCATCATTCCCAACCCGCTAAAAGTAGCACCAAAACAATGGACGATGTAGTTTCTAGCTTGAAGTGTGCCTGAATATGGGGGTAAAACATCGTCCAAAAGGATTTTTAAATTTAGCCGTATTTTTCTACCGATTCCACAAGGGCGTGGATGTTTTCTTTTGGCGTATCTGCAGGAACCACTTCTATATTTGGCGCCAAAATAAATCCGCCGCTCGGTTTTACTTCCTCCAATAATTTTTTCACATACTCTTCGATCTTAGCAGGAGTTCCTCCTACTATCAGGCTTATTGGTATACCTCCCATAACGCAGGTATGATTTTGCAAGAGCTTTTTTGCCTTTATAACATCGGTCTTTTCAAAAAATGCTATTCCCCACCCTGCGGGAAGTTCCAAAATCGTATTTAAATGTGCGTCGTGATATCCCTCAAAGAAAACCCAGGATTTTATACCTTCATCCAATAACCGCAATATTACGGCTTTCAAAGTGGGCCAGTAAAACTCGTTGTAAAGCTTTGGGGAAAGGTATTCGTTTAGGTGCAGTGGAATAAAAGCCAGTTTAGCTCCTCTTTTCTTGAAAGCCAATGCGGAGTTAACTATGGGATCCACTAAAGATTCAGCCGCTTTTTTGACTTTTTCGGGGCACCTTCTTACATCCAAGAGGACGTTTTCTATTCCTCTTAGAAAATCTCCTATTAAATCCAAAGGAGCATAAGCTAAAGCAACAGGAATCGAAGGGTATCCAAGTTCAGCGGAAATCTCACGGATATTTCTCATCGCCTCATCAAAACGTCTTAGTTCTATACCATATCTAATCATTGTCGCCATAGCTTCTTTCGGTGTCGCCATACCGCTACAGGCTCTTGGAAAAATGACTTCCGATATAAATTTCGCTGGATTTTTCGAAAATTCATCGTACTCGCTGGCCTCCATGAATGTTCCGCCTATAAATTGCGGCGATGCAATTTCGCTAAGCTCCCTACCAGGAAACCTGTAATATTTGTCCTTTAAAGCATCATGCATGGGTCCGGTTATGGATGTAATAAAATGTGAGATCTCCTGATATTCAGAAAAAGCCACTCCGAACATGCGTCCCTGCAAAGCCGGGATAGTGGCTGATGGCCAATCGAATGGAAAATCTTTTAAGTATTTTTCAATGGCCTTTGCTGCCTTTTCGTAATCATAGCAAAACTCGTGCTGGGTTATACCGTAATAAGCCGGTATTATATCTCCGCCAAACCCCCTAAGGGGTACCCTGTCAGGCT
>JAKKUQ010000022.1 GCA_021890755.1 Thermosediminibacteraceae bacterium | reverse complement strand
GGGATAACCTGCCCAGAAATAAAAAGCTATTGAACGAAACTATGGCACATTACATCCTTCCGCCTTTCAAGTGTTCCATGATAAGCCTCCAAATCTTTTTATCTATCCTTTCCTCCAGTGTTTGTCTTTCCAGCTTTTTCCGTTCCTCCAGCTGCCTTCTTCTTTCAGCCAGGGCCATAACTTCGTTTCTCAATTCCCTTGCGGAAAGGCGAATCGCACCGTGCCCCATTACAATCTGCTGTTCTATCCAATCGGAAGTGGCTACTCTTATTTTATTCCCCATTCCAAGAGAACTCACCGTTTTTTCTATATAATTGTCTGCGGTTTCCCCCTCTCTGGTAAATACGACTTCTACACCGTTTATATGATAACGACCTCCTCGTCCCCCTTCTACATTATGAGCATCGAAAACTACGACGACATTTATCCCCGTCTGAGCCGCATAATCGGCCATGATATCCACCAATTTGTCCCTTGCTGTTTCAAGGCTAACGCTTTTTGCTTCTATAAGCTCCGGCCAAGCATTTATGACGTTATAGCCGTCTATAAATAGATATTCGCCATTCTTTTCAACCATGCCTTCCTACCCTTTGCCTTAAGATTTCGTATCCCAAAACGGCAGCCGCCACCGCGGCATTTAGCGATGACACGTGACCCCTCATTGGAAGGCTGACCAAAAAGTCGCACTTTTCCTTTACCAATTTCCCCAAGCCTTTATCTTCTCCTCCGACCACCAGTGCAATAGGCCCCGTCAGATCCACCTTATAATAAGGTTCTCCGTCCACATCAGCTCCAACCACCCATAATCCCTTTTCCTTGAGGTAGTCAAGAGTAGAAGCAACATTAGTGACCCGTGCTACATTTACGTGTTCGGCAGCTCCTTCCGATACCTTTACAACCGTTGGTGTTACACCGCAAGCCCTTCTTTTCGGGATAATCACTCCATGAACTCCTAAACAATCAGCGGTGCGAAGGATACTCCCCAGATTCTGGGGATCATTTATTTCATTCAGCACAAAAACGAATGGCGCTTCCTTAAGCTTTTCCGCCGTTTCCAGAATATAGTCTACCGAAACGTATTCTTTAGGGGATGAGATAGCGATAACACCTTGGGGACTTGGCGTTTCGGCCATTTTAGCGAACCTTTCCGGAGCGAGCTCTACGATAGGAACTCCTGCCCTTTTGGCAAGTTCCATGATTTTCTTGATAGATCCGTGTTTTTCGCCTCTTTTTATATATATTTTATTTAAAGACCTGCCACTTTCCAGAGCCTCCAGCACTGCATTTCTGCCTTCTATCTGGAGCTCCTCCATGTTTTTCTTAATCATATACCACTCCCTGCAATTTAATGATATAATGATGTTAAAACAACTTGTACAAATGATATTTTAATTCGTATCAAAAGTCAAGGAGGCGGTTTATCATGAGGGTTACTGTTTTAACCCATACTCCCGACCCTGAAAAGACAGTGGCCGCAGCAGCTCGCCTTTGCTATTCTAACGCGGGAGCTCTAGAAATCATGGAAGGCTTGACCGAAGAAAAGGTATCTTCTTTTATTCAGAAATTGATGGATATGGGCCACATGTCCCCCGTGGAACATGTAAGTTTTACCTTTGCCATCGAGGGGGTCAGCCGAACACTTTTAGCTCAGCTCACTCGCCACCGCATAGCCTCTTACTCGGTTCAAAGTCTGCGGTATAATAATCCCTTTAAAGAAGAGCTCAAAGTAGAAGATGAGTCTTTTGAATCCAAGATAAATAACGAAAACGCAGCATATCTGAAAGGATTTCTTTTTGGCGGTGGAGATGTTGCACTTTTAGATAAAAAAGTACAAATTTCCGAATTGACAAATAACTCCTTGGAAGATATTTCAGCTGAGTACCTCAATCACTACATAAGGGGAATATTTGACGCTGCGGGAGAAATATCGAAAAATTTTTCTTTATCCTTTTCTGAAAAATTCTCCCCGATTCTATCCCGCACCCCCTTCAAATTCCACCAAAAAGGTGAAACTCTCTTTGTTTCGGAAAAGGATGCTTTGGATTTTAGCCTTTACATTTATGACGGTATAGATTATGCTCGCTCGTACTTTTTAAGGGAAAAATTCACTGAACTTTGTAAGGTATCACCCGCTTTCTTCACCGAAATTAAGAACCGGATAAAGGACTACATCGAAGCTCGCTATTACTGCGTGCTCCCAAACGAAATAGCAAAAAATCCCGATGCAATTTTGACTTATATAGACGCCATCGATACCTGCAAAAAAGCCTATCTTGACATGGTTAAAATGGGTGTAGACAAAGAAGACGCCCGCTATATACTACCGATGGGGACCTGCACTAATTTAGTGGTTACCATGAACGTCAGAAGTCTTTACAATTTCTTTAAGCTACGCTGCTGCGAGAGGGCCCAGTCGGAAATCAGAGAACTCGCGCGCATGATGCTGGCCGAGGTTAAAAAAATAGCCCCGAACCTTTTCAAGAAGGCCGGAGCTCCCTGCGAAGCCACCGGCTATTGCCCGGAGGGGGAACTCAGCTGCGGTCGGTATCCTGTTCGGAATTGACGAGCTTAAAGGAAGCCATGAGTATTTTGTTTAACCTCTCGTTCCTCCCCGTCAGGTAAAGGTAACCCAGCAGGGCCTCAAATCCGGTGCTGTAATGATAGTCCATTATGTCCGCGTTCTTAGGGACGGAATTTACCTTGGCGTTCCTGGCCTTGCGGACTACATCCTTCTCCTCTGGTGTGAGGTACTTCTCAATTTTTTTGAGGGCTTCGGCCTGAGCCGAAGCCCTCACGTATTTCACCGCTTCCAGGTGAAGGTCCTTAACCTTTTTGCCGCTTCCTACCAGCATAGTTCTGATAAAGAGGTTAAAAACAGCATCTCCCACAAAAGCTAGTGCCAGCGAGGAAAGCGTAGACACGTCGTATTTTTTTTCGTTTTCCATTTCCATTATGAATCACTCCGTTTCATGCCCGCCTCCAGCGCACACCGGCGGGGGTATCTTCAAGTATAATGCCCATGGCTTTCAGTTCATCCCTTATCTTGTCTGCCAAAGCGTAGTTTTTGGCTTTTCTTGCCTCTTCCCTTTCTTTTATCTTGCGCTCGATCTCTTCATCTAGCAATACTGGCTGGAATTTCGAAAAGAATCCCAGAACACCACCCAGTTCTAAAACCAAATCCTTCGTCTTTGTTACAGCTTCCCGCGAAGAATTCTCGTTTAGGTGTACATTGAACTCCCTTACCATGTCAAACAGCGCCGCTATGGCCCCGGCTGTGTTAAAATCATCATCCATGTTTTCTATAAATTTATCTTTGTTCTCAAGCTGCGTTTTTAAATACTCCTCTTCTTCTTTGTTCAAGGGTCTTACTGGCGTCACCTTCTCCAGGTGGTCCATGGCGTAAAGGGCTGTATAAAGGCGCTCCAGAGCGTTTTTTGACTGGTCCATAAGTTCTTTGCTGAAGTTTATAGGGCTCCTGTAATGGGAAGAAACCATAAGAAACCTCAACACTTCAGCATCGTATTCCTTTAATATTTCCCTGACTGTGAAGAAGTTTCCAAGAGACTTTGACATCTTCTCATTGTTAATATTTAGGTAACCTACGTGCATGAAAAATCTTGCAAAGGGCTTTCCGGTAGCAGCTTCACTCTGCGCAATTTCGTTTTCATGATGCGGGAATATGAGGTCGGGCCCACCTCCGTGGATGTCAATAGTTTCTCCCAGATGTTTTATGGCCATTACAGAGCACTCGATGTGCCATCCGGGTCTTCCTTCGCCCCAGGGGCTGGGCCAGGAAGGCTCACCTGGTTTTTTTGCTTTCCATAAGGCAAAATCGATTGGATCTTTCTTTTTTTCACCCGGCTCTACTCTCGCTCCGGCCTCGAGTTCCTCCAAGTTCTGTCCGGAAAGCTTGCCGTAGCTCGGAAACTTCCTTGCAGCAAAATATACATCTCCATCCACCACATAAGCGTAGCCTTTATCGATAAGCACTTTTATAAATTCGATGATATCATCGATGTGGTCAGTGGCCCTGGGGTGTATATCAGCCCTCTTTACATTGAGGGCATCTGCATCTTTAAAATACTCTTCGATGAACCTGTCCCCGAGCTCCTTGACGGTAATTCCTTCTTCATTTGCCCTTTTTATCATCTTGTCGTCTATATCAGTGAAGTTCTGCACAAATTTCACATCATAACCCCTGTATTGAAAGTAGCGCCTTACTACATCAAAAGTTATAAACACCCGCGCATTACCAACGTGAAAATAGTCGTAAACCGTAGGTCCGCATGCGTAAATCGTCACCTTGTTGCCATCAAGCGGTCTGAACTCCTCTTTCTTTTTGGTCAGGGTATTGTATATCTTCACCCTTTTGCCTCCTTTCAAGCTCCTCTATCTTTCTCTCTAACTCTTCAAGTTTTCTTTGCAAACTTTTCATCATATCCGCCACCGGATCAGGCAGAAGATGGTGATTAAGGTCCACTTTCGTAAAGTCTGCCTTTGCAAAATCTATCTTCTTCCTCACTACCGCTTTACCTGGCACGCCAACCACAGTGCAGTTAGGCGGCACATCCTTCAAAACCACAGCTCCTGCACCTATCTTGCAGTTGTCGCCTATCTTTATCGGCCCAAGGATTTTGGCCCCAGCTCCCACCACTACATTATTTCCTATAGTTGGATGCCTTTTCCCTTTTTCTTTGCCGGTACCTCCCAGGGTAACTCCCTGGTATAGCGTGACATTATCTCCTATTTCCGTCGTCTCTCCGATAACGACACCCATACCGTGATCTATGAAAAAGCCCTTCCCGATTTTGGCTCCCGGATGAATCTCTATTCCGGTCAAAAACCTTGCTACTTGGGATATGATCCTCGCAATCAAGAAAAGTCTCTTCCTATAGAAGAAATGGGCCACTCTATGCATTAAAATAGCATGAAACCCGGGATAGCACAGGATTACTTCCAGGATACTTTTTGCGGCCGGGTCACGCTCGAATATCACTTTGATGTCTTCCCTAATCGTTTTGAGAAAGGACATGCTTTTACCTCCTTCAAAAATTGGCACGCAAGAGGGGAAAATAAAGGCCTTTCACCTCAACAGAGGCGAAAGGCCCGCGGTCCCACTCTGATTTTTTACTCATTTTTTTAACGGCCTAAGCCGCAGGCCTCTACTATAATTTCAAGGCCTGAACTCCGGGGTGCAACTTCGGTCCCGCCTTTCCTTAAAACCGCTCTCAGCCAACGGCGGTTTCTCTCTGTAAGGGATTTCGGGCCTACAATCCCCATCACAGTTTTTTAATATGGAATTTTTACTTTAATGATAATGATAATAGAAATTCCGACTAAAGTCAAGGGAATTCTCTGGTTTAAGGGCAAGTTGTGAAACCCTTTTTATAACTTTTTAATCAGGCATACGGCCTGTGCTGAAATTCCTTCCCCCCTGCCTTCAAAGCCCATACCTTCAGTAGTAGTCGCCTTTACGCTTACCTCTTCTTTTGCTATGTTCAGCGCATTTGCAATGTTCTCCCTCATTTTATCTATGAAAGGCGCAAGTTTTGGCTTTTCGGCGCAAATAACCGAGTCTATGTTTACCACCTCAAAACCTTCCTGCCTTAGCATCTTTCCCACCTTCTCGAGAAGGAGGAGGCTCTTTATATCCTTATAGGCAGGGTCGGTGTCGGGAAAATGGGTTCCTATGTCCCCTAGAGCTGCAGCTCCAAGCAGCGCGTCGTTAATAGCGTGAATTAGCACATCCGCGTCGGAATGACCTAGCAAGCCTTTTTCAAAGGGAATTTCCACCCCGCCTAACACGAGCTTTCTTCCCTCTACTAGGCGGTGCGCGTCGTACCCTATTCCGATCCGCATATTTACCACCTCTTGAAATCCCCGTAACCCATATTTAGAAAAGCCTCGGCTACTATCATATCCTCCGGGGTCGTTATTTTGATGTTTTCATAAGCACCTTCTATCATCCTGACAGGAAACCCGAGCCTTTCTACCAGCACAGTATCGTCGGTGCCGTAAAAACCACTGTTTCTGGCTTCTTCATGGGCTTTCAGGATTAGCTTGTATTCAAAAGTCTGTGGGGTCTGGATAGCCCACAGAGTTTTTCTGTCGGGAGTATTTATTATAAGACCCTTGTCCACAACTTTTATAGTATCCTTCACCGGCACCCCTACGCCGACAGCTTTGTATTTTTTTGCAGCCTCGATGCTCTCAAGGATCATCTTCTTTGTCACAAAAGGCCGAACACCATCGTGTATAACAACAATATCGGTTTGAGGAGAACAACTCCTCAAACCGTTGTAAACAGAATCCTGGCGTTCCTGTCCCCCTTCCACCAGCCTAACTTTTTTAAATTGGTAGGGGATAATTATTTCCCGCTCGGCGTAATTCATGTCGGAAGGTCCTACTACTAGGACTATTTCTTCGATTTCCGTCAAGCTCTCAAAGGTGCTCAAAGTATAGTACAGGATAGGACGTCCTTTTAGCATCAGAAACTGCTTGCTTATCGTGGAATTCATGCGTTTACCCTTGCCTCCGGCTGCAATCACCGCTGCAATTTTCATTAACGTCACCCCGGCTACATCGATTTCGGCTTGGCAAAGATCATCCTCCCGGCAGCGGTCTGCAGC
The DNA here is from genome assembly GCA_021890755.1 of Thermosediminibacteraceae bacterium. Classification (GTDB taxonomy): domain Bacteria; phylum Bacillota; class Thermosediminibacteria; order Thermosediminibacterales; family Thermosediminibacteraceae; genus JAKKUQ01. The sequence goes on along the minus strand of JAKKUQ010000022.1, from coordinate 22,376 downwards.
ACGCTGGTTACCAGAACATCTATGGTCTCACCAATGTGCTTTTTACCTCCGTCGACGACTATCATGGTACCATCGTCGAGATAGGCGACCCCCTGCCCCGCTTCTTTGCCATCTTTAACAACCTGGACTACCATCTCTTCTCCCGGGAGTACTATTGGTTTTACCGCGTTCGCAAGCTCGTTAATATTTAAAACCGGAACTTTATGAAGCTCAGCCACTTTATTCAAGTTAAAGTCGTTAGTTATTATCTTTCCATCGAGCATTTGGGCAAGCTTTACCAATTTGCTGTCTACTTCAGATATGTCGTCAAAATCTCCTTCGTATATCTGCACCTCAATATTCATTTCCTTTTGCATTCTGTTCAGGATGTCAAGTCCCCTGCGTCCGCGGTTCCTCTTGAGCACATCAGATGAATCGGCTATGTGTCTTAGCTCCTCTAGCACAAAACGCGGCACTATTATTGGTCCTTCAAGGAAGCCGGTCTGGCATATATCGGCAATTCGCCCATCGATTATCACGCTGGTATCGAGGATTTTGGGCTTCAGTCTGCCGGAAGCAATAAATTGTTTTTTGTGCCCAACCGGTATAGGGATGAGAGCTGAAAGCTCTTCTCTCTTTTTTATGGCCACACTGGCTCCGATGTAACCCAGTACCAGATTGGCTGCTATTAGTAAATAAGGTCCCACCCATGGGATGCTGAGGAGCGCCCTTGAAAAGAGATTCGCGATTAAAAGCCCCATGAAAAGCCCGAGAAAGCCATAAAGTATATCTCTCATCGGCGTTTTCTGGAGTCGATTTTCCATCCATTCCTTGGTTTTTGTCCCCCATAAGATCAATTTCGGACTTAATAAATATAATATCATTGCAAAAATCAAGGAACTTACGATTTTTCCTGTAAGAATGCTGGTTTCACTTAAAACAAAAAGTCTTAAAAGATCGTTTATTCGAACCACCATTACCGCAATTTCGTACCCCAGAACCAGCCCCAAAAGTGTGAAAATGCTCCGAATTATTCTGTATATCACTCTGCTATCACCTCCTATATAAAGTATTGCCGTTTTTTAGCACTTTTTTTCTTTACTTCCAATTATATAATATAATCATCCCCGAATCTATATTCGACGAGATTTAGGTAAATAAATACAAAAAGAACGCCCTACCCCAGCGCACTTTCTATCATTTTGTGGGCGCTCATCTCATCGATATTTTTAGAGAGAGCTATTTCGCTTGCAAGGATTTGCTTTGCGTTCTCGAACATCCTTCTTTCTCCAGTAGAAAGTCCCTTTTCCTTTTCCCTTAGGCCCAGGTTCCTCACCACTTCAGCTACCTGGAATATATTGCCACTTTTTATTTTCTCCATATTAGCTCTGTATCTATGGTTCCAATTAGCCGGCATCTTGCTCTTTTCTCCGCGAAGGATTCTAAAAACTTGGTCTATCTCTTCATCGCCGACAACCTGTCGGACGCCTATTGCCTTGACGCTTTTTATAGGAATCATAACTTTCATATTCTTAAGGTGCATTCTCATTACGTAATATTTTTGCTTTTCTCCTAAAATCTCCTTTTCTTCTATGGCCTCTATTATTCCAGCTCCGTGCATAGGATAGACAACTTTGTCCCCTATGTTGAACATCCCGAAGCCTCCTAAATCCTCTTTTATTTAATAAATAACATAAAATTCCTTAAATGTCAACTTTAAATTTTAATTATACTATACATGAGCGAATAATGTCAATCGGTTTTTTTGCATTTGATATGCACTTTTCATGTCCTCTGCGTCAAATCTACAAAGATTATTTCAAAATGAGAAGATTTTTACCACAAAAAAACACATCACTTGGAGCAGAGGCTTTACATTTTTCTCTAAAAATTCTAACTTAAGTTTGACAAACGTCCAAAATCAGGGATATAATAAGATTTGTGAAGAAAAAATAGGGGGAATCATAATGAAGGACCTAACATATGATGAATTCCAGGCCACAGTCTCCCAATACTTGATAAGGCACAAGAGCATTATAGATGTCTTAACAAAACTTCAGGAGACCGTAAGCCGCATCAACAGGGCTATTGCTAAATCAGTTACAGTATGCGGCTGCTTGGAAATCAACGCTAAAAAACAGCAGATCCCCAGTAATATTAGTCTTCAGGACCTTAGTTCCTACATGGAAACTCACCTGAAAGGCAATTTGTGCCCCAATTGCAAGGAAGTTTTAGAACAGGAACTGGGAAACCACCTGTTTTATCTTACAGCCTTGTGTAACCTGCTAAATGTTAATCTCTACGATGTTTTCCTGGAAGAAAAAGAAAAGCTTACCACGCTCGGGATATACAATCTATCCTGAATTCTTTAATCTAAAGCCGCTTCTATCGCATCCTTCAGTTCCTTTACCCCCGTAACTTCAATATCCACCTTATTTTTCAAATCTTTCAGGTTATCGTAGGGAACCACAGCCTCCTTAAAACCAAGTTTTGCTGCTTCATTCACCCTTTTTTCAATGTAGCTTACCGATCTTACTTCACCCCCAAGCCCCACTTCTCCTATGATTACAGCTTCCCTTACCGGTTTGTTTTTAAAACTCGATACAATAGCTGTCACCACAGCGAGATCCACGGCCGGTTCGGATATTTTTATTCCGCCGGCTACATTGATGTACACATCTTCATTGGTGAGGTTAAATCCCAATTTTTTCTCTATAACTGCAATAAGTAAGGCCGCCCTGTTATAATCTACCCCGGACGTCTGACGGCGGGGTAAATTAAATCCAGTAGGGCACGTCAGCGCCTGAACTTCCACCAGCAAAGGCCTTGTGCCTTCCATGGTACACACTACGGCTGACCCCGGAGTATTCCCTTGCCTTCCCGAAAGCAAAAATTTTGATGGGCTTTCAATTTCCATAAGTCCCGATTCCTGCATTTCGAAAATACCTATTTCATTGGTCGATCCGAATCTATTTTTTACGGCCCTGACCACGCGGTAGGATTGGTATCTCTCGCCTTCAAAATAAAGCACGCAGTCCACCATGTGCTCCAAAGTCCTTGGCCCCGCAAGACTTCCTTCTTTAGTTACGTGCCCCACAATAAATACGGCAGTACCTATTTCTTTCGAAATCCTCATCAAGCGGAGTGTAGCCTCCCGAACCTGGCTGATGCTGCCCGGAGGTGACTCCAGCTCCGGAATGTAAACAGTCTGTATAGAATCAAGTATGACCACCTGCGGCAAAAGCTCCCTTATGTGTTTTTCTACCAAATCCAAATTATTCTCCGCCGCTATGTAGAGTTTTCCACCGAAAATTCCGAGTCTTTCCGCCCTGAGCTTCACCTGCTTTTCGGACTCTTCGCCGGTGACGTAAAAAACAACCTCGCCTTTTTCGCTTAATTTCCCTCCCATTTGCAACATCAAAGTCGACTTTCCTATTCCCGGATCACCCCCCAGGAGTACCAGGCTTCCCGGAACAATGCCACCACCTAATACCCTATCTAGTTCAGCCAGACCTGTTCTTACTCGCTCCTCTTCCGAATAGTCCACTTCGCTCAAAAGGCGGGGTTTCCGATATTCGTATATTGCAGGTTTTTGGCTTTCAGAATAAAACTCCTCAACAAAACTATTCCAACTTCCACATTCGGGGCATCTTCCCAACCACTTTATCGACTCAAAGCCGCACTGCTGGCAGACAAACCTCTTCCTGCTTTTCAAGCCTCTTCCCCCTTCGCCTGCATCTTACAAAGGACACCCGGCTGCACCCCGCGGTTCGGGGAGGATTGCCCGAACTATAGGGTGTCAGCCGGGCGTTTTTTATTGCTCGCTGGTATTTGCTATAGAAACTTCCTTTTTGCGAAAGGTCAACTTATCATCCTGAACATCTACAGTTACTATATCGCCCCGGGACACACTGCCCTTTAAAATCTCCTCGGAAAGGCTGTCCTCTACCTCTTTTTGGATAACTCTTCTTAAGGGCCTTGCACCGTACATGGGGTCAAAACCTCTTTTCACCAGCCATTCTTTGGCCTTTTCGGATACCTCAAGGGTTATATCATTTTCCTTCAATCTTTCGTTAACCTGCTTCAGCATAAGGTCCACAATCTTTTTCATGTGCTCTTCATTTAGAGGATGGAAAACAATTATTTCATCCACTCTGTTCAGGAATTCCGGTCTGAAAGTACGCCTCAGCTCCTCCATCACCCTGTCTTTCATCTCTGAGTAGCTTTTTGCTTCATCTTCCCTTGGTGCAAAGCCAAGAGCTTTGGATTTTTGAATGAGATTTGCCCCTACGTTGGAAGTCATTATTATGACAGTATTTCTAAAGTCCACGGTCCTGCCCTGAGCATCGGTAAGCCTACCATCTTCTAAAATCTGAAGAAGTATATTGAAAACATCTGGGTGAGCTTTTTCAATCTCGTCGAACAGCACCACAGAATAGGGCTTCCTGCGCACTTTTTCGGTAAGTTCTCCGCCTTCCTCATATCCCACGTATCCCGGAGGCGCACCTATCATGCGGGATACAGCAAATTTCTCCATGTATTCAGACATGTCAAGCCTTATCATAGCATTCTCATCGCCGAACATAGCCTCCGCTAGAGCCCTCGCGAGTTCGGTTTTACCCACACCCGTGGGTCCTAAGAATATGAAAGAACCCACAGGACGCTTCGGATCCTTAAGACCTGCCCGGGCTCTTCTTATAGCCCTGGAAACCGCTTGAACCGCTTCGTCCTGGCCGATCACCCTCTGGTGGAGAATTTCCTCCATTTTAAGGAGCCTTTCGGACTCTTCTTCAGTCAGGCGTTCCACCGGTATACCGGTCCAGCTGGAAACTATTTTTGCTATATCCTCCCCGGTCACGGTGGCCTCATCTAGCTTTTGCTCCTGCTGCCAGCGGGCTTTTAAGCTGTCGACTTTGGCTTTGATTTCCTGCTCTTTGTCCCTTAACCTTGCTGCTTTCTCAAATTCCTGGGCTTTAATCGCGGCATCCTTTTCCTTGCGCACGGCCTCCAGCTCGTCTTCCAGTTCTCTCAGCTCTGGAGGAGCAGTAAGGCTCCGGAGTCTCACCCGGGAAGCTGCTTCGTCTATTAAGTCTACCGCCTTATCCGGTAGGAAGCGATCGGTAATATATCGTGCAGAGAGCTTTGCCGCCGCCACGAGAGCTTCATCGGAAATTTTTACCCTATGATGGGCTTCATACTTATCCCTTAAACCTTCCAGTATCTTAATTGTATCCTCCACCGTCGGCTCATCGACTAAGATGGGCTGAAATCTCCTTTCCAGCGCCGGGTCTTTTTCTATATGCTTCCTGTATTCGTTCAACGTTGTGGCGCCGATGGTCTGAAGCTCACCGCGAGCAAGAGATGGCTTTAATATATTCGACGCGTCGATAGCCCCTTCAGCAGCTCCGGCTCCTATTATGGTGTGCATTTCGTCAATAAACAGGATAACGTTGCCCGCCTGCTTTACTTCATTAATAACCTTCTTTAACCTTTCTTCGAACTCTCCTCTGAACTTGGTGCCTGCCACAAGTGATGCCAAATCAAGGCTCACTATGCGCTTATCTTTTAATATCTCGGGTACCTCGCCCTCTACTATCTTCTGGGCGAGCCCTTCCACTATAGCAGTCTTACCCACGCCAGGTTCGCCGATAAGGCAGGGATTGTTCTTGGTCCTCCTTGTTAAAACCTGGATTACCCTCTCTATCTCCTTTTGCCTGCCTATTACCGGGTCGAGTTTCCCTTCAGCGGCAAGTTCCGTGAGATCTCTGCTGAACTGATTGAGCGTCGGAGTATTGTGAGGCTTTCTAAAGCCTGTCTGCCCTTTCACATCGGTGCCCAAAAGGGATAATACCTCGTTTCGGGCTCTATCCAAACTTACACCCAGGTTTGCCAGCACCTGGGCGGCCACCCCTTCGCCCTCCCGGATGAGCCCAAGGAGGATGTGCTCGGTGCCCACGTAATTGTGCTTCAGCCGGCGGGACTCTTCGAGGGCCAGTTCCAGCACTCTCTTAGCCCTGGGCGTATAACCTATTGGCCCTTGCACTATGAAGGGGCCTACCCCTATGAGTCTTTCAACCTGCTCCCTAACTTTAGAAAGTTCCACACCTAGGTTTTGGAGGGCCTTTGCTGCCACTCCTTCTCTCTCTCTAATTAACCCCAAGAGCAAATGCTCTGTGCCTACCACGTTATGGTTTAAACGCCTTGCCTCTTCCTGCGCATAGGCAATTACCCTTTGAGCTCTCTCAGTAAACTTTCCGTTCATGAAAATCACCTCTCATCTCAGCAATTTTTGCCTTAATAAATTGGCCCTGTTTAAATCTCTTTCCAGAGGTGTCATTGTCTTTTTAAAAACTTCCTGGATGTATGAAGGTCCAGCAGTTATGAATAAGTTGTTAAGCTCTTCGGGCTTCAGATTTTTGATGATGCCCAAGTCTACCCCAAGCCTTACATCGGATATGTATCTCATGGCTTCCTGGGTAGACAAGAGCCGGGAATTCGTAAGGATCCCGTAAGACCTCAATATCCTGTCTTCAAGGCGAAGCCTTTCCTCTCCATTCAAGTTTCTTCTTGCCTGTCTCTCGCTGGCTATTATCTGACCCGCTACACTCAGGAGATTTTGGATTATGTCCTCTTCCGATTTTCCTAAAGTTATCTGATTGGATATCTGGTAAAGATTGCCCCACGACTCGGTCCCTTCTCCGTAAAGTCCCCTCACCACCAAACCCAGTTGGGCCATTGTTGAAAACATACGGTCCACCTGCTTCAGCATGGTTAGCACAGGAAGGTGCATCATTACCGAAACGCGAATTCCTGTGCCAACGTTGGTGGGGCATGCAGTAAGATACCCGAGTTGTTCATCGAAAGCAAAATCCAGCTGTTCTTCCAGCACATCGTCCACGCGGCTTGCAAGGTCGTACGCTCCTTGAGGGTCCAGTCCAGAAAAGATGCACTGAATTCTGAGGTGATCTTCTTCATTTATCATTACGCTTATGCGCCGGTCACTGCTTATTATCACTGCCCCCCGGTCGTCTCTCGCCAGGTCCGGGCTTATAAAATGCATTTCCACCAGTAAATTTTTCTCGGTTTCCGAAAGGTCTTCCATGTAGTAGAGCCGTGCATCTTTCGAAAGCACCGCGTTGGATAAAAAGGCCTTGTAAACCATTTCTATTACTTCTTTCGCCTGCAACCGGTTTAGGAGGTGCGGGAAGGGAACGTCCTTCAGATTTCGAGCAAGCCTTACCCTGCTGGTTATCACAATGTCGCTGTCGGGACCGGTGGAATTAATCCAGCCTATTTTGGAAGTATCTAAAAGTTCATCCAGAGCCACTTTTCGCACCTCCGTCAATCCCGACCCAACTTTTGCTCCAATTCCTTTATTTTATCCCTTAGCACGGCAGCTCTCTCATACTCTTCTGCATTAACCGCCTCCTGTAACTCTCTTTTTAGCCTTTCTATTTCGCTTTTTATGCGCATTCTGCCGCCGCGCTTTCTAGGAACCTTTCCTACGTGGTAGGTTTTGCCGTGCAGGCGTCTTAGCATCGGATCCAGCTGCCCTTTAAAAGCCTCGTAGCAGCGGCTGCAACCGAACCTACCTATCTGTGAAAAGCGTGGAAAGGTCAAACCGCACCCCTCACAGGAGAGCGGCTGGGATTTCTCATGAAATTCCCTCATTATGGGCTCAAAAAAGCCGGCCAGGAACTTTTGCATCGAAAATGGTTCTCCCTCAAATTCGAAGGAAACATCGAAGATGCTTTTTTCTTTGGCACACTGCTCGCAAAGGTGTAGTAGAGTTTTTTCTCCATTTACTATTTTCGTTATATGCACCGTTGCCTGTCTTTTTTTGCATTCATCGCATCTCATAGTCCTCTTCCCCCTTTTCTTCTTCATGGCCCAGCAAGGCAGCAACCATCGCCTTCAAAAGTCGGGCCCGCAATCTATCCCGCTCTGGGAGCGGTATATCTAAATTTTTCCTGTTGATAACAGCATTAAAAAGTTCCGCTTCTCTTTTCGAGATTATACCCTCTTCCAGCATAAACTGGACAAGTCCAACTGCTTTGGAACTCGTTATTGAATCTCCTACTATATCTATTATTTCTCTTAAAAACTCATCATCTCTTATTTTTAGCTTTTTTATCCTTATATATCCGCCGCCTCCCCTACGGCTTTCTACGATGTATCCCCTTTCTACCGTAAACCTTGTGGTTAGCACGTAATTGATCTGGGAAGGTGCACACCTAAATTTGCTGGCAAGCTCGTTTCTTTGAATTTCCAGGATAGTTTTCCCTTCTTGAAACATGGCTTTTATAAAATTTTCTATGACGTCTGCGAGATTAGGCATACGGTCCCCTCCGGATAAGCTCCCATTAATTTTGACTTTGACTATCTTTGACTTTCGCTGTAAATATTATAATCAATAATAGAAATTTTTTCAAGAGACAAAATCGGAGGGAGAAACTCCCTCCTTATAAATTTTATTCTTTTTCTCGCTTTTTTTCCCTTAGTTCCTCTGAAATTTCAAGCAACGTATTCATCCGTTCCTCTTGCTCTTCCGGAGAAATCCAGCCCATGAGGCTCGGAATTATTTCACCCCACATGGTGTCATCCGCTAGTTCATCCTCTATAATATCATCGGTTTTTTTTCTGTACAAGGCATCCATTTTGCCTTCAATATGGCCAAGACGCTTTTCCGGCTTTTTTTCCACCTTCGCCCCTCCTTTTTCGTGTTTATTTAAAGTTTTCCCCAACGGTTTTTTAAAATACAGAAAAAGGAGGGGCTTTGCCTTTTAATTAATCTTCCTCCGCGTGCTTTTTGCCTGATTCGGCAATTATCTTTTCAGCTATCTGGGCCGGAACTTCCTCGTAGTGGCTAAAAGTAGCGGAAAACGAGCCTCTGCCTTGAGTCATGGACCGAAGGTCGGTAGCATAACGGAAAATCTCGGCAAGCGGCACCTGCGCTTTTATATGCTGCAAACCATCCTTCAGCTCCATGCCCATTATGCGTCCACGCCGCTTGTTGAGATCTCCCATAATATCGCCCATGTAATGCTCCGGAACCACTACTTCTAGCTCGTAAATGGGCTCTAAAAGCACGGGTTTCGCCTGTGAAATTCCCTTCTTGAAGGCCATAGAGGCTGCTATCTTGAAGGCAAGTTCCGATGAATCTACCGGATGGAAAGAACCGTCGAATAAAACTGCCTTAAATCCTACCACCGGATAGCCGGCCAAAACGCCTTCCTTCATAGCTTCCCTTATACCCTTTTCAACTGCGGGAATGTACTGCTTCGGAACAGCGCCGCCAAAAATTCTTTCTTCAAATTCGAAATCGTCTTCAGAATTTATAGGCGAAAACTCTATCCACACGTGACCGTACTGTCCCCTGCCACCAGTCTGCTTTTTGTATTTGCCTTCCACCTTGGCAGTACCTCTTATTGTCTCCCTGTAGGGGACTTTGGGCACGCTGAGAACAACTTCTGACCCAAACTTGCTGGAAAGTTTCGCCGCAAGCACCTCAAGGTGAATCTCTCCCATGCCGGAAATTAGAAGCTGGCCCGTTTCATTGTTCTTTTCCACTCTAAAAGTCATGTCTTCCTCGGTTAATCTTGCAAGGCCAGAAGATATCTTTTCTTCGTCACCTTTGGATTTTGGTTCCACCGCAAAGGATATGACGGGCTTTGGAAAATCTATTCCTTTAAGGAGGATCGGGTGGTCTTTATCGCACAAAGTATCGTTGGTGCAGGTACTCTGCAGCTTTGCCACAGCCACAATATCGCCGGCTACCGCAACTCCGGCACTTTCCTGTTTTTTCCCCCTCATAAAGTATATGTGGCCGATTTTTTCGGCAACGCCACGGGTTGCATTATACACTACGCTATCGGGCTTTATGGAGCCCGAGCAGACCTTGAACAGGCTCAACCTGCCCACAAAGGGGTCAGCCATGGTTTTAAACACGATTGCACTGAAAGGCTCGGAGCTGCTGCACCCTCTCTTTTCCTCCGAACCGGTCTTGGGATTCTTGCCCACTTCAGCTCTTTTTTCCGCCGCCGATGGCATATAATCGCAAATTGCATCCATCAAGAGCTGGATCCCTTTATTCATCAGTGAGGAACCGCAGAGAACTGGGTATATTGCACCAGCCTTCACTCCTAATTTTAGCCCGCGAATAATCTCCTCATCTGTCAGCTCTTCGCCTTCAAGGTACTTGGCGAGAAGCTCATCATCAGCCTCAGCCGCAGCTTCAATAATCATAAGGCGGTAATTTTCCATGTCGTCCTTCAACTCATCGGGTACCGGTATTTCTTTTACGCCCTTTCCTTCAAAGGTATAAGCCTTCCTGTGAACTATATCTACAACCCCTTTGAAGTCTGCTTCCTGCCCGATAGGAAGCTGAAATGGCACTACTTTTTGGCCGAAAAGTTCCCGAATGCTTTCCAGCACTTTGTAAAAATTGGCGTTTTCCCGATCCATTTTGTTTATGAAAAATATCCGCGGAAGGCTTTCTTCTTCGATAAACTTAAACACCTGTTCTGTTCCTACTTCCACGCCCGATACCGCACAGACGACAATAACTGCACCATCCACCACTCTGAGAGCACTTTTTACCTCTCCCACAAAATCGAAATAACCCGGAGTATCCAGGATATTCACCTTGAAATCCTTCCATTCGAAAGGAGCTAAAGCTAGGCAAATTGAAATCTTTCTTTTTATCTCTTCTGGATCATAATCCAAGGTGGTATTTCCTTCATCTATCTTACCGAGGCGGTCTATAGCCCCGGCGGTGAAAAGCATCGCTTCCGCAAGGGACGTCTTACCTGCACCACTGTGTGAAAAAAGACCTACGTTTTTTATTCTGTCGCTGCTATAGTTTTTCAAACCCGATCTCCTCCTTTTTCCAATTGCAGAATTTCATTATTAATTGTTATTCTACTTAAATTAACTTTTTTCCTGCTTAATTTAATTTTTAATCCGATTTTAATTATGAATTAATTTCGAAAATAATTGGAAAAAAAAAGAACCGGTTTTGACCGGTTTTAAAACTGAGTATAGTTGGGCGCTTCCTTTGTGATATAAACATCGTGAGGGTGGCTTTCCCTGAGGCCCCCTGCGGTAATTCTTATGAACTTTGCTTTTTTCAGTTCCTCGATATTCCTTGCACCGCAGTAGCCCATACCGGCTCTGAGGCCTCCTACCAGCTGAAATACAATCTCGGAAAGCGGCCCACGGTAGGGGACTCGCCCTTCTACTCCTTCAGGCACCAGCTTTTTAGCATCTTCTTGGAAGTAGCGGTCTTTGCTGCCTTCCTCCATAGCTCCGAGCGAACCCATGCCCCTGTAGACTTTGAAGCTTCGGCCTTTATATATCTCGATTTCACCCGGGCTTTCTTCGGTACCGGCAAAAAGTCCGCCAATCATTACCGAATCGGCTCCGGCAGCAATGGCCTTTACGATGTCTCCCGAGTATTTTATACCGCCATCGGCTATAATTGGCACACCGTATTTTTGTGCTTCTTGTGCACAGTCGTAAATGGCGGTTATCTGCGGTACGCCTATACCTGCCACTACCCGGGTAGTGCATATTGACCCAGGCCCCATTCCAACTTTTACCGCATCGGCACCTGCTTTTATAAGGTCGCGGGTAGCTTCAGCTGTAGCCACATTTCCAGCAATAACCTCAACGTCCGGAAATTTTTCCTTTATTATCCCGACAGCCCTTATCACGTTTTCTGAATGGCCGTGAGCTGTATCCACTACTATAACGTCAACTTTTGCATCTACCAATGCTTTGACCCTATCCAGCATATCCTTGCCAACGCCTACCGCAGCTCCTACCAGCAGCCTGCCCTTTTTGTCCTTTGCCGCATTGGGGTATTTTATAGCCTTTTCGATATCCTTTATCGTTATTAACCCTTTCAGGTTAAAATTCTCGTCAACAAGAGGCAGCTTTTCTATTTTATGCTTTTTCAAAATCAATTTTGCCTCTTCCAGGGTAGTACCTACCGGAGCCGTCACGAGATTGTCCTTCGTCATGACGTCCCTTATCTTTTTGTTCATGTCGTCCTCAAAGCGAATGTCTCTGTTGGTGATTATGCCCACAAGTTTCCCGTTTTCTGTAATGGGGACGCCGGAAATTCGGTACCGGGCCATGAGCTCCATAGCTTCTCCAATGGTATTTTCCGGCGAAAGGGAAAACGGGTCGACTATGACACCGTGTTCGGACCTTTTCACCTTGTCCACTTCAAGGGCCTGTCTTTCTATGGACATGTTCTTGTGAATTATACCAATGCCGCCTTCCCTGGCCAAAGCAATGGCAAGCCTTGCTTCGGTGACTGTATCCATTGCCGCACTTACGATGGGAATATTAAGCCTTATTTTATTTGTAAGTCTTGTGCTTACGTCCACGTCTTTTGGCAGGACGGAAGACTTTGCGGGAAGCACCAGAACATCGTCGAAGCTTAATCCCTCTTTTTCAAATTTATCATCAAATTTGCTCAAAAAACCGCCTCCTGTGTTTTGATTTTATTTTTATGAGAAAGTTTATCAAAATTCGCCATAAGTGTCAACTCCGCGTTATAGACCGGGATTACTTGCCAAACACCATCCTGCATACCAGTACCGCTGATACGATTCCTACAAAATCGGCTACAAGGCCTGCAGGAAGGGCGTGGCGCGTGTTTTTTATGGCGACAGAGCCGAAATAAACGGTGAGAATGTAAAAGGTGGTATCGGTCGCTCCCATCATCGTGGCTGCCAACCTGCCAATGAAGGAATCGGGACCATAAATCTTAAAAAGGTCCAACATGATGCCCTGCGCTCCTGCCCCAGAAAGGGGCCTCATTAGCGCCATAGGAACCGTTTCCGGCGGCATCCCAATAAACCTCGCAAGGGGCGAAATTGCGGTTGTCAGAGCATTCATGATGCCGGATGCACGAAAGATCCCTATAGCTACCAGCATGGCTACCAAATAGGGTATTATCCTTACCGCAGTATAAACCCCCTCTTTAGCACCTTCCGTAAACGCCTCATATACCTTGACCTTTTTAATATAACCGTAGGTAACTATTCCCGCTATGAAAACCGGGATGGACCATTTTGAAATGGCATTTACTACATCTATTAAATTTGACAACAAGTTAACCACTCCCTTTAGGCCCTAAACATTGGCATTTTTTCAAACGTTTTGGCGGCTACAACCCCCGCCACGGTTGACAAGGTGGTGGCAATCATAGTCGGGCCAATTATAACTGTGGGGTCGGTAGAACCTGCCGCATACATCATGGCAATAGTTGTCGTCGGTATTAATTGCACAGAGGAAGTATTGATTGCAAGAAAAGTACACATTGCATTTGTGGCTGTATCTTTTTTGTAATTCAATTTTTGAAGTTCCTCCATCGCCTTTAAGCCTAACGGAGTAGCTGCGTTACCTAAGCCCAGCACATTGGCGGCAATATTGAGCACCATCGCTCCCATAGCAGGGTGTTCTGCAGGCACCTCGGGGAAAAGCCTTATCATTATGGGCTTTAGCGCCCTAGCTAGTGCCGAAACAAGTCCTGATTCTTCGGCTATCTTCATTACGCCAAGCCAAAGGGTCATAACTCCGATAAGTCCCAAAGAAAGCTCCACGGCAGAATTTGCAGAATCCACAGCTGCTTTTGTCACAGCTTCGATATTTCCCGTTATCCCTCCAACGATGACGCCTACGACAATCATCAAAAACCAGATCATATTTATCATGGCTCCGAACCTCCATTTATGTATGTTGAAAGTTTCGTATTTATTTCATATTGACTTTTCCCTAAAATTATGCCACAAAATAAAAAGCGGGAAGTTTTACTAACTTCCCGCTAACTTGCTAATAATGTTGTAATTCCCTGTCTACTTCTTCCACCGAAAACCTGCCATCTTTATCCATAAAATCCAGAATATGATCAAGCTGCTGATCAACGTGTTCACCGCTGTTGGAGACACAAGCCATGCCTATCACCGCCCATCGCCGATCGTTTTGCTTTCCCACTTCAGCTACCGATATGTTGTACCTGTTTTTCAATCTCTCAATAATGCTTTTGACCACCTGCCGCTTTTCTTTGAGGCTAAAGGCGTCCCCAAGAAAAATTTCCACCGTCATAACCCCTACCACCATCTGCCATCACCCTAACTTATCCACATAATTCACAATATTTTTCCACAAATTGTGGAAAAATGTTGTTTTTTTAAATTGGTTCTGATATAATTTTAATGGAAAATAAAGGGGAGTAGTTCGGGCTTTACAAGCCTTCGAAAGCTCAACATGCTGGCGTAAATCGCCTGGGCTTTCGCCGTTTTCGGGAACGAGACCTTTATTCCGCCTTTTTACCGGAATAAAGGTCTTAATTATTTGGCAACAGGAGGTAATTTAATGGACCTGAAACTATTTTTCACCGCCTTTGCATTGCTTTTCCTAGCAGAACTAGGCGACAAGACTCAACTTACCGTGTTCACCCTCGTCACCCAGTACAACAAACCGCTCCCGATATTTTTAGGTGCTTCCGTGGCGCTGGTACTTGTTACTTTCCTGGGTGCTCTGTTCGGCCATGTGGTCACTCGGTACGTGCCAGCAAACTATATGAAAGTCATCGCGGGAGTACTTTTCGTAGGCATAGGAGCATTCCTGCTGCTGGAAGGTGTGCCTCAACTGCTGCAACAACTTGGAAAGAGATGAAGTAGAGCCCCGGCTTTATCCCGGGACTCTTTTATTTTGCCTAGTTACATTTGGAATAACCGCAAGACCTGCACACAACACAGCCGCCGTCGTGTTCCAACACACTGTTACATTCAGGGCAAAGGGCCTTAGGTCTTCTTTCTATTTCTATGCTTTGTTCGTCATTATGAGTATCTATCGTCATCGCCGTATCTGAACTTGCGTATATTTTTTTGAGATATTCCACGCCGTTGCTGCCTTCACCGGAACTTGCCCCGATATGTCGCTCTATAGCCCGTGCTATGGCGTCGGGACAAGACAGGACCTTAATATCTTTATTGTTTGCCATTTGCCGCAAAGTAGAATGGCACCGGATGCCTTTAAGCTGCTCTACGATAGATTTCACGTCGATACCAGAGCGTAGAGCTAAAGATATAAGGCGGCTTGTGGCTTCTGACTGAGATGGACACCCGCCGGCCCTGCCAAGGTTTGTGAATACTTCGCAGATGCCGTATTTGTCGGAATTTACGGTTATATAAAGATTTCCACAACCGATCTTCACTTTTTCGGTGCTGCCGAAAGTTATACTGGGCCTCGGCCTTGGCTTTATCTTTTGCGGCATCTCTTCGCATGCACAACTGCTTTCCGTAAAGTCTTTGCTTTTCTTTGCTCCTTTTTTGAGCACCTGCTCCTCGCGGCTTCCATCTCTGTAAACGGTTACTCCCTTGCAGCCCAGTTCGTAAGCTAGGAGATACACCTTCTTTACATCATCGCGGGTGGCGCTGTTTGGGAAATTCACGGTCTTAGATACAGCATTGTCGGTGTACTTTTGAAAAGCAGCCTGTACCCTCACGTGCCACTCAGGTGTTATTTCGTGGGCAGTTACAAATACGCGTTTTACTTCTTCAGGAATACCGCTGATATCCTTTAAAGACCCTTTCTCCAACACTTCTTCCATGAGCTCCTGGCTGTAAAGCCCCCGCCTTTTCATCTCCTCTTCGAAAAGCGGGTATATTTCAATGAGCCGCTGCCTGTCCAAAACGTTTCGCTCGAAAGCCAGTGCAAAGATTGGCTCTATGCCGCTGGAGCAGCCTGCTATGATGCTAATGGATCCCGTCGGGGCTATAGTGGTCACTGTGGCGTTTCTTACAGGCTTTGCTCCTTTGACGTCGTATACGCTTCCCGGGAAGTTGGGGAAGGCTCCCCTCGTTTTGGCGAGTTCCTCCGAAGCTTTTCGGGCTTCCCGCTGGATAAAGCCCATAACCTCTTCCGCCACTTTCAAAGCTTCTTGGGAATCATAAGGGATGCCGAGCTTTATCAACATATCGGCAAAACCCATTACCCCAAGGCCAATCTTGCGGTTGGCTTTGGTCATTCTTTCTATTTCCGGTAGCGGGTACTTGTTTACGTCAATCACGTCGTCAAGGAAGCGTACTGCTAAATGTACGAACTGTTTTAACCCTTCAAAATCGATTTCATTGCTCGTGCTTCCGGTTTTCACGAATTTGCTAAGGTTGATGGAACCCAGGTTGCAGCTTTCGAACGGTAGAAGAGGTTGCTCCCCGCATGGGTTTGTGCTCTCTATCTCGCCCACGTGAGGAGTCGGATTTTTGGCATTTATACGGTCTATGAAAACCACACCCGGCTCGCCGTTTTTCCAGGCCATCTCCACGATGAGGTCAAAGACTTCCCTTGCCTTCAAGCTGCCGGCGACCTTTCCGGTGTTGGGGTTCACCAGCTCGTAAGTTTCGTCGTTTTTTAAAGCCTCCATGAATTTATCGGTAATGGCAACGCTTATATTAAAATTAGTAAGCTCTTTATTGTCTTCCTTGCAGCGTATGAATTCTAGAATATCGGGATGATCCACCCTGAGGATACCCATGTTGGCTCCCCGGCGCCGGCCTCCTTGTTTTACCGCTTCCGTAGCTGCGTTAAAGACCTTCATAAAGGAAACGGGACCCGAGGCTTCTCCACCCGTAGACCGTACCAGCGCTCCCTTGGGCCGGAGGCGCGAAAAAGACATTCCCGTTCCTCCACCGCTTTTATGGATCAATGCTGCATTTTTGATGGCATCGAAGATTCCTTCCATAGAATCTTCCACCGGCAGTACAAAGCAGGCCGAAAGCTGGCCTAATTCTCTCCCTGCATTCATGAGTGTGGGGGAATTGGGCAGGAATTTCAATTCCACCATCATATCATAGAATTTTTCAGCCCAAAAATCCGGGTCCTCTCCGTAATTTTTCTCTGCTTCAGCTACAGCCCGGGCCACTCTCTCTATCATTTCTTCCGGAGTTTCCACCACATTTCCCTCTTCGTCTTTTGCAAGATATCTCTTTGTCAGCACTACCTTCGCATTTTCGGTAAGCTGCATTTTTTTCCTTTTCACCTTTTCACCTCACTTTACTTATGCCCTATATGAAATTGCAGACGTCGCTGCGGTTTTCTTTTTTAATAAATTACTTTATATTTTCAACGGCGACTCGCGTTTTCCTCCCAAAAAAAAAAATTAATTATCATAAACGACTTTTTCCTTTAAATACCATATGCGCTGTGTATCAATAAAAAAAGCGGCTTTTAACCGCTTGGCATACTCAACCTTCTTTTTTACTGCAATCACCGCAAAGACCGTAAAATTCAAGACGGTGATAGAAGACCTTCCAACCGTTTTTATGGGCCACTTCCTGATCGATATTTTGATTTACCGGTAAACCTTCCACATCAAAAATTTGGCCACATTCCAGACACACGAAATGATAGTGATTTTCTGGATTGCCATCGTACCTGCTATTTTTGCCACCGCAGTTTAGCTCCATTATTTTGCCCATTTCTTTCAATGTGGCTAAATTTCTGTATACTGTTCCGAGACTTATGTTGGGTATTTTCTTTTTTACCTTCTCGTAGATCCAGTCGGCAGTGGGATGGGTCTTGGTGCTTTGGAGAACATCCAGAATGAGGGCCCTCTGCTTGGTGTTTCGCAAAAACCCCTTTTTTTCTTTATATTCCATGATTAAATTACTTTTCCTCCTTGGGGCTTTCGACCTTTACAAAGGTATCCTTAGCTTCGCACTGGGGGCACTTCCTCGGCTTGCAACGACCTTCCTTCTCATAACCGCAGGCGCTGCACTTCCAAACAGCCATACACTGCACCTCCCGCTTGAAGTTTCAGCAAAAATATATACCACTGTCCGAATAAAGTCAACAACTATTTTAAACTGCCTATTTTCTTATCATTATTTTTCCAATTTTTTCAGCAATGTATACCGTTGATTAAAGTGAAGCTATATTGTATAATAGATTTATCACATACTTGTATACAATTATACTTAACTAGGGGGTGCCCGTCTTGAAGCCCAATGAAAATATATACTCTGTGGATTGCGAAGATACTGCCCAAAAAATAAAAGAATACCTTGAGGATTTGCTTTATAGCTCAGCGTACATGGAAGATTAAGTGCTTAAAAACTTTTTAATTTCCTTCATCTTACTTTCAGCAAATTCTTCTCCAAACTTTATAAGTTCCGGTATCCTGTAAAAATCCCCGTAGCCTACTCCATACACCTGTGGATACAGGTAAAAAGCGGGATATTCTTTTTGTACATGATAGCTAAGCTCGCTTCCCATTATATCTACCGACGCCATCAGCACATCTATAACCGACTCTACCCTGCGTTTTCCTGAACTTTTTCCTAGGTCCACCGCCACAATTTTACAAGCTCCCTGGTGAAACACCACGTCCACCGGCACATTATCCTTAATACCTCCATCCACGAGCTTTCTCCCTTTAAGCCTCTTAGGCACAAACACACCAGGCAGCGAAATGCTTGCTCTTACAGCACTGGAAACAGGCACATCACTTATAAAAACCGTATTTCTCATGCCAAAGGACGGGATATCTTTTTTGGGGCAGAACACCACAGTTTGGCCCGTTTCCACATCAACGCTGACTACAGATAGAGGGATTCTTAGTTCATCAAAGGTCTTACTTTTAAAAAGTCCATCCAGCCACTTTTCAATTTTGTCTCCCTTAAAAAGCCCTTCAGGCCACTTTGCCATCACCATAGGCCGGCGTACCCAAAAGCGGTAAGCAAGAGCGAGTATTGCAGCCAGAGGAAAAGCCGGGTCCAGCACCTTCCACGGCTTCATGTATTTTATCTCCCTTGCGAACCAATCTATATCGACATCACAGGCATAAAAGGCCGCCGCGATGCTGCCGGCGCTGGTGCCCGCAATAATATCGGGATAAAGGCCGTTCTCCTGGAGGGCTTTCAAAATTCCAAGGTGTACCGCTCCTCTAAATCCTCCCCCACTGAGGATAAGTCCAAACCGATACTTGTCCTTGTATGCCATTTCTCTTCCCGCCCTTTCGAAAAAACCTTCCTACGTATATATATTTATGTTGTTGCAAAAAGATATCCCCTAAAAAAAATCCCCCGCGGAATTGATCCGCGAGGGATGTGTAGTTGCCTTATCTTGGCGGTAGTTCCGGAGTTTCACCGCACCGCTCCAGGAGAGCAAGCCAGCGGTTATCCACTTCTTCCTGGATGGCCTTGATAAGATGCTCGTTTCCGGGCTTGAAAAGGTGCCTGAATCTACCCTGGGGCTTAAGGAACTCTTCGATGGGCACGTATTTTTTGGGCTTGTAATTCAGTTTCCACTTGCCGTTTTCCACTTCAAAGAGCGGCCAGAACCTGGTTTCGACAGCAAGTTTTGTAATTTCTACGATGTCCGGAGTGTTGTAACGCCATCCGCGCGGGCAAGGAGACAGTACGTTGATGAAGGCAGGTCCTTCAACTTCCAGAGCCTTCTTGGCTTTCTTGTGAACATCCTGCCAATTGCTTATTGCGGTTTGCGCCGCATAGGGGATATTGTGAGCTGCCATTATAGCCGTCAGGTCTTTCCTCGGTTGCTGCTTTCCAGGAATTACCTTTCCAGCAGGGCTCGTAGTGGTATCAGCCCCCGTTGGCGTGGCGCTGGAGCGCTGGATGCCAGTGTTCATGTAAGCCTCGTTGTCCAGGCACACGTAAACTATGTTGTGGCCCCTTTCCATGGCACCCGAGAGCGACTGCAATCCGATATCGTAAGTTCCACCATCGCCGCCAAAGGCGATGAATTTAAAATCTTCATTTATCTTGCCCTTTTTCTTTAAAGCCCTGTATGCTGCCTCTACACCGCTTATAGTAGCTCCGGCATTTTCAAAAGCATTGTGAATGAAGGAGCATCTCCAAGCTGTATAAGGATATATGGTGCTGGCTACCTCCAGGCAGCCCGTAGCACATCCAACGACTACGTTGGAGTTTTCAGCCGCGTTCAGTATCATTCTCACCGCTATGCCGTGGCCGCAACCGGCGCATAACCTGTGGCCCCCTACAAATCTCTCTTCAACCCTGGACAGCTCTTTTAAAGTCGCCATCACGACACCTCCTAATCTCTCAGACCCAGGTATTTTACGGTCTCGTCGACCCTACCGGTCTTCCGTATGTTCTCCAGATCTTCAAATACCTGTTCTACATGTTCCAGCCTCAGATCCCTTCCGCCGAGACCGTAAATATAGTTTACTACCTTTATATCATTTTTCAGGTCGTAAAGGGTATTCCTGATATCGGCAAACATGGGGCCGCCGCAGGTAGAGAAGGTTTCAGCCCTGTCCATTACTGCTACTGCTTTGACTCCCTTTAATGCTTCTCTAATTTCGTCCTGCGGGAAGGGCCTGTAAACCCTGGGCTTTAGCACGCCGGCTCTTATGCCTTTTGCCCTGAGCTCATCGGCAACGCCCTTTGCTGTTCCGGCCGCCGAGTTGAGCACCACCACCGCTACATCAGCATCGTCTAGTTTATAAGCCTCGATCAGGCCGTATTCTCTGCCGGAAATTTTTGCAAATTCTTTGCCAACTTCCTTTATAATTTCCCTGGCCGCTTTCATGGCCTCTACCTGCTGGCGCTTGTGTTCGAAGTAAAAGTCGTACATGTCAAAGTTACCCATAGAAATGGGGTTTTTTGCATCCAGCAGATAATCTTCCGGCACATAAGTCCCCACGAAGTTTCTCACAGTTTCGTCGTCCAGCACTTCCAGCACATCCATTGCGTGGCTGGTAATGAAACCGTCCATATTTACCATTACCGGGAGGCGCACGTCTGGATGTTCGGCGATGCGAACAGCCTGGATCATATTGTCGTAAGCTTCCTGGGCATTCTCGGAGAAGAGCTGTATTACGCCGGAATCGCGAAGGCCCATAGCGTCGCTGTGGTCGCAGTGAATGTTAATCGGACCACTAAGGGCGCGGTTGACCACCGGGAATACGATGGGCAGCCTCATGGAAGCAGCTATATAGACCACCTCAAACATCAGAGCAAGACCCTGACTGGAAGTGGCGGTCATAGCTCTAGCTCCGCCGGCTGCTGCTCCTATGGCGGCGCTCATGGCACTGTGCTCGCTTTCAACTGCTATAAATTCGGTATCCACTTCACCGTTGGCCACAAAGGATGAAAATATCTGAACAATTTCGGTCTGGGGGGTTATCGGGTAGGCGGCCACCACATCGGGATTAATTTGCTTCATTGCCTGGGCTACCGCTTCATTTCCGGTAAGCGCCACCTTAGTTTTCATCCTTGTTCGCCTCCTTTACCTTTTCTATCTCTTCTTCAGGGACCATGTCTATGGCGTTCACGGGACACACCTTGGCGCAAATACCGCATCCCTTGCAGTGCTTGTAGTCAAAGGTTTCAAATTTGCCCTCTTTCGCTATTACAGAAGCATCGGGGCAGTATCTCCAGCACAAAAGGCAGTTTATGCATCTTTCTTTGTTCCACACGGGTCTTATGGATCTCCAGTCACCGGTCTCGTAAGTGTTGGCATTGCCCGGTTCGTAGATGTTACCCGCTCTCGTCATCTCATGCCATTTCATATCCGGGCGCACAGCTTTTGTCCTGGTGCCGGAGCCGAAATTTCTGTTAAAGGGGTTGTACGGCGTCATTCCGCCTTCACCTCCTGGTAAGCCCTTTCTATAGCTTTTAGGTTACCCTCGATTACCTCAGGCTTCGATTTGAACTTCTTGGCCAGCAGCTCCTTCATGTGTGCCATAAACTGATCGAAAGGTATGATACCTGTTGCTCTCACAAAAGCTCCCATCATGGGCGTATTGGGGATCGGCCTTCCTATAGTCTCCAGGGATATCTGGTTGGCATCCAGCGTGTAAATTTTGCCGCCCTTGATTCCCAGCATTTCCCTTACTTCCGCCGGGGTTTTGGTTGTGTTGACGATGTAAATGCCATCCTCGGGTACCCCTTGTGTCACATTGGCTTTGCCAATTAGTGTAGGATCGAGCACCATTACGATATCAGGGTTTATGACATTGGAGTGGATGTAAATGGGCTCATCGCTGATCCTGTTAAAAGCCTGGATAGGAGCCCCCATTCTTTCGGGCCCGTACTCCGGGAAGCCCTGGACGTACTTGCCCATTTCGGCTACCGCTTCGGCCAGCATAAGTGCTGCCGTTTTAGCGCCCTGGCCACCCCTGGCATGCCAGCGAACCTCCAGCACCTTTCCCATAAAATTTCCTCCCTTCAAATTGAGAAATTCTGTTATAGAACATCTAATGCGCATGTGTAACTGTAATAATACATGACTAATGAAAAAATATAACAGATGCCCAAACTTCTTATAGATGGGTTTGCATTGATTAATACAGTAAGCTCTATTAAAGTATAACAGAGTGGGAAGCCCTAGTCAAG
>JAKKUQ010000071.1 GCA_021890755.1 Thermosediminibacteraceae bacterium | reverse complement strand
AGCAAAGACTCAGTATTCCTTGAGTGACAATCCAGCTTTGTTAGGAAGACCAACTGGATTTAAGGTAACAGTAAGAAATGTTCGAATTTCCGCTGGGGCCGGCTTTGCGGTAGCTCTGACAGGAGAGATAATGACGATGCCCGGATTACCGAAGAGACCGGCCGCAGAGAACATAGACGTGGATGCGAACGGAAGGATCAGCGGGCTGTTCTAATTAATTAGAAAATACCGAAACATAAGGGAGATAGCGATGGGGCGCAGAGGATAAAAAACCTGCCGCCCCATGCCCTTTTCATTCGTATTAGTTCATGTTTAAAAACGGTAGAAAACAGCAAATAGGGAGGGCCTGATGTGTTAGTAAAAAAGAGTGTTGACGAATTCGTTGAGGTGCTGGCCTCCAACGCACCCGTACCAGGGGGAGGGGGGGCAGCAGCCTTAGTAGGTGCCATAGGCATGGCACTGGGCAGCATGGTTGGAAATCTCACAGTGGGTAAAGAAAAGTATAAAGATGTGGAAGCAGAGGTAATTGAGATACTGGATGAGGCAAAAAGACTGCAAGCTCAACTGCTGGATCTTGTTGATGAGGACGCAAAGGTATTTGGCAAAGTTGCCGAAGTTTATAAAATGCCGAAAGGCACCGAAGAAGAAAAGAGAAAGAGAAATGAGGCCATGCAGCGGGCGCTGAAGGAAGCATGTGGAGTGCCGCTTAAAATCATGGAACTCTCCTTTGACGCTATAAAACTTCACAGAAGACTAGCAGAGATCGGTTCAAGACTTGCAATAAGTGACGTCGGCGTTGGTGTATTGTGCTTAAAAGCCGCACTACTTAGCGGTCGGATGAATGTGCTAATAAACCTTAAAAGCATCACCGATGAGGAATTTGTACAAAACACTACCGATTATATGGAAAAAATTTGTGCTGAAGCTCTATCGATCGCCGACGAGACCTATGATAAAGTTGAAAGGACTTTAAAAAAATAAATAAAACCTTAAGCACTAGGGAGGCGTTGGTAGATGGCGGATATTTTAAGTGGTAAGGAAGTAGCACAGGCTTTAGGGGAAAGACTAAAAGAGGAGGTTGAACAGTTAAAGTCGAGGGGAATAACTCCCGGGCTTGCGATAGTCATTGTCGGAGACAGGTCTGATTCAATGTCTTACATAAAAGGTGCACAAAAAAGATGCGGGGAATTAGGCATCGATTGCCGACTGGTTCAACTGCCTGAGAATATATCTGAAAAAGAATTTATATCGCAAATTCACCAACTAAATGAAGACAAAAGCGTACACGGTATCCTCGTTATGAGGCCGCTTCCCACTAGTATTTCCGAAGACAGGGTAAAATACGAGATTTCGCCGCTGAAAGATGTGGACTGTTTTAACCCGGTTAATATAGCTAAAGTCATGAGCGGTGATGAAAAAGGATTTGATCCTTGCACGCCGTCAGCGGTCATAGAAATCCTTGATCATTACGGTATCGATCTTACCGGGAAAAGGGCCGTAATCGTCGGCCGCAGTATGGTGGTTGGAAGGCCGCTAGCCATGATGATGTTAAGGCGAAACGCGACTGTAACCATTTGCCATACCAAAACCGTTGACCTAGCGAAGGAGACCTCCAGAGCTGAGATTCTGGTAGCTGCAGCTGGAAAAGCAAAAATGATTAAAAAGGATATGGTGGCATCTGGAGCTGTGGTAATAGATGTAGGAATTAATTTCGATGAAAACGGCAAGCTGTGCGGTGACGTGGATTTTGATGCTGTAAAAGAGGTAGCTGGAAAAATAACACCAGTTCCCGGTGGAGTGGGTGTAGTCACATCAACAGTTTTAGCCAAACACGTCATCAAAGCCTGTAAGATGCAAACTGAGAGTTAAAATGGGTCATCGAATATAGTTTAGTGAAGATCTCTTAGCCACCGTTGGCGGCATAGACCTAATATTGGGGTCTAGTTGCCAAGGTGGCTTTTTGTATGGATGAGAAGCCGGGACTACAAAAGCATCTTACGATTATCTGCGTGCAGCTGACTTTTATTAGAATTTAAAGACAGATAATAAACCAGAATTATCATCTAGCAAAAATGGTCATTATCTGTTAACATTAATAATATGCGGTTTTTTCCGTCAAATAAAAGTTACGGAGTGTGATATAAAGTGAGTCAATTTCCAAAAATAAGACGAAAAATAATATCCTGTTTAATAGTTGCAACAGTGATCCTGGTTCTAATTGCCGGCTGCAGTGCCGGAGGTTCCAAGGAAGTGGTGGCCAGAGTAAATGGTGAGGAAATCAGTAAAGAGGAGTTATATGATGTAATGGTAAAATCGATTGGGAGAGAAGCTTTAGATTATTTGATTTCACAAAAAATTATTGAACTGGAAGCAAAAAAACAGAATATAAGTGTATCGGAGGAAGAGATCCAGAAGGAACTTGAAAAGGTTTACGAATACTATGGTGGTGAAGAAGCATTTAAGCTGAACTTGCAAATGAACGGTTATTCGCTGGAAGAATATAAAAAGGACCTGGCTAGGGAGATAAAAATTAAAAAGCTACTGGAGCCTAAAATATCAATTACAGAAGATGAGTTAAAAGCCTACTTTGAAGAAAACAAAGAAGATTTCGATCGCGAAAAACAGGTGAGAGCCCGCCACATTCTGGTAGAAAATGAGGAAAAGGCCAATGAAATAATAGCAAAACTAAAAAGCGGAGAAGATTTCGCTAAATTAGCAAATCAATACTCCATTGATACGGCCACGAAGGAAAATGGTGGAGACCTCGGTTTTTTCAGCAGCGGGGATATGGTAAAGGAGTTTGAAGAAGCCGCGTTTTCTTTAAAGGTAGGAGAGATTAGTTCTCCGGTAAAGACACAGTATGGATACCATATCATTAAAGTGGAAGAAATAAAGGAAGCTCAAAAAGCTAATTATGAAGAGAGCAAGGATGAAATAAGAGATATACTTTTTAATCAAAAGGTTCAACAAGAGTACAGCACTTGGAT
This sequence comes from Thermosediminibacteraceae bacterium, assembly GCA_021890755.1. Taxonomy (GTDB): domain Bacteria; phylum Bacillota; class Thermosediminibacteria; order Thermosediminibacterales; family Thermosediminibacteraceae; genus JAKKUQ01. Next base: position 4,371 of record JAKKUQ010000071.1, on the reverse strand, counting down.
GCAGGAATTATATGATCAGTATAAGGTCGAAAATTTATTGACCAATAAGTGATATTGTTTTCATTAAAAATATTTCTTGAATCAACTGGCGTTTACTTTCGGGTAAACGCCTTTTTTTTATGCGTGATGCTTAGAGCGCAAAAAAGAAAAGGGAAATTAGTATTGGTTTAGATAGTGTGATAAATATACTAAAAATGATGGTTTACCCTAGACACAAACCACCAACATCTTTTTTTTGTAAAAAATTGACCAAATTACTGTGACTCCACTTCAAAAATCATTTCGGGAATTGGGCAAAAGAATAATCGTTCCAGAAAAAGGAAATATAAATATATATAAAACAGAAAAAAATTATAATAAACGTAAGCCCGTAACCATAGAATCTAACTAGATTATGCCCTGTAGCGGAAGATAATCATAATGCAAGACTACAGAAAAAAAGATGATAGAGCTTTTGAATATGTTAATCAAAATCCCGAAAGCCGCAGACTGAAGGTGTGTGAATGTAAAAAAAAAAAAAAAGAACATCTCGTCAAAAAGCAATCTGGAATAATTAATAAGGGGGGCATGGCATAATGGAACGGATAATGGAACGGATAATGGAATGGATAATTGCCATCAATTCCAAGGTTCATGCTTTCGTCTGGGGTCCACCAATGCTTTTTCTTATAGTCGGTACGGGGATTTATCTTACTGTTCGACAGGGTTGGCCGCAGCTTACGAAGTTTGGTTACGCTATGCGGAATACCATCTTGAAATTCACCGAGAAGGGCGAAGGCCAAAAAGGCGAACTCTCACCGTTCCAAGCTTTGTCTACGGCTATGGCGGCTACTGTAGGTGTAGGTAACATTGCGGGTGTAGCCACAGCCATAGCTATAGGTGGACCAGGGTCGATTTTCTGGATGTGGGTATCAGCCTTCTTTGGCATGTGCACCAAGTACTCTGAAGTCCTCTTGGCCGTACACTTCCGGGAGATAAAGCCGGACGGGACTGTCCTCGGCGGGCCTTTTTATTACATTGAAAAAGGTCTGAACGCCAAGTGGCTGGCCGTTTGTTTGCATTGTTTGGCGGTTTGGCCTCTTTTGGTATAGGAAATATGGCGCAGGGAAATTCTGTGGCACACGCACTAGAAGCATCATTTGGGATTTCACGCCTGGTTACGGGGATCGTCCTCGCGGTGATAACGGGCGCTGTTATACTCGGTGGCTTGAAGAGCATTGCTAATGTTACGGAGATACTAGTACCCTTTATGGCTCTCTTCTACATGGTAGGTGCCATAGCTGTTCTCATTACGAACGTTGAAAAAATATTACCGGCCCTAGGACTGATAATTAGTCAAGCTTTTACCGGAACAGCGGCAGCCGGTGGGTTCGCCGGTGCTACAGTGCTTATGACCATTACTACTGGTGTAGCCCGTGGGGTCTTTAGCCACGAAGCTGGGTTAGGAAGCGCACCTATAGTGCACGCCACCGCCCGGGTTGAGCATCCAGTACAGCAGGGATTATGGGGTATATTCGAGGTCTTCATGGATACGCTGGTTATGTGCACACTTACGGCTCTCGCCATAATTATGACCGGAGCTTGGCAGACCGGTAAGAGTGGGGCGGAGCTCACAGCAATGGCCTTCAATCAAGGCATACCTGGCTGGGGCACTTATGTGGTAAGCATTGGAGTTGTTCTTTTTGCCTACGCAACTATCCTTGCCTGGCAGTACTACGGAGAAAAGTGCTGGGAATACCTGTTCGGTTCAGCCGTTCGTCTACCTTACCGTATTATTTGGCTACCCATTATAGTTCTAGGTTGTTTAGGTAAACTGAACTTTGTCTGGGAACTGTCGGACACTTTAAACGGCCTCATGGCCATTCCCAACCTGATCGCCCTCCTGGGCCTCTCACCGGTAATCTTTAGGCTTACCAGTGAGTACTTTACAAAAAGAGTGTGAAATAGAGCCTCGCAATACGCGGGGCTTCTCTTTTAAAAGAAAATAATTAAAAATATGTTGAAAAAGTTTGCATATTGTGGACCCTCTTATGAAGTCTTATATATATACTGTGATATGGATTGATTTGTAATTTATTTACAGGGGTGGACCTTTATGGCAAACTATAAAACACTGGTTAATGAGCTCATGAAGCTTTCGCCTGAAGTTAGCAAAGGTGCTGGATCTACTAACTGAGCGTCTCGAGACCAGGAACGATTTAACGCTAGTACAGGAAATCATCGAACGGTATCGTCCGCCCTCGAGCAGTTGTCTTCTAGGAAAAAATCGACTGGATAGCTTCGAAAGTTATAATATACGAGAAACAGTTGGGAAATCAGAAGGAATACAAGGCATCTAGGAACCGTGACCTTTACGATTATATGCTGATGAATATACCAGCCACCTTTGGTGACAAAGACCTTCATGTAGGTCTTCTTGCCAAGTGCTACTCTTTTATAGGGGATAAACCCACAAATTTTCCCTCATAACTGTACCGGAGTCCCTAAGAAAGAAGATTACAGCGGCTGGTTTAAATCATTGACTAGTTTCTTAAAATTAAATATTGACATTATCAGACTGATGGGATATACTGATAATAGCATCAGCTCATAAGCTAATAAATGGAGGTAAAAATATGATTCAAACAAGAGTTTTTGTAATGAATGAAGTGTCATATGCTTTGGATAATGGATGGACTCTCTGTTTACAAAAATGCCGCTATATTCATGGTGATGGAACGATTGAAGAAGGTTATCGATTTATATGGAAAGACAAAGAAGGCAGACTTCAAGCACATAGAGGGCAAGCAAGAATTCCATCCCTAGCTATTGCTCAAAAGCTTATAGAAAAAGCAATAGAAGCGGGATGGGGGAAAGAGGAATTTGACTGATGGTGATTTGCGTTGTTGTTTACGAATAACGGACTTAGACAGGAGTTTTACTAAAAGGCTTTAAGAAACCTTTTAGAAACCTTTTGGAGAAAGTAGAGAGGAGAGAGGTATGTGAATTATTAAGACGAAATTTTGCTAAAAAAGTTATATCTCAGCCGTTTTTGTATTTTTAAAAAGATTTTAATAAGGAGTGATTATTTATGTGTCATTTTTCAATTAATGACTTTAACTTCCTTCAGAACAATCCTCCACAAGGCAGTATGCAGAATAACTTCGATTGCAGGGTGAGATGCCTTTTGGGTTCCGTCAACCAACTTCCAATAATGCGGTTAGTTCAACCTTTGCGCAAAGGTTGTACAGGAGTAAATCCCAAATCCCTTGATGCCTTTGATCTTAGTGCAAATAATCTTGTAAAGTATACAGATTACGGCCACTGGTACGTATTTACTACAGGATTCAGGGAAATGGCTCAGTTTAACATTGGAATGTATGGAAATTACCTTCGTGTGGGCATTGGGTTCGATATTAGCAGAACTGTGAAACACGCAAGTCCTAATGTCGGACATAACGTTGCAAACTCATTTAATAAATTCAAGGAATTTGTTCTGAACAACAAAAGTTCATTTATTTCGGCGGTTTACAAAATCCTCACCCAAGTCTCCACTTATTGCCCAGGTAGTAGTTTTGGAGTTGAATACGGAGCTTCATTACTAAGCACAAATAAATACCCCATCACAGATCTCATTGACTTTATACAACAAATCGCTCCCAAACAAATCCATAATAATTATGTATTCACCCACCCCAACAACGGCAATTCAGACTGGTTCTTTGTAGGGGCATTACTCAAACCCAACGACTACATATGGCCATGCAGCCAGAACTGCTCACAGGCTACATCAGGTCTAGGAGGAAGTCAGATTGCGATAAATCTTCTCGATATAGTTAAGTTGGTTTTTACGGAGTTGTTTCCTTATCTAGGAAATTCCCTATAGCAAATAATTAGCTGGTGGAATCTTTGTTATAACCCTGAGGTGTTAAGAAATGTAGAGTTTCCTTTTATCTGTCTTTCTTTCTTTTTGCTCATTCTGGTCAACTTTATAGACTCCCATACCACAAAAGCGGCACCACATTAAGTTTGGGCTTGTTTTTTTTGCTTTTTTCGCAACTTTATTTTCATGAAAGGGGAAAATGATTGTGTAATAGAATATGAAGGTGCAGAGTACCTCCCTGTGGTAGAAACTGATTGTGTGTTGAAACTATTCCCGAAAGCGAATTTACGACGGGCATGATTTACCTACGCGATAATTTTTTAGCGTAATTGCGATGCCATTCTTAGAAGGAAAATCCAAAATTATGGAGAATTTTAGAAAATAGTTTTTCGGCACCTCTTAATCCAAGAGGCTTCTTAAAAAAGTAAATAGGGAGGATAAAATGTTAGCTTCGTTAAAAAGTTGCGCGATATATGGATTGGACAGCTTCTTAGTGGATGTGGAAGTAT
>JAKKUQ010000021.1 GCA_021890755.1 Thermosediminibacteraceae bacterium | reverse complement strand
AGCGCCGATGGTACTGGGGGAGTTCCCCCGGGAGAGTAGGTCGCTGCCGAAATCTAAAAATAAATAAAACCTATAAGCAAAATGGCATTCCTCGATAGCTCAGCGGTAGAGCATCCGGCTGTTAACCGGAGGGTCGTAGGTTCGAATCCTACTCGAGGAGCCATTTTTTTTGGTTTTTTTTTTGCTTAAAAAAGAGCCCCAAAAGGGGCTTCTTTATTTTTTTAGTATTTTACATTTATGACAACAGTGTCCATCAAACCTAGATTCTAAGTAAAGGACAATATAGATAAGTTATGGAGATATGAAAGGATTTGAGAATCACAGTTGGGCAAATAACGGTTTTGCCAAAACGATGCCATACGTGTTATATTTTAAAAAACCTTGCGGTCTCGAGGCAGAAAGGAGGAAGAGATATGGGGAAGATCTGTTTAAAAGTTTTGGCAATTGCTTGCCTGTTTGTTTTCATCGGAGTCTCAACTGCCTTTGCAGCCAACTTGGGAGATAGAATACTTAAGGAAGGTAGCAGAGGACAGGATGTAGCTCAACTCCAATATAGATTAAATAGCCTTGGGTTTTGGTGCGGTAAAGTAGACGGTATATTTGGACCGTTGACGAAAAATGCGGTAATTAATTTTCAGAAGGCATACGGTCTCAAAGTCGATGGCATCGTCGGACCTCAAACGCTTAAGGCATTAGGAATTAATACTGCCTCTAGGTCGGGAACTGGTAGGTTCTCTGCAAGGGACATAGACTTACTTGCAAGATTGGTTTATGCTGAGGCAAGGGGAGAGCCTTACATCGGACAAGTTGCTGTAGCTGCAACCGTCCTCAATAGAGTAAAAAGTCCTCAGTATCCAAATACAATTTCTGAGGTAATTTTTCAAAAAATAAATGGATATTATCAGTACTGCACTGTGCAGGATGGTCAAATTTACCTGACTCCCAATGAGACCGCAAGAAAAGCAGCCCAGGATGCAATAGCGGGTTGGGACCCTACAGGTGGTGCTATTGGATTTTACAACCCTGCTAAGACAACAAATGCATGGGTAAGATCCCGCCCGGTTACGACTAAGATAGGAAATCACATTTTTTACAAGTAGATATATTAATGCAAAGGAGGGGCCGAAAGGCCCCTTTAACTTTTCGATATTGACTTTTGTAGGATAATTTATGATAATACAAATGTATGTTGAGTATCAAAACATAAAGTTGGGGTGCCCGAATTTGGCTAGCATTAACGAATTTCTCACAGTTGAAAGACCTTCTGAATCAGTTTTAACGATTAAAAAATCGAAATTCATCTGTAACGTAAAACCGGTTTCATCCCTTGAGGAAGTGGAAGAATTCATAGGTGCTGTAAGAAAAAAGTATTGGGATGCAACTCATAATGTCTATGCATACTGTGTTGGGATTGGGAATGAAGAGATACAAAAATCCAGTGATGATGGAGAGCCTAGCGGTACTGCCGGAAGACCAGCCTTGGAAGTTATACGCTCAAAGCAGCTAAAAAATGTGGCAGTGGTGATAAGCAGGTACTTCGGGGGAATACTGCTAGGGGCAAGTGGATTAATACGGGCTTATAGTCAAAGCGCGAAGTTTGGGCTAGAAAATTCAGGCGTAATTAAAATGATGAGGGCCAATGAATACTCAATAACTGTAGATTATTCGACAATTAATAGATTAGAGTCAACACTTCGAAACAATAAGTTTTTGATTGGAGACATAAATTATGGAGAAATGGCTGAAATGCATGTTTATGTTCCGGTAAATGAAGTCGGGAGATTTGAAAAATGCATAAGTGAACTGGGCATAAAGCTTGGAGGGATAAACTTTTTGAAAACTTGCTTTGTAAAAACCAAACCTTAAAATTTAAAGAGAGGTAATGGGTATGGAAATAGGCAAGCTTTGCGATGCTTTGGTGGATTGGTTAAAGGAAAAGGTCGAAGAGGCCGGCGCGAGAGGTGCTGTTTTTGGGTTAAGCGGAGGTATCGACTCGGCGGTAGTAGGTGTATTATGTAAAAAGGCATTTAATGAAAACTGTCTCGGTCTTATCTTGCCGTGTTATAGTAATCCTAGGGATGAAGAGGATGCAGTAAAGGTCGCTGAAAAGTTCAAAATTCCATATAAGAAGATTGTTTTAAATAGTGTTTTTGACGAATTCATTACCATTTTAGACAAATCCGATAATAAAATGATTGTTGCTAATATTAAGCCCCGACTTCGCATGATAACGTTGTATTACTATGCCGCTTTAAACAATTACTTGGTCGTGGGGACTGGAAATAAAAGCGAATTAACAGTGGGATATTTTACAAAGTACGGTGATGGTGGAGTGGATCTTTTGCCATTGGGAAATCTGGTCAAAAAACAAGTTCGCGACTTGGCCCTTTATCTTGAAATTCCTCGCGAGATTATAGAAAAAGCTCCTACAGCAGGACTCTGGGAAGGACAAACTGATGAAGGTGAAATGGGTCTAACTTATGAAGAGCTGGACGAGTACATACTGACTGGAATAGCAAGACCGGAAATTGAAGAAAAAATAAAAAGCATGAACCGCAAAAGCGAACACAAAAGAAGATTACCTCTTAAACCGCCTTTTTAACAATGCTCTGGAAATGCTATAATAATTTGAGGAATTTGGGAAAAGGGGGTTCGAAAGATGGCAGGACATTCCAAATGGGCTAATATAAAGCATAAAAAAGCCAAAATGGATGCTCAAAAAGGGAAGCTGTATACAAAGCTAAGCAAGATGATAATAGTAGCTGTTCGAGAATGGGGACCCGACCCCGATACTAATCCTAAACTCAGAGATATTATCGAAAAAGCCAAGGAAGCTAACATGCCCAATGAAAACATAATAAGGGCGATAAAAAGGGGTAGCGGAGAACTAGAGGGCGAAAATTTAGAAGAAGCATTGTATGAAGGGTACGGTCCAGGTGGTGCAGCAATTCTTCTTGAAGTAATGACTGACAACAGGAATAGGACTGCTGCAGAACTACGCCATATTTTTGACAAACACGGAGGGAATTTGGGAGAAGCTGGTTGTGTTGCATGGATGTTTGAGAAAAAGGGACTCTTGATAATAGAAAAAAATGAAGGAATAAATGCAGAAGAAATTATGATGCTGGCAATAGAAGCAGGTGCTGAGGATGTGGAAGAACAAGAAGATTCGATAGAGATAACAACTTCTACTGAACAATTTGAAGCGGTTAAAAAAGTGCTCCAAGAAAACGGTGTAAAACTTTCTTCGGCAGAAATAACTTACCTTCCCAAAACGACATTAACTCTTTCGGAAAAAGATAGCGAGATGATGGAGAAATTGTTGGAAGCTTTAGATGATCATGATGATGTTCAAAATGTATATACGAATTATGAATCAAGCAACTAAACAGGTATAGTTTTTTTGAAAAAAGGGCATACTTTTCCTTCGAAGATATAAAAGGAGGAAGATGTATGCCCAAAAAAATTCTTGTTGCCCTCGTGATCATGGTTATTATTACAATAGGATTTATTTACGGATTTTACGGAATATATTCCGATTATAAAAATGCACAGGAAAATAGATTTTCTGAAAACACTGAAACAATAAAGCTGCCTGAAGAAACGATAAAGCCTGGGGCAAAGATTGTTTATATAACAAAATTTAGGGAATGTGGACATGAGCAACGAACTGAAAGTTCAATCGATGAAAAATACGTAGGTTACACCAAAGCAAGATTGCAGGAAGAATTTAAGGAATGGGGGATCGAGAGTTTTTCAAGCAGCAAAGTAGTAATGACAAAATTGGTAGACGGTATTTGCGAAAACCACTATTACATAGGAATTTACGAAGGATACGTTGCTCTCTTCCAAGGTGAACCGGGAAAAAGTTCGAAGGTTCTTGAAATAACCGATATTAAAGCTGGGATTTTAAAAGAGGAAGATCGGAGGCTTCTTGAGAAAGGTATAATCATTAATAGCAAAGATGAATTCTTAAAAATCCGTGAAGGCCTAACTCATTAGTTTTAGATTTCCTTAAGACTATGTCTTGAGGAAATGTTTTTTTATTATAGAGGAAATTTAAGGGGCTTTGTCGAATTAGACAATCGGGTGATTTTATGGTTATAATGGGAATAGATCCTGGAATAGCCCTTAGCGGCTATGGAGTAATCTGGTCTAATGGGACGAAATTTGAAGTCATTGATTTCGGCGTTTTAAAGACTGAATCGCGCCTTTCAATTGCTGAAAGACTTAAATCTATTTACGATGGATATCTAAATTTGATTGAAACTTATAGCCCGGAAGCTATAGCTGTAGAGGAACTGTTTTTCAATAAAAACACCAAAACTGCAATTACTGTTGGGCAAGCAAGAGGAGTTGCTTTACTTGCAGCAGCATCCAAAAGCGTAAAGATTTACGAATATACTCCACTGGAAGTAAAGCAGGCAATAGTTGGCTACGGCCGGGCGGAAAAGTTTCAGGTTCAAGAAATGGTCAGGGTGCTTTTAAATTTAAAAGAAGTTCCTAAACCTGACGATGCGGCCGATGCTCTGGCGGTAGCTTTATGCCATATAAATATGAGGAAATACAAAGAGGTTGAAAGATGTTAGAGTATGTCAAGGGAAAACTGAAAGAAGTTGGCCCTAACTTTGCAATTTTGGAGGTTGCAGGATTAGGGTTACGCTGTTTGATTTCGCTTAATACATACAATAAGATAAAACTTCTAAAGAACTCAAAAGTAGTTCTCTATACTTTTATGCATATCAAAGATGAAGGAATCGAACTTTATGGGTTTAATGATCATCTAGAAAGGCAAGTCTTTACACTTTTGAACAAAGTATCTGGTGTGGGACCGAAACTTGCTCTCTCGATTTTGTCTTGGCTGGAACCAAAACGACTTATAGCCGCCATAGTTACAGGTGATGTGAAAACCCTTACATCAGTACCAGGCGTGGGCAATAAAACGGCCAATAAAATTATAATTGAACTGAAAGATAAGGTAAAAACTTTACCGAAAGAAACAGAATCGGAGACCTCTTTGAAAATGCTAGAGGAAGCAAGAGAGGCACTATTGACCCTGGGATTCAGTGCTGTTGAGGTCCAGCAAGTATTAAATGAACTAAAGGATGCTGCTACTGTGGAAGAAATAATCACCAGCGCATTGAAGCACTTTGCAAAAGAGGGCTGATGTTGTTATGAAAGAAAGGCTAGTGACACCGCTTTTAAAAGGAGCAGATGAATTTGAATTTGAAATCGGGCTTCGCCCTGCAAGCTTTGATGAATACATAGGCCAGGAGCAGATAAAAGAAAGCCTTAAAATTTTCGTAAAAGCGGCCTTAAAGCGTCAAGAACCGTTAGACCATGTGCTTTTATACGGTCCTCCTGGACTTGGAAAAACAACTTTGGCTTACATAATCGCAAGAGAACTCGGGGTAAATTTAAAGGTAACTTCTGGACCTGCTATAGAAAGGCCTGGAGATCTTGCAGCGATTCTTACGAGTCTTGGAGAGAGAGACCTCCTATTTATAGATGAAATACACCGCCTTCATCCAGCGGTAGAGGAAATTCTATACCCTGCAATGGAGGATTTTGCATTGGATATTATGATCGGAAAAGGTCCCGCAGCCCGATCCATTAGATTGAACCTTAGACCTTTCACTCTTGTAGGAGCTACTACCAAAGCAGGGGCGTTGACATCGCCTTTAAGAGACCGATTTGGAATTTGTTGTCGCCTTGATTTTTACAGTAAGGAAGAGCTGGTAAAAATACTGCTAAGGTCTGCTAGAATACTAAACGTTACCTTGGAAGAAAAGGCAGCGGAAAAGATAGCATTATGTTCTAGAGGAACTCCAAGAATAGCTAATAGATTGTTAAAGCGCATTAGAGACTACGCTGAAGTAAAAGCTGATGGAGTAATAACTGAAGAAGTAGCTTTGGAAGGGTTAAAATTACTGAAGGTTGATTCTCATGGGCTGGATCAGGAAGACAGGAGGCTTCTTAAAACAATTATAGAAAAATTCGGAGGCGGGCCTGTTGGTATAGAATCCATTGCTGCGGCTTTAAACGAGGAGATTTCAACTATTGAAGACGTTTATGAGCCCTACTTGATTCAGGAAGGATATATAGTGCGTACTGCAAGGGGAAGAATAGTTTCAGACAAAGCTTACGAACATTTGGGGATAGAGAAAAAAAGGTCTTAAGGAGGAAAATGGATGTTCAACGCGTTTGGAAAAATCCTGATATTAACTGGGCTTTTCATGATACTGACAGGTGGAGCATTACTCCTAATTTCAAACATCGGGATCGGTAAACTTCCTGGAGATATAGTTGTGAAAAAGGGAAATTTTGTCTTTTATTTTCCATTAGCAACAGGATTGCTTTTGAGCCTTCTCCTCACATTGATTTTTAACATAATAAGAAGGTAAGTCGGAGGTCAAGCATGAAGAAAATTTTTCTGTTACTCCTATTACTTTTAGTAATTGTTACATCTACAAGTTTAGGTTATACAGGAGCGGAGGCAAAACTACCGGATACAATCCGGGTGGGGCTTTTTTATGATAAAACAGCCCGGACATCTTATATGCTGACAGCTTCAGAAGGATTTATAGTTGGAATAAAACGCCAAAACTCTTTCATCCCATTATATGAAGTACCGGAAAACACTTTGAGCGTTAGTATAACAAATTACGAGCAAGATGTTTTAACCGACGTAAGTGCAATGGAAGGTTTAAAAATGTCGGGCAAGTACATAGAATTCAAAAGCGGACATTCGCTTTCAAGGTTTACCCTGCCACTTCCCTTGGAAGCTCCTTTATACGTTAAGAGCGCTCGTGAAGGTGGAATTATTTCTTTAAACGATCGAAGATACAGAGGAGTTATTGAATTTTTGCCAGCTTCCAATGGCGGAATAACAGCTATAAATGAATTGAGTTTAGAAGAGTACCTTTACGGTGTCCTGCCAAACGAAATGCCCCCTTCATGGCCAATAGAAGCGCTAAAGGCCCAAGCTGTAGCAGCAAGGACCTATGCGGTTTATAGCATATTAAAGGGTGGTAAAGGGAGTTTTGATGTTACTAATGACGTAAGTGATCAAGTTTACGGCGGATATGATAGCGAGCATGTGAGAACTAACGAAGCTGTGAATATGACAAAAGGAGAAATCTTGACATATCAGGGTGAGCCTATTGCTGCATTATACCATTCCAACAGCGGTGGTATTACCGAAAACAACAGCGATGTCAATGGAACTGAATTACCTTACCTAAAGTCTGTAAAAGATGAATTTAGCTTAAATAGCCCGCATAGTTCATGGACAGTAAAAATTCCACGAACACAAGTGCAGGATTTTAAGATACTAGAAAAAAGCGAATCAGGGAGGATAAAAAAATTACTGGTCAGAGGAGCTTCTGGAGATAAAGTGCTTACGGGGATGGAAATAAGGAATGCTTTCCAATTAAAAAGCACTCTTTTTGAAATTAAAACCGATGCCATGGTATACCTAACAGCTGACGGCGAAAGGATCACACCACTTAATCAACTTGGCGGAACCACGGTAATTTCAAGTAATTTTAAAACAATATTATCTGAAGGAATAGTATTTATTAAAGGTTCTGAAGGATCTAAGAGCATGCCGGTTACTTTTCAGTATTATGAACTTCAGGGAAGAGGTTATGGTCACGGCGTTGGTATGAGCCAATGGGGAGCAAAAGTTATGGCAGAAAAGGGATATGATTATAAGGATATACTATTTCACTATTATAAAGGTGTGGACCTAGAAAAAGATTTTTATTAAAGGAGAAGTGACTGAGCTGTGGATGTGAAAGAATTTTACTACGAACTACCTGAAGAACTTATCGCTCAGGAACCACTGGAAAAAAGAGATAAATCCAGGCTTATGGTTGTAAAAAGGGATGCTAGAATTTTTGAGCACAGGACCTTCGAAAATATTACGGATTACCTGGAAGAGGGCGACTGCCTTGTTCTTAACGATACGAAAGTTATACCTGCCAGGTTGCTGGGTGTAAAAAAAGATACTGGAGGCAAGATAGAATTTGTTCTTTTAAAGAGGATTGGCGAAAATAAATGGGAGGTATTGGTAAAGCCCGGCAGAAGAGCACGACCAGGAGCGGAATTTATATTTGGGGATGGAAGGCTCCAGGCAAAAGTACTAGACTATACCGATGCTGGAGGCCGTATAGTGGAATTTTATTACGAAGGTATTTTCGAGAATGTCCTGGACGAACTTGGACAGATGCCTGTTCCACCTTACATAAAAAAAGAATTAAAGGACAGAGAAAGGTACCAGACAGTATATGCTCGAAAACCGGGTTCAGCTGCTGCCCCAACAGCAGGATTGCATTTTACCGAAGAACTGCTGAAAAAAATCGAGCAAAAAGGGGTAAAAATTTGTTATATTACACTTCACGTTGGCCTTGGGACCTTCAGACCTGTTAAGGAAAAAAATGTAGAGCAGCATAAGATGCATCCAGAGTACTTCGAAGTTGATAGTGAAGCCGCTGAGATGATTAACACAACAAAGAAACACGGTAAGAGAGTAATTGCTGTAGGGACAACCTCCACCAGAACTTTGGAGACCGTAGCTGACGAAAAAGGATTCGTAAAAAGCCTTAGTGGATGGACAGATCTTTTCATATATCCGGGATACCGCTTTAAGGTAGTAGATGGTATGGTGACAAATTTTCACTTGCCGGAGTCCACGCTTCTAATGTTGGTCTGTGCTTTTGCTGATAGAGAGTTAATTATGGCAGCGTATGAAGAAGCCATAAAAAAGAAATATAGGTTCTATAGTTTTGGCGATGCCATGTTGATTATATAGGGGAGGGAATGAATGAAAGGCAAAGCCAGCGAGCATATAATAAAAGGGGTTTTTATTTTAGAAGTAGCGCTTGCAATTTTTATCGTCATAGGGGTTATTATTGGAACAGTGGATCTTTTTAGGTATTTTAAAATAATATATACCACCCCACCATTACAAACCTTTCCGCTTTTAAGAACTTTTCTCGGTCATGCTCTTTTGTTGGTGATAGGGCTTGAGCTGGTGATAATGCTCGTGCTCCACACTCCGTCGAGCGTTATTGAAGTTTTGCTTTTTGCAACAGCCAGAAAGATGATAATCGAAGCGGAGACAATGTCGGATATTTTCCTGGGCATTATATCTATAGGTGCGTTGTTTGCAATTAATAAAATTTTTTCTCCCGGGAAGAATCTTGGAGAAGAAGGAACCATAATAGGTTCTACGAAATCCGTTAATGATAAATAACTGGTGGGAATGAAGATCCCTGAAGAATAAGGCCGTACTCTTAGCGAAGTGATAATTCGTCTGGCCCATTAAAAAGGGGGAAAGCCGTACCAATGAGGTTCCAAGTATTGAAACGGGTCGAAAACTGCGCCGCAAGAGTCGGTGTTCTAGAAACTCCCCATGGCGTAATAGAGACTCCCGTCTTTATGCCTGTTGGTACTCAGGCAACAGTCAAAACCATGGCCCCGGACGAACTCGAACAAATAGGAGCGAAGATTATTCTAAGTAATACCTATCACCTTTATCTTCGGCCAGGACATAAGTTAATCGAAGAAGCTGGTGGGTTACATAAATTTATGAACTGGAAAGGTTCCATACTAACAGATAGCGGAGGATATCAAGTTTTTAGCTTAGGCGAGTTGAGGGAGATAAGGGAAGAAGGAGTGACATTCAGGTCGCATATAGATGGTTCTCTACACTTTATAAGCCCAGAGATATGTATTGAGATACAAAATTCTCTTGGTGCAGATATAATAATGAGCTTTGATGAATGCATACCGTATCCTGCCACTTATGAGTATGTAAAAAATTCAGTAGAACGCACCACGAGGTGGGCTGAAAGGTGCAAAAAGCATCATAAAAACGAAAAGCAAGCTCTCTTTGGCATAGTTCAGGGAGGAGTTTATAAGGATTTAAGGGAAAAAAGTGCAAGAGATTTGGTCTCAATGGACTTTGAAGGTTACGCTGTAGGTGGATTGAGCGTTGGAGAACCAAAAGAATGTATGTATGAGGTTCTGGATTATGTAGTTCCCCTGCTGCCGGAAGATAAGCCTAGATATTTAATGGGAGTAGGTTCGCCAGATGCTATATTTGAAAGCATATTAAGGGGTATAGATATGTTTGACTGTGTGCTACCTACCAGGATAGCGCGCCATGGAACTGTTTTTACAGCAAGAGGAAAACTGGTTGTAAGAAATGCTGCTTACGCAAGAGATTTTTCGCCTTTGGACCCTGAGTGTGATTGCTATGTATGCAGAAATTATACAAGAGCCTATATAAGACACCTTCTAAATGCTAATGAAATTCTCGGTTTGAGGCTCACAACCTTTCACAATTTATACTTTTTGCTTCGACTTATGGAAAAGATTCGCAAAGCAATAGAAGGGGGCTATTTTCTAGAATTAAAGGAAGAATTCTTTGCAAAGTTTGGTTACAACTGAAGAGGATTTTTGAAATGTTTATAGAAATAGAGATTTAATACTAATAATAATCAAATAGCAAAGGAAGGTGTGATTCTAACTTGGATACAACGATTTTTATCCAACAGTTCGGTCCGTTAATACTGATATTTGTTATCTTCTATTTTTTAATCATAAGACCTCAACAGAAAAGGGAAAAGGAACGCAGGAATATGCTCAACAGCCTTCAAGAGGGCGATGAAATTATTACAATCGGAGGTATTTTTGGGCGGATTTTAAACATTAAAGACGATGTGATAACATTGGAAGTTGGCGATAAGGTTAAAATAAAGGTAACCAGATCCGCCATCGGAAACGTAATCAAAAAAGCTGAAAAATCATCAAAATAAGTACGAGCTCTTGTCATATTCAACCTCCTTCTTTAAATAAAGTAGTAATAAAGAAGGAGGTTGAATTTTCATGAAAAATCATGTGGTAGAGAAAAGGTTGAACGTTTATAAAGTGTTTATAGGAACTTTAAATGCCTATATAATTACGATATTTTTAATTCTTGCTTTTAGCGTAATCTTGTATTTTAGCGCGATATCAGAAGATATAATACCTAAAGCGGTCATTGCTATAGGTGCTCTGAGCATTGTGTTTAGCAGTTTTAATGCCACAAGAGACTTAGATTACGGTGGTTGGCTTCACGGAGGATTCATTGGTCTGTTGTATGTAGGATTTTTAATGACCCTGAGATTTTTTATTACGAAGGAAGTTGGATTTGATTTAGGGATGCTGGTCGATTTAGTTTTAGGGTTTCTGATTGGTGCCATTGCCGGAGCAATAGGAGTCAATTTATAACACTCTTTTCACGGTTTTAACTTTGTGATATAATTTAGCAAGGCGACTCATATAATTGCAAAGGAGGGAGTTAGAATTGAAGCATATCAAGGTGGTACATAAGGGAAATTTATGCGATAAAAAAGCTATTTTTTCAAGAGGATGCGGAGAATGCCAGGCATCTTGCCAATCGGCATGTAAAACATCCTGTACAGTGGCAAATCAGGTGTGCCAAAAGGAAAATGAATAAAGGCCTTTTTAAAAAGGCCTTTTAAATTTGTGTTTTGTTGACAAGCCTTTCAAGAGAGGGATATAATAAAACTTGCAGTACATAAGGGAATGGAGGAGACCAGTAAATGAATTTAAGGGCCAAAAGCTTACTAAAAATTGGAGTTATTTTATTTATTGCCTTTTTTTTGGCCTATACATTGGCTTATGGCATTAAAATAGGCCCTTACCAAGTTCTACCTGTGAAAAAAGCAATTAAATTGGGCCTAGACCTTCAGGGAGGGATATATGTCCTGCTTGAGGCAAAGCCCAAGCCCGGCGAAACGATATCCGATGAAAAAATGAATGCAGCAAGAGAAGTTATATGGAAAAGAGTAGACCAGCTAGGCGTGGCAGAACCCATTGTTGTAAGGCAGGGAACAAACAGGATAAGGGTAGAGCTTCCAGGCGTGAAAGATTCCCAGAAGGCGCTTGAAATAATAGGGAAAACCGCTTCGCTAGAATTTATAGGTCCCGACCAGAAAATTATACTGACCGGTAACAACGTAAGTGATGCTAAAGCTGTATACTACTTAAACATGCCCGTGGTGAGCCTTAAACTGGATTCAGAAGGGACGAAAAAATTTGCAGAAGCCACTCAGAAATTTAAAGGTCAACCCATTGCGATTGTGCTGGACGGTGAGGTCATCTCAGCGCCTATTGTAAAAGAGGTTATCACTAACGGCGAAGCTATAATAGAGGGGCTTTCAAGCATAGATGAGGCTGCGCAGCTTGCCGCCCTCATCAGAGGCGGAGCACTGCCGATAGATTTGGTTCAGAGAGAAATACGGTCGGTGGGTCCAACTCTAGGAACAGATTCCCTTGCAAAGAGCCTTAGGGCGGGCATAATAGGTATTATTTTGGTCATGACTTTTATGCTAATCTATTACAGAATTCCGGGACTAGTAGCAGATATAGGCCTTGCGTTTTATATAATGCTAGTTTTGATTACTTTTATTGCACTGGATGCAACGTTGACTTTGCCAGGAATTGCAGGTTTTATCCTTTCTGTAGGTATGGCTGTTGATGCCAACGTGCTTATTTTCGAAAGATTTAAAGAAGAACTTCGAAGTGGAAAGACGCTGAAAGCCGCCATGGATGCAGGGTTTCATAAGGCTTTGACTACCATTATTGACTCTAATTTGACCACAATTATAGCTGCCCTTATACTATTTTATTTTGGCACGGGACCCATTAAAGGCTTTGCGGTGACTTTAATTCTCGGTAACATTATAAGTCTATTCACTGCTATTGTAGTTACGAGAATACTCCTCGTAAACCTGATAAATACAAGGCTCATTACTAACAAAAAATTCTTCAGCGCCTAGGGGGTGAAGACGGTGAAAAAATACGCCATAATGGAAACGAAATGGATTTGGTTGACTATATCTTTAGTTGTTATAGCCGCAGGGCTAATCTCCTTAACAACGCGCGGTTTGAATTGGGGCATAGATTTTACTGGCGGCGATATACTGCATTTCAATATTGGGCAGCCTTACAGCCTTGAAGAAGCAAGGCAGCAAATTGACAGTTTAAATTTGAAGACCTATGAAGTGAAAGAAGCTGGAGACGATCGCAAAGAGCTGATCATTAGAACTGTGGTACTTTCGCCAGAACAAAAGAGCAAGATAACAGAAGCCATAAGAGAAAAATGGCCCAACGCTCAACTGATCCGCGCTGAAAAGGTTGATGCAACAATCGGTAAAGAACTTCAAAGACAGGCTTTGATAGCCTTGGCAATAGCTAATATCGGCGTGCTTATTTATGTTGCCTTTCGCTTTGAACTCAAGTCTGGAATAGCTGCGATCCTTGCTCTGGTTCACGACGTCCTTGTAATGGTAAGCTTTTATTCAATATTTTATATACCCGTTGACTCTACGTTTGTAGCAGCTATTCTTACAATAGTGGGGTATTCGATAAATGATACAATAGTTATCTTTGACCGCATACGCGAAAATCTAAAAATTATGACCAAAGCTTCGTTTGATGATATAGCCAATACAAGTATCAGTCAAACTCTTGCAAGAACTGTAAATACTTCTTTAACAACGCTCCTTTCTATAATTGCGCTCTACTTTTTAGGTGGTGAAACAATCAAGGATTTTACTTTGGCACTCATCGTAGGAATGGTAAGCGGTGTTTATTCTACGGTATTTATAGCCACTCCTATATGGAGTATGTTGAGAGGACAACAAAAGACTGCTCGGGCTTAAGGAAAGAATTTTTAAGAGAGGGTCGATAAAACCCTCTTTTTTTTTAATTAAAAAGCTTATTTGGTGGGAAAATATTGTCGTAAGGAGGGATTTGGATGAAAAGGTATTCGCAGTTAATAAGGCACGAAGGCAACAGCGGCCTTTTCGACATTATAGACATTGCTATCCTTTCGACTTACGCTGGCATTCCAGTTCATATTCACGCAGAAGGTTTAAGAGGCACTGGCAAAACTACAATAATAAGGGCCTCCCGCAATATTTTCCCGAAAATCGAGCGAATAAAAGGATGCGAGTTTAACTGTGATCCAAAACGACCCCATTGTCCCAAGCACCGGGACCTTTCTCCTGAAGAAATTGAGAGGATAGGCGTGGAACTGATTGATATGCCTTTCCTCGAAATATCCCATTCAGCGAAAAAGGGAACGGTAGTAGGGAGTATTGATGTGGGAAAGCTTTTGTCTAAGGAAAACCCTCAAGCGGCTTTGCTCCTTGGCACAATCCCAAGGGCACACCGAGGTGTTATTTTTATCGACGAAATAAACCGTCTGGCAGATACTGCTCCGGAGATTGTGGATATTTTACTGGATGTCATGGGGACAAAACCCGGGAGGATACAGATAGAAGAAGTAGGGATGCCTACAGTTGAATTACCGGTGCAGGTCAGCGTATGGGCCGCATCTAACCCTGATGAAGAACCCGGTCCCCTGGAAGATATACGCCGGCAGCTCTCCGATAGATTCGATTTTGTCGTAAATGTCGAAAGGCCTAAAGATATAGGAACTGTCCTGAAAATATTGGAGGGACGAGATCTTAAGGATGACCCTGCGTTAGAAATGGAAAAAGTAAAGGAATTTATAAAAGCTAAAGAGAGGCTTGATCAATTTTATGTTTCGGATGATTTAAAAACAACCTTAGCGTCAATGTACATCAATTTTGGTTTAGAAAGCATTAGGGGATTGGAGTCGATTCTCCATGGGGTCTGGATGTTGGGAGCACTTCTGGGTAAAAAGCCTGATAAAAAAGATATAGCATACCTTGTCAGGTTCGCTCTAAAGCATAGAACCGATGGGAAAAACCTGGCTGAAATATTGAAAAATCTCGAAAACCATAACCATAAAGCCCAAGAAAATCATCAGAAAGCATTAAACGAATTTTCGGTCAGAGAAAATGCTATTAGTGTACCGCAAAAAGAGGGTTACAAAAAAGATAAATTTAATGCCTTACGAAGAATTCTTTCGGTTTTTTCAAATTCTTTAAAAGGAAAAGTTTCTAATGCAGCAGATCCCAAAAATGTTAACATAAAAGCACCGGTCCATAAAGCTGTTCCTATAAAACAACTAGATATTAATGAATGTGTTAAAACGGAGGATGAACTTTGGTGATATCGCCTGTAGAAAAAATGAGAAAGGAATTTACAAGAGGCAGAGGAGTTAGGGTTGGAGAGGCAGCTGTCGCAAGTAGAAAAGT
The DNA here is from genome assembly GCA_021890755.1 of Thermosediminibacteraceae bacterium. Classification (GTDB taxonomy): domain Bacteria; phylum Bacillota; class Thermosediminibacteria; order Thermosediminibacterales; family Thermosediminibacteraceae; genus JAKKUQ01. Next base: position 13,818 of record JAKKUQ010000021.1, on the reverse strand, counting down.
CCATGTTGTTTCTCCAGAGCGTCCTCATATAGTTCGCATAATCACTAATTCTGATGCGGGAAAAGTTTTTTACAACAGATTTAATGAAGGCGAGATACTACATGTAGATCTGTTTCACGAAGTTAAGGCTGTAAATGTAAAACGTATAGCTGACGACCTCCTTAATGCTCTATCCCAAGTTTCAATGGAATTTATGGCTGACCGCATAGACATTCAAACGGGCAGCGGAGGAGGGAGGCTTTCGGGGAGCCTTAATTACGGTAAAACGGAAAGCCTTTTAAAAGGTCATTTAAACCATGTGCACCTTTCAATCCTGCTTGATGATGAAAGTTTGGATTTCCTTTTGTTCGTGATAGAAAAATTAGAGGAATCGCTAATTAAGCAGGGAGTAGAACTGAGAAAAGTAGAAAAAATTGTAAACGAAGTTGGTAAAACTCCAGTCGACCTTTCCCCCTATGCTGCAAATACCGATTCTTATTTAAAACAAAATAACTTGAGCGAAGGTATGTATTATTTTAGCAAGGAATATCAACAGGCGATAGAATTAAGTGAGTATTTTGGTAGCCTGAAAGAATTGGAAGAATTGTTGGAGTTTTTCAATTCCGGAAAGGGAATAGATCTTTTTGAGCTGAAAAAAAAGTATGGAGACTTGGAGGAGATTTTAAAGCGCCTCGAAGGGAATAAACTTCTTTCTAGAACATCTGGATTTTATTCCCTAACAGCAGAAGGAGAAAATCTTATAAATTTTATAAAGCTGAATCGTAAAGAATTAGAATTAGCATTGAAAAAGATTATAAAATCACTTTCTCGAAAAGGAGAAGAGATTATTACACCACCCATAAGCTGTGCCACGAAAAGCCTTCAAAACACCGGGGGAAAAATCTTAAAAGTGCCTTATGACAAAGCCGAATGGCCTGAAGAAATCGAAGTTACAGAAACAGTCAAAAATGCTCTAGTCCGGTGTTACCTTAATGGTGAAAGATTGTCAATTTCAAGCGAGGACTTGGTTGCTGTAAGAAAGTGTTCTGAAAAAGGGCAGGACATTTGCCTCATCATAGATGCAAGTGCTAGCATGACTGGAGAAAGGCTAAGAAGTGCAAAGTTTTTAGCAAAGCATATTGTACTAAAATCTTACAGAAGAGTTAGTGTTCTGGCGTTTCAGGAAAGAAATGTTGAGCTCTGCGTACCTTTCACAAAAAATTTTAGCGCTGTTGATGCTGGTGTGAGCAGCATAATATCTTCTGGTCTAACACCGCTAGCTCTTGCATTGGATCATGCACTTTCTTATATGTGCTCTAGAAAATTGAAAAATCCGTTGATTATGCTTATAACTGATGGAATTCCCACTGTACCGTTGTGGAGCACAGATCCAGTGAAAGATGCCATTATTGCGGCGCAGAAAATTAAAAAAAGAAAAATTGGCTTTTGCTGTATTGGACTTCAGCCAAATCGAGACTGCCTCACAAAAATTGTAAATGCGGCTGGTGGCAAACTCTATATAGTGGATGAGTTAAGCCGAGATGTATTGGTAAATGTGATAAATAATAGCGGCCAATTGTTATAATAAAAAATTCGTTGATATAAAATTTCCGTTGGTTTATAATTATATATGTTTTTAAGGGATGGGGGTGCTAAATTTTGATAGATGGAAACTACTTATGGGAATTATGTCCTCCGGTCACTCCCGCATTTAACGTAAAAAATCTTAACCCCGTTATTTTAAAGCTTCTAAAGAGCAGAGGAATAGAGGAAAAAGAAGATGTGATGCGTTTTTTAAGAGCCTCCCTCGATGACATGTATAACCCTATGATGCTTAAAGATATGGACAAAGCTGTTCAGAGGGTAAAAAAGGCACTGCTAGCTGGAGAAAAGATAACAGTATACGGAGATTATGATGTGGACGGAATTACAGGGTGTAGTCTACTTGTCAGAGTGCTGAAAGAAATGGGAGGCAATGTAGATTTTTATATCCCTTCACGGTTGGATGAGGGTTATGGACTTAATATAGAGGCTTTAGAAAAAATTGCACGATCAGGCACTACTTTGATAATTACTGTCGATAATGGGATATCATCGGAAGAAGAAGTGAAATATGCAAGGAAACTTGGTTTAGATATAATAATTACAGATCATCACGAACCACACGAAGTTGTTCCCGAGGCCGTAGCTGTGATTAATCCAAAACAGAAAGATTGCCCATATCCTTTTAAAGAGCTCGCAGGGGTAGGGGTGGCTCTAAAATTTGTTCAAGCACTTACAAATTGTAGCAGAGATGTCACGATTAAATATCTAGACCTTGCAGCTTTAGGTACAATAGCAGATATGGTTCCATTGGTGGATGAAAACAGGATAATAGCCAAGCAAGGTATTAGAGCTCTAAAAACTACTGATAAACAAGGACTGTTAGCTTTATTGATGCAGGCACACCTTGACCCGGAGGTGCTGGATGAAGAAAAAATAAGTTATATACTGGCACCAAGGCTAAATGCAGCTGGAAGAATCTCTGATGCTGCATTGGCGGTTCAACTTTTGCTCACCGATAACGATTCTGAAGCCAAAGAACTTGCCAAAAAACTAGAAATCCTTAATCGTGAAAGACAAACTATTGAAACAAAGATATATAACGAAGTAAAAGAGTACATAGAAAAAAATATGAAAACTTTTAACGATAGAGTTATAGTAGCATCTAGTGCAGATTGGCATCCGGGAGTTATAGGAATCGTAGCTTCAAAGCTGGCACAGAGTTACTGCATGCCTTGTATACTGATAGCTGAGGAAGGGGAGGAAGGGAGGGGATCGGCACGAAGTATTCCGGGATTTAACATTTTCAATGCTTTAAGCGAACTGTCATACATGCTTGATAAATTTGGGGGTCATGAACAGGCTGCGGGTTTTACTATTCGAGTAAAAGAAATTGAAAATTTTCGCTCGAAAATAAATGAGCTGGCTAGAAAAATTTCGCGGGATGAATGGGATTTAAAACTAAAAATAGATATGGAGTTAAGTTCTAATGAAATAACCCCTGAGTTGGCAGAGCAGCTAAAACTTTTAGAACCCTTTGGATTTGGCAATCCAAAACCCATTTTTGTATGTAAAAACTTATCCGTGGAAAATGTCAAAGCAGTAGGAGAAGGGGAAAAACATTTAAAAATTCAACTGAAGAAAAAAGAAAAAGAGTTTAGTGCAATAGGTTTTAATTTTGGATATTACAAAAATGAGCTAGAAATAGCTCCTTTTATAGATGTAGCTTTTTGGTTGGAGATAAATGAATGGGAAGGGATTAGAGAACTGCAACTTAATTTGAAGGATATCAAAATCCCCTACCTTCGCGACAAAATTATGATAAAACTCGAAGAAGAATATTATAAAAGATTTTTTAGCAAAAATACTTTACTCACAGCGAATTTATGTCTTTCTGAAAGCAATGCGAACACTCAAAAGAACTTTGATGACGGGGTAAAATTACTAAAAGTCAAAAACAAACGCCGGTATGTGAAAGACCTATTTGAATCTGGGAAAAGAACGATGGTTAAGGTTAATACCCCTTATCAAGCATGGCGATTGCTAGCATATTTAAGAAAATTCGATAACATAAAGTCAGATATGGGGGTCTTTTTTAATTTAAATAAGACCGATATTCAAAATAAGAAAAACATTGTTTTGATAAATCCAGGGCTAGATTTCCTTAAATTAGCAGCAGACCTTATGGAAGAAGTAGTTTTTTATGATCCACCTTTTAGCATAGAACTGATGAAAGCTCACGTTTTTAATATATCTCCTAAAAAGATGCATTTGATTTTCAACCGCGAAGATTTACGGTATAATTATATGGTGTGTGAAAAGCTGCTGCCAAAAAAGGAGTTTTTGGTTTCTGTTTTCGGCTTTATATACATGATGGTGAATAAAAGGAAAGCCACCTTCGCCATTAAAGAAATAATGGATTTTTTAAAAAGGCGAAACTTCCGAAAAGCGGATCGTATTGCGGTAATCAATACGCTAAACATTTTAGAAGAAATAGGAGTATTAAAGCATATCTTAAATGGGGATGAAATAAAAGTTGTTCAATTCAATACTAACGTGAAAAATTTAGATTACAGGCTTTCACCAACATATCAGAAGCTTTTGCACTTACGAGCTAAAGTAATAGAATTTTATAATAATTTTTATAAAATACAAGAATTACTCAAACAGGAGGAGTTTTAATGGATCTAAAAGAGAAAATTCGCGTAATAATGGATTTTCCCAAAAAAGGAATAAGTTTTAAAGATATAACTACCCTATTAAAGGATGGGGAAGCTTTTAAGACTGCAATTAAAAGCCTTGCAGACTTGGTACGGGAAAAAGATTTTGACCTTGTGGCCGGGCCTGAAGCTAGAGGTTTTATTATTGGAGCTCCTCTAGCGTATGAGCTTGGAAAAGGGTTTGTCCCTGCAAGGAAAAAGGGAAAACTCCCTGGAGAAACCATAAAAGCCGAGTACCAGCTCGAATATGGAACTGATGTGCTAGAAATGCATAAAGACGCCATTAAGAAAGGGCAAAAAGTGTTAGTGGTGGACGACCTTTTAGCTACTGGAGGAACTATTTTCTCTACCATTGAGCTGGTGGAAAAACTAGGTGGAATAGTTACTGCTGTTGCTTTTTTGATAGAATTGACTGAGTTAAAGGGAAGGGAGTCTTTATCCGAATACGAAGTGATTTCGCTCATCAAATATTAGGCGTTAAAAAAAAGGGGTGGATCCTCTTGGCAACTCTTGATTCATTGGTTGAGCGCATAAAGTCGTATAATCCTTCGGCCAACTTGGAGTTGGTCAAACGGGCTTATGAATTTGCCAAAAAAGCCCATGATGGCCAACACCGAGTTTCCGGTGAGCTTTATATTTTCCACCCCTTAGAAGTTGCTATGATTTTGGCCGACCTTGAGTTGGATACTATTACCATTGCTGCTGGCCTCCTACATGATGTGGTAGAAGATACTAACTATACTCTTGATGATATAACTGAAAATTTCGGGTCAGAAATAGCTTTGCTGGTAGACGGTGTAACAAAATTAGGGAAACTTGAATACAAGACAAAAGAAGAACAACAGGCGGAAAACCTTCGAAAAATGTTTCTGGCCATGGCAAAAGACATAAGGGTTATACTTATAAAACTGGCTGATAGACTCCACAATATGAGAACATTGAAGTACTTGCCAGAGGAAAAACAGAGAGAAATTGCAATAGAGACGCTGGAGATATTTGCACCTCTTGCTCACCGCCTGGGAATTTCTAAAATAAAGTGGGAATTAGAGGATTTAGCCTTTAGGTACTTGGAACCTGACCGTTATTATGAACTGGTGGAAAAAGTAGCAAAAAAGAGGAGAGAAAGAGAAGAACACATAAACAAAATGATAGCAATCCTCGAGGAACGCCTGGCTGCTGCAGGAATAAAAGCTGAAATCCAAGGGCGGCCAAAGCACTTTTACAGTATTTATAAAAAGATGAAAGAACAAAACAAGTCTTTTGAACAAATTTTTGACTTGACGGCTGTTAGAGTCATAGTAGGAAGTGTAAGGGATTGCTACGCAGCGCTGGGAGTTGTTCATACCCTTTGGAAGCCCATACCTGGCAGATTTAAAGATTACATCGCAATGCCAAAGCCCAACATGTATCAATCCCTTCATACTACGGTTATTGATTCTTCAGGAGAACCCCTCGAAATACAGATAAGGACTTACGAGATGCATAAAACGGCTGAGTACGGCATAGCAGCCCACTGGCGGTACAAAGAGGGAAATAAAGAAGACGATTTTGATAAAAAATTATCATGGCTCAGGGAAATTCTTGATTGGCAGAGAGATTTACGAGATGCCAAAGAATTTATGGAATCCTTGAAGATAGATTTATTTTCCGATGAAGTCTATGTCTTTACTCCCAAAGGTGATGTAATAGATTTACCAGCAGGATCGTGTCCCGTAGACTTTGCTTATAGAATACACACAGATATAGGGAACAGGTGCATAGGAGCTAAGGTTAACGGCAAGATAGTCCCCCTGGATTATAAGCTGGCAAATGGAGATATAGTTGAAATAATTACGTCATCGCACAGCAACGGACCAAGTAGGGATTGGCTTAAATTTGTCAAATCCACTCAAGCAAAAAATAAAATAAGGCAGTGGTTTAAAAAAGAGCGCCGTGAAGAAGATATTAGTCGCGGCAAAGAAATGCTGGAAAAAGAGGCCAAAAGACAGGGGTATGATGTGTACCAGCTTATAAATCAGGATTTTATGGACAATTTGTTAAAACGGTTAAACTTCCAAAGCTTGGACGACCTGTTCGCGTCAGTTGGCTATGGGGGGATGTCAGCGGCTCAAGCCTTCCAGAAAATTCTGGAGGAATATAAAAAGCATGTAAAGTCCGATAAACTAGTGCTGGAAGAGGTAAAAAGCGATCAAAAGTTAAAGCGGAAAAAAGGAGTCATTGAAGGCATAAAAATTGATGGTGTAGATAATGTGTTAGTAAAATTTTCTAGGTGCTGTAATCCAGTGCCAGGGGATAAAATTATTGGCTATATAACCAGAGGACGTGGAGTTTCGATTCACAGACAGGATTGCCCGAATGTGCTAAATAATATGTACGATAAAGAACGTCTTATTGAGGTAAAATGGGAAGGATTCAAAGAAAAGTCTTATCCCGTGGAAATAGAGGCTTCTGCTTACGACAGGCCCGGCATTTTGTCAGATGTGTTAAATATTCTGGGTGATATGAAAACGACAATAGATTCAGTGAATGCTAGGGCATCAAAAAACGGCATAGCAGTGATAGACCTAATCCTTGAGATTACCGATAAACAACATTTAGATAACATTATTCAAAAATTGAAAAGAGTAAAAGGTGTTTTTGAAGTTAAAAGGGTGATGAATCAATAGGAGGAAATATGATATGAGGGCTGTTGTGCAAAGAGTGAAGAGTGCTTCCGTTACCGTAGACGGTCAGGTAATAAACGAAATAGGTCCGGGGCTTATGGTTCTTGTAGGAGTGGCGCAAGATGATACCTTGGAGGATGCGGAATATCTGGCTGAGAAAATCGTGAACCTTAGAGTATTTGAGGGCAATGAAGGAAAAATGAACCTTTCAGTAGAGGACATCAATGGAGAAATCCTCGTAGTATCACAGTTTACTTTGATGGGTGATGTCAGAAAGGGCCGAAGACCGAGTTTTACGCAGGCTGCACCTCAAGATAAAGCTCGCGAATTGTACGAAGTGTTCGTGGAATGTTGCCGGAAAAAGATTTCTAAAGTCAAAACAGGCCAATTTCAGGCTCACATGCTGGTAACCATTTTAAATGACGGACCTGTCACAATATTGCTAGATTCAAAAAAGACGTTTTAAGGAGGAGCGCAATGTTTGTAAAACGTTTAATGGTAGGCCCTCTTGCATCTAATTGTTATATATTGGGAGACGATACCAAAAAAGGGGTAATTATAGATCCTGGTGCGGAGCCTGAAACTATACTGAAAGAAATAAAAGAGCAGGACATAAAGGTGGAGTTTATAATTCTAACCCACGGCCATGCGGACCATATAGGAGCTGTGGGGGACGTTAAAGATGCGACGGGGGCGAAAGTTGCCATTCACGAGAAAGATGCAAAAATGTTGGTTTCTGCCGAAGAAAACCTTTCAAGTTTTATGGGGTACGGTTTTACTCAACCTCCTGCTGATATAAAGTTAAAGGGAGGCGAATTGTTGAAGGTTGGAAATTCAGAGTTAGAAATAATATGGACCCCCGGACATACTCCAGGGAGCATATGTATAAAAGCCGGAAAACTGCTTTTTAGCGGTGATACTCTTTTTGCCGGCTCCGTAGGAAGAACAGATTTTCCGGGAGGTTCTTACCGGGAATTGATAAACTCTATAAAGTCAAAACTATTGATTTTTGAAGAAGATGTACGTATTTTACCCGGTCACGGCAGTGAATCGAGCATTGGAGCAGAAAAGACAAATAATCCTTTTGTGCTAAATATTATTAAATATTTTATGAATTAAGAGGGCATACTAGACCTGGGGATTGGAGGGATTTGCATGAAGAAAAGAAATAAATCCCCCAGGTTATTACTGCGGCACGAAGAAAACCTGACAGATTTTCTAGAACTATTCGAGGAAGGTGTTGGGGACGAGGAGATTGCTTGGGATATGAATATAGACGTAGAAACAGTGAGGAGCATCCGAAGCGAACTAGATGCCGAAAATATAAATCCAAAGTGGATTTTTTTTAAAAAAACTCGAGGGAGGCTTTGACCCCTCGAGTTTTTATTGGTTGGGCTTTTTCCCCACCGTTACCGGAACGTAAATCGTTGTGCCATTCCTGTATATTAGCAGCACTATCTTTTCATTAATTTTTGTGTTGCTTATTATTTCCGTTACATCGCTAGGTTTTTTAATAGCTTTATCGTTTATTTTAAGAATTATATCGCCAGGTTGCAAGCCAGCTCTTTCAGCGGGGCTACCCGGAACAACGTAACTTATCAAGGCACCGTTGGTGCTCTTTAACTGGAAGTAGTCTGCCAAGTCTTTGGTGATTTCCTGCAGGTATACCCCTATATAAGGCCTTGCAACACCTCCAGTTTTTATAAGCTCATCCAACACTTCTTTTACTGTATTGATGGGAATAGCAAAACCAATACCCTGAGCTTCGGCATTAACAGCGGTATTTATACCGATAACTTCGCCATTCAAAGACAATAAGGGACCGCCGCTGTTTCCGGGGTTGATTGCAGCATCGGTTTGAATAAGGTTTTTAAATACTCTTGTTTTGCCTGTTGATCTATCCGTTATGGAAAGGGGTCTTTCTTTTGCACTTATTACTCCAACAGTAACAGTGTGATCTAAGCGATAGGGATTGCCTATAGCTATTACCCAATCCCCTACCCGCATTTTGTCAGAATCGCCTAAAGTGAGGAAGGGAAGTTTGCTTTCAGAATTTATCTTTAAAACTGCAAGATCTAGTTCGAAATCTGTACCTACGACGGTAGCTTTGAAGGGTTTAGAAAACCCTTTTACAGTTACATAGACTTCGCTTGCGCCTTCTATAACGTGGTGATTGGTTAAGATATAGCCATCAGAGCTTATGATAAAACCAGAACCTATACTTTTGCTTTGGGTATCCGGAAATGGAAAACTGTCACCAAAAAATTCCCTGAAAAATGGGTCGGAGAAAAACGGATTATTTATTTTATTTCTTACAGTAGTTTCTATAAAAACTACTGCGTCGCTTACTTTGTCAATAATATCAGGAATGTGGGTAGGAACGATAGAAGTTGACTGAGTTGTGCTTTTGCTTGTAATATTTCCGATGCCAGCATTAGCAGAGCTTGAGGGATAAAAGAAATTATAGGCAAATATCCCGCCGGCTACCACGGCAGCTCCTAATGTAAATCCCAAGAGTATGGCAATTATGTATTTATATCGGGATAAGGTAATCAAGATATTATACACCTCCTTAGGTTTTCATTTTTGTTGAGTATCTTGTACTTAATATTTTAATACAGGTTTTTTTGAAGTCTATGTGTAATCTGTTATGAAATTGTGAAAAATCGCTTGACATAAAAAACTAATTTCTCTATATTGATTTATAAAGACTCTGTTCCAGTCTTCTCTCGTAAAGTGGCGAAATCTAGACGAAGGAGCTGAAAAGATGCTTACCAAAGCACCAAGAGGGACTCGGGACTTGCTCCCAGAGGAATGTGCCAAATGGTTGTACATAGAAAATGTATTTAGAGAAACTTGCACTTTGTTCGGGTATCAGGAAATAAGAACACCTACTTTTGAACATACTGAGTTATTCCAAAGAGGGATTGGGGAAACTACCGATATAGTGGAAAAGGAAATGTACACTTTTGAAGATAAATCTGGAAGGAGCATAACGCTAAAACCTGAAGGAACTGCTCCTGTGGCGAGAGCGTACATAGAACACAAACTATACAATAATCCTTTACCAGTAAAGCTTTTTTATATAACGCCTTGTTTCCGCTACGAAAGGCCTCAGGCAGGAAGATATAGAGAATTTCACCAATTTGGAATCGAGGCTTTTGGTTCACCAAGTCCTTTAATAGATGTAGAAGTTATTGCACTTGCGGTTTTGTTTTTTGAAAAACTTGGGCTTTCGCAGCTAGAAGTACATATTAATTCTATAGGATGTAAAGCATGTCGAGAGGATTACAAAAAAGCCCTTAAGGATTTCTTATTTAAAAAGAAAGATTTTTTGTGCGATACATGCCTGTTGAGACTTGAGAGAAACCCTCTTCGGATACTTGATTGCAAGAATCCCAATTGTCAGAAAATCCTTGAAGATGTTCCGAAGATTGTGGACTATCTCTGTGATGATTGTAGAAGGCATTTTGCGGAAGTAGAAAAGGGCTTGACGACAGTAGGTGTTAAGTATCAAGTTAACCCTGGTATCGTTAGAGGGCTGGACTATTATACGAAGACCGTATTTGAGATAATTTCGGAAGAATTAGGAGCACAGAGCACTGTCTGCGGAGGAGGACGTTACGACAACTTGATAGAAGAATGCGGAGGGCCCCACACTCCCGCTGCGGGTTTTGGGATAGGCATTGAAAGATTGGTACTTATATTAGAAGCTAAAGGCTTGATTGAAATTCCCTCGAAGGAAATGGATGTTTTTATAGCTGTTATGGATGAAAACTACAGGGAATACGGATTACAACTGCTTTACAGGTTGAGGAAGACGGGATTTTCTGCGGAAATGGATAATATGGGAAGAAGCCTCAAAGCTCAGATGAAGTATGCAAGCAAAATTCCCGTCAAGTATGCTTTCATAATCGGTGAAGACGAGGTTAAGTCTGGTAAAATTACAGTAAAAGATTTGGCTACTGGTGAGCAGGACAAAGTGTCTTGCGATGAAGCTGAAATATACTTAAAAAACAAAATTAGAAAGGGTTGTTAGTATATGGCTGAGAAAATGAAAAGAACTCATCATTGTGGATCATTGACAATAGATAATAGTGGTAATCAAGTTACTTTGATGGGCTGGGTGCAGACCCGCAGGGACCACGGCGGGTTAATTTTTATCGATCTAAGGGATCGAAGCGGCATTGTTCAGGTTGTATTCAATCCTGAGTACAACCTCCAGGCGTTTGAAAAAGCAAAAGAAATAAAAAATGAATTTGTAATTGCAGTTAAAGGTAAAGTTTTAGAACGACCAAAAGAAAATATAAACCCCAAAATTAAAACTGGAGAAATCGAAGTGTATGCTGATGAACTTGAAATCCTAAATACAGCAAAAACTCCACCCTTTCCCGTTGAAGATGACATAAAAGTTGATGAGAGCCTGCGTTTAAAATATAGGTTCATTGACCTAAGAAGACCGTCAATGTTACATAATATAACTTTCAGGCACAAAGTAAATAAGGCTATAAGGGAATTTTTAGATGAAAATGGTTTTATAGAAGTAGAAACTCCAATGCTCACACGAAGCACACCTGAAGGTGCGAGAGACTTTTTAGTACCCAGCCGCCTTAATCCGGGCACTTTTTACGCTTTGCCGCAGTCGCCTCAGCTTTTCAAACAAATCTTAATGGTAGCTGGCATTGAACGGTATTATCAGATAACAAGGTGTTTTAGAGATGAGGACCTAAGAGCCGACAGGCAGCCTGAGTTTACCCAACTTGATATAGAGATGTCCTTTGTGGATGTAGACGATGTAATTTCATTAAATGAAAGACTTATTAAATACGTGGTAGAAAAAACAACAGGAAAGAGTGTAGAAATTCCCTTTAGAAGGATTACTTATAAAGATGCCATGGAACTTTATGGCACGGATAAACCAGATACACGTTTTGGGCTGGAAATGGTGGATGTGACCGATATTGCATCAAGAAGTGAATTCAAGGTATTTTCTGAAGCAGCCCATGCGGGCGGAAAAGTAAAAGGGATAAATATCAAAAGTTCAGCAGAGCTTTTCAGTCGCCGACAAATCGATGAATTGGTGGAAAAAGCAAAAGAGTTTGGCGCAAAAGGCTTAGCTTGGATAAGCTATTCCAGCGAAGGAATTAAATCACCGATAGCAAAATTTTTCAGTCAGGAACTCTTAGAAGAGCTTTTAAAACGCATGGAAGCACAACCGGGAGATCTTATGATTTTTGTAGCGGACAGCGATCCAATGCTGGTATTAACTTCGTTGGGGCAGCTACGTGTGCATCTGGGAAGGCAGCTTGATTTAATTGATAAAAATGCTCTTAATTTCTTGTGGGTAGTGGAGTTTCCTCTTCTGGAGTGGGATGAAGAAGAAAAGCGGTATGTAGCTATGCATCATCCTTTCACTTCACCAATGGATGAAGATTTAGACCTGCTGGAAAAAGAACCGGCCAGGGTTCGAGCTAAAGCCTATGACCTGATTCTTAACGGTACTGAAGTGGGAGGGGGAAGTATAAGGATCCACAAAACTGAGATTCAAGAGAGGATGTTTAAGGTACTGGGATTTACGAAAGAAAGGGCATGGAACAGTTTCGGATTTCTTCTCAGGGCGTTTGAATATGGAACGCCACCTCACGGTGGAATAGCCTACGGCCTTGACCGTTTAGTAATGCTGCTTCTAGGTCTTAACAGTATTAGAGACTGCATTGCTTTCCCAAAAACCCAAAATGCTGCATGCCTTATGACAGAAGCACCAGCACCCGTAGAACCTAAACAGTTAAAGGAGCTCCACATTCAAGTTACCAATTAAAAACAATTGATTTAAGACAAGTCTCTGTGGTATCATTATTATTGAAAAAGAAAAGACTCCCTGCTGTGTGCGTGGACCTGACAGAGGAAAGAGCCAACACTATAACATTGGGAGTCCGGTCTCTGGATGTGGATTGTATGCCCTCCATGAGAGAGGGAAACATGAATCATCCAGGAGGACACCCACCTGGGAGAGAAGGGTCTCTGTTCCTTGTCAGTACACGGCATAGCGGGGTTTTTTATTTATTTGACTAGAATGATACCAAAGCCTATAATGAATATAGATACCCACAAATTGGGGGTGCTATAGTGAAAAGCGAAAGCACTTGTTCTTATTGTGAAAGCAAAGAAGATATTAAAAAACGGTTGAAGAGGATAGAAGGTCAAATAAAAGGCATACAAAAGATGGTTGAAGATGAAAAATACTGTATAGACATACTTATTCAGATTGCTGCTGTCAGGGCAGCATTGAATAAGGTTGGGTTGATCCTTTTAAAAGATCATACTAGAGGATGCGTTGCAAGGGCTATGAATACTGAACATCAGGAAGAAGTAATAGAAGAACTAATAAATGTAATCAATCAGTTTATTAAGTAAAAAGGAGAGATTCCGGTTGCGAGAAAAAGCCATTGTTGTTTCAAAAAGAGGTAATAAAGCCGAAGTGGAAGTTATTCGCACTTCTGCATGCGCTAAATGCAAAGCCTGCAGTATTGGTTCTGGAAAAAAGGTCATGAAAATGTGGGTTCAAAATGAGATAGATGCACAGGTAGGCCAAGTAGTAGAAATTGAAATGGAATCTAGGGCACTTATTTCAGCTACTTTCATAATTTACATGATTCCACTTGCAATTTTTCTCTTGGGAGTAGTTTTAGGGATGAAACTAGCGGATACCATGAAGATCGGATGGAAAGAGCCTTTTTCCTTGATTGTAGGGCTTTTCTTCATGGCTTTAGCTTTTACGGGTATACACCTCAATAATAGGTTATTTGAAAATAATCGCATGTTCGCTTCGAAAATAGTGAACATTTTGGATGACCACCCTAGAATGTAATGTGCCATAGTTTCGTTCAATAGCTTTTTATTTCTGGGCAGGTTAT
>JAKKUQ010000070.1 GCA_021890755.1 Thermosediminibacteraceae bacterium | reverse complement strand
CTCCTTTTTTAGCTCGGCCTTTTCCACCGCAAGCTGCGCAAGTCCCACCGCTGGATTGTTTTTTAGAGCAAGCTCCACCGCTTCTTCAAGGGATAATCTAAGCACATCTTCTGCACCGGCGCCGGAGGCACCGGAAACGGTAAACAAAGCCAATGCCAGGATTAGCGAAAGTAAGCCCGCCTTTTTCAACAATTTTACCATACCTGACCTAGTATCCCGACCTGTGCAAAAGCGCACAAGTTTGGGAGCTGGGCTATTTGTAGTCCGCCTTTTCAGGGAGCGCCTACACCCAGCAGGCGGTTTTAGGCGCTCCCATGTCTATCTTAACTTTATCCTGCCTAACATTTTTCCTAAATCCTCAAAAGCCGTGTAAAGCACCGGAACCACCACAAGGGTAAGCACGGTAGATACGGTAAGCCCGCCAATCAGGGCGGTGGCAAGAGAAGCTCCAAGTTCCCCACCTTCGCCAAAGCCCAAAGCAAGCGGCAAAAGCCCCAAAAGCGTCGTCAGCGTCGTCATCAGGATGGGTCTTAACCTGATTGGTCCTGCCTTCAATAGTGCTTCTTCCCTGGAAAGCCCTCTTTCCCGCAGCTGGTTTACGAATTCTATGAGCACTATGGCATTGTCAACCACTATTCCCGCAAGGGTTATTATACCTATGAACGATGCTATGTTAAGGCTCCTTCCCGTCAAAAGTAGAGACAGAACCACTCCAATAGCTCCAAGGGGCACCGTGAACATTATGACAAAGGGCTGCATCAGCGATTCAAACTCTGCTGCCATTACCATGTATACCAGAAGGAGTGCCAGCATGAACGCCAGGAAAAGGCTCTTGAAGGATTCCACTATTTGTTCCTGCTCTCCGCCTATTTCTATGGTATAGCCCTCCGGCAGCCTAAGGTGCTTTAGTTTTTCCTGTATTTCCCTGTTTACATCGCCTGTGAACCTTCCGAGGACGCTTCCGGTAACCTTGATGGCTCTTGCCTGATCTTCCCTATCTATGGAAATGGGCCCTTCACCTTTTTCCACCCCGGCTATACTCGCAAGGGGCAGCGGCACTCCCACAGGCGTCGGAATCGTAAGGCTTTTTAGCTTGCTCATGTCATTTACCAGGCTTTCCTCGGCCTTCACCTTGACATCTATCTCGTCGCCTTCCGTCCTGAGCCTGGTCGCGGTTATGCCCTGTACCGCTGATTTTACGTAGCTTGCTACATAGGCGGAATTCAGCCCGTAAAGCATCGCTTTATCTCTATTAACCTTTATGTTTATCTCCGGGCGCTCCATTGCGATGCTGCTTTTTACTTCCCTCGTGCCCGGCACGGATTTCACGATATTTACCACTTGATCCGAGATTTCTTTTAGCTTTTCGATATCGTCACCTTTTATCTTTATAGAAACTGCCTCCGAAGCTTCTCCCAGGAACATCATGCCGGCAAGCGACACCACATTCGCCTTCACACCAGGCACCTTACTTACTATCTTCCTTATTTCCTCCGCCACGGCATCGCTATCCCTTTCTCTTTCCTCCATGGGCTTTAGCCTTACCATGATGGATGCCTCGTTATCTCTTGCTTCCCCTCCCTGCGAAAATCCGATGATGCTGAGAACTTCCTGGATCTCCGGGATAGCCTCCATCTTCGCTGTGAGCTCATCGACGGCGCGCTCCATTTCTTCAATCCTCGTCCCATCCGGCATTTGTACCGTTATCATAATACTTCCAATATCAAATTTTGGCAGGAACTCCGTGCCGACGAACGGTATCAAGCTGACACTTATTGCAAAAGCGACTGCAGCAACTGCTATAACTACTTTTCTGTGGGAAAGAGCCCACCTGAGGAAGTTTTCGTAAAAGTTTAAAACCTTCCCGTATGCCGTATCAAATTTCCGCCCTATTCCCCCCACAATACCATTACTTTGCATTTTCCTGCCGACCATTAGCCTTGTGGAAAGGAGGGGTATGAGGGTCAGAGAAACGATGAGAGATGCCATGAGGGAATAAGTCACCGTAAGTGCCAGGTCTTTGAAGAGCTGCGAAGCGATCCCTTCTACGTAAACCACCGGCAAAAACACCACAACGGTGGTAAGGGTCGAGGCCAAAACAGCCCTGGCGACCTCGTCGGTGCCCGATATGGCCGCGGTGATACTGTCTTCCCCTTCTTCCCTGTGCCTGAATATATTGTCCAGCACCACTATGGAACAATCAACCAACATGCCGACCCCCAGGGCCAGCCCACCCAGAGATAGCAGGTTAAGGGTGAGTTTGTTGAAATAAACCAGGACGAAAGTAGTTATTATCGAAATTGGTATCGTAATCCCTATTATCAGGGTAGAGCGCAAATCCCTGAGGAAGAGGTATATAACACCTACCGCGAGCAAAGCTCCGCTTATGGCGTTATCAACCACGTTTCCTATGGCTTTATTTATGAAATTCGCCTGGTCGAAGACGATGGTGTAGCCCACATCGGCGGGAAGCTCTTTCTTCAGGTTTTCAAGCTCTTTTGAAACCTTTTCCGAAACCTGGACCGTGTTAAAACCGCTCTGCTTGTAAAGAACCAGCACCACGCTGGGTTTTTTATTCATCTTTGAAATTACGTCGGTTTCATCGGCGTACTCAACCCTCGCAAGACTTGAAAGGGGGACAGTGCCGCCGTTTACCGGAATGGGAAGCTCCCTTATCTCGGAAATATCCTTGAACTCGGAAACACTCCTTATAAGGTATTCCCTCTTACCGTAAGATATGGCTCCTCCCGGAAGGTTCAGGTTTTCCGCCTGCAGCGCCCTTACAATCGCATCCATGGTGAGGCCGTATCTCATGAGCTTATCGGGGTCCACCACAATATGTACTTCCCTTTCCGTTCCCCCAAAAACCTGAACCATACCGACGCCTTCAAGCTGCAAAAGCCTGTTTTTGATTTTTTCCTCTGCTACTTTTTTAAGCTGCCCCAAATCATCCCCGCCGTAGACGGCTATCTCCATAAGGGGGATCTGTGAGGCATCGTACTTATATATCTGCGGCGACCTTACGTCCGGTGGTAGCATATCCTTTATGAGGTCCACTTTTTCCCTTACGTCCAGCACGGCAAAGTCCATGTTCGTGCCCCAGTTGAATTCCACCGTTATATTGGATACTCCTTCAAGGGATGTGGACCTTATACTCTTTACGTTGCTTACGGTGGAAAGCACCTGCTCCAGGGGCTTTGTGACCAGGTTTTCCACTTCCTCTGGCCCCGCGCCTTCATATTGAGTTATGACCATCAGCGTCGGAAAGCTTATGTCCGGCAAAAGGTCCGTGCCGAGCCTTTCAAGGGATACCGCACCCAGCACCAGCACGATGATCACGATCATGATCATCGTAACCGGGCGCTTTATGGAAAACTTAGCAAGGCTCATTTCCCTTCCTCCTTGCCGACCACTTCCACCGGTGCACCGTCTTCTAGATACTCCTGTCCCTCAACTACAATCTCCATGCCTTCCTCCAGCCCTTTTTCAATCACCGTAAACCCGCCAACAGTGGGACCTGGAACGACCTCCACCGCTTTTGCCTTCCCATCCTCGACTTTAAATACAACATTTTTCTCGTCTTTTTTAATCACGCACTCCTCGGGAACAGCCAGCACCTTCGGGTAGGAAGAAACCGCCAGCTTCACCCTGGCAAACATGCCCGGTTTTACGCCTTCCGGTACTTCGGTTATCCTAACCTCCACAGGGTAGGTACCGGTCTGCAAATTCTTATACGGGCTTACGCTGGTAACCGTTCCCTTGAGGTTTACCCCTACCGCCTCTACGGAAACTTCCACTTCCTGCCCGATTTTTACGGAATTTATAACATCTTCCGTTACATTTATCTTCACTGACATACTGCCGGTATTGCCCACAACCGCCACGGGGACACCCGGAGAAATTAGCTGGCCCACCTTTACATCAACATTTCCCACAACTCCATCGATTGGCGCGGTTATCATCGTATTTTCAAGGGCGCTCTCCGCAGCAGATAGCGCCGCCTCTGCCTGCTCTACCTGAGCTTTTGCTGCAGTCATGGTCTCAGGTACCGATTTATTTTTCATGATATCGAGCTGCTCCCTGGAGGATTCGTACTGCTCCTTTGCTATTTTGTACTGCAGCTCTATCCCTTCGAAATCCTTCTGCGAAATCGCTCCATCCTGATAAAGTTTGCTCATCCTTTCGTAATTCTGCTTTGCGTTGTTATAATTTTCTTCAGCCTGTCTCACCGCTGATTCAAGCCTCTGGACTTCCTGCTCCAGCTGTGTGCTTATTTTGTTGTAGTTGGCAAGCGCTGCCTGGTAACCCGCTCTAGCCTGTTTCACCTGTGATTCTACTTCCTGCCCTTCCAGCTTTACCAGCACCTGACCTGCTTTTACCCTATCGCCGGCCTTTACCAGCACTTCTTTTACCCTGCCTGCCATCTTTGCGGTTATCTGCACCTGGCCTGCAGCTTCCACCGTCCCGGAAAAGAACCGGTACTCGACAAGGTCCTGTGTAGCCACCCGCTCCACTCTCACGGGGATGGGCTCTTTTTCCTCGGCGGAGTCTGCCGGTTTCCTGCTGCAGCCTGTTATAATAACCATGAAAAAGAGGAAAAGGATAAAGATCGAAATCAATCTTCTGCCCACTTGACCACCCTCCCACTAACCTGACCGACCGGTCGGTCTGCATAGGATAATGTTACCATAGAAAGCGTCCAGTTTCAACTTACATCCTTAAAATTATAACTTTATGTAAAGGTGAAAGCCTTCAATTTTTCGCTAATATTCCGCATTTTCTTCGGCATTTACCACGCAAACAGAATCGGCTGTCTCTACCTCGTGAATGTTTCGAGATACGAATAAAATAATACCCCGCGGTATAAAACCGCGGGTAAGTTATATAGCTTCCAGATGAATCATCTTTTTAGTAGCTTTTTTAACCATTTGCAGGTCGTCTTAATTTTTTCCACCTCATCCCTACTAACATTTCAAACCTTGGAATAAAGTCAACGCAGATGTTAAAAAGAATACACTTTTTTGAGTATCAGTCGCAAATCTTCATACAAGCTTTCGACTCCTCGTTGATGGTATTTTTCAAACCATTGCCGTTCTGCAATTAGTCGCCGATTCCATCCTCATAACATACTTTCACTTCAAAGCTTAGCCCATGCCGGGCGCACATAAAAAGCCTCCCCTCCATTCAGGAGGGGAGGCTTTTTTCATTATTATTTTATTTCTTAATTACTACCACTTTGCCCGCATCGTCTAAGTATAATGTTACAGTGTCGTTCACTGCAAGATCGCCTGTTCCGATGAGCTCTGCCTTATTATCTTTGATCGTTACAACCGTCATTCCGTCCGCAAAGAGATAAGGTGTTGATCCTAGCTTCAGTCCTTTGGTTGTGATTTCGGAAATCTGACCCGGAGTGCCAGGAATTGGTGTGACTTCTACAACAACACCATCTTTATTAAGCTCCAATTTAACTACTGTATTAGCATTGATCGTTCCGCTAAATCCAACCTTAGTGGTATAAGTTTTCTCCATGCCTCCTGCAAATCCGGTAATCTGATAGTATGTTCCGTCTGTAGTCTTAACTTGTGCAACTTTGCTTACGTATACGTACTCTTTCGTTTCGGAAGTAGAGTCAGCAAGAGAAGCTTCGCTTATCACTAAGGCTTTGACAATCTTGTATTCGTCAGCGTCTAGTGCTAACACTGTTATTGGCGACTTCTGCAAATCAGCTAATTTTACAACTTTGTATTCGTTATTGTAGACGTTGAATATTACTGTGGATTCGTCAAGATAATAATTATCACCGCTATAGGTTAAAACTTTATTATCTTTGTCATAAGCACAGTTGGGTTGCCCAGTTACGTTAGTCGGTAATAAGCCCTTTATGGCACTGAGCTTGCCGTCAGAGTCAATTTCATAAGTGACAAGATATTTCTGCGATTCGTATACTCCGTCAGCTACTGTAGCTACCTCATAAACAGCCTCGTAAGTCTTCTTTTCGCCCTCAGCGGTAAAGAGCTGGACTTTACCACCGCTTATTTGCCCGAAAACTTCGGCTGCCAATACTATGCCGTATTTCTCTTCGGCAGCAGCTTTGCCGATAAAGTATACGATCTTGCCATCTTTGTCAAGCACAAAGGTTCCCTCATCATTTACATTAACGGTTATGCCCTTTACTTCGTAATCTTTGCCATTAATTGTAGCAATAGTCTTGTCACCATATACGACCTTAGTTACTTTACCCTCAACTTTGTCTCTTACTACTAGGATTGTTACTTTTGAACCATCGGCGCTCTTTGCATAGTATATTACATCATCTTTCTTAATATCTGTTACTTTATCCACCGCGCCCTTCACTACAACGCTCTTTACAGGATCTCCAGCTATTCTATAAGCACTGTTACTATTAATGAATTTATCTCCTTCTTTTACATCTTTAGTAACCCTTATGCCTTTATATTGGAAAGCATCTTCGATTATCGCAAAGTCGTATTCGCCTTTCTTTTCATTGGCAATCAAGGTTACTTTCGCGCCATCGTATACAACGACGCCATCCTTATTAAGCGTGGTCTTTACGCCGTTGTAAACGACGGGAAGATCAGACTTAAGTGTTACTACATCTCCGTCATCATCGTATACTTTGTTAGCAACATTGTTCTCATTCTTTGCAGTAAAGGTCTTGACTTCAGCCGAGAGCACTTTGTCTACGGCTATAATCTGGTCGTCCTTGACATAGACCTTTACTTTCCTGCCGAGGTATTCATCAAGATTAATAGCTGTATCCAAGGTTTCCTCGGTTCCCTTGACATCAACCAATACAGTGCCCTCTTCCACGTCGGCGTCAACCGACGGAGTGGCAAGTATCTTCACTTCTTTTTCATCGGCGATTCTGCTTATTAGCTTGGCATACACGGGGTTGTTGTTTTCATATCCTACGGGATCCTTCATGTTGGTGTTGAGCGTGTTCGTCAGGAGCAGAGCAGCGTCTCCCCTGCTTGCGCCGGTAGAAACAATACTTACACCCTTTGTAATTCCGAGCATTACTGCTTTAGAAATGTAGTTCGTGGGCCATGTTCCGGCAAGATCGCTGTCCTTATATCCCAAAGCTCTTACCAGCATTGTTACGACTTCGGGATAAGTTACCTCTTTTGCAGGATAGAATTTACCATCGGGATAACCCACAACTATGCCAAGATTTGCAGCGATGTTTATATAAGGTGCAGCCCAATTATTAGCATCTACATCCTTGAACGGCGTTGCGCCTCCAGCTAATTTTGCTGCATCTTCAAGTCCGAGAGAAACAACTAACAATTTGGCCATTTCGGCTCTGGTTACTACCCTGTCTGGTTTGTAGGTGCCGTCGGGATATCCATTGACGATGCCTAGTTTCACGAGAGTGTCTACGGCTTTCTCATACTTCGTTCCCTTTACATCCTCAGGGACCGAAGCGAAAGCCACTGGCATTAATCCCAGCACCAGCGAAATTACCACAGCTATAGCCAGTGCTTTAGCAAATCGCTTCATACCCAAATCCTCCTTATTTATTTTTTGTTAATATGTTAACAAAGATCTATAAACTTCTTTAAATCCCCCCTCTCGAATGTTTAAAAAGGCTTTATTCTTATG
>JAKKUQ010000118.1 GCA_021890755.1 Thermosediminibacteraceae bacterium | reverse complement strand
GAAGAGCACGGCGATGAGTATGACCGGGATGTACCTTTTCCTCATACAGGACACCTCCCTAAAAATTTTTTTACGACGGCGCCGTCTGAAATTGTGTATATGCAACAACCGTACCAATCCCAAAAGGACGCTTTTATTGGTAATTATGGATATAAAATGGGAAAACGGGATACCTGAATCCCGTTTTTGGCGTCCCATTTTCCCATTAGCTAAAAAAAATATATGCTTGTTCAAAGGAAAAGCGGCCGGTTATTGCGTGCTAAGTGAACTTCCAGTCATTTATGTTTATATCCATATAACTTTTACAGTTATGAAGATTATTCTGTCGTTTCTATATTCTGAAAATATAGTATAATAATATTGGACTATTCCGAGAAAGGATAGATCTTATGAGTAGAAAAAAATGATATCTATCACAGGTTTGTTTCGTTTCTATATGATAATAACTTAATAGATTAATATGCAAAAGTCCGGCGATGCAGAAATTCTTCCAATCGCTAATCCCGCCCGTAATTGGATTTATAATGACCGCGATAGGCTCCTTCAAACTCATCAAAAACCAGTTCTCGTAGTTTCGGAGGCGTTCATCCGGAACTTTGTGTGGTGCAATCACAATGGATAAACAGGCATAGGGCAGGGAAGCTCTTTACATCCATTCTTCCCATTTTCCGCCGTTCTCAACCATTTCAAGCAACGCTTTTCCCTTTCCCGTCAGCACTGCGCCTTTGGCTCCTTTTTTTAATTCAATAAGGCCGTCCTGTTCCATCTGCTTCATCATTCTCCTTATCATACCCTCTCCCAAATTCCTGTTCTCTCTTTTGGCTATTTCAGCCAGAGTCCTCCGGCCGATGCCGTCGTGCTCTTTTATTTTTTTCATTATCCATATCATTGTTTCCCTTTTTCCATCAACGCTCAGATCGCTTAAGGCGCTCAATATCCCGGAGATCATGTGTGTTGGCAAATCCTCGATGGCGATTCTGGTTTTCTCATCCTTTACGCTCACCAGGTACTCCACCAGATTTATAAGTTCTCTTACATTTCCCGGCCATTCATACGCGATGAGATATTCAAGCACTTTTTCGTCCAAAAAATCATAAATGCTCGTAATTCTACCACCGGTATATTTCTCCAGGTAATACCCAAGTAATAAGAAAATGTCTTCCTTCCTCTCTCTCAGCGGCGGGATTATAACCGGTAGAACACTTAGCCTGTAATAAAGATCCTGCCTGAAAGAGCCATCCTTAACTTTCTTCCAGAGATCTTTGTTCGTGGCAGCTATAATCCTCACGTCCACCGGTATT
The DNA here is from genome assembly GCA_021890755.1 of Thermosediminibacteraceae bacterium. GTDB lineage: Bacteria > Bacillota > Thermosediminibacteria > Thermosediminibacterales > Thermosediminibacteraceae > JAKKUQ01. Next base: position 830 of record JAKKUQ010000118.1, on the reverse strand, counting down.
GCCTTGAGCCCTCCGACTCTGATTATTCTTTTATCTTGCAGGACTCTTAAAAGCTTTACCTGAAAATCCGGCGGCGCATCACCTATTTCGTCAAGAAAAATCGTGCCGCCATCGGCTTTCTCGAACAGGCCGGGTTTTCCCCCTTTTTTAGCTCCGGTAAACGCACCTTCCTCGTATTCGAAAAGTTCACTCTCCAGCAGATTACTAGGTAAGGCAGGGAAATTCACCGGCACAAAGGGACCGTCCCGTCTCCTGGAGGCATTGTGTATGGCCTGAGCGAAAAGTTCTTTTCCGGTGCCGCTTTCCCCGTAAATAAGCACCGTTGAATCGCTTGATGCTATTTTCTTTGCCGCTTCTATTGTCTTTTTTATAGCACGGCTTTGACCGACTATGTCCTCGAATTCGTAAATTGCAGTAAGCCCATCTTTTCTCACCCGAGCACCTCCAAATCTCTTAAATTAAACTTAAAACAAAACTACCTCTGCCGGACACCGGAAAGGTAGTTTCTCTATATTATCTCTTAATCTTTTCATCCCGGCAGCCCGGCTGCCATGAAGAGGTTACCTCTCTGTAGGCCCGTGGCTTTGCGTCCCTACCTTTCGATAGGTTTGCCCTTAACGGTTTATATATATATTTTACATATTTTTACTATTCTTCTTTTTTATTCCATTTCCTTCTTAGTGACCCTTTTAAAAAAAATCTAATGAAAATGAAAACCCGGTTCTTTCAAACCGAGCAACTCATTAGTATCCCCACCACAAAAACCCTTCCATCGGGCAGGGCAAAGCAACTGTAGAAGTCGGGAATAAGCAAAAATTACATGAAAAAAA
>JAKKUQ010000020.1 GCA_021890755.1 Thermosediminibacteraceae bacterium | reverse complement strand
AGGTCAAGATAAACGGCAAATTAATACCGATGGTGCCCTTTGTGCAAAATGTCTTAGACTCCGTTATCAGGGGATTTTTATCTCAGCTGAAGGGTTATGAAAAAGGGGAAATCACCATAATTTTACGCCAGAGGTAGTTAAATTTGGATATGATTCATAAAAGAAAAGGTATTTGTGAGGACGTAGTGTTTGGTTGGGGAATTGAGAAAGCTGAAAGCTTTTAGGAGAAAAAATGATTTAATAAACAAAAATAAAGTATAATATTAATTTTACCGGATATATTGGCCGAAATATGCGATATTTCGGCTTAATTTATACTGGTCAAAATTCGATAACCTAGATGAAGGTAAGTTGTTCTTGGCGACTTTTCAAATTCTGGGAAAAGGGTGAAGACGATGCGCATCGAAAGCACAAAGAGCATCAACTTTCGTCTCGAAAGGCCAGAGCAAGTTGGAGAACCAGGCACTAGGATTCCGGCGGCAAATATGAGAAAAGCGGTATTTGGAGAAAATGCGGAGGAGAAGGGAAGGGTTTTAAAAAAGGGCTTTGGGGAAGAGGATTTCCGGAATCTCACCGAAGGGTTAGAAGATTTTGCTTTGGAGATAAAAAACACCAGGTTCGAGTTTTCAATCCATGAAGAGACGAAACGAGTAATCGTAAGAATCTACGATAAAGATACCAATGAGCTCTTAAACGAAATACCGCCGGAAAAGTTCCTGGACCTTATCGCTAACATATGGAAACAGGTAGGGCTTATAATAGACAAGAAAGTTTAATTGCGAATTTGAAGGTGGGAAGGTGAAAAGATGCCATACAGCAATTTAAGGATAGGCGGGCTTGCTTCTGGCATAGACATTGACCAGATTGTGTCTGACCTCATGAAGGTCGAACGCATAAAGGTTGATAAATTGTATCAGCAAAGGCAGATATTAGAGTGGCAAAGGCAGGATTACCGGAACATAAACCTCAAATTGAAAGCCCTTTATGACTTCGTATTTAATATGAAGCTTCAGGGAACCTATTTGAAATATAAAACTACTGGCACCTTGCAGTCCGGTGGATCGGCGGATATGTATTTTACGGCGACAGCCGGTGCTTCTGCTCTGCCAGGAGAATATACTGTCAGAGTAGAAAAACTTGCAAGCCATGCCGAAATTAAAAGTGGAACTTCAATTTCAGCGCTTAGGGGGTATACCATAGAATTTCCTTTGACTATTGATCCTGATTCTAATAAAAACAAATTCCTGATGGAAGTTAATGGCGTAGAAAAGACTATTGAGTTGAAGCCGGGGACATATTCAGATATTGGGAGTTTGGTGACGGAGATTCAAAACGCTGTGGATGCTGCTTTTGGTTCGGGGAAGATATCGGTAACCGTTGGTCCTAATTCGAATTTGATTATTGCTCCTGCTCAAAATTACGATAAAGCCATAACAATAACATTAAAAAACTATACTAACCCAGATGAGGACATCCTTGGTTCCCTGGGGTTTTCTGATAATGCGACGTACAAGCAGATAGATCCCACGAGATCTATTGCAGAGCAAAGACAGTTTTTCAAAAACGATCCATTCGGGGGCTACGACGATCTAGAGGAATTTAGTTTTACCATCATATATAACGGCATATCCGAGTCATTTACTTTTAAAACCACTGACTCAATAAACTATATCCTTTCCAAAATATCATCCAATGAAAACTTAAAAGTTAGTGCATATTACGACTCTATTACTGACAAAGTGGTGTTTAAATCCAAAGAGACCGGGGCAAATATTAGCATCCAAATAGTTAATGGAGAAGGCAATTTATTTGGCGAGAACGGGGCATTTAATATTGCTTCAGGGCAAACTGCCGTGGGAGAAAATGCGGTAGTCGAAATAAACGGAGTTACAATTGAAAAGCCCGCCAACAACTTCACCATAAACGGCATAACGTTTAACCTCAAGCAAGCCATGCCCGGCACCGAAAGCGCAACTCTGCGAATAGAATCCGACATCGAGAGTGTCGTGGAGACCATTAAAAATTTCGTAAACCTTTATAACGAAACCATCGATTTTATAAACAAAAAACTTTCGGAGCCGCGCTATAGGGATTATCCCCCGCTTACAGAAGAGCAGAAAAAGGAATTAACGGAAGATGAGATAAAGCTATGGGAGGAAAAAGCAAAAAGCGGGCTTTTGCGGGCTGACCCGCTAATTACGGGCATCCTTAGCAAAATGAGGCAGGAGCTTTATACGCCCGTAAGCGGGCTGTCGGCGGATTTTGACTCGCTGCAGGATATAGGGATTACCACGGGGAACTACCTGGAAAGGGGTAAGCTACACCTTGATGAAAATAAATTACGGCAGGCCCTTTCTAGGGATATAAATGCCGTAATGAGGCTTTTTACAAATTCCGGCGGTCAACCTTCTGAAAATGGAGTTGCTGTAAAATTATACGATATCTTAAAATCAGGCATAAAGAGCATCACAGATAAGGCTGGTGGAGGGGAGTTTGAGGTCTTTGACAACAGTCTTCTTGCGAGAAGGATAAGAGAGGTAAACGATAGAATAAAAATCATGGAAGAACAACTAAAGGAAATAGAAGACCGCTATTGGAGACAGTTTACCGAAATGGAAAAGTGGATATCAGCCATGAACCAGCAGAGCCTGTGGCTCGCAAGCCAGTTCGGATTATTTGGTTATCAGTCCTAAGAAGGGGGGCTTGATTTTGATTAACGCGTACCAGCAGTACCAGCAAAACTATATACTTACGGCGCCACCGGAAAAGCTAGTTGTAATGCTTTTCGAAGGAGCTTTGAAATTTGCAAGGCTTGCAAAAAAAGCGATAGAGGAGAAAAATTATGCGGAAGCGAACAACCACCTTATAAGGGCGCAGGACATAATAATGGAGCTAAATGCGAGTTTAAACATGGATTATGAAATATCCAAAAATTTAAGGAGCCTTTACAATTTTATTTATCAGCGCCTAGTAGATGCCAATGTGAAAAAAGATTCCAAAGCAATAGGCGAAATTGAGCCTCTTTTGGAGGATTTAAAGGAAACATGGCACGAGGCTTATATTAAAGTGAGCGGGTTGAAACATGGAAAGCAAAATTAGGGAAGATTACTTAAAAGAGCTTTTGCTGAAAAAGATTGATACGCTGGAGCATATTAAAAAAATTACTGCCCAAGCTATTAGAGTTTTGGAAGAGGAAAATTTTGAGGAATTTCAAAGTCTTTTGGTCTTACGCCGGGAGGGCATGGAGGAGTCTAGTAAAATTGACCATGAAATCCTTCAAGAAGTCAAGGGACGCGAGAATTTCGCTATGGTTTTAAAAGAAAATAGCGAAGCTGCAATGATAGTGAGCAAAATAAGGGAAATATTAAGCAAACTAAAAGAGCTCGACAGCGAGTTAAATCAAAAAGCGAGAAAATTATTTGACGAACTTAAACAAAAAATCGAGGAACACTATAAGGCAAAAGAAGCTTATATGAAATACAGAAATTTGCATGATGGTTACAGCTCGCAATTTGGGTTTTTTATAGACATGAAAAAATAATCCTAAATTTTTCTTGCTTTTTTTATTTTCCAGGTATATAATCTTAACATAAGGCATTGCTTAGGTCTGTGGTTGAAAGTCGATGCCTGCCGCGGGCAAAGCGACTCCCTCCGGGTGGTTTCACCTCTAGTGCGGCAATTGGAGGGGATGACCAGGTCAGCTAAGGAATGCCGGAAACAATCTAAATTCAAAGTGAGGGGTTTTTTTAATGGCATTCCAGGACAAGGTATTAGTGTGCAAAGACTGCGGGAAGGAGTTCGTGTTTACAGCAGGCGAACAGGAATTCTACGCACAAAAGGGCTTTGAAAACGAGCCCAGCCGCTGCAAGGCATGCAGAGATGCGAGAAAAGCGAGCAGGAGGGATTTTGGAGGTAGGAGGACTCAAAGGACTTTGTACGATGCAGTTTGTGCAGACTGTGGCGCGGCAACGAAAGTTCCCTTTAAGCCGAGAAACGACAGGCCAGTATACTGCAGCGAATGCTTTAAAAAGCACAAGGTTGCAAGTGAATCTTAATTAAACCAATGGATGAAAAAAGAGGTCCGGAGAAACCGGGCCTTTTTATTTTTTTTATAGTTATTGAAAAAATATACATATTTATGTATAATTATACTTAACGCAATACACATAAGGGGGTAAAGATTGCAATGAAAAAAATTCTATTAACGCTATTAGTCCTTATTATTATGTTGACTGTCGCTGTCGGTGCTTCCGGGTGCGGACAAAATGCAAAAAACCAGCAAGAATTTTCTCAGGAAACAATTGGGAGCAGCGAGGTAAAAGAAGAAGACACCATTGAAAGAATAAAAAAGGCTGGCAAATTGGTTGTGGGGACCAGTGCCGATTATCCACCTTTTGAGTTCCACCAAGTAGTTAATGGCAAAGACGAGATTGTGGGATTTGATATTGATCTGGCAAGGGCAATATCAAAAGAGCTTGGCGTTGAGCTAGAAATAAAGGATATGGATTTTAAGAGCATTATTCCGGCGGTTTTGAGCAAGACGGTAGATATCGGTATCGCAGGTTTTACCATAACCGAAGAGCGAGAAAAGAGCGTGAATTTCTCCATTCCCTACCTCGAGGGTGACCAGCAGATTATAACCTATAAAGGAAGCGGCATAAAGGGCAAGGAGGACCTAAAAGGGAAGACCGTGGGGGTACAGATAGGTACCACCGGCGAGGAGGCAGCAAAAAAGATAGAAGGTGTGACATTAAAGCAATTTGACTCGGTGGACGCTGCAATAATGGACCTTTTAAACAAGAGGATCGAAGCTGTAATTGTCGACGTTGCCGTGGCCAAGGCATATGCTTCAAATAACCCTGGTAAACTGGAACTAGTTTCAGAAACGATAGAAGATGAGGCAAAAGCAGTCGTGTTGCGCAAAGGTGACGAAAAACTCCTTGAAGTTGTAAATAAAGTAATAAAAAATCTGAAAGAAAGCGGTGAACTGGATAAGCTTATTAAGAAATGGTTTATTGACTACAAACCGGCGAATTAAGTTATAATACTCCGAAAGGGGAAAAGCTAATTGGTGATGGATTTTTCTATAGTTTTGCCTTACATCAATCTGTTTTTCAAAGGAGCGCTTACAGCTTTTGAAATTACCCTGCTTGCTGTAGTTATAGGCATAGTTATCGGCACACTCGTGGGAATTGGAAAGATGTCAGGAATATTGCCGGTTAGATTAATCTGCAGTACTTATGTAGAAGTTATAAGAGGTACTCCTCTTCTAGTCCAGCTACTTATATTTTACTTCGGGCTTCCGCAGATTCTAGGGTTTACCTTACCGGAGTTTACGGCAGCTGTGCTTGCCCTTGGCATAAACAGCGGAGGCTACGTGGCAGAGATTGTGAGGGGAGGCATCCTCGCGGTAGACAAAGGCCAGATGGAAGCAGCAAGGTCCTTGGGTATGTCTTACGCCCAGGCCATGAGGTATATAATCCTGCCGCAGGCCTTCAAGAAAATGATTCCTCCTTTGGGCAACGAATTTGTTACATTACTAAAAGATTCTTCTTTAGCTACAACTATTGGATTTCCAGAACTTACCCGCGCGGCCCAGATAGTTGCAGCTAACACCTACAGGCCTTTCGAGCCTTATTTAACCGCCGCAGGCTTTTACCTTGTCATGACGGTCGGGTTTTCATGGGTGATGGCGGCCATAGAAAGGAGGCTGTCAGCCAGTGATTGAGGTTAAAAACCTTTATAAAAATTTCGGGAAGCTCGAGGTGCTAAAAGGTATCAGCACTAGGGTAAAAAAAGGTGAAGTTGTGGTACTTATAGGGCCCAGTGGCTCTGGGAAGAGTACCTTTTTAAGGTGCCTGAACCTCCTTGAAAAGCCAAGCAGTGGTGAAATAATAATCGAGGGTAAATCTTTGCAAGATCCCTCGACAGATATAAATAGGATAAGGCAGGACATTGGGATGGTCTTCCAGCACTTTAACCTTTTTCCCCACAAGACGGTTGTTGAAAATATAACTCTGGCACCGATCAAGGTCAAGGGCATGAATCCTAAGGATGCCCTCGAAAAAGCTATGGAGCTGTTGGATCGGGTAGGCCTTGCCGACAAGGCTGACAGCTTCCCCGCTTCTCTTTCGGGTGGGCAAAAACAGCGGGTAGCTATCGCCAGGGCTCTGGCCATGAATCCAAAGATTATGCTCTTTGATGAGCCTACGTCGGCCCTTGACCCAGAAATGATAAAAGAAGTGCTGGACGTAATGAAAGATTTAGCGGCCGACGGCATGACCATGGTAGTGGTCACCCATGAGATGAGGTTTGCGAGGGAAGTAGGGGATAGAGTCATGTTTATGGACGAAGGGATTATAATCGAGGAGGGCACCCCTGAAGAAATTTTTGAGAGGCCTCAGAATCCTAGGACAAAAGAATTTTTAAGCAAGATACTGTAAAAAACCCCGGGTGTTATACCCGGGGTTTTAACTTTTCATAGATGCTTTTTAGTCTATATTAGCATATCTTTTGCTTTATAAAGCTTATATGCCATAAAGCATGTGGAAAAAAGAAGCAGTATCGAAAGGAGAGGGAAAAATGTAATCAAAAACTTTGCAAATTCCGGGGATCTTCCTGTGGCATTGACAGTTTCGGTAAGCACGGTGGAGTAATCACTTAAAACCCTGTACCCAAAGCGAAGCCACAGGGTCGACACTGTGAGAAAAATGGGGACCATTGATATTGCCATGGTATAGCCCAGTGTGCGCCGTTTTTTGAGGGCGTTTAAGCCAAGAAATATGGGCAGTATAAGGACTATTGAAAAGACTGCACCCAGAAATTGAGGAGAAAGGGCGATAAAAAGCGCGGAAGAAAGTGTAAAAAGGCGAATTCCCGTGTTAAGCGGTCCTAGTAAATTAGTAAAATCAAAGTAGGCGGCGTTAGCGTATCTCAGGAAAAAATAGGCTTCGTCTTTAGATTTGTTTTTCTTTGCAAGACCTTTAATAAGTTCGTTGCCTTTTTTTATCAAAGTTTCGTACACCTTTTTTTGGGTATCCCCTTTTATCGTCGTAGGGTCGAAATCTCGATAACGCTGTTTGGCCTTTTTCAGTTCCGCATTTATCCGGGCCTTGATTTTCGGTGAAATGGAAGATGAGTTTGCTTTTGCCCATTTTTCGATGGAAATTAATATTTCATAAACTTCATTTGCCAAGGTTTTACCTCCATGTTTTCCAAATTTTTTATTTTAACTTTTTTTCTAACATTTATTATAATTAATTATAGCATATTAAAATATTACCTGGGAGGGTTTTTTATGATTCCCTCTCTAAAAGGTGACGCGGAATATATGATAGAACTTTTAAAGAACATCATAGAAATGATTCCGGATGCCGTAATGGTAGCCGACAAAAATGGAAACTGCATAATGGTAAATCAGGCTTACAAAAACTTAAGCGGCCTTTCGGAAGAGGATGTGATCGGAAAACCTGCAAACACCGACATAGCTGAAGAGGATAGCGTGCTCATAAAATCCATTCGTGAAGGGAAGGAATTTTTTAACCTCCTGAGACGGGTAGGGCCCGATAAAAGAGAGGTCCTTTGCAGTGCAAAACCAATTTATATAAAAGGCGAGCTGGTGGGAAGCGTAGGAGTGATGCACGATATATCGGAAATAAAAAGGATGAGCAGAGAGCTGGAGCATAAAAACATGATGCTTCGCACCCTGGAATCTAAGTACACACTGGAGGACATCTTGGGAAACAGCGAAAAAATCTTGAAAGCGAAAGAAGAGGCGAAAGCCTGCGCTAGAGTTTCAGCTACTGTGCTGCTCGTGGGAGAAAGCGGCACAGGCAAGGAACTGTTCGCCCATGCCATACACAACATGAGCCCTAGGGCTAATGGCCCTTTTGTTAGGGTAAACTGCGCTGCAATAAATAAAGAGCTGCTGGAGAGCGAACTTTTTGGCTATGAGGGAGGCGCTTTTACGGGTTCTTTGAGGCAGGGTAAAAAAGGGTATTTCGAACAGGCAGACTGCGGCACGTTGTTTCTCGACGAAATAAGCGAATTTAGCCTTTCTGCCCAGGCAAAGCTTTTAAGAGTGCTTCAGGAGCAGGAGATAATGCGCATAGGAAGCACGGTGCCCAAAAAAGTGGATGTTAGGGTTATAGCTGCTACCAACAGGAACCTGGAGGAAGAAGTGCGCCGGGGAAATTTCAGGCAGGACCTTTATTACCGATTGAACGTGGTAAAAATAACGATACCACCGTTGAGGGAGAGGAAGGAAGACATACCACTACTTTGCAGCAACATAATAAAAAGGTACAATCAAAAATACGGCAGAGGCATAAATTCCATCTCAAAAAGGGCTCTGGAAATTTTAATGGCTTACGACTGGCCGGGAAATGTAAGGGAACTGGAGAACGTCATAAGCCGTGCTATTATAAATATGGATATATCCGAAAAGGAAATAAGACCTGAGCACCTGCCGGAATTGGTGGACAATCATGGAGCTTTTAAGCAGATAGGCGATGGGGATATTGTTATAAGTTTGAAGGGGAAGACATGGAACCAGGTGAAGCGTGAGTTCGAGAAAGAAGTACTAAAGTTCTTCCTGAAGCACAAAAAATCAAAGACAGAAATAGCCCGGCAGCTTGGAATAACCCGGCGGTCTCTTTATAAAAAATTAAAGTTGTTAGAAGAAAATCAAATTATAGAATAAATGAGATGATTGCGACAAAATGTGAATTAAAGTATACATTACTGCCACCGGAAAATATGAAAATAAAGGTAATGTGAACATTAGTATACAAAAAGTGTGAATAAAAGTATACAAGCTTAACCCTTCAGGAAGGTTTTTTGGGAGTGGCATCCTTTTTGCTTGTTTTTTTATGTCGAAAAAAAGTTAACCGGGAGGGTTTGCCGTGAAAATAGATATTTTTAAAGAGATGGAAAAGCACGGGTTTGAACAGATTATCTTCAATTACGACAAGACTACAGGACTAAAGGCTATAATAGCTATACATGATACCACATTGGGCCCTGCACTCGGAGGCTGCCGTATGTGGCCTTACGAAACGGAAGACGAAGCGCTGATAGATGCGATGCGCCTTGCCAAAGGAATGACCTATAAATGCGCCATTTCTGATAACAATTTCGGCGGCGGCAAGACCGTCATAATAGGTGATCCGAAGAAGGACAAATCAGAAGCGCTTTTCAGGGCTTTGGGCAGATTCGTTCAGACACTGGGAGGAAGGTACTACACAGGAACCGACCTGGGGACTACAGGAATGGATTTCGTTTATGCCAGCCGCGAATCCGATTACGTGGTGGGACTACCTGAAGAGTTTGGTGGAAGCGGCAACTCGGCTGTTCCGACGGCTTTTGGCGTTTACAATGGAATGAAAGCTGCAGCAAAAGTGGTATTCGGCAGCGATTCGCTAAAAGGTCTAAAAGTCGCAGTCCAGGGTGTAGGCAAAGTGGGACAGCTCTTGGTGGATCATCTCGTCCAAGAAGGGGCTTCGGTAATTATTACCGATATAAGCGAGGAAAATGTGAAAAAGGTCCGGGAAAAGCATCCCCAGGTGGAAGTGGTAGAGCCCGAAAAGATATATGACGTGGAATGTGACATATTTGCTCCCTGTGCTAGAGGCGGCATTTTAAACGATGATACCATACCAAGATTAAAATGCAAGATAGTAGCCGGTGCTGCCAACAATCAGCTTCTTGAGCCGCGCCACGGCGATATGCTCCACGAAAAAGGAATCCTTTACGCTCCGGATTACGTAATTAACGCTGGAGGGCTTATCCAGGTGGCAGATGAATTGGAATACAAAAACGATCCAAAAAGGCACGAGCGTGTCATGATGAAGGCTGCTGGCATTTACAATATACTGCTTAGAATATTTACAGTGAGCAAAGAACAGAACGTTCCGCCTCACAAGGTTGCTGACAGACTTGCCGAGGAGCGCGTAGAAATTATTGGTAAGCTTAAAACCAATTACGTAAAAAGGTAACCAGGAGAGGATGCAATGGAAAAGATAAGGATACTTGCAATAAATCCAGGATCCACCTCTACCAAAATATCGGTTTTTCACGGCGAAGAAGAAGTTTTTACTGAAAATATAGTACACGATTATGAAGAACTAAAGAAATTCAAAAATGTAGTAGAACAAGAAGGTTACCGCTACGAAGCCATCCTCAGGGTTTTGGAAGCAAAAGGCTTTAGCCTGGATGAAATAGATGTGGTGGCAGCAAGAGGAGGTATCACGCGGCCGGTTAAGGCCGGGACCTACCGCATAAACGACCTCATGCTGGAGGACCTAAGAAATGCCGTGGGGGGAGAACACGCTTCTAACGTTTCAGCTTTCATAGCGCAAAAAATCAGTAAGGAAAAGGGTATACCGGCATTTATCGTCGATCCCGTTTCGGTGGATGAAATGGAAGATGTGGCCAGGATTTCAGGGCTTGAAGGGATTGAAAGGAAGAGCTTGTCCCATGCGCTCAATATTAGGCGTGTTGTATATAAAGTTGCCGGAAAACACGGGAAAACCCCGGCTGAGCTCAATTTCATAGTGGCACACCTTGGGGGAGGAATTTCCATCGCCGCCATAAGAAAAGGGCGGATGGTGGATGTGGAAAGCGCAAACTGCGAAGGTCCATTTTCGCCGGAGAGGACCGGCGGGCTTCCCATACTGGAGCTGGTGGACCTGTGCTTCAGCGGAAAATATACCAAGGATGAGATTAAAAGGAAGTTAATACAGGAAGGCGGCATTTACTCGTATCTGGGAACAAAAGATGTAAAAGAAGTAGAAGAAAGGGCAAAAAGCGGGGACAAGAAGGCGGCGCTTATACTTGATGCAATGGTTTACCAGATAGCCAAGTGTATCGGTGAGATGGCAACCGTATTGAAAGGAGAGGTAGATTATATAGTGCTCACCGGGGGCATTGCAAAATCCGATTATATTTGCGAATCCATTTCGGAACGGGTAAAATTTATAGCTCCGGTGGAGAGGGTGCCTGGCGAAGAGGAGATGAAAGCCCTAGCAGAAGCTGCATGCAGGGTAATGGCAGGCAATGAGGAAGTACTGGATTACGGAGAGGTGAAGGGTGATGTTTAAAAGCTTTAATGAAATGCTGGCAAAACTTGAAAACCTCCCCCCACTACGCCTCAGTGTAGTTCAAGCTGCCGATGCAGCAGTGCTGGAAGCTGTAAAAGATGCCTGCGAAAGAGGCATCGTCGAACCGGTTTTGATAGGAGAAAAAGAAAAAATACAAGAAGAAGCCTCGAAAATAGGCTTTCCCATAGAAAATGTCCAGGTAATAGATTGCTCCCCTCAGGAAGCGCCTCTGGTCGGGGTTCGGCTGGTACATGAAAATAAGGCCGATGTGCTTATGAAAGGCTTAATAGATACGGCGGCCTTCATGAGGGCGGTTCTGAACCCCGATTTTGGCCTGAGGACAGGGATGCTCTTGAGCCACCTTGCCGCCTTTGAAATTCCTAATTTTAATAGGATACTTTTCATAACCGATGGTGGCATAAACATAGCACCTACGCTGGAGGAAAAGGCAGCAATCCTCCAGAATGCGATAAATGCACTAAGAGCGATTGGATACAGCGAACCGAAAGTGGCGTTGCTTTCTGCAGTGGAAACTGTCTCGACCAAAATGCAGTCGGCGGTTGACGCTGCCATTCTGGCAAAGATGGCCGAAAGAAAACAAATAAAAGGAGCCTTGGTAGACGGTCCTCTGGCGCTGGATAATGCTGTAAGCGAAGAAGCTGCGGCCCACAAAGGTATAAAAAGCCCGGTAGCCGGTAAGGCCGATTTAATACTGGTTCCCAATATAGAGACAGGGAATGCTCTGGGCAAATCCCTCACTTTCCTTGCGGGTGGGAACATGGCCGGCATAGTAGTCGGAGCGAAGGCGCCAATAGTGCTTTCTTCGCGAGCTGATTCGCCGGTTTCTAAGTTAATGTCTATTGTTTTAGCATGTCTTATGAAGCGAGGTGAAAAAGCGTGAAAAAGGTTTTTCTTACAGGCAACGAAGCAATAGCCCGCGGTGCGTACGAATATGGAGTAACCTTTGCATCGGCGTATCCTGGCACTCCCAGCACTGAAATATTGGAAAATATAGCAAAATACAGCGAAATTTATGCCGAGTGGGCTCCTAACGAGAAAGTCGCTTTGGAGGCGGCTGTAGGGGCCTCGATGGCCGGCGCTCGGGCTATTGTTTCAATGAAACACGTGGGTTTGAACGTTGCGGCTGATCCCCTTTTTACCCTGGCTTATACCGGCGTAAACGGTGGCCTTGTGATAGTTACTGCCGACGATCCGGGGATGCACAGCTCTCAGAACGAACAGGACAATAGAAACTTTGCTCCTTTTGCAAAAATTCCTATGTTGGAGCCTTCAGACAGCCAAGAGGCCAAGGACCTGGTAGGCGAGGCTTTGAAGATAAGCGAGATGTTTGAGACACCTGTGCTTTTTAGAACTACAACGCGCATATCCCACAGCCGAAGCGTGGTGCAAATTGGAGAAAGACAGCCGGCCGAGATTAAGCCTTATGTTAAAAATCAGGAAAAATTCGCTATGATTCCGGGATTTGCCCGTAAAAGGAGGCTTATACTCAAAGAGAAACTTCAGGCTTTGGAAGAGTACAGCGAAAAATTTCCATACAATAGGATCGAGTGGGGCATAAATCAAGATATAGGAATAATCACAAGTGGAATAAGTTATCAGTACGTAAAAGAAGTTTTTGGCGACGAAGTGAGCGTTTTGAAGTTGACGATGACCTTCCCGCTGCCCAAAAAACTAATCGCAAGTTTTGCAGAAAAGGTGAAGGAAGTATACGTAGTCGAGGAACTGGATCCGTACCTTGAAAACCAGATAAAGGCTATGGGGATTAAAGTTAAAGGAAAAGAGGTTATACCGGAAATAGGCGAGTTGAGCCCTGAAATATTGAGAGAACGGTTAAAGAGAGAGAAAGTTACTGTCGCCTTCAAGCCATATACTGCTGTGCCATCAAGGCCGCCGGTGCTGTGCCCAGGATGTCCCCATCGGGGAATATTCTACGTGCTTAAGAAAATGAAGGCAGTAGTGACCAGCGATATAGGCTGCTACAGCCTTGGTGTGCTGCCTCCCCTGGAGTCTATCGACAGCATACTCTGCATGGGCGCCAGCATAAGCATGGGCCACGGCTTTAAAAAGGCCTATGAGGCCAACGGAAAGGACGCCCCTGTAATCACCGTAATAGGTGATTCAACTTTCCTGCATTCTGGTATTACCTCCCTGATGGATGCTGTATATAACCGAAGCAATACAATCAATATAATTGTGGATAATTCCATAACCGCCATGACCGGCCACCAGCACCATCCGGGAACGGGTTACAACGCGAAAGAAGAGCCCGCTCCGGCGGTATCGCTTGAAGCTATTTGCAAAGCATTGGGAGTAGAAAACGTGTCTGTCGTAGATTCCTACGATTTGAAAGCATTCGAAGACGCTGTGAAAAATGCGATGAACCATAAAGATGGCCCGAGCGTGATTATTGCAAGAAGAGCTTGTGCCTTGCTAAAGGGAAAAGGCCCAAAAGGACTCTATGCCGTAAATGAGGAAAAATGTAAAAAATGCAAAATATGCTTGAGGCTGGGATGCCCGGCAATACAAGTTAGTGGCGACAGAGTGTTTATTAATCCCTTAAGCTGCGTCGGGTGTGCCGTATGCGTTCAGGTATGTCCTTTCGGCTCAATAGAAAAGGTGGGTGATAATTGATGGCAGTAAAAAGCGTATTCATTTCTGGCGTTGGTGGACAGGGTACTATCCTGGCAGGAAAGGTAATAACCACCGCCCTGGTAAACCAAGGCTACGATGTTAAAATGTCCGAGGTTCACGGGATGGCCCAGCGGGGCGGCAGCGTCATAACCCAGATAAGATACGGGGATAGAGTTTACTCACCCCTCATAGAAAAGGGAAGGGCCGACGTGCTTTTGGCTTTCGAAAAACTAGAAGCTGTAAGATATATAGACTACCTTTCACCCAACAGTACCCTTATATTAAACGACCTTGAAATGCCTCCGGCGTCAGTTCTTACGGGAAAAGAGGCCTATCCGCAGGACATAGTGCCAAGGTTAAAAGAAGAGATAAAAAATATTATAGTGGTGAATGCGGTAAATATTGCACGGGAGTGCGGAGAAATCCGAGCCCAGAATATGGTACTGGTTGGGGTACTTGCAAGAGTTATGGACTGGTCGAAAAATGCTTTCATTGAGGTAATTAGACAAGTAGTCTCTCCTAAATATGTCCAAGTAAATATAAACGCTTTCGAAAGAGGGTGGGAGCTAAACGTATAATATATTTTTTTTCAAAAAAATATCAGAAAATTTGCTATGTAACAAATTATACAACATTGTATAAAAGATAAATAATTGTATTGAAAAATAATATTTTTTATTGTATAATCTTCAGCGATAAACTTTTATCTAAGAAATTTGCAAAGGAGGGCTTTTATGGAAAGAGAGAATTGGGGGACAAAATTAGGACTCATCCTTGCTATGGCGGGGAATGCAGTAGGCCTTGGCAACTTCTGGCGGTTCCCCTACCAGGTCGCTAAATACGGCGGCGGCGCATTTATGATTCCTTACTTTGCTGCACTTTTACTCATTGGTGTACCTCTTATATATGTAGAATGGATGCAGGGCCGCTACGGTGGCAGATACGGCCACGGCACCATGGGCTGCTCGACTTACCTGCTGGCAAGAGAAAGGATGGGGCATACTTTTGCAGCTATAATGGGCGCTACTATAGGAATGCTGGTTTTTGCGGTGACAACACTGGTTAACTCATATTACATCCAGATAATCGGTTGGACTCTAGGTTACACCTACCTTTCCCTGACCGGCGCGTACATGGACGCCGCTAAGCCCACAGCTGAGGTTTTTGTAAGCTATATCCAGAATCCGGTTACTTCATTCGTGTTCTGGATAATAGCACTCGCTCTCCTGGCGTACGCTCTCAGCAGGGGTGTCCAGGGTGGTATCGAAGCATGGGCTAAATTTATGATGCCGCTCCTTTACGTGTTAGGACTAATCCTCATCGTAAGAACGCTGACACTTGGGTCACCGGTAAACCCTGACTGGTCGCCGATAAAGGGTCTTGATTTCGTATGGTCACCTAAATGGGAGGCACTTAACTGGGAAGCAGCTCTGGCTGCAGCGGGCCAAATTTTCTTTACCCTATCCCTTGGCATGGGTATCGTCCAGAACTACGCTTCGTATATGAAACCCGACGAGGATATAGTACTCTCTGCTACGTCGATGATATTCCTCAATGAATTCGCAGAGGTCATCCTGGGAGGTACCATAGCCATTCCGATAGCCTACACCTTCCTCGGACCCGAAGGCGTGGCAGGTGGCGTCGGGCTTTCGTTCATCGCCCTTCCCAACGTGTTCCGCATGATGCCGGCTGGCAACCTCTTCGGAGCCTTCTGGTTCCTGGTGCTGTTCTTTGCCGGTTACACTTCGGCCATAGCGATGTACAACTACCTGATAGCTATTTTGGAAGAAGACCTCAGAGTACAGAGAAAGACAGCTGCTCTTGTGGTCTTCGCACTCTACATCATTGTTGGTCTGCCTTCAGCACTTGAACCCATTTTGACCAAAACTGCCGACCTGGCATTTCTTACCGAGCTTGACAACTGGGTTGGTTCTTACTTGCTGGTAGTCGTAGGTTTATTGGAGGCCATTGTCGCCGGCTGGATGTTTGGTCCGAAGAACTGTCTGGAAGAAATAAACAGGGGCAGCTGGTGGAAGGTACCCCATGGAATTTTCAGCTTCATGATAAAATACATCACGCCGGTTGCGACAGCTTTATTGCTCATCCTGAGCACGATAAGTTATAACCAGCAGGGTTACTTCAGATGGGTGCCCAGTTTTGTAGAAAATTCGCCTCAACTGGTACCCTGGGTGCAGGGTGCGCGTATGCTGCTTCTAGGAATATTGATCCTGGGCTTCATCCAATCCTACTATTCAATTCAGAAGAATTACGGAAAAGCCCAAGCGCAAAAAGGCGTAAAAGCCTAAAGGAGGCGTAAAATATGTCCAGTGGAGCTCTGTTTTTCTTAGGTTTTGCATGGATATTTATATTGACTGGGGTTTTTGTCACGATGAGCAGTCTGGTGAAGCACCAGACCCAGGGCAAATAAGGAGCTGCGGTTTTCGCAGCTCCTCCTTTTTTTTACATGGAATATGGATTAAATTTTTTGTACAATTAAAGGGGTGGTACTAGATGAGGGAATTAATTTGTTTTGCAGTAAGGACCAAAGATAGAGTTGGGATGGCCCTCGATATTTTAAAAATTCTATGTGAGTACGGAATTAACCTCAAGGCCATGGAGGTAGCGCCAGGGTATGCATGGTTAAAGATAGAAAACAATAAAGGGCTTTCTTTTGATTTTTTAAAGGAGCAGTTGCTTCAGCAAAAGGATGTAATCGAAATTCAAAAGATAAAGATGATGCCTCAGGAGAAAAAAGAAAAAGAGATAAAGGCTGTTTTGGATGCGACTGTTGAGGGTATAATCGCTATCGATAAAAACGGCATAATTACCGCCTTTAACCCTGCAGCCGAAAAAATACTAAAAATTAAGGCGGAAGAAGCTATAGGAAGGCCAGTTGCTGAAATACTTGCACCGGATATACCCATGTTAAGGACGTTGAAAACCGGAGAGAGCTATGACAATGTGGAAATAGTATTAAATGGCGAAAAGACCAAAAGCCATTATATAACTTCGGGGCGTCCTATACTAGACCAGGATGGTAACCCGGTAGGCGCTGTAGCTTCGCTCCAGGATATAGAAAGCGTCATGGAGCTAGTATATTCTTTTACCCAGCCAGCGATGATAACCTTTGACGAAATCCTTGGAGAAAGTGAAAAAATCAAGAAGGTCAAGGAAATCGCCAAAATAGCGGCGAAAGGCAATTCTACCGTACTAATCCGGGGAGAGAGCGGAACCGGAAAAGAACTTTTCGCCCGATCTATTCACATGGCAAGCCCAAGGCGCAACAAACCTTTTGTAGCTGTAAACTGTGCTGCCATTCCGGATACACTTCTAGAGAGCGAACTTTTTGGCTATGAAGAAGGTGCTTTTACGGGGGCAAAAAAGGGAGGTAAGCAAGGGCTTTTTAAGTATGCCGACAAAGGAACACTTTTCCTAGATGAGATTGGAGAACTTTCAAGCTATCTACAGGTTAAGCTTCTTCGCGTGCTCCAGGAAGGCAAGATTAGGCTCGTAGGAGGCAATGAAGAAATCCCTGTAGACGTTCGGATTATTGCCGCAACCAACAGGAACTTGGAAAAGTTGATGAAGGAGGGCCAATTTAGAGAGGATCTTTATTACAGGTTAAACGTTATTCCGATTTTCATACCACCCCTTAGAGAAAGAAAGGAAGATATTCCTCTTTTGACAAAGCACTTAATTAAAAAGCTTAGTAAGAAAGTGGGTAAAAAGATTTTTGATATAAGCCCAGAAGCAATGAAAAAGCTGATGGAATACGACTGGCCCGGGAACGTAAGGGAGCTTTCCAACGTGATAGAGCGGGCTATAAACTTGTGCGATGAAGAAGTCATTGGGGTTGAACATCTGGTATTGAAGGAAGAAGAATTTGATGAATCGCTAGCCATCCGACAAGCTGATGGTGAAAAACCCTGTAAAAGGCTTAAAGAAGTGGTAGAAGAAGCTGAAAAAAAGGCTATCATTGAAGCTCTCTCGAAATCGAAAAGCATAAGGGAAGCAGCCAGATTTCTTGGTGTGACCCATGCTACGATATTGAACAAGATGAAGAGTTACGGAATTAAGAAAGAAGCCCACTGGTTAGATGAAATGGTAAATTAATTGACCGATGGTAAGTTTATTAACCAACCTATAGGTTTTAACGGTAAAATGGTTTACCATGCGAGCGAGAAAAGGGCCCCGGCAGCGTTGGCACGGTTTTTGCGGGATATATTGGGCAGAAAATTATTCAGGAGGGAGTTTTATGGGTTTTAATACTAAAGCTATTCATGCAGGGAAAAAACACGATCCAGTAACGGGGGCTCACGTAGTACCAATTTATCAGACATCGACATTCGTTTTTGAAAACGTTGATCAGGGAGCACGCCGCTTTGCTGGTGAGGAGCAGGGCTATATATACACGAGGCTCGGCAACCCCACTATAACGGAACTGGAAGAAAAGATGGCAGCCTTAGAAGGCGGTGAAGCTGCAATAGCTACTGCTTCCGGAATGGCGGCTATTTCAACAGTGCTATTCACTTTGTTAAGACAGGGAGACCACGTGATAGCTAACGATACCCTATATGGATGCACCCATAGTTTTCTAAGCCACATCGCCCCAAAGTATGGTATAGAGGTTACTTTCACGGACCTCTCAGAACTTTCGAATCTCGAGAAAGCAATTAAGTCCAACACAAAAGTAGTTTATGTGGAAACCCCCGCAAACCCCACGTTGAAACTGGTAGACCTTAAAGGAACCGCCGAAATTGCCCACAGGGTCGGAGCAAAAGTAGTTGTGGACAATACGTTTATGACACCTTACTTGCAAAGGCCCATAGAACATGGAGCAGACATAGTTGTTCATAGTGCTACCAAATATTTGGGCGGTCATGGTGACTTAATCGCAGGTATAATCGTCGGTCCGAAAGACTTGATAACCGAAATGAGAATGCCGTATCTTAAAGACATTGGCGGAATTATCGGCCCCTTTGACGCATGGCTTCTTTTAAGAGGCATAAAAACTCTGGGATTGCGCATGGATCGCCACTGCCAGAATGCACAAAAAGTGGCCGAATATTTGGAAGGCCATCCCATGATCGAAAAGGTGTTTTACCCGGGGCTTGCCTCCCATCCACAGCACGAATTGGCCAAAAAGCAGATGGCCGGCTTCGGCGGTATGATAAGTTTCGAGCTAAAGGGAGGAATAGAAGCTGGCAAGATCTTAATGAACAGTGTAAAGCTAATAACGCTGGCGGTGAGCCTGGGATGTGTAGACTCACTAATTCAGCATCCGGCCTCAATGACCCATTCCCCGGTACCAAGAGAAGAAAGATTAAAGGCAGGGATTACCGATGGTCTTGTGCGGCTATCGGTGGGTATTGAGGATGTGGAGGACATTATAGCAGACTTAGATCAAGCACTAGAAAAAGTTCAAAAAGCCTTGAAAGCTTAATTTTCGATTAGAAAGGAGATATAGATGAACAAAAGAGAAAACCCTGTTGCTCTTTTGCCTCTTTTGGTTTTTCTTGCTATCTTTTTGGGAAGCGGCCTTTATTTTAATAGCAAAGGTGTAGAATTTGCCTTCTACCAGCTTCCTTCACCGGTAGCTGCATTAGCCGGTATTACTCTGGCGTTTGCCCTTTTTAAGGGTTCTTTAGAAAAAAAGATGGACGTTTTTGTCAAAGGTGTAGGAGATTCTAATATCATAATAATGTGCGTAATATACCTGCTCGCTGGGGCTTTTTCAACGGTGGCTGAAGCCATGGGCGGAGTCGACTCGACGGTAAATTTCGGCCTTTCTGTAATTCCGCCGAGTATGATTCTGCCGGGCTTGTTTGTGATAGCCTGCTTTGTTTCCACGGCTATGGGGACTTCTATGGGAACGATTGCGGCGATTGCTCCAATAGCGGTGGATATGGCGATAAAGGCTCAAATACCTTTGCCGATGGCCGTAGGAAGCGTAGTGGGCGGCGCAATGTTTGGAGACAACCTTTCCATGATTTCAGATACAACCATAGCTGCCACCCGCACTCAGGGCTGCGAGATGAAGGATAAATTCATCATGAATTTTAAAATAGCGCTACCGGCTGCATTGATAACAATAATTATACTTGCTTTTTCGGGTATTACGGGGAATATCCCTCAGGGCCTCGAGTATAATTTTGTGAAAATAGTGCCGTACATCTTGGTACTGGTGCTGGCCTTAATGGGGCTTAATGTATTCCTTGTACTGATGATAGGAATAATTACGGCAGGAGCAATTGGCATTGCCGATGGGAGCTTTACCCTCCTTGCTTTCACTCAGAAAATGTATGAAGGCTTTGGTTCAATGCAAGAGATATTTATACTATCGCTATTGATAGGCGGCCTTGCTGCAATGATAGCTGAAGAGGGAGGAATAGATTACCTTCTAAACTTGATAAGCCGCCACATAAAGAGCCGCAAGGGAGCAGAACTTGGCATAAGTGCTTTGGTATCAGTGGCGGATATATGCACGGCAAACAATACAGTTGCGATAGTAATAACCGGTCCTATGGCTAAAAAAATAGTCGATGAAAATGGAGTTGATCCAAGAAGAAGTGCCAGCTTGTTGGATATCTTTTCCTGCGTATGGCAGGGCATCATACCATATGGAGCACAGCTTCTCCTCGCTGGTAGTATAGCAAAACTATCACCGGTACAAATTATGCCATATCTTTATTATCCCTATTTTCTCGGTATTTTCGCACTAATAGCAATTGCTATCGGTTTTCCTAAAGTATCTAGAGTTGGGAAATAAGTAAAGATAAAGAGAAATAAAAAAGCAAATAAAATACGATAAGATCATTATTTGACCGCTGCCTGTCAAATAGGTAGTAATGTAGAATCTTTTAAAGCACCAATCAAAAATGGTTGGTGCTTTCTATATATGCATAGGCAAGAGTTGTCAATTATCTATGCAGCAAATATCTAAGAGGAATCTGTATACATTTTTACTTAATTCTGTTCTGACAAGAGGAAACTTTAAGTAACTTGTCAAATACAGTATTGTAATAGCTAAATTCAGCGAAAAATTTTGATAGAGAGCGATGAAAAAGGGGGGGGATAAAATGCATGATGAAGAGAATAATTTACAGTTGACAGATGAACAATTGAAAGCAATACTGGAGTCAAGCTATGACGGAATTTATATTACTGATGGAGAGGGAAGATTTTTAAATATAAATACCAGATTATTAGAAATAGCAGGGTACAAGAGGGAAGAATTAATCGGAACTCGAGCACAAGATTTAGTCAAGAGGGGCATTATTGATAAATCAGTGATTGAGATGGTTATAGAAAAAAAGGAGCGTTTTACGATAAAACAAACTTTGAAAGGCAAAACAGTTAAAGAAATAATGGTAACGGCTACGCCCATATTAGATGAGAGGGGGAATATAAAATATATTGTAGCTAATGTAAGGGATATGACCGAGTTAATATTTCTTGAGAACAAATGCAAGAAAATCCAATCGCTTTCTGAGCAATATTATTTGGAACTTATAAAAGAAAGAGGTTATTCTGGTAAAATAATTTCCGAGAGTGAGGAAATGAAAAGAATAATGCAATTAGCCTATCGCGTCGCACAAGTAGATTCTAACGTTTTGCTGGAAGGAGAATCAGGAACAGGGAAAGAAGTAATTGCAAGGTTTATACATGAAATGAGTCCTCGCCATAAAGCTCCTTTTATTTCAATAAATTGCGCCGGAATACCCGATTCATTGCTGGATGCTGAGTTGTTTGGCTATGAAGAAGGTGCTTTTACTGGAGCAAGAAAGGGAGGAAAGGTAGGTTTAATAGAACTAGCGGATGGGGGGACGCTTTTTCTCGATGAACTAAATTCATTTCCCATAAATTTACAAGGAAAACTGTTAAGAGTTCTTGAAACCTTTGAAATAACTCGATTGGGGGCAGAGAGATCGAAGAAGGTGAATTTTAGGCTGATAGCTTCATCTAATAAAGAATTAAAACAATTAGTAGAGAAAGGTTTGTTTAGAGAGGATCTCTATTACAGAATAAACACTATCCCCATAGTTTTGCCACCTCTACGAGAAAGGAAGAAAGATATAATTCCGCTTACTCTGCACTATCTCAAATATTTTAACGAAAAATATCATTGTCGGAAAGAATTGTCTATAAGTACATTTAAATATTTTGAAGCGTATAACTGGCCGGGAAATGTGAGGGAATTGAGAAATGTTGTGGAAAGATTAGTAGTGACTACTGAGAATGATGTGATTACTGAAAAAGATTTACCCGCCGAACTTATAAATAGTTTCAATGATGACAAGTTTCAAATCGTAATTAAAGAAATTGTTCCATTAAAAGAATTAATTGAAGAAGCTGAATCAAAGCTCATAAAAATGGCTATGGATAAATTCAAATCTACAAGAGAAGCCGCTAAAGCTTTAAAAATAAGTCAGACCTCTGTAGTAAGAAAGTATAAAAAGTTAAGTAAAAAATTAAAGGTCTGAACCAATTATGGTTCAAGTGATAAAAAAATGAATCAGCCAAGATCGATTGATCGGCTTAGATAAAAAAATAAACTACGAATTAGTGAACCATTACTGGTTCATAATTTTTTTAAATACTCAACGAACTTCCCTTGAAAGGCTTAATATACAGTTGGCATGAAAATTGCTCTAATTTTCAGATGACGAAAAAGTTTTAGATACATTAATTGAAAGGAAGGGGAATGTTATGTAGAAAAATTTGTTAGTTAAATAACGAACATTTATATTTAAGAGGGGGTAATGAAATTGAAAAAAGATTATTCTAATTTGTTTGAACCCTTTAAGATAGGAAAGTTAGAAATCAAGAACAGGTTTGTAATGGCTCCGATGGGACCTGGGGGATTTTCAACGCCCGATGGTGCTTTCAACCAAAGAGGTGTTGAATATTATGTAGAAAGGGCAAAAGGCGGTACAGGCTTAATAATCACCGGTATATGCTATGTAGAAAATGAAATTGAGAAAAAAATAATGCCTACAATGCCATGTCCCACCTTAAATCCTGCAAGCTTTATTAAGACCGCGAGTGAAATGAATGAAAGAGTACATGCCTATGATGCAAAAATATTTTTGCAATTGACAGCAGGATTTGGGAGAGTGGCAATACCTGCCATATTAAAGGGTGAGGCTGTAGCACCTTCGCCTATAGAGAATTTCTGGGATCCTAGAATAAAATGCAGAGAGCTGACTACCGAAGAAGTAGAAACCATTGTAAAAAAGTTTGCTGAAGCTGCAGTTATAGCTAAGATGTCAGGTTTTGACGGAGTAGAAATTCATGCCGTGCACGAAGGATATCTCCTCGATCAGTTTACACTAGCGTTATTCAACAAGAGAACCGATAAATACGGTGGAGATTTAATGGGACGGTTAAGGTTTCCCATAGAAATAGTAAAAGCTATAAAGAAAGCATGCGGCGACGATTTCCCTGTATCTTTAAGGTACAGCGTAAAGAGTTATATAAAGGGCATAAGACAGGGAGGCCTGCCTGAGGAAGAATTTACCGAATTAGGCAGAGACACGGAAGAAGGCCTTAAAGTGGCCAAGATACTGGAAGAAGCCGGATATGATGCTTTTAATGCTGATGCAGGAACGTATGATGCATGGTATTGGAGCCATCCCCCTATGTATCAAAAGAGGGGACTTTATTTGCCGCTGACGGAAAAATTGAAAAAAGTAGTAAATGTTCCAGTATTAGTTGCGGGGAGGATGGAAGATCCGGATTTAGCGAGCAGTGCATTAGAGGAAGGTAAAGCTGATGCCGTTGTTATTGGGCGGGGTCTTCTGGCCGATCCAGAACTGCCTAATAAGATAAAGGAGGGAAGGATAAAGGATATTCGGCCATGTCTTGGATGCCATGTTGGCTGCATGGGGAGAATAGCGCAGATAAAACCCTTGTCTTGTGCTGTTAATCCTCAGGTTGGAAGAGAGGCTGAATACGGAATAAGACCAGCAGAAAAAGTAAAAAGAGTGATGGTTGTTGGCGGCGGAGTTGCTGGTATGGAAGCTGCGAGAGTCTGTGCCATGAGAGGACATAAAGTAAGTCTGTATGAAAAGAGTGAAAAATTGGGCGGAGTACTCTTAGCAGCGGGAGTTCCCGATTTTAAAAAGGATGATATAAGGCTAGTGGAATGGTACGAGAACCAACTTAAAGCCCTTAATGTTGATGTGCATTTAAATACAGAAGTTACAAAGGCATTGGTAGATGAGAACTCCCCCGATGTAGTTATTGTAGCTACCGGCTCTACTCCCAAAAAGTTAAATATCCCCGGCGTCGAAAAAGCTTTGATGGCGATAGATGTTTTGCTTGGGAAAAAGAAAGTGGGAGATAAAGTAGTAGTAATCGGCGGGGGACTTGTTGGATGCGAACTGGCATTATGGCTTGCAAAACAAGGCAAAAAGGTTATTATTGTAGAGGTTTTGAAAAAGATACTATCTGCGGGAATGCCGGTTCCGCATATGAACTCAGCGATGCTAATAGATTTGCTGAAGTTCTACAATGTTGAAATAAAGACCAACACTCATGTTGCTGCCATAAAGGATGAAGGAATTGTAATAAAGACAGAAACTGGCGAAAAAGTAATAGCTGCCGATAGCGTAGTTCTGGCGATAGGCTATAACCCTGAAAATTCTCTGTACAAGCAAATAGCACCGCAAAAAGCCCAGACTTATATCCTGGGAGATGCGAGAAAAGTACAAAATATAATGTACGCGATTTGGGACGCATATGAAGTGGCTAGAAATATCTAGGGGGGTGGATAAATCTTGAGACAGTATAATATGATACTTAGCGATGAAGAAAAAGAGATATTAGACGGGAAACGCGGTGAAGTAATGCGAAAAGTGCTAGAGTCGGTGGTGCTTTATGGAGAAGCCTTTGAAGCCAAAAGGCTTCTCCCCATCGACGGCCCGGTGCACTTAGTCACATCCTTTGCTCTGACAGGTATAGAAACCGTTCACAAGATTATGGATGAGCTAATATCTGCGGGGCTGAAAACCAAAGAGCATTTTACAGTTGATCCCAGGCCTATTGATTTTGAAAATGTAGAATGCAGCGAAACACAGAAAATGATATTTAATGCAATGTATAAAAACCAAGAAAAGTATGAAAGACAGCTCAAAAAAATAGGTTTAAAAGACGACGATGCGTTTACATGTACGTGTTACATGCCGGAAGTAGGGAATGTTCCCAAAAGAGGGCAGGTTCTTTCGTGGGCTGAGTCTTCTGCTGTAGTGTTCGCAAATTCTGTAATAGGAGCAAGAACTAACCGGATGTCCGCTCTTATTGAGCTATTTTGTGGCATACTTGGAAAAGTGCCGGAATTCGGCTTGGTGACAGATGAGGGGAGAAGAGCTACTTGGCTTATTGAAGTTAAAACTAGTACCCTTCCCAATGCTCAGGTTTTGGGAAGTGCAATAGGCATGAAGGTTATGGAAGATGTACCTTATATTGTCGGCCTTGATCGATTCCTTGGAAAAGGAATTAATGAAGTTACTTTAGATTACCTTAAAGATATGGGTGCCGCTAGTGCATCAAATGGTGCGGTGGGATTATACCACGTGGAAAATATAACTCCAGAGGCGATAGAATTCGGAAGGTCGCTCTTGGTTGAAGACTACCGCACATATATTATAGATGACGATGAAATTAAAAGAGTTATCGATTTATATCCTATCCTCTGGAATGATTTTAACGCAAAACCCGTGATGTGTTTCATAGGATGTCCT
Organism: Thermosediminibacteraceae bacterium; assembly: GCA_021890755.1. Lineage (GTDB taxonomy): Bacteria > Bacillota > Thermosediminibacteria > Thermosediminibacterales > Thermosediminibacteraceae > JAKKUQ01. Next base: position 4,692 of record JAKKUQ010000020.1, on the reverse strand, counting down.
CAACTTTCACTGAGACAAATATATGACTGGGTTGAAAGGATATCTTCTAGACTTTTAAAAGCGGGACAGAATAAAGTCTCAATAAACACTGTATTATGTGCAGCTCCGGACGTTATTTCTAAATTTAAGTCGGATAGCGAAACTTACAAGAAAATGAGAGATATGGGCTTGCATTTAACTTATATATGTCCACTTATGTATATGAGCAATCCCGAGTGTGCGAGGCAGCCGATTATCACTAATTCGAACAAATTAAGAACATATTCTACAGCAAGATTCTTCGTAGATGAAGATATATTAGACATCATCGTAAGAGGTCATATATGAAGAGAGGTGAAGGATCTTGAAAAAAATCTTTAAAGGGAGAGTAGTAATTGGTGGAAGTGTTAGTGGAGAAAGCGTCGTGACTTTACAAGGATTTAATATACTTGCTTCATATTTAAGAAGCCTCAGCGAGAGAAATGGAAAGGCAATATGTTCCGACCAGAATAATAAAGATCTTTACAATAAAGATCTTACGGGAAAAATAATCTGCCTTCCTCAAACTATTGGGTCAACTACTGGAGGCATGATACTACAGAGTGTAGCAGAACTAGGCATAGGGCCAAAAGCGATGCTTTTCTCAAAGCATATAGATTCGCTAGCGGCAGCAGGGGTTATTCTTTCGTATGTTTGGAGCAATAAAAAAATTGTTACTATAGATCAATTAGGAGATGAATTTTTGGAATTCGTTAAAGATGGGCAGCATATTGAGATAAAAGAAGACGGCAGTGTAATCGTAAGCGATTAAAGATTAGGGTAAACCCTAAATAGCCGACAAAGTCGTCACTGCTTTGTCGGCGTCCTTATTTCTTAGATTATAGCCTTTGCTATAATCTTTTTTTGTGGCTTTTATAGGATGTAGCTTTGATTTCCGCTAGAATCCGCTATTTTTTCAACAATTGGAAGTGTGTTATAATTAAAATGTTGTTAAAAAACGGGCAGGAGGCTTGTATAAATGAAATTTAGAGATTATCATGTACACCTGGAACAGGGGCCCTATACGATTGAATGGATGAAGAGGTTCTTAGAAGAAGGGGCAAAAAAAGAAGTTATAGAAGTGGGTTTTTCGGAGCACTGCTATAGATTTTCCCAGGCAAAGCATCTTTGGAAAAGTAACGGTTCAAGAGGCAAATGGCACGATAAAATGGCAACCGAAGATATTGAAAAGTACATAAAAGCAGTGGAAGAGGCCAAAAGGCAAGGATTACCTGTAAAACTCGGAGTGGAAGTGGATTATATACCGGAATGGGAGGAAGAAATAAAGTATTTTGTTTCGATGTATCCTTTTGACTATGTAATAGGTGCAGTGCACTGGCTCGGTGACTTTGGATTCGATAATCCAGATTATTTGTGCGAATGGTCATCAAGGGACGTTTATGAGACTTATAGGGAGTACTTCGAAGTGCTTACAGATGCAGTAAAGTCAGGAATTTTTGATATCATTGCCCATATTGACGTGATAAAGGTTTTTGGGTATAAGACGGAAAAAGACCTTTCCCAGGTTTACCGCAAAGTTGCAGAAGCGATGTATAAGGCAAATATTTGTGCGGAAATCAGTACGGCAGGCCTTCGAAAACCGGTGGGGGAGATTTATCCGTCGCAAGATATTATGATTCATCTAAGAGAATATGGGATTCCCGTAATTATAAATTCCGACGCCCACAGACCAGAAGATGTGGGAAGGGATTTTGACAAAGCTTTAGAATATGTCAAATGCTTTGGTTTTAGAAATCTTTGTTACTTTGAGAAAAGAAAAAGGTTTTATTACAAAATATAAAAGAGGCGGTGGAAATGTTTCATATCGTGCTAGTAGAACCTGAAATACCTCAAAATACCGGAAATATCGCCCGCACCTGTGCTGCAACAGGGACGGTGCTCCATTTAGTGGGTCCATTGGGCTTTTCCTTAGAAGACAAGTACCTTAAAAGAGCTGGGCTGGATTATTGGCACTTGGTAGATGTGAGATACTACGAAAGTTACAGCGAATTTGAAACGAAAAACCCGGGTATCTCGGCTTACTTTCTTACGACGAAAGCCGAAAGGTGTTATACTGATGTGCATTACGAACCGGGTACTTACCTTGTATTCGGCAAGGAAACAGCAGGATTGCCGTTGGAACTTTTAAAAGCAAATTGGGAGAGGTGTTTGAGGATACCAATGTTGGAGGAAGCAAGGTCTTTAAATCTTTCCAACTCCGTTGCTATAGTGCTTTATGAAGCATTAAGACAGAATAATTTTAAAGGATTAAAAATCAAGGGTCCATCAGCAAAATAAAAAACTTTAAAATTGGCGGTGGAGATATGTTGCAGAAGGGAGATAAGGTTGAAATTGAAATAACTGGAATGGCTCACGAGGGACAGGGAGTGGGAAGAGTAAATGGTCTTGCCGTTTTTGTCGAAGAAGCTTTAAAAGGCGAAAAGGTAATAGCCAGAATAGATAAGGTTTCAAAAAATTACGCTATTGCTCATGTGGAAAAAATTCTTTCGCCATCGCCCGAACGGGTCAAACCTTTGTGTCCTTATGCTGGAAACTGCGGTGGATGTTCCTTGCAGCACCTATCCTACAAAGGGCAGTTGGATTTTAAGACACAAAAAGTTAAAGACAATTTGGAAAGGATAGGACATATATATACTGAGGTGCTTGAAACGGTAGGAATGGAAAATCCCTTGAAATACAGAAACAAGGCCCAGTATCCTGTAGGAGAAAAGGACGGCCGGCCTGTGTTGGGATTTTACAGGAAAAGGAGCCATGAGCTGGTACCCATAAAAGGTTGTCTGATACAGCACGATTTAAGCTGGCAAGTAGCGGAAATAGTTAGAGCGTGGATAGAAAAATTCCAGATACCAATTTACGATGAGATAGAGCATAAAGGACTCGTCAGGCATGTGGTAACAAGAGTTGGGGCGAAAACCGGCGAAGTAATGGTAGTGCTGGTGATTAATGGGAAAAAACTTCCGCATTTAAGGGATCTCCTTGACGATTTGCAAAAGAGTATTAAGGGGTTAAAAAGCGTTTATCTGAACGTTAACACCCAAAAAACCAATGTAATTTTAGGAAAAGAAAATATACTGGTTTTTGGAGAGCCGTACATCGTAGATTTTATAGGAGAGATAAAATTTACCCTTTCTCCTACCTCTTTTTTCCAGGTCAACCCGGTACAAGTGGAAGTGCTTTATAATAAAGTAATGGAGTTTGCTAATTTGACTGGGGAAGAGACGGTTATAGATGCATACTGCGGCATAGGTACGATAACCTTGTTTTTGGCCAAAAAAGCAAGATTTATTTATGGAATTGAGATTGTACCCGAAGCCGTAAAAGATGCGAGAAATAACGCCATTTTAAACGGCATTAAGAATGTCGAATTTATAGAAGGAGCAGCAGAAAAAGTAATGCCTCGATTTTTCGAACAAGGGATCAGGGCTGACGTAATAGTAGTTGATCCGCCTCGAAGGGGGTGTGATGAAGAACTCCTCGAAGCAGTGGTAAAAATGAATCCTCGCAGGATAGTTTACGTTTCGTGCAATCCTGCTACTTTAGCAAGAGACCTGCGGTATCTGGAAGACAGGGGCTACAGGACCGAATTCGTGCAGCCAGTAGACATGTTCCCGTTTACGCATCATGTGGAGTGTGTGGCATTGATACAAAAAGTCAAATCTTCGAAATAGCTCGATTTTCAAGGGTTCAGGCGCTTTTCAATTTATCACTACATCAAATGAGGTGGTTTCTATGGGATCAAGAAATAATGCCGGAGGGATTTCCTGTTCCTGAAATGTTTGAACGAAAAGATTATTACATATTTGAACTCGAGAAAACAGAGATTATGAGCGCGACTGAATGCTTTCCTTGACACATTGATAAGGCAGGATTCCATTTTGACAGAGTTTGATGAGAATCTTTGGTGACAAGTGCATTTTATTATGTAAAAAAATGTTAGGGCGCATTTTCCCACCCCAACATTTATTATAGAACCATTAAGAGGTATAAAGGGGTTTCCAACATTGAGTTTTTCTTCAAGTTATTTTTTTGAAGGAGTCATTGGTAGAAAACCCCAATTTTATTGTTGTGAGAACATATCAACTGCCTTGAAAGTGATAGGGTTGAGTAGACAAAATAGATGTAAGGATGGTATGGTAAACTTAGATATACTATAGTGGAGGAATTTGTGTGGAGACAAAAAATAACAAGAAATGGATTTATAAGATCGCCTTAGGAGGAGCTATTATAGCAATAATATACAATATTATTTCTGGACAATATTTATTTGCACTTTGCTTTTTACTTACTGTACCAATTTTAATTAAGAACATTAAGGGGACTAAGAATTAATATGAGTTTATTATAAGTGGAAAATTTAACTGTTTGGTAAAAAGAGAACAACTTTATTTTAGAAAACTCGAATTTCAAAATGAGTAGGGGACTTATCGTGGGGTTACTTGGAAAAAATGGTCAGGGGAAAACTACTCTATTAAATACCATAGTAGGAATACATACCAACGAGGTAAAATAGCAAAACGTTCTTTTGTGCTGGATCATCCTATTTTATTCGATGAGATGTCAGCACGGTCATACATTGAATTCTTGCACTGTTCATGAAAAACTATTTGATACTATTATTAAGCAGAGATAAATTACGAATTGCTTAAAAGTTTA
>JAKKUQ010000069.1 GCA_021890755.1 Thermosediminibacteraceae bacterium | reverse complement strand
TTGAGTACGGATTCCAATAGTTTGGCCATCCCTTCATCTTTAGCTCCATTTAGAAGGCAGTGTAAAATTTAAGTAGGTAGAAAGAAGGGAAAAGGCATACGAACGTAGAAAAAAAGACCTCACCACCCAAAAAACAAACCAAAACACAAAAAGGAGTGTGAGGTCTTATGCTAAATATTCGACACCTGGTAGGCGCAATCCTTCTTCTACACAATGGTTTAACAAAAATTTTAGCGGAAAGCAAGGACTTTTATGAACTTGAAAAAGGGATAAGTGAGCTATCTCAAAAAGTGAGCAGTCAAATGCTGATATGGACATTAGAACAACTAGACCTAAATTTAATGAACGACAGGGATCGAGAGACGTGGGAAGTAATAGGCTTCAGGGAAAAACAAGTAGTTAGCACACTTGGCGAATTTACCTACAAGAGGAGGCTTTACAGGAACAAAAAAACAGGGGAAACGAAATTTTTTCTGGATGAACTACTGGGATTCCCTTCCCATGCGAAGATAACCCCAAGATTAAGGGAAATAGCAGTAAAACTAAGCACGGAAATGTCATTCAGGCGCGTAGCGGACATGTTAAGCCAGCTTTTCCCAACGATGAGCTTCATGACAGTATGGAAAGCAAAAGAAGAAATTGGTATAGAGATACAACAAGACAGCGAAGAAAAGAGGAAAGCGGTATTTGAGCGAGGAGAGAGCCCCAAAGGAGAAAAGGAAGCGAAAGTAGTAAATATAGAAGGAGACGGGGTAGTAATAAACATACAAAGGTCGGAGAAAAAGAGAGGGGAGATAAAGCACTTAGTAGCCTATGAAGGGAAGAGAGAAGTTGGGGCAGAGAAAAGAACTAGAAAACAAAGTAGTAATAAGCGGCATGAGGGAATGGCCAGTAATGTGGGAGGAGACGTATGCGAAGGCGGGAGATATATGGGCCATAAGTCGCGTAGAAGAGATAAACATAGGGGGAGATGGGGAGAAAGGGATAAAACAGGGGCTAGAATATTTTCCCGGAGCTAGATACAGGCTAGACCCGTATCATCTCAGTAAGAACCTAATAGAAGCCCTTTGGTATGATGAAGAAACATACAGCAAAGTATGCGAAGCTATACACGAGGGAAATTTTGAAGATACCCAGGAGATATTAAAGGAAGCGGCGGTAAGGACTCGAGGGGAACGGAGGAAGAGGGTACTGAAATTATTGGGATATCTTAAGGATAACTGGGAAGGTATAGTGAATTCACCGGGAGCAGAAAGACTTGGGACGATAGAAGGGCAGATACAACATAACGTAGCGAGGCGAATGAAGCGTCGAGGAGCGAGGTGGAGCGAATCTAGAGCGGACAGGATGGCGCGGATCTTGGCAGAAAAAGCAAATGGCAAGTTAGAAGAATACGCGATGCGTTGGCCCATGAAACAGGAAAAGATAAAAGAGATAGTAACGGTGATAGCTCAAACGAAGGAGAAAAAGAAAGCAAAAGTAGAAGACATAGAAAAGTGGCTGAAGGTTTCGCTGCCGATTTTAAATGGGCCCTACGCGAGCAAGCCATGGATAAAATATGTGCTTAAGGAATTATGTTGTTCCAACTTTTCGGCAATGATTTAGAAGAAAGGATTTGGTATATTTGAGGAATGAATTCAACTCTTGGTAGAGAAGATAATTCTTCAACTTTGCAGTAATTATTTTACAAAAATAGTAATATTAGACATTAAGTTTTTATCAACTAGACTCAAATAGTGGTGAGGTTATCTTAGAAAAATTTTTACCTACAAAATCTTGACACGGACCCATTTAGAAAAAGGTGGTGCAAAATTTCAGAATCGATGGTAATAATTATATTGAGCCATTTCTCATCCCTCCAGTTAGGTTTTTGTGTTGGCAATTTAATTCTAACCAGAGGGTGGGAGTGGCTTAATCCCTTTTTACACAATTATACGGACTTAACTGATGAGGAGGGGGATTTGATTGGATTTTTACTCCAAAATGTTTGACCTTATTGATGAAGGAATAATTGCCGTAGATTCAAGTGGATATATAAAAATATACAACAAAATGGCCAAAGACCTTTTCAGCATTAACACCGACGCAGGGCCCGGACACCCGGAAGGCAGGATAGAGGATGGAGATATAGTAATAATTGCTGACAACATGTTGGGAGCCGATGATGGTGGCATGAAACCGGGAGATTTGAAAATCATAGGTGTGGATCCGAAGGGAGTAAAGCGGGGATATGCCGTTGTTGCTGTGGGCAAAAAAGGCAGTAAGATCGGAACAGGTTTGTATAAATCCGTTCCACCGGCGGACGATGAAGAATTGCTGATGGAGACCATCATTGACGGTATTTTAATCCGGGCGCAAATAAGTTTTACCAAGAAACGCCTCAGAATTGAAGTAAACAATAGTAATTTCGATTACGATTATCTATGGGCTGCTGGACACATGGTTATTCTTGACGGCAGGGATCATCATATAAAGTTTTACCAATGTAAGGGTTACACCTCGCGTAAAGAAGATATGAAGTTCGTATTACACGGGCAACCCTTCAAGGGTAAGGGAAAGTACGGCAGGGTTCTTGATCCTCTGAACAAACATATCCTTGAATTGCATCCGGAGACGGAGGTGATAAGGAAACTGTTAAATGTAGCCCGGGGGGGTGATGAAATTTCCAGAGGTATCGAATCTTTTATAAACGGTATACCTGTGCGTTGTTCTATCAAAGCTCTAAATGAAGGTGACAAAAGGATCGGGGCTCTATTGGAGATAATGGAGATAACCGAACTTAGAGTAATCCAGAAAGAATGGAAACAGGCTTTAATTAATTTAAGGAATTTAGAGAATAAAATAATATCTGAAAGGATTAAAGAGCAAGCATTCAAAAGTATTATAGGTCACAGCCCCAAAATCAAGAGTGTCATAGAAATTGCGAAAAAAGCGGCAGAAACAGATTCTACGGTTCTTTTGTTAGGTGAAAGCGGAACAGGGAAAAATCTTTTTGCGGAAGCAATCCACAAAGCCAGTCCCAGGAGAAATGGCCCCTTTGTTTATATTAACTGCGCCTCCATTCCTGAAAATCTCCTTGAAAGCGAGTTGTTCGGGTACGAAAAAGGTGCGTTTACCGGAGCCATATCTCAAAAACGCGGCAAATTTGAACAAGCAAATAACGGTACAATTTTTTTGGATGAGATTAATGAGTTACCCTTAGTCCTCCAGGCAAAACTACTTCACGTGTTGCAGAGCAGGACCTTCACTAGGGTAGGAGGACTTCAGCCTGTAAACGTGGATATACGGATAATAGCTGCGTCAAACAAAGATCTGGAAAGGCTTGTAACAGAAGGGCAGTTCCGGAGTGATCTTTTTTACAGAATAAATGTACTTTCGATCACCATCCCCCCTCTGAGAGAACGCAAAGAAGATTTATACGTTCTTTCGGAATATATAGTTGACCGCTTGGGGGAGAGGATCGGCTGTGGTAAAAAGTTAATTTCCCCGGAGGTCTTTAAAATATTTTTCAATTACGACTGGCCTGGTAACGTAAGGGAATTGGAAAACGTCCTGGAAAGAGCGATGATTATGTCGGAAAAAGTAATATATCCCGAACACCTGCCTGAGTATATGCTAAAAGAAGCTTATCGATACACTCAGGAGAAAGCCTTTGTCGACATCAAGAATATCGGCCCTATGAAGTTGATAGTGGAAGAAGCGGAGAAAAAAGCCATAGCCAAAGCCCTTGAAATAACCGGCGGCAACCGGAAAAATGCCATGGAGCTTTTGCAAATGGGAAAGACCAATTTTTATGCAAAGCTAAAAAAGTTCGGTATCCCGGAGTAAGAGTTCATTTTTTAGGACAACTTCTAGTATCTGAAATATTTGAGATATTTCCGCTCTATAATGAATTCTTTTTTGTATGAAAGAGTTCAGAAAAGCGAACTTTGCCACTTTTTTATAATCCGTATTCATCATCCGATTTTCGCAGCCTCGTAACTTTCGTAGAATCAATTATTTTGGCACGACTTATGCTATATATCAAATAATGAAAAATCAATTTTTGTGGAGTGTTGCAATAGGCTGGCACTGTGCAGTAACAAGACGTGAAAACTCGAATTCATAATTGGTGAAGCTATTAGACAAAAATGCGACATTGTACTTACTCCCGGGGCGATTCACTCAAGCTATGCCCAGCAGAGGGCAGCGGCAACTAAAAAGTGTGGGTATGGAGGCAGTGCTTCGAGGGGTAAGGAAGAGGATAAAGGGAATCTTTTAATGGACAAGTTACGGGGCGCTGAAGTGCATATTTACGATGTGCCGACTTTAGCAATGCACTAAGAGGCGAGATGGAAGAAATTGCCGAAGAACTCAGAAAGAACGGTAAAACCCGATGATAATTCCTGTGGGGGGCTTAAATCCCCTGGGCGTCTCGGGATATTTGAATGCGGTGGTGGGAATGATTGACCGGTGGGAAGAAATGAAGCTTGATTTCGACTATGTGGTAAGCCCTACCAGCAGCGGGGGACCCCAGGCCGGCATATTGTTGGGATTAAAACTGTTAAAACCGGAGGTCATGGCTTTAGGGATGGGGGTAGGTGACTCCAGAAAGGAATTGTTGAAAGATGTGGCAGATCTTATTAAAGAGACTAAAAAACTCCTTGGGATATAATGGATTGTGATTAAGAAGCAGTAAATACCGAGGGGTTGTAAGGTATCATACGTACCCACAGGAGATCTTGGGGTATTTTCCAGGATGATTATATCAAAAATACTCGAGACCACATATTTTTAGCTCACTTTGATAGAACCATAAAAAGGAGGAAGCGAAATTGCAAAAATCTAGGATTGCCGTCGTCGGTTACGGCCATGTTGGTCAGGGGGTTGCTGAAGCTGTCCTAGAAAGCCCAGATATGGAGCTGGTGGGGATCGTTGAACTTCCTCACGTCGTAGAAAGTCTCAAGCAAAAAGTTAAAGATGTTCCTGTAGTCAGTGAGGTTAAGGAACTGGGGCAAGTGGATGTTGCCATATTGGCCATTAACAGCAGGGCGGTACCAGAAGTTGCTCCTATCTATCTCAAGATGGGGATAAACACAGTGGATGCCTATGATATTCATGGAGAGGCAATAGTTCAGTTGAGGGCGAATTTTGACAAACTGGCAAAAGAACACGGTGCCGTTGCTGTAATCGCGGCGGGATGGGATCCCGGTACCGATTCGATCATAAGAACCGTTATGGAAATTATTGCACCGCGGGGTATTACCACTGTTAATTTTGGGCCAGGCATGAGCATGGGACATACAGTAGCGGCTAAAGCCATACCGGGAGTAAAAGATGCCATTTCTATTACCGTTCCAAAGGGTATGGGTCTACACAAGAGAATGGTTTATATTGAACTTCAGGATGGTTACAAATTCGACCAGGTATCGGAAGCCATAAAAAAGGATCCGTATTTTATTCACGATGAAACGCATGTTTTCTGTGTGGAAAGTGTAAATGACCTTATAGATATGGGTCACAGCGTTCACATTGAAAGAAAAGGGGTATCCGGTAGGACCCACAATCAGAGAATGGAATACACTATGTCTGTTATAAACCCTGCCGCTACAGGCCAGGTGATGGTAGCGGCAGCGAGGGCAAGCCTGAAACAAAACCCTGGGTGCTACACCCTGCTTGAAATACCGCCAATTGACTTTGTGTATGGTGGCAGGGAAAAATTGTTGCTAAGACTGGTATAGCAAATATAGCGGGAGAAATGAATATGGAAAGAATAGATTTTTTAACCGAGGCAAGAAAATTCGAAAAAGATATGATAAATTTAAGGAGGAGTTTCCACAAAAATCCCGAACTAGGTTTTGAAGAAGTCGTGACTTCCAGAGTTATTGAAGAAGTTTTGCAATCCCTAGGCATAGAAACAAAAAGGGTGGCCGGAACGGGAATCATAGGCCTGCTTAAAGGAACGAAGGTTGGCAAGACCGTTGCTCTTAGGGCTGACATGGACGCTTTACCTCTTAGCGACGAAAAAAAGGTAGAATACGCGTCGAAAGTACCCGGCAAAATGCACGCGTGTGGGCATGATGCCCATATGGCCGGGCTACTAGGAGCGGCAATGATTTTAAGCCGTTTTCGCAATATTTTGCCAGGAAATATTAAATTCATCTTTCAGCCAGCAGAAGAAACTGAAGGTGGAGCACTTTCGATGATAAAAGCGGGTGTCATGGAAAATCCGAAAGTTGACGCGATTTTTGGCCTTCACTGTGATGTGAGTATCGATACAGGTAAAATAGGCGTCAAATACGGAAAGGCCAATGCCGCTTCGGATATTTTTGAAGTAGAAATATACGGAAAGTCATGCCACGGAGCTGCACCTCACGAAGGTATAGATGCCATAGCGATTGGAGCCCAAGTGGTAACCGCCCTTCAGAGTATAGTTAGCAGAAATGTTGATCCGTTGGACTCAGCAGTAGTGACAGTAGGTGTGTTTCAGGGAGGGTATAAAAGCAACATCATTGCAGACAGGGTCAGGCTTTCTGGAATAATAAGGAGTCTTAACCCAAAAACAAGAACAATGCTATGCCAAAGAGTGGCGGATATCATCAGAGGAGTTACTTCTGCTATGGGTGCAAATGCCCGGATCGAACTGATTCCAGGCTATCCCTGCCTTATTAACGACAACAATATGGTAGATTTTGTCAAAAGACAGGGAGAGTCAGTTCTGGGACGGGAAAATGTGGTGGTCGTCAAAGAACCTAATATGGGGGTGGAAGATTTTGCTTATTATTTGCAGCATGCGCCTGGCGCTTTTTATCGCCTGGGAGTGAGGAATGAAAAAAAAGGAATAGTCCATCCCCCACACTCAGGCCTTTTTGACATAGATGAATCTTCTCTGACGGTAGCAGCTGCCATGCATGCCGCCATTGCATTTAACTTTCTTTGGACTCAATGATTATTAAGGCTTTATGTAAAAATACAGCCGAAGCACTACAGCCTCATAAAAATACTACAACTTGAAAAAAAGGAGGGAGGGTAACGGAGGAACAAATTGTATTGAATCCCAAATTGTATTGAATCATTTTTAAAAAGCAATAGGAAGGAGGTCGAATTAAAACTATGCTCAATGCAATTTGGTTTTTACTCATCATCATCGGTGTAATAGTCGGCGGAGCTACAGGAAATATCGAAGCGGTAACAAAAGCGGCAATTGATTCTGCCAATACAGCCGTGGAGCTTTCGATGGGTCTAATTGGAGTTATGGCACTCTGGCTTGGAATTATGAAAATAGCTGAAGAAGCTCAGCTTGCATCGGCCCTGGCCAGACTTTTAAAACCTATAATGGTAAGGCTTTTCCCTGATGTCCCCGCCACGCACCCGGCTATGGGAGCCATGATATTAAATATCGCCGCCAATATGCTAGGACTTGGTAATGCCGCCACCCCCTTGGGCTTAAAAGCAATGAAAGAGTTACAGGAATTAAATGACAAAAAAGACACAGCCACTAATGCTATGTGCACTTTCCTGGCAATAAACACTTCCTCAGTGCAATTAATACCAGCAACGACAATTGCTCTAATGGCTTCAGCGGGTTCTACCAACCCCACAGCCATAATCGGAACTACCTTAGTAGCGACCACAGCATCCACTGTAGCTGGAGTTATAGCGGTAAAATTGTTTGAGAAAATGCCGATATTTAAAGCATAAAGACTCACGGTAATATGTCAATACCCTAAAACTGGAAAATAAAATTATCAGG
>JAKKUQ010000019.1 GCA_021890755.1 Thermosediminibacteraceae bacterium | reverse complement strand
CGGTGCTAAAGGATTCAAAGGTGGAAATTATTGCCGAAGGGTCGGATTTAATCGAAAACATAATGCGGGGCCTTGAGTGCTTTCCCGATGAGGATGAGGTTCTCATCCTTACCTCAGATATACCCATGATAACTCCCGAAGCTTTGGACGATTTCGTAAAAAAGGCGAAAAAGCTAAATGCCGATTTTGTATACCCAATAATTCGCAAAGAAGACACCGAAAAAAAGTACCCCGGTGTCAAAAGGACTTACGTAAGGGTGAGGGAAGGCACCTTTACCGGAGGAAACGTAGTTTTAGTTAAGGCTGGCAGCGCAAAACGCTGTCTTGCCAAAGCAAAGGAATTTTTCTTTTATAGAAAAAGTCCATGGAAGCTTGCGAGGATTCTTGGGCCTTTTATAGTTTTGAAATTTTTACTGGGGAATCTTTCCATACCTGAAGTTGAAAAAAGGGTTTACGATATTTTCGAGATTAATGCCCGAGCGGTAATCAGCGATTTTCCCGAGATAGGCAGCGATGTAGATAAAGAAAGCGATCTGGAACTTGCCCGGAAAGTCCTCGCGCGGGAGGTTTACCCATGAGGCGCAGCAAGAGACTTGTGCTTTTGTCCAAGTTTCTAATCGAAAACCCCAACCGGATTTTTACCCTTAAATATTTCGGCGAAAAATACGATGCAGCCAAATCCTCTATAAGTGAGGACTTGAACATAATAAAGGATGCTTTTTATGAGGCAGGCGAAGGCATCTTGGAGACCATTCCCGGGGCTGCAGGCGGTGTAAGGTTTCGCATAAAAAAACCAGGGGAGAAAATCGAAAACTTTCTTTCTGAACTTTGCAAGATCTTATCCGACCGCTCCAGAATAATCCCGGGTGGATACCTTTACATGACAGATATAATATTTTCTCCCGAGTATTCTTCCAAAATAGGTGAGATTTTCGCGCAGATTTTTGTGGACAAAGATCCTTCCTGTGTTCTCACCGTAGAGACCAAAGGAATACCCCTTGCTTTGATGACTGCAAAGGCTTTAGGTGTACCTTTGGTGGTGGCAAGGCGCGATAGCAGAGTTACCGAAGGACCTTCGGTGAACATAAGTTACGTATCCGGTTCAAGCCAAAGGATCCAAAATATGGCCCTCCCAACTCGGGCTCTGTCGGAAAATGAGAGAGTGCTTATTATTGACGATTTTATGAAGGCCGGAGGTACTGCCCGCGGCATGATTGAGCTGGTGAGACAGTTTGGAGCTGAAGTGGTCGGAGTGGCAGTACTGGTGGCAACAGCCTTGCCGGTAGAAAAACTGGTAAAGAGCTACACCTCCCTCCTGGTGCTTGAAAAGATCGATACCGAGCGGGGCGAAGTAAATTTAAGGCCTGTTAAATTTCTGTAGAATAAAGAAGGAATTTGGAATTCTATATAGAACTTCTATTAAAAACGACTAGGGAGGGCCAAAATTTGGAAGTTACAGAGGTGCGCATAAGAAGGGTCCAGAGTGAGGGCAGGATGAAGGCAATAGTGTCGGTGACGTTCGACAATGAGTTTGTGGTCCACGACATAAGAATTATAGAAGGGAAGAAAGGCCTTTTCATCGCGATGCCCAGCAGAAAAACTCCAAACGGACAGTTTAAAGATGTAGCTCATCCCATAAATGCGGCGGCAAGAGCCAAGATCCAGGATGCCGTTCTCAGACAATTTGCCGTTGAAAATTGCAAGTAAATATAGGGCAGGATCTGTCCTATATTTTTCTTTTTAAAATTAAAAAGGATTTTTAATGAAAAACGTCGAAATAAAAAAGTTTGTGATTGTTTTATGAAGAATACGGGGGGTATTAAACAGTGGATTTTGCAGCGGTTATTCTTGCTGCCGGCGAAGGCACGAGAATGAAGTCCAATACCCCAAAGGTGTTGCATAAAGTATGCGGTATACCGATGCTGGGGCATGTGATTTTGGCAGCAAGGAGCGCCGGAGCTAAGCGAATTATTGTGGTAGTAGGCAAGGGTGCTGAAGAGGTTAAAAGGGCTTTCCAGAGGGAAAATGTGGAATTCGTGCTGCAAGCCGAACAAAAAGGCACGGGCCATGCGTTAAAACAGGCAGAAGATGCGGTAAAGGGTGAGGATACCCTTTTAGTACTTTATGGGGACATGCCGCTTGTTACGAATGAAAGTTTAAGGGCAATGGTCGAGTATCACTGGAAAAGCGGTGCCGCTGCTACGGTAATGACAGCGCGTGTAAAGGATCCTACGGGGTACGGAAGGATAATAAGAGAAGGAAATAGAGTTCTTGCGATAAAGGAAGAAAAGGACGCCTCTTTAGAGGAAAAGGCTATCAACGAAATAAACTCTGGGATCTACTGCTTTCAAAGGGAAAAAGTATTCGAGGCGTTGGAACAGGTAAATAATAACAATAGGCAGGGTGAATACTATCTAACGGATGTGGTGGAAATATTAAACAACAAGAAAGAAAACGTTTTTGCTTACGAAGTTCAAGACCCATGTGAAGTTCAGGGCGTAAACGACAGAAGTCAGCTTGCTTTGGCGCAGGCCATTATGCAAAAGAGGATAATAAACCGCTTGATGGCGCAAGGTGTGACTTTTTTGAATCCTGAAACTTGTTTGGTGGATGCTGGTGTGGAAATAGGCAGGGATACGGTAATTTACCCGGGTGTTTACCTGGAAGGGAATACCAAGATAGGAGAGGGATGCACGATCATAGGTGTAAGTCGCATAGTAGACTCAAAGATTGGAAACAACGTGGAAATAACAATGTGCCACATCAGGGAAAGTGTGATAGAGGACAACGTAAAAATTGGACCTTTCAGTAACCTTCGACCCGGATCCTATATAATGGCGGGGGCCAAGATAGGAGATTTTGTTGAAATAAAAAACAGCAAAGTGGGTATGGGTTCAAAGGTACCGCATCTATCCTACGTAGGGGACGCCGATATAGGCAGCGGGGTTAATATCGGTGCGGGGGTGATTTTTGTAAATTACGACGGATTCAAAAAGCACAGGACTGTGGTAGAAGATGGTGCTTTTATAGGGTGCAATTCCAATTTGATAGCCCCAGTTAGAATAGGGCAGGATTCATTTATAGCCGCTGGCTCTACGGTAACCAAGGATGTGGAAGAGGGGGCCCTGGCCATTGCCCGGGCACGACAGGAAAATAAACCTGGTTGGGTCAAAAAGCGTCGAGAACGTGAAGGAGGAGATAGTACAAATGGAAAACAGGCTTGAAATTTTTACGGGCAATGCAAATCCTGAGCTTGCCCGGGAGATAGCCCAGAACTTGGGGATTGAAGTTGGGGATGCAATTGTGAGCAGATTCAGCGATGGGGAGATTCAGGTCCGAATTAATGAAAGCGTAAGAGGAGCCGACGTTTTCGTGGTCCAGCCCCTATCTTATCCGGTCAATGACCACTTAATGGAACTCCTCATAATGCTAGATGCTTTCAAGCGCGCTTCGGCCTGGCGAATTACAGCAGTCATACCCTATTACGGCTATGCGCGGCAGGATAGAAAAATAAGGGCGCGCGATCCCATCACCGCAAAACTAGTGGCCGATCTGATTTCCACCGCAGGGGCTCACAGGGTTCTGACGATGGATCTGCATGCGGGCCAGATTCAGGGATATTTCAATTTCCCCGTAGATCACCTTATGGCAGTGCCGATAATAGCCGAATATTTTAAGAAAAAAGGGATAGAGGAACCGGTGGTGGTTTCTCCCGACGTAGGCGGGGTGACCAGGGCAAGGGAATTTGCCACGAGGATTGGGGCGTCCATCGCGATCATAGACAAGCGCAGGCCCGAGCCCAACATGGCTGAAGTGATGAACATCATAGGAAAAGTCAAGGGCAAAACCGTTATAATGATCGACGATATCATAGACACGGCGGGTACCATAACGCTGGGAGCGCAGGCCTTGCTCGAGCACGGAGCAAAGGAGATCTATGCATGCTGCACGCACCCGGTGCTATCAGGACCGGCCATAGAGAGGCTTTCCGCATCGCCGATAAAGGAAGTAGTGGTCACAAACACCATACCCTTAAGGGAGCATCAGAAAATAGACAAAATCAAGGTACTGTCGGTGGCTCAGCTTTTTGCTGAAGCCATAAAACGCATACATCTGCACCAGTCGGTGAGCACTCTTTTTGATTGATATTGATTTATGGCGACAAAAAGGTTATACTAATGTTCGTAATTAAGAAAGGAGGAAGGATGATGGCGCAGGTAAGTCTTGTAGCTGAAGAAAGAAAGCTTGCCGGAAAGGGCGCTTTAAACGAGCTGAGAAGAAAAGGCAAAATACCCGGCGTAATTTATGGCAAGAACATAGATACTAAACCCATCGCCGTGGATTCAAAGGAATTGAACAGGTTATTTAGAGAACACGGCGAAGGTGTACTTATCGATTTGGTACTGGGTGAGGAAAAATACCCGGTTATCATCAAAGAAATCCAGAGGGACCACTTAAAAGGCGTCATAAACCACGTGGATTTTTACCGAGTATCTATGACCGATAAAATTGAAGTGGATCTGCCGATTATTTTAAAGGGCGAGCCCGAAGGAGTCAAAGCCGGTGGAGTCCTGCAGCACCAGCTGCATGAACTGACGATAGAAGCTTTACCGGCAGATATACCCGAGTACATCGAAGTGGACATCTCTCACCTCAAGATAGGCGATGTGCTCATGGTGAAAGATATTAAGCTGAGCGATAAAATAACGGTTCTTGATGATCCGGAAGAAGTGGTAGTAACGGTGCTCGCACCGAGCATAGAAGAGGAAGAGACGGAGACTGCTGCTGAAACTAGCGAACCCGAGGTAGTGTCAAAAGGCAAAGAGAAAGAAGAGTAATGCTGGCGCAACGCATGTTGCGCCTTTCTTTTACCGGAGGTGGAAATATTGTTTTTGATTGTCGGACTTGGAAATCCTGGGAAGGAGTACGAAGACACGCGGCATAATGTGGGTTTTATGGTTGTGGATAAACTCGCGGAAAGGCTCGGTATAAAAGTAGATAGGGTGAAGTTCAAAGGACTTTTCGGTGAAGGATTTTTCGAAGGGGAAAAAATCCTGCTTTTAAAGCCCATGACCTATATGAACCTATCGGGTCAGAGTGTACAAGATGCTGTAGAATTTTACAAAATCCCTACTGAAAACCTTGTGGTAATCTACGACGATATGGACTTGCCCTTGGGGAGGCTGAGGATCAGGAAAAAGGGCAGCTCCGGGGGCCATAAGGGGATGGAATCAATAATATACCATATCGCCTCCGAAGGTTTTCCGCGGATAAGAGTAGGTATAGGAAGGCCGAAAGATGATGTGGTGGACTACGTACTTGGAAAGTTCGAGCCGGGAGAAAAAAAAGTAATAGATGCTGTAATCGAAGCCGCGGCAGAAGCTGCCGTAACTATAGTACAGCATGGAGTGGAGGAAGCTATGAACAGGTATAACGGATTTAAGGCGTTAGAAATATTCCCCGGATGAAGGGATGTAATTTCCATAGATTTAACCTTTTTCCCCTGCTATAATAAAATATTGTAATAGAATATTGTAATAATTATTTTATACTATCCAAGCAGTTTTCAGAGGGAGAGGGTCATGATAAAACTGGAGAGACTTACCGAAAAACCGATTCTTGAACCCAAGAGAAACGGGGAAAAAGAGAGCGAATGGGAGAGGGCTGCTGTGTTCAACTGCGCAGCCATATACGATAACGGGCTTTTCCACCTCATATACAGAGCTACAAACATAGGTCCCCACGAGAAGTACGGCAAATATATTTCCAGATTGGGTTATGCGGTAAGCTCGGATGGTTTGAATTTTAACAGGCTGGAAAACCCAATAATTACTAACGACCAGCCCCACGAGCAAAGGGGCTGTGAAGACCCTAGGGTTGTCAAAATAGGCGATACGTATTATATGATGTATGTAGGGTTCGGAGGGAGATTTGACGGCGACTGGCGCATTTGCCTTGCGACTTCGAAAAACCTCATAAAGTGGGAAAAACACGGTGTAGTCCTCGACGAACCCAATAAAAATGCTTCTCTTTTTCCCGAAAAAATAAACGGGAAATTCGTAATGCTTCACCGCAGGTATCCTAATATATGGATAGCTTTCTCGGAGGACCTGAAAGAATGGCACGGCCATAAGCCCATTCTCAAGCCCATCATGGGTACCTGGCAAAGCGCTAGGGTAGGCATCGCAGGCCCACCGATTAAGACAGAGAACGGCTGGTTTTTGATATACCATGCCGCCGATTCGAAGAACACATACAGGTTAGGTGCGGCGCTATTGGACCTTAATAATCCAGCAAAGGTCTTAGCGAGGCAGGCAGAACCGATGATGGAGCCTGAACTGTCCTGGGAAAAGGAAGGTTACGTTCCAAACGTTGTTTTCAGCTGCGGTCATGCAGTAAAAGGCGACGATATTTATGTATATTACGCTGGCGCAGACAGCGCTATCGGCGTGGCGTACTTGAATATAAATGATATAAAATTCAAAAAACTGGAAGCTGCGGCGTAAAAAATGCCGGCGGGAATCCCCGCCGGTTTATTTTATCACTTGCTGTTCAGCGTTGTATACTTTTTTAGAACTGGACCGTTATATTAATGAGTAACAACAAAACATTCCGGAGGCGAAGATGAGTAATGAAATATTAGAAAAACTGTTTACAAGCAAAATGAACATAATTTACAAATACCTCGTCAAAATTGGTTGCAGCCATGCTGATGCGGAAGATATCGTGCAGGATACTCTTTTGCAAGCCATCATTCACCTTGAAGCTATTGGTTCAGATAAAATGGGTTCCTGGCTTTTTAAAGTAGCCTTAAATCGTTACTACGACCTGTGCAGAAAAAATAAGAAGCTTCCGCTGACTTCGCTGGAAGTTGAGGGTATTTTAAACATACCGGCCGTAGAGTACCTTCCCGAAAATTATATTTTGGATGATGAGAAGAAGAAAGAGATTCACAGAGTAATGGAAAGCCTAAATCCAATATATAAAAATTTGCTGGTTTTGAAGTATGAAGTGGGACTTTCCTATCGTGAAATAGCAGAGATACTGGACATTAATGAGCAAACAGTAAAAACATACATTTACAGGGCTAGGCAAAAATTTAGGGATGCATGGAGGGAGTTAAATCGTGAGTGATGAAAAAAAATTAAAAGAGATCTTTGATTTTAACAGTGATGAAACCAAAAAGTTATTACAGAAGGCTAAAGTAATTACTTTACTTAGGACGGTTGCTGTTAGTTTATTCGTTTTTCTACTATTAAGTATAGCCATTGTTATTATCAACACAGTCGTGTTAAACCGTATCGCCATGAAAAAATTAACAAGTGAGCAGAATTTTGATTTAGTGGCAAGGCCGAACATATATATGAGTCAGTATCAGTTCAATGACGGTTTCCTCACTGGAGAGTTAGAATATGTTACTCACAGGATTGTCGGTAACAGGCCGGTATATAATGGAACTTATAAGATCAAATATAGTATTATTCCAATTGTCCCCGGCATTTACGGTCCTTCAGCCAGAGGTCAATTGATCCAGGTGGAAGATAAAGGCGATTATAGTCATTATAACAGAGTCGGTAATAGAGAAATGAAATTTTATCATCCATATATCGAATACAAAACATATCAAAACGACCTTGCCCTGCTGGAGGAGATTGGAGAAGATAAATACCTTGAAATGGCACTTTCCTTTGACCGGGATTACAGCCTAGAAGAAGTGCAGGCAATGCTTCCCGATGAAGTAAAACCGGTTTGGTATTGGGTAAACACTTATAATGAAGAAGATTTAAACGAACTAAAAAAAGGTGAGATAATATTGTTTGCCAATCAGGTCTATGGAATGAAAGGGGTTAATTCCGACGGAACAATAATAAAAGACCCCCGCCTTTCCTTTATCAGCGCCGTTAATTTCGGTTTAAAACAAAAAAGCCGTTATCACTCTCAATTCCAGAGGCTTTACCAAAACCTGAGCAATGACAAAGGAGAAATTACAAAAGATAATATAAGAGTTATAGGAGTGGTGGTTACGGGCGATACCGCTTCTATGAAGCTATTGAGGGACAAAACTTATATTAAAGCAGCAACCTTGGGAATAGTAATAGACAAATTTTAACTCCATAACGGACTCGCAGATTTAAACTATGGCGTAAAAAATGCCGGCGGGAATCCCCGCCGGTTTTTATTTTTGTCACTGACTGATGACGACATGCCTAAATATCTTTTTGTTGCCCAATAGGAGAAGAAGGTATATAATGAAATCAGAAAATACAAGAAATTTTAAAAATAATGTCACTAATTTATGGTGACAAAATTTAAGATCGGGGGTTGGACAATGAGGACCAAAATTCAGGCTTTTGGTAGATTTTTAAGTGGCATGGTTATGCCCAATATAGGTGCTTTTATAGCCTGGGGTTTAATTACTGCCTTCTTCATCCCTACCGGCTGGATTCCAAACGAAAACTTGAGCAAACTGGTAGGGCCTATGATAACGTACCTGCTTCCTTTGCTCATCGGATATACAGGCGGCAAAATGGTTCACGATGTAAGAGGTGGCGTAGTTGGTGCAGTGGCAACTATGGGTGTCATAGTCGGTTCTGATATACCCATGTTTATGGGTGCCATGATAATGGGACCCCTAGGAGGGTATGTTATAAAAAAAGTAGATGAAGCATTGCAGGATAAAATACCGGCCGGGTTTGAAATGCTGGTAAACAACTTTTCAGCAGGAATCGTTGGCATGATATTAACATTGCTAGCATATTTAGCTATAGGTCCGGTAGTGCTGGGCCTAAACAAAGTCTTGGCCGCTGGAGTTCAGGCTATAGTCAACGCGGGCCTTCTGCCCCTGGCTTCCATATTCATTGAACCTGGCAAAATACTCTTCCTAAATAACGCAATAAACCACGGGATCTTAGGGCCGCTCGGAGTAGCAGAAGTCGCTCAAAAGGGAAAATCTATTTTCTTCTTATTGGAAACTAATCCCGGACCTGGTCTTGGCGTGCTGCTAGCCTATTGGCTGGTGGGTAAAGGCATGGCCAAACAGTCTGCTCCCGGTGCAATAATAATTCATTTCCTAGGCGGAATCCATGAGATCTATTTCCCGTACGTGCTTATGAACCCACTACTCATAATTGCCGTCATTCTGGGCGGAGCAACCGGTGTGTTCACCTTTGCCGTCCTTGGCGCGGGCCTTGTGGCAACTCCATCGCCGGGTAGCATCTTTGCCGAAATAGCAATGGCTCCGAGAGGAGGCCTCTTTCCAGTACTTGCAGGTATCACTGTTTCGACTGTAGTATCTTTCTTGATATCTTCGGTGCTGCTACGGCGGTTTGCTCAGGAAGAAGAGGACCTGCAAGCTGCACAGCAGATGGTAAATCAGCTTAAAGGCGGTAAAATTATAGGCACAGAGAAAAAGAGCACCGCAGTCAAAAAGATAGTCTTTGCCTGCGACGGTGGTATGGGTTCTTCTGCGATGGGTGCTTCGATTTTGAGGAAAAAAATTCGGGAAGCCGGCCTTGATGTGGAGGTTATTCATACAGCTATCAATGAAATTCCTGAAGACGCAGATATTGTAATCTCCCACCGGGAATTGACGGATCGGGCCAAGGCTAAAGCGCCGCAGGCTGAGCATATGTCTATCGAAACCTTCGTTAACAATCCAATCTACGACGAATTAATAACAATGTTGAAAAAATAATGCAAGAAGGAAATAATATGGAGTAACAGCATATAGCTGTTACTCCCTTTTTTAAAGATGGTGATACCGGTGGAGTTTACGAGGCGAGAAAAAGAAATACTGAAAATCTTGCTTGAAGAGCCGACCACTGCTGAAAGACTTGCTTCTATTCTAAAGGTAAGCAGGCGGACGATCCTAAGAGACTTACCCGGCCTTTCCGAAAAGCTGAAACCCTTAGGTATAACTCTAGTAAGAAAATCCGGTATCGGTATTAGCCTCGAAGGCGGAAGGGAATCTATAGAAAATTTAAGATGGTTGGTTGGGCAACCATCCGGAAATGTGGATATAACTCCCGATGAAAGGCAAAAGCTCATCATTCTTTTTTTGGTAGAAAATAAAGGGCCCCAAAAATTATATAACTTTGCCAAAGAATTTGGTGTAACGGAAGCAACTATCAGCAACGATTTGGATAAAATTGAAGGAATTCTTTCGCAATACGGGATAAAGCTTATACGCCGGCCGGGACTGGGTGTTTGGATAGAGGGACCTGAAAAGAACATTCGGCATCTGGTGACGGACCTTTTTTACGAGTATTTTGATGAGGTCCAGATGGTCAGGCTTATAAAGGAAAATCTAAGGGATGGGAAAATTCCGGGCGGTGATTTAAAAGATAATATCAAAAACCGGTTATTCGGGTTTATAGAGAGGAATTTACTGGAAGGTATAGAATATGCTTTGAAGGAAGCTGTTGGACAAAGTGGTATAAACCTGGCGGACAGTGCTTATGCTGGGTTGCTGGTTCACATAGCCCTGGCACTTGAAAGATTAAAAAGCGGCGAAATCATATCCATGGACAAATCTTTACTCGCAACTTTAAAGAAAACTAAAGAGTTTGATCTTGCCCGAAAGCTCGGTGCCAAACTTGAGTCTACCTTTGGGATAAGCATTCCGGAGGGGGAATTGGGTTATATTACCATGCACCTTTTAGGAGCCAAGCTCCGTATGGGGAATGATTTGGACGAATTGTTCGCGATGAACCACCTGGAGGCACGGGAAGCTGCAATAGAAATTTTGAAAGAAGCGGGCGGGGAACTAAAGCGGAACCTCTTGAAAGACGCCCAGGTTCTAGAAGACCTCGCCTTGCACCTGAAACCTGCAATGGTAAGAATGAGGCTGGGGATGGAAATTCGAAATCCAATTCTTTCTCAGATAAAAGAAACCTACCCACAGCTCATGCAGGTAGCGAAAAGGGCTGCTCGGTTATTGGAAAGAAGGTTCGCCGTTCAAGTGCCTGAAGCTGAAATAGGCTATATTGCCATGCATATAGGAGCTGCCTTGGAGCGGGAAAGGAGCAGGGAAAGAACCGGGGTAGTGTTGGTTTGCCCCAGTGGTATAGGAAGTGCCCGTATGCTGGCAAGTCGCATCAGGAAAGAGCTGCCGGAACTGGAAATCATTGACGTAGTATCGTTATTGGATCTTGAAAAATCTCTTGTACAACACCCAGAAACCGAGGCTATAATTTCTACAGTACCTTTGGAAGGCGTTAAATTGCCGGTACTTCTGGTATCACCGCTTTTAACCCCTGAGGATATAGAAAATATCAGGGCCCATTTTAAAGAAAGAAGGTTGAAGGAAACAGATAGCCGAAATGGGATGGTTGAACAAGAGAAGTTCAGAGGAAGACAGGAATTAGCTTTTGAACTTTTGGAAGACTTCTGGATAGAAGAAATCAATGCCCAGAATTTGGAAGAACTATTGGATGTCATTGAAGACAAAATAAAATCAAAGCCGGGGGTAATTTCTGCGAGCCAAGTAAAAGAGGACATTTATACAAGGGAAATGAAAGCTGGAACTGCCGTGCCTGGTTTAGGAATAGCGGTGCTTCACGCCAGGACTAGTGGAGTCGAAAAACCCTTTTTAGCGTTGTTTCGGCTGCAACAGCCCCTTAAAATGAAAAATATGGATGCAGGTATTGAAGATGTTAGAGCATGCCTGTTAATGCTACTTCCTCCAAAGTCTTCGGCGGAGGAAGTAGAAATAATGGGGCGAATAAGCGCTGCTTTGGTGGAAGATAAGAACTTAGCCAAAGTTTTTAATGATGGCGAAAGTATAGATGTAATAAAGTCGCTGCTTCGAATTCTAAAATAAGGGAGGTTTTTGTTGTGGCATTTAATTTGTTCAAAAAATTAAAAACAAGCCGAGAAAAGGAAGAGATACTGAAGGAGAGCGCCATAATAGTAGGTGCCAAAGCCAAAGATAAATACGAGGCTATAGAAATAGTGGGTGAATTGCTGGTCAAAGAGGGGCGAGTTGAGCGTTCTTATATTGATGAGATGAAAAAGAGAGAGGATCTTTTGACAACGTATATAGGCAACGGTATTGCCATCCCCCATGGAGGAAGCGAAGCCAAGGAAAAGATTATAAAAAGCGGGATTGCAGTAGCTCAGTTCCCTGAAGGTGTCGACTTTGGCAATGGTAATAAGGCTTACATAGTGATAGGTATTGCGGCGAAGGGTGACGAGCATTTAGAAATATTATCCAATATTGCATCGGCCTGTGAGGACGAGGAAAGGGTAAAAAAACTGGTGGAAAGTAAAGAGCCAAGGGAAATTCTCCGGCTGTTCAGAGAGGGGTTTGAAAGATGAAGACGGCGGTTCATTTTGGAGCGGGCAATATAGGACGTGGCTTCATAGGATTTTTGCTTTCAAAGGCCGGATACCGTGTGGTGTTTGTTGATATTAACCCCCACCTCATTGAGGCCCTCAACGAAAAAGGCTTTTACCGAGTGGTGGAGAAGGGTGATGATGTAAAGACCTTCCGGGTAGATGGAGTATCAGGAATCCTTGCACAAGACGAAGAAAAGGTTGCGGAAAAAGTGGCTGAAGCCCAGATAGTTACAACTGCCGTCGGACCTAGCGTCCTGAGCTCCATAGCCCCTCTGATAGCTGCTGGTATTTCGCGCAGGTTGCAACATTCTATGGAACCACTGAATGTAATAGCTTGCGAGAATATGGTGGGTGCTTCCACGCATCTTAAGGAAAAAGTATTGGAACATCTTTCGCCGAGTGAGAGGGAAAAAACAAAAAATACGGTAGGTTTTCCCAATGCTGCGGTAGATAGGATAATACCTCCACAGGAGGGGACTGATCTCCTTGAAGTAGCAGTGGAGCCCTACTTCGAATGGGTAGTTGACGCTGGTGGTTTTGCCGGTGGAGTCCCTCAAATTCCGGGGATGAAAGCAGTGGAAAATCTGCAGGCCTATGTGGAGCGCAAGATTTACACACTGAATACCGGGCATGCTGTGGCGGCTTACCTTGGCTATGAAAAAGGTTTAATAACTATCCGTGAGGCTCTTCAGGATGCGGAAGTATTGGGAGTAGTTGAGGGAGCCATGAACGAGTCAGGGGTTTATCTCAGGGCACGCTTCTGTTTTGATGAAGATGAACATAGGGCGTATATAAAAAGGACGTTGAAGCGTTTTTTAAACCCCGCTTTGGAAGATCCCGTTGTGAGAGTGGGTCGCAACCCCTTAAGAAAACTGGGACCCAATGACCGGTTGGTATTTCCAGCTCTAAAAGCCCTGGAACTGGGGTTAAAACCGGTAAACCTAGCGCGAGGAATAGCGTCAGCATTGAGGTTCGATTACGATAGGGATGATGAAGCTCAAAAACTTCAACAGATGATAAAAGAAGAAGGTATTGATGAAGTTTTGAAAAAAGTATGTGGTATACCCGAGAACAATCCCTTGAGGCAAATTATAAAAAAGTATTTTAGCAACTAGAAAATGGTTTTTAAAAGAGGGCACATCTATTAAAAGGGTGTGTCTTCTTTTTGTTTTTTAATAGAAGCGCTTAATGCGGGGCATACTGCTTATGTAAAAAATATTGGATTTGCACTCATTGACAGCGAAAATCATATTTAATATAATAAAATTGAGTTGGAGGTGAAAAAATGGTCAAAATAGAAATAGATGAAGAGGCAAAGAAGTTTATACGCCAAAGAAACTCCGATGCTATAACAGTACAAATGGAGCGTTACGGAGGCGGATGAGCAGGCTGCATTTACTTGCCTACAGTGTCTGTAGGCGCACCATCGGAAGAAAAAAACTACCAGGTCCACGACGTAGATGGGATAAAAGTGTATATTAGCCCTTCCGTGGATACTAGAAATGGCCTAAAAATTTACCTGGGTGGCTTTGGAATTTTCAAGAACTTAATGGTAGCTACCCATTAATCGGAGCTTTTATGTTCCTTGTAAAGCTGTATAAATTTCATTATAAATTTGAATTCCTGCGGCGTGCAGTCAGCTACCATCTCCAAAAAAGAACGGATTTTTTGATCGGTAAGGAGCTTTTTTAACTCTGGATTCATGGGCCTCAAAAGCGATATTATTTCATCATCGTCGCTTACAAAATAACACGGTGAAACTGAAAGAGCCTTTGCAATCTTTTCCAGCGTTTTAATGGAAGGTTCTACTTTGCCGCATTCGATCTGTCCTATGAGGCCGGTGGAAACTCCTGCTTTTCTTGCCAATTCCGCCTGGGTAATGCCGCGCTCCTGGCGAATTTTCTTTATTTTGTATCCCACATGGGAAGTGTTAGCAAGCAGCTCCTGGAGGCTGGCGTTTAGAGCTTGGGCTATTGACTTTAACGTGGAAAGAGATGGCAGGGCATGTCCTTTTTCGATCTGACAGAGGTACGTTGCTGAAATACCCGCCTTTTCAGCAAGTTCCGAAAGGGATATTCCCTTTTCCTGGCGGAGGATCCTTATCCTATCGCCTACGGAGCTTGTATCCCTTTTTCTTGTAACGCTTTCATCAAAAAAGGCATTTTTCGATATATTTAAAGCGGCAGCTAATTTTTCAACTACTTCCAGCGAGGGCTGCTTTTTTCCCCGCTCTATTTCGCTGAGATACGAGACAGAAAGCTCTGCTTTGCGCGCCAATTCCTGTAGGGACATGTTTCTCTTTAAGCGAAATTCGCGGATAAGTTTACCGTCGATCATACGATTTCCCCTCGTTACTTTATTAGGCATGCTATAATTTTATTATAGTATATCCAAATTTTCTGGTCAAAAATATAATAAAAAGGAAAACAAAAAGGAGGAATTTAAATGAAACCCCTTACCCTTACAGATGATAATTTTGAACAGGAAGTGCTCAAGTCCGACGTACCGGTGCTGGTAGATTTTTGGGCTCCCTGGTGCGGCCCCTGCCGAATGATGGCTCCGGTGATCGATGAACTGGCAGCCGAGTATGAAGGCAAGATAAAAGTAGGAAAGCTAAACGTTGACGAAAACCCCAACAGCGCAACAGCATATGGAATAATGAGCATTCCGACGCTCATCCTTTTTAAAGACGGACAGCCCACCAAAAAGATGATAGGCTTTAGGCCGAAAAAGGAAATAATTGCCGAACTCGGACTATAAAAGATAATTTGCCGCCTTTGAAAAGGCGGCTTTTTCATGTTGACAGAAAATGCCTGAGGGGTATAATAAAGTTTGAATCAAGTTGCAAATAATTTGCATTTAGGGGGTAAATCCTATTGAGAAGAAAAGGGACTTTTTTGACCTTCTTACTGCTTCTAATAATTGCGATCGTTTTCATTTCAAGCTGTTCGTTCGGATCGGAAAGTTCAGCACCTCAAGAGGAGAAAATAAAGGTCTATACCACCATATATCCTCTTTACGACTTTGCGGTGAAAATTGCAGGTGAGAAAGCTAAGGTACAAAGCGTAATCCCGGCAGGAGTGGAAGCTCACGACTTTGAACCCTCTCCCAAGCTTATGGCCGAGATTTACCAATCGGACGTATTCATCTTTTTGGGAAGCTCTATTGACCCATGGGCTGAAAAGCTGGCAGAGCAGCTCGCAAAGGAGGGTGTAACGGTAGTAGAGGCCGGTCAGGACCTTATACAGAAAGAGGCTCCAGGCGGGGGCCATGACCCCCATGTATGGCTTGACCCCGTAATGGCAATGGCCATAGCTGAAAAGATAGCCGGGGCTCTCACTGCCGCCGATGGTGAAAACGCCACCTACTATGAAGAAAACCTTAAAGAGCTAAAAAGGCACCTGAAAATACTCGACGGAAAATACCGCGAAGCTCTGTCATCAGTGAAAAAGCGCGATTTTGTGGTAAATCATGCAGCCTTTGGTTATTTGGCCCGGCGGTACAATCTAAACCAAATTGCCATAAGCGGCCTTTCGCCTCAGCAGGAGCCCTCGCCCAAAAAACTTGCTGAACTTTCAAAGATTTGCCGTGAAAGGGATATAAAGTACATCTTCTTTGAAACCTCGGCAAGTTCTAAACTGGCCGATGCTCTTGCACGAGAGGTGGGGGCGGGGGTTTTGGTGCTTCACACTCTTGAGAATTTGACAGAAGATGAGATAAAAGCCGGTGAGGATTACTTTTCGATTATGGAGAAAAATCTGAAAAACTTAATGACAGCTCTTGGTGAATAGGTGATAGCATGAGTATTCCTGTAGTGGAATTAAAGGAAGTGACTTATTCTTATGGAGGCCCTCCGGTGCTGAAAGGAGTGAGCCTCCAAGTGGAAAAAGGCGACTTTTTTGCCCTGATAGGTCCCAACGGCGCTGCCAAAACCACCTTGATGAAGATAATGCTAGGGCTTATTGTACCCTCCGAAGGAGAAGTGAGGCTTTTCGGCCAAAAAGTGCGCAATTTTAGGGAGTGGTACAGGGTTGGGTATGTTCCCCAGGAAAGCGGGCATATCAACACCGCCTTTCCCGCGACGGTTAAAGAAACGGTCGCTTCAGGTCTTTACGGAATAGGGAGAAAACCAATAAACCGAAAGTTTCAAGATCAAGCGGTAAAAGAAGCAATGGCCAGGGTGGGAATAGAGCATCTTTCGGGAAGACTCATCGGAGAACTGTCGGGAGGGCAGCGACAAAAAGTATTTCTGGCGCGGGCTCTTGTTAAAAAGCCGGAAGCGCTATTTTTGGATGAACCCACTGTAGGTATTGATTCCGAATCCCAGGAGGAATTTTACAGCCTCCTGAGAAATCTAAATAAAGAGCAGGGGCTTACGGTGATAATTATAACCCACGATATAGAAAGGGCCTGCAGCATGGCCAATAAAGTCGGCTGTGTCAGAGATGGCAAAGTGGATGTGCACGAGAATTTGAAGGGCATCACCGAAGAGCATATAGCCGAAGTGATGGGTTATAGAATAAAAAGGAAACAAAACGGAAGTTAAAGGAGAAGGCTCACTATGGAAATATTTCAATATTCCTTTATGGTCAGGGCTTTTGTGGCCGGAATAGCTTCAGCCATACTTACATCCACCATAGGAGTGTACGTGGTGCTCCGCCGCATGTCAATGGCGGGAGATAGCTTTTCCCATGCTGCCCTCGCCGGGGTTGCCGCCGGAATGCTTTTTGGATTTTATCCTTTCTACGGTGCTGTCGCAGGTTCGGTGCTGGCCGGATTGCTCGTCGAGGTTGTGAGGAACACATTCAAAAGATATGCCGAAGTGGCGCTGGCGGTGGTTATGTCTTCCAGCATGGGGGCAGCGGTGGTACTGATAAGCCTTGGCAAATCCTTCAACGCCGACCTTTTTTCATATCTATTTGGCAGCCTGATGGCAGTGACGCCAGAAGACATTGAACTGATACTGGTGCTTGGAACTTTTGTTTTAGCTTCCCTTTACCTTTTGCGACGGGAGCTTTTTTCCGTCACCTTCGACGAAGATACGGCCCGCCTTTCGGGCATACCGGTGCGGTTGGTAAATATCTACTTTTTAATGATTACGGCTCTTACGGTTGCTCTATCGGTGAAGGTGGTGGGTACCTTGCTGGTATCGGCCCTCATAGTGATACCGGCTGCGGTGAGCCTTCAGCTGGCTAGGAGTTTTACATCGGCATTTTTCATATCAAACATAGTGGCAATTTTCTCGGTGGTCACAGGGCTTTATATTTCCTTTTACCTGGATCTAGCGCCCGGAGGGACCATCGTCCTTATCGCTTCGTCGGTGCTGTTTCTGGTCCTTTTGTTAAAAAGGGGGTCGGTAAGGGATGGAATTAGAAAATCTGCTGAAACAGAAGGGGCTCAAAATTACGGACCAAAGAAAGGCCATAGTGAAGGTGCTAAAAGACTGCGGAGGCATGATGAGCGCAAAAGAGATATTCGATAAAGTAAAAAAGATAATTCCCGGTGTAAATTTTTCCACCATATACAGGAACCTGGACCTGATGAGCCAAAAGGGCATCCTGTGCGACCTGATGGTCGATACCGGGGTGTCACTATACGGCCTTCGCCGGGAGGAAGGCCATCACCACCACTTCGTCTGCAAGGGGTGCGGCAGGTCCCTTGCGTTTGATTACTGTCCGATAGGTTTGCTCGAAAAGGAGCTTGCGAAAAAGGGCTTTTCACCCACGGAGCACCAGTTTGTGGTCTACGGCTTCTGCGAAAGCTGCGGAACTTCCGATGGGGTGAAGGTAAAAGCTACTAAATTTTTATTTAAATGAGTTGCAAAATGAGCTTAAAATTGATATATATAAATAAAAAAGGTATCAGGATTAAATTCGATGACGGGGAAGAGTAGCCATATCTGAAGGTCAAAGAGAGCCGCCGTTGGTGGGAGCGCGGTACCGGAAGGTATGGTGAATGGGCCCTGGAGAAGGCGCGGCGAAAGACATCGAGTAGCCGTGCCCGGAAAGTCCTCCGTTAATGAAAGGACGGGGTATCGCATTTTATGCCGTACCCTTCATGAGGGAGCCTGCATACCGGGTGGCAAAAAGGCATTTCATCCCATGGGTGAAATGCTTTTTTTGTCACCTATTGCAGGCTAATCCGGGTGGCACCGCGGAGAGCATCCGTCCCGCATGGACGGGTGCTCTTTTTTTATACTTTCACCGGTTTGAGGGGGTGATGGCCTTCTGGTTTTGGGAAAATGGTTTTAAATTTGATATAAACGCAAAGGAGGATATTCCAATGAAACTAAAGGATATGATCCTTACTTCCCTTTTGATGGCTATAGGCCTTGTGCTCCACCAGATAACGCCGCCTTTAGTGGCGGGTATGAAGCCGGATTTCCTGCTGGCCATGCTCTTTGTGGCTCTTTTCATCAACCCGGCTCCTAAAAATGCTCTTTTGGCCGGGATGGTGGGAGGTATCTTTGCAGCGCTCACCACCAGCTTCCCGGGAGGGCAGGTGGCGAACATCGCCGATCGGATAATAACTGCCCAGGTTGTAGCCTTGCTGGTGAGGCGAAGCCGAAGCGTCAGCCCGCGCATCTTCGTCCTCCTCACCGGCCTTGTAGGTACCATCCTAAGCGGCACGGTTTTCCTTCTTGTGGCCATGATGGTGGTGGGTGCCCTTCCTGCAGCCTTCCCGGTGCTGTTTACCGCCGTGGTCCTGCCTACTGCGGCCATCAATTCGGTGGTGACAGGTATACTTTACGGGCTTGTTTTGGCCACTCGCAGAGCAATACGGAAGGTGTAAATCAAAAACCCCGGCAAGGCCGGGGATTTTTATTTAAAATCCGGAAAGCTTTCAGAGTTGCGAAAACGGTGCTGTAAATGTATGTATACCCTGCCTCTGATTTTTTTGATATTATTAAGAGAGGCGAAAATTTTTGGGAGCGATGGAGGGTTAATATGGATTCCGGCAGCGAAAAAATGACCGAGGCTAAAATAAGGGATATATTCAATATAGCCATCAAAAACGGAGAAAAACGGGCGGGAAACTTCCTGGACCCTGCCGAACAGCAGATTGCCGAAGAAGTGGCAAGAAATTTCCCCGGAGCCGGTTATTATTTTGAGGGTGGCCACAGTGAAGCCGAGAGGAAGGTACTTGTAGCTTTCCCAGAATACCTGAAGGATGAGCCCTTCTATGCCCCCATAAGGGCCCTCAGGGTTACCCCAAAGGCTCCGGACGAGCACCCGAGCCACCGGGATTATCTCGGTGCTGTACTGGGGCTTGGCATCTCCAGGGATAAGGTTGGCGATATAATCGTAACCAAGACCGGAGCGGATGTAATAGTTAAAGAAGAAGTGGCGGAGTACATCGGGCTCAACCTCTCCAGGGTTGGGAACGTGCCCGTCTCCGTTGAGGAAATCTCGCTGAAAGAAGTGGCCGCCGTAGAAAGGTCGTACAAGGTAATAAAGGGGACGGTAGCATCTCTTCGCCTTGATGCCATAGCCAGCCTGGCCTTCGGCATTTCCAGGTCAAAAATGGCCCCTTATATAAAAGGCGAAAACGTGAGGCTCAACTTCAGGACGGTGAAGGACCCTTCCGCCGAAGTGAAGGAAGGTGACGTCATTTCCGCCGCCCGGCTAGGGAGGGCCAAGGTAGTAGAGATTGGCGGCAGCAGCAAAAAAGGCAGGATATACGTGACGGTGCACAGGTACACTAGCTAAATGTTCGAGTTGGAACGTTGGCTCGAACCCGTGACATTTGTGGCTGTTCAAGGTTCAAAAAACTTATGGGGAAGCGGGTGAAACGGTGTTTTACCTGCTGGCAAAATTCATCCTCCGTATATTCTTTTACTTCACCGGCGGGGTGAAGGCGGATGGGCTTTCCAATGTATTCAAATGTAAATTTAAATTTTTCGTTACGCGTTGAGATCAATGCTTACGTAGAAAAGATAAAAAAATTAATATTTAACATTATCAGATAATTAAAGGTTAACAAAAGCAAACTAATAAGTATTATTTTTGAGCAATGTTATTCTTGGGCACCTACTTAAATGTTTACCTCGCCAGTTTTTTATTACTTATAGGTTGCAGCAGGAAAATGTAAAAATTTGTAGAAATATTTTTATAAATATATCTATACGGATTAGGACGAATAAATGCGTAAGAAACAATTTTTCATATTTAAATTTTTCCAAAGGCACACATGCGTATCAAGAACCAAAAAAGGTTCTACGAAATTTCAAAATATTATAGAAGGAGGTGAAGAAAGTGATAGAAGCCATTAAGATTTTAGGCGAGAGTATGCTAAAAGCCGCCGGCAGCGAGTCGCTCTTGAGCAGCTTGATAGACCAGGTTAGTGCTGACAGGCACATCGTGATATTCGATTTTAAAACTGACTGTGACATCGAGATAGAAATCGATACTTGGGGTGTTGATGCAGAAAAGCTGGATAAAGTTAAGTGGGTAGGGAACGTAAAGGGGAACAATCCGCAGGACAGGCTGACAACCGATAATCTACAGTATCTGGTCTCTCAATCTATTCCAAATCTGGCGGCTAACCTGCCAGAGGGTAGCGATCTCAAAATTAAGCTGCAAGACTTTATAGATAAATTTTACTATAAAATTCCCGGTTTGAAAGGATTCGAGAGCAGATACGCATACATATGGGATTTGGACAAAATTGGAATAAAGGGTCAAAACCTACTTTCCAAAAAGAATAAAGAGAAAATAGCAGCTTTAGCCGAATCTTATGAATTTGGATCTCCGGAGTTTTATGAAGCATATGTGAAAAAAGAGGGGAAGGCCAAAGATCTTGCATCTATTGTTGCCGATTTTGTAGGCAATTGGCTCGAAAAACATTGGGATGTCTCCAGAAAATCCGTAGGATTATATACGATAAGACTTGACGGTCAGCTCCTCGCTGAACATCCGGATTACCATACATATCTGGAAAACAGGCTTGTAGACGATGCGTTTGATGAAGAGGAATTCGTGGGCCAATGCCATATCTGTCAAAGGTCGCATGAAAAGCTTACCAAAAATTTTACACGTTTCAGGCTCCTTAAATTTTACATCAACGATAAAAAAGGCTTCGCCAGTGGCCTTGCAGAACGGGGCTTTTTCAAAAACTACGCGGTCTGTAAAGAATGCTACAAGCACCTGCTGGTTGGGGAGCGCACTATTGAAAATCATTTCAAGAGCAGACTAGGAGAGGCTGATGTTTACTTAATACCTGAATTTTACCAAAACGTTGATCCGGAGCAGCTTCATGTAAAAGAATGGGCGGAACACTTAAAGAGAAATTTAGGAGAATTAAATAATTATCAAGAATTGAAAAATAAATTTGAAGTCTGGAAGGAGTTTCAGGACAAGATTTCTGACGATCAGCATCGCAAATTTGGGAAAGATTCTTATCTTTTAAATTTCCTGTTTGCTAGACGTCCTCCGGGGTCTTCAGAAGTGAAAGTACTCAGGTTCGTTCAGGATATACCCCCGCACAGGCTCGATGAATTAAAGCAAGCTATGAATGAAGTCAGGGATCTCTTCGGCGAAGGGAAAATGCACCATTTCGGCTTGGATTATACTCAGATATATTACCTGCTCCCGATTAGAAAAGTGAAAAACGAGCCCCAGATTGGTATTTATCTCGATATCCTCGAAGCGCTTTTTAAGGGAAATCCTGTAAAACTTTCAATGGTGACAGATCTTCTAATGGAGACCGCTCGAGTACACGCATTCGAGAAGTACGATGCCTATGTTCAGAAGAAAAACGATAAATCGGATTCAATAGACGATTTAGACAGATTTTTGATAATGGCCCAGTTCTTTATTTTCTACCTTAAAAAATTGGGTATGATAAAGGAATTGCGGGGAGGTGAACTCGAATTGGTATCGGAAAATCTTATACCCAAAGAGGTAAAAAGCTACTGGGAAAAAGTTGAATTATCTGACCCTCAAAAAGCCCTCTTCCTGCTCGGCTATCTTATTGGTGAAATAGGTAAAAAACAGTATCGTGATGGAGAGAGCAAGCCCATCATGAACAAGCTAAATTACCAGGGGATGACAGAGGGCAAAATAAAAATGCTTTCGTCTGAAATCCTTGATAAGCTATATCAGAACAAGATTTGGAATTTCAACGAAGGGATTTACGCGGCGATGAAGGAACTTCTAGATAAATCTTTGGGGAAATTTAATTCGGCAGAAGAAAACGTCTACTGGATACTTTCTGGATATGCTTTTTCCACTGCTCAAGGGATAATGAGTAAAAGTGCTGAGAAAACAGCGGAAGAGGAGGAGGTATGAATATGGAACCCATAAAGGTAAACAGTGAAATCCTGTTTTTGTATGACGCCAGGATGTGCAATCCGAACGGGGACCCAGACGATGAAAACAAGCCCAGGATGGACTACGAGACCGGGAGAAACCTGGTAAGCGACGTCCGCCTAAAAAGGTATATCAGGGATTACTGGCTGAACCAGAGCGAAGACTGGTGGATAAAATCAGGCTATGCCGCACCGCAGGACGTGTGGGTTAGAAAACTGGATGATGGTACCGGGGAACGTGTCACTACTGCCAAAGATCGGATAGAGAACCTGGCCAAAGAGTTGGGGTATCAATCAGCTAAAGAAGCTTCCAAAAATACTGAGTTCAGAGATGCACTTCTTAAAAAGCTTATAGACGTGCGCTGCTTCGGCGCCACGATGCCCATCGGTGGAGATGAAGGAGGCGCGGGGGCATCGGCAACTTTTACAGGTGCTGTCCAATTTTCCTGGGGTTACTCATTGAACCGGGTCGAGATCCTACCCTCTTCTACCATCAGCTCACATTTTGCCGGCAGGGATGCAGGAGAGAAAGGGCAGTACGGTACCTTTGGTAAAGACTGGCGTGTAAAGTATTCACTCCTTGCATTTTACGGTATTGCTAGCGCTTGGAGAGCGAAAAGGACCCGCTTCAGCGAGCTCGATCAGCGGGTGCTGGATCATTCAATCGTCAACGCTCTTTTGTTGCTAGCTACAACTAGAAGCAAGATAGGCCAGACCCCGCAGCTCTTGATGAGGGTGGAATACAAAGACGATACGACAATCCTCGGAGATTTCAGGAACTGGATCGGCATAAAAAATGCCGAGGGGATTGAGAATATTGGACAAGCCGGCATAATCTTTGACCCGCTGGCAGAATTGATAAACAAGAATTTGGACCGGATAAACAAAGTATACATATGGGTCAATTCCGAGTTTAAAGAGGGTGCAGCCTTCCGCGATATGCTGGGAAAGGGTGTGGTTTCTGAATTTACCTCGCTATAAGTTGAGGTGGATGACATGAGAAGTTTGCTAGCGCTTGATCTGGCGGGAAAGATGGCCCATTTCAGAAAATTTTATACTAACTCATCTTCTTTATCTTATCCCTTTCCACCCAGGACTGCAGTGGCCGGGATGCTAGCGGCCGTATTGGGATGGGAGCGAGACACCTATTACGATGCCCTATCAATCAAAAAAGCAAAAATAGCCGTGAGAATAATGAAGCCATCGCGTTCCGTGATGCAGACGGTGAATTACATTAATACGAAAGAACTGCGTCATCTGGACGGCAGCGGAGGGGGAACCCAGGTACCCATTGAAATAATCTTCCCTGCGGATTTTGA
The DNA here is from genome assembly GCA_021890755.1 of Thermosediminibacteraceae bacterium. Taxonomy (GTDB): domain Bacteria; phylum Bacillota; class Thermosediminibacteria; order Thermosediminibacterales; family Thermosediminibacteraceae; genus JAKKUQ01. Next base: position 6,253 of record JAKKUQ010000019.1, on the reverse strand, counting down.
TGACCTTTTAATCTACCGGGTATTCCTCCTCCACGCTGATTCGGGTATCACAAGAGAGCTCTTTGCTCTGTTAAATACTTGCCGCACAAAATTTCCTCTTTATTTCGGGTTAACCGAATTCCCGGCATGGGTACAAAGGGCCCGCCTTTACGAGGATGAAGATTTTGAGCTTCGGGAGGAAAAGGGTGGAGAAATGGCGATAGACACCGTTTTGCCCGTGAAAAAGGTGGAAGAAATAACAGGCCTAGATTCGGGCGTGAGAATCCATAAGGATAGAATACCGCTGGATTTTACCGGCGAAAGAACATTGAGTCATGCTGCGTCAGTCATATGGGAAGCAAAGGGTGCTCCTATCTGGGCAAAGATAAGGGGAGAAGTTTTTAAAACTTCAGAGGAGAGCGGGGTCTTTCTGGAATGAATCGCCATTACTATTCTCACATTGGTAAGTTTTTAAAAGAACATTTAAAGGAAGTTGGGGAGGAGGCCAAAAAATGTCTGGATCACCCGGCCCTCCCCGCTCGGGACCTTCTGAGCAAAGCGGCCTATTACATAGGGCTTACCCATGACCTAGGTAAATTTACCACCTATTTTCAAAAACACTTGAAAGAGAAAGTAGATAGCGACCTCAGTAACCACGCTTTTATTTCAGCGGTTTTGGGGGCCTACATAGTTAGAAAAAGACTTTGCGAGTTTCCCGATATGCCGGAAAGAAGATTTATCCCCCTTCTTTGCTACCTTGTAATCCACAGGCATCATGGGAATCTCAAAGACCCAAGGGATCTCCTGCCCCGTACCAGGAAGTGCTTGCAAAAGTGGCCGGAAGACATAAAAAAGCTCGATAATAAGTTTTACCGGCCTTTTAGTGCTATGAAAATCCAGCTCCAGGACCTGTGCAGTAATTGGGATAGAATCCACCCGGATTTGGAGGAACTCGGCATAGCTGACGAGGTTAAGGAGTTTCTCGAAAATCAGCCAGTGGTGGAACTCTTCACCGAGCTTGAAAGTATATACTTTGAAATTGAAGAAACTCAAAGAAGCAATGAAGTGCAGGCCGCGCGCCTTTGCCTTTGGGGACAACTTCTTTTTTCAGCTTTAATCGACACAGACAAGTTTAGCGCTGCCAGCGTGGAAAAGCCCGGTAGAGCTTTTATCCCGAAAGACATAGTAGAAAAATACATAACATTTAAGTATCCGAAGCCCCGCCATGAAATGGACAGGCTTCGAAATGAGTTTCACTCAGAAGTGAGGAAAAGGATAGAAGAGGTTTTGCAAGAATCTGAAAACCTCCGAGTGCTGTCCATTACCGCGCCCACCGGTATGGGGAAAACCTTTGCGGCTATGGACGCAGCCCTCCGGATAAGAGCAGCTTTAGAGGAAAAATGGAAAGAAAAAAACATCGCACCGCGGATTGTCTATGCTCTGCCTTTTATAAACATCATAGAACAAAATTATGAAGATTATCATAATGTCCTGGACTCGCAACTCGGGGATGAATACAGAGCATCTCCCGAAAAATACCTTTTGAGGCACCATTATCTTGCCGAGGTAACCTACGCGGTTGACAACGAAAAGAAGCCGGTGGAAGAAGCACTGCTTCTGACTGAGTCCTGGGAAAGCGAGATCGTGATCACTACCTTCGTCCAGGTTTTTCAAACTATAATGGGTTACCGGAACAGGTTTTTAAAAAAACTTCATAACCTGGTGGGGGCTGTACTGATTCTCGATGAGGTCCAGAGCCTGCCTGTGGAATACTGGAGACTGACGGATAAGGTCTTCCAGAACCTCTGCAGGGAACTCGGTCTTACGGTGCTGCAGATCACCGCCACTCAGCCCATGATTTTTCAACAGAGGTCTACGGTACAACTTTATCCCAATTACAGAAAGCTCTTTGAATGTCAGAATAGGACAGTGCTCCAGGTGGATTTGAAGGAAAAGTCTGAAGATCAGTGGGTCGATTGGATATTGGAACTTTATGAAAGGCACGGTTCACTGATGGTAGTGCTGAACACCATCCGGGCGAGTATCAGCATATACGATAAGGTTAAGAAAAGGTTGAAAAATTGCGGAGTCGAGTCTTTTGGTTTACAGCCTCCCGAGACCGACCAATGGATAGTATACCTTTCCACCAATATAGTTCCAGCTCAGAGGCGACAGAGATTGGCGGAAGTCAAGAATCATCTTAAAAGAGGTGGACGGGCTATTTTGATATCCACTCAGGTGGTGGAGGCGGGAGTGAACATAGATTTTCCCGCGGTTTTGAGGGAAATAGGGCCCTTTGATTCGATTGTGCAGGTAGCAGGACGCTGCAATAGAGAAGGTTTGAAAGACACCGGTTTTGTTTATATCGGCTGTTTGGAAAACGGAAGGGCAGGTCATGTCTACGGTTCCGTTCACATTACTGCGGCTCGAAATGTTTTAAAAGAAATTACAAGTGAATTTTCCGGCAAGTTAAATGAGAGGGACTACGTAAAATTTGTAGAAGAATATTTTGAACTCATTAATGAAAAGAGTTCCCAAGAGCTCTCGGAAAAACTCTGGAATGCATACAAGCTCCTTATTTACGATTCACTGGAACAGGAGGCTCTAAGTGAATTCGAACTGTTGGAACATATGGAACAAATTCCGGTTTGTGTACCTCTTTTGCCCGAGGATGAGGAATGGCTTATAGAAGTATACGTAAAAGAAGTATTGGACGAAAAAATACCTTTCTTGGAAAGGCGCCTGGCAGCGATAAAACATAAGAAGAGATTTCATGACCTGACCATAAGGCCTCTTCTCAAGAGGGCTAAGGAAAATCTTCCAATTCCACTGAACAAATCGGGTACTATCCGGTGGGTTCCTCTGCGCGACCGAGATGCCTTCTACGACCTTGAATTCGGCTTCAAATGGCGATCAGAGGATAGTTCCCCGCGGTGCTTGTAGTCAAAATGCTTCAAGGTGGGGTTTATGGTCAACGGCAATCTGGTTCAGAGTTACGTCATATGCCCGAGGCAGGCCTGGCTTTTTAGCCGCAATCTTACCCCGGATCAGGAACACCCATACATTGAACTGGGAAGATTCATTGACAGCGAAAGCTATAAGAGGGATAAGAAAAAGATACAATTTGAAAACCTGGTCATCGATATAATCAGGTCTGAGGGTTCCGATATTGTGGTAGGAGAAGTGAAGAAAAGTTCTAAGGCTTCCGAAAGGGGAAAACTACAACTCCTCTATTATTTGTATCGCCTCAAAGAGCTCGGTGTTGAAGCTAGGGGCATGCTTTATTATCCCGAGGAAAGGAAGAGGGAGCCTGTTGAATTAACACCTGAGAATGAAAAAAGGATAGAAAGGTTGATAAGAGAAATCGAAAACTTAATTGCAAAGGAGGCACCGCCTCCTTTTAAGAAGATTCCTTATTGTAAAAGCTGTGCGTTTGGGGAGTTTTGTATGTCATGAAAAGGTCAGTATATATTTTTTCAAGTGGAGAGCTCAAGAGAAAGGACAATACCCTTTGCTTGGAAACTGAGGAAGGCAAAAACTACATACCGGTCGAAAATACTGATGAAATATACATCTTTGGTGAAGTAGAGGTAAACAAGAGGTTTTTAGAATTCGCCGCACAAAATGAGATAATAGTGCACTTTTTTAACTACTATGACTATTACGTGGGTTCCTTCTACCCGCGGGAATTTATGAATTCAGGGTATATGATATTGAAGCAGGCCGAGCACTATCTGGATAAGGAAAAGAGGATAGTAATCGCGCGGAAGATTGTGAAAGGTTCGATAAAGAACATCTTGCAGGTTATGAACTATTACATTAATCGAGGAAAAGAGCTGGTCGACGTCGTTGAAAGGATCCGCGATCTCGAAAGCAGGGTCGATAATTTTAACGAAATTGACGAACTTATGGCTATTGAAGGCAATGTGAGGGAAAGTTACTATTCTTCATTCGATAAGATACTAGAAAATCCTGATTTTAAATTTTATAAAAGGACCAGAAGACCTCCTAAAAACAACCTGAATGCGCTTATAAGCTTTGGGAACTCCTTGATATATACGATCGTATTGAGCGAAATTTACAAAACCCATCTAGATCCTCGTATTGGTTTTCTTCACGCCACCAATTTTAGGAGATTTACATTAAATCTCGATATAGCAGAAATCTTCAAGCCAATTATAGTAGACAGGGTCATACTTACTCTCATCGGCAGAAAAGTAATAACAAAAGACGATTTTGAAAAGGGTTTTGAAGGGCTGATACTTAAAGAAAATGCCAAAAAGGAATTTATAAAAGAATTGGAAGCAAAGCTTTCCAGCACTTTCAAACACAGACAGATCGGTAAAAATGTCTCCTACAGGAGACTCATAAGGCTAGAACTATATAAACTTGAAAAACATCTCATGGGAGAGCAAGAATACAGCCCCTTTGTCGCTAAGTGGTAATTCGGAGGCACCGAGATTGGTATGTTTGTTATACTTGTTTACGACGTGGGAGAAAAAAGGGTAGGAAAAGTATTGAAAATCTGTCGAAAATATCTCACTTGGGTTCAAAATTCAGTCCTCGAAGGAGAGATAACGGAAGCAGCATATAAAAGATTAAAGCTAGAATTAAAAAGAGTCATAGCAGAAGACGAAGATTCGATTATTTTCTATATACTGAGAACCACTAAATACTCCGAGCGAGAAACTATGGGGGTAAAGAAAGGCGGAGATGAAATCTTTTTATAAAAAGTCGTCGACCTCCAGTAATGCAAAAACCCCCGGGGGTCGACGACAAAGACTAATTCTGCTTATAGCGAGAATTAACGCTGCTTTAGCAGGATTTTTTCACTCAGCAGCGAAATATTTATAGAAAATTAAGTAAATGTTATTTTTACCTAAAACTTTATTTTTTACATTATTTCATGGGTCACTAGACTACCTATGAGGAATTGAAACTGGATGCTAATCGGTTTTTTGAAATTGTTCAGCCTTATATAGTCACTAGACTACCTATGAGGAATTGAAACAGCATAGTCTACGGTGAAGCTGTCGACGTTTTCCACATGTCACTAGACTACCTATGAGGAATTGAAACCGTCCTGCAGGCCTGCGATGTTCGGCGCGGTGTATATGAAGTCACTAGACTACCTATGAGGAATTGAAACAAGCTCAAGTAGATAGTGGATATCTTTAATACCGGGCCGTCACTAGACTACCTATGAGGAATTGAAACTGGTATGCTGCTTTTCACCCTTTGACGATACGACAGTCACTAGACTACCTATGAGGAATTGAAACTTTCTCCGTAATATGTCGCCTCCTTAAGTCCTTCAAGTCACTAGACTACCTATGAGGAATTGAAACCACAGTTTTCTTTCGGGTAGAAATCGAATTGAGGTGACAGTCACTAGACTACCTATGAGGAATTGAAACACCACTGCAAGCACGCCGGGCACTGTAGAATTTCGGCCATCTGTCACTAGACTACCTATGAGGAATTGAAACTGTTTGCCAAGGCCCAAAGCTCGCCTGTCGTAAACGCGAACCAGTCACTAGACTACCTATGAGGAATTGAAACTCTGGTGGGCGACTTTGGGTCAACTTGTGGCTAAGATTGGTCACTAGACTACCTATGAGGAATTGAAACACATATACTACCTACTCGCAGAAAATTCGGTGGAATATCGTCACTAGACTACCTATGAGGAATTGAAACTTTTGTCGAAGTTCCTATGGAACAAAAAGGACATAAGTCACTAGACTACCTATGAGGAATTGAAACATCCCATAATCGAAGAGAATGTAAAGTTCTGCAGTTCGTCACTAGACTACCTATGAGGAATTGAAACTTGCCTTCAAGTCCATTCCAAGGATTAGAAGCAGGGAGTCACTAGACTACCTATGAGGAATTGAAACATCTTATCCCGATGAAGGCGAAAGCCGGAGGGACCACCGAGTCACTAGACTACCTATGAGGAATTGAAACTCTTATTCTTCACCGGGAGGCGGATTCCTTTTATCACCTTAAGTCACTAGACTACCTATGAGGAATTGAAACTGGAGTATTCGCTCAAAGGTCCGAGTGCCCTGGCGAGCTTGTCACTAGACTACCTATGAGGAATTGAAACTCTCATAGTATTCTACTTCATGGACCGACGGGATGCGGAAAAGTCACTAGACTACCTATGAGGAATTGAAACTTCCTAGTAATCCTTGAAATTTTGTTCTGGCTTGGAAAGTCACTAGACTACCTATGAGGAATTGAAACCTCCACAAGAGTATAGACTATT
>JAKKUQ010000117.1 GCA_021890755.1 Thermosediminibacteraceae bacterium | reverse complement strand
TGTCACCGCCGGTGTATAATTGACCCAGGAGCAACGAAAAGGAATTGACCCACCCCCTGGCGAAATATCCCTCTGATACCAGCCAAAAGATCGGAGGGAAATAAGTGCTAGGGAGTGGATCAATTATCATGTTACACGAATTAAAAGCAATGGGCAAGAGCATTCGTGCAATTGCACGAGAAACAGGCCGTTCAAGGAATACGGTAAGAAAATACTTAAGGGCAGAGGGCATTCCCGAAAGGAAGCCGCATCCCAAAAGAGGATCAAAGCTCGATCCATACAAAGATACCATTCAAGAGATCATAAATCTTGGTATATTCAATTGCGAAGTCATCTACGAAAGAATCAAAGAAGAAGGCTATACCGGCGGCCGCACTATCTTAAGGGACTATGTAAGACAATTTAGACCCCCAAAACAGGTTCCTGCCGTATGCCGCTACGAAACCAAGCCCGGCCAACAGGCCCAGGTCGACTGGGGCGAATACACCTACATTGACGAGGAAACCGGCGAAATACGTAAGCTTTACGTCTTCGTCATGGTATTGGGTTACTCCAGAGCTATATACGTAGAATTCACAAACCGCTGCGACATACATACCTTCATCCGCTGCCTGATCCACGGGTTTGAATACTTCGGCGGAGTAACCGACATAGTCCTTACCGACAGAATGAAGACCGTAATACTTGGCACCGGAGAAAACAGAAAGCCCATATGGAACTCCATCTTTGAAGACCTGGCTGTAACCCTTGGATTTACCCCTAAAGTGTGCAGAGCACGGCGTCCACAGACCAAAGGCAAAGTAGAAAGCGGAATAGACTTTGTCAAAAGCAACTTCCTGCCGGGTAGAAAGTTCATAGACTACGGTGACTTAAACCATCAGGCAATAGTGTGGTGCGAAAAGAAAAACAGGAGGATTCACGGCACCACCGGGGAAAGGCCTATTGACCGCCTGAAGGAAGAAAACCTCAAACCTCTCCCTGCCTCTGACAGATACCAAAAATTCCTTGAAGAAGTAAGGAAAGTCCACAAAGACGGCCTCTTGAGCTTTAACGGCGTAAGATACGGCGTTCCCTGGCAATATAGTGGAAAAGAGGTGGTTGTAAGGGACAAAAACGGCAAAATCGAAATCCTCTATGATGGGAAGGTAATAGCAACCCACGAAAAACATTATCGCTCCAGGACCACCGTTTTCCTCAAAGACCAGTATAAGGGTCTAAAAGAAGCCGAGGGCATGTTCTATCCTAGACCGAGGGCTATCAAGTTATCTTCCCTGGAAGTAGAGAAGCGTTCTCTTGGGGTTTACGAAAGCCTCATGGAGGTTGGCACAGTATGATAGACCTTGAAAAAGCTCGGTCCCACCTTGAAGAACTGGGGCTTTTAAACGCAGCATCTTTCCTCGCCGCCCTCCTTGAAAGAGCTCAACACCAAAACAGCACGTATCTTGCATTCTTAAATGACCTGCTCGAGACTGAACTTACTGAAAGGCAAAGGCGGAATATCGAGGTAAGGTCAAAACTTGCCCGGCTTCCATACCGGAAGACTTTAACCGAATTTGACTTTACCTTCCAGCCCAGCATCGATGAAAAACTGATAAAAGAGCTTGCCACAATGGCCTTTGTCCACCGGGCAGAAAACGTAATATTTCTTGGCCCGCCCGGAGTAGGGAAGACGCACCTTGCCGTGGCTCTTGCTATAGAAGCCCTATCTTGTGGTATATCAGTCTACTTCACGAGTCTTTCTAGGCTCATTGAGGACCTCAAAAAGGCATATAAAGAAAGCCGGCTGGAAAGGCGAATGAGGATCTACACTAGGCCCAAGCTCCTTGTAATCGACGAAGTAGGCTATCTCCCCCTTGACGGCATTGGTTCAAACCTCTTTTTCCAGCTAATAAGTGCCCGTTATGAAAAGGGGAGCATAATACTTACCAGCAACAAAGGCTTTGGAGAATGGGGGGAACTCATGGGAGACCCTGTACTTGCTACTGCAGTTTTGGATAGACTATTACACCATGCCCACATAATCAACATAAGGGGCAACAGCTATCGCTTAAAGGATAGGTTAAAGACCGGATTGTATGGTAACCCACATAATAATGCTTAAATTTAAAAAAAGCTAGGGTGGGTCAATTTAAAACCGTTGAAAATGGGTCAATTTAAATCCGCTATTGACA
>JAKKUQ010000068.1 GCA_021890755.1 Thermosediminibacteraceae bacterium | reverse complement strand
TCCCTGCTTGCTCCGCTTTTTCAAGGATACGCAAGGCCCTGTCTCGCAAGTCGGTAATTTGCTCCAGTAAAGTGCTCGCTCTGGCAATTTCTTGGACTTCTTGAGCTTTTATTAGCTCCGCCGGTAAGTGTTTTTCTTTGTGTCTATATAAAGCTGTAAGATTTACCGAAAAGTGTTTCGCTATGTTTCGCAACGATTCGCCTTTAACTAGCATTTCGTTTATTTCATCTACTCGAGAATGTTTGCAAATAGTGCATTTCCTTGGCATGGTCTCACCTCCTATTAAAGGGTGGGAAGGGTTATCCCCTCCCACTCCTATTTTGCCAGCGAATCTAGGACTGCACCGGCGTATAACCGCAGGCCTTTAATTACATCGTCAACCCTTGCGAGTTTCTGCAAGAGGTTTCTGGCCTGAATTTGGGATTCGCTGGCGTATTTTGCAAGTACCTTGCCCTTCAATATCTCCCATCCTTCAGCGTTTACTTTCCTGCTTTCAGCATAGAGTTTTGGCCAATTGCTTGCACCTAATAGCCATATCCCCAGCGTGTCGCCTTCGGCGATAAATTGCTCCAGAGCTTCTGCCATCCTCGCTATGGCCTGCCTTGGTTCTAGCGAATCAAGCACCATTCTTAAGTCGCTCTTGAGGTTCAAAAGTGTTCCTTGGTCTATTGCTTCGGGTTTTGCCGGTGTAAGTTCCTTTTCCGCTTGTGCTTTTGCGTCTTGTACCAGCTTAATGAGGTTCGTTATACTGTCGTCAACCGCTTTTCTGGAATTCGCTATAACTTCGCTTATACGCCTCTGCTGTGCTTCTTTGGTAAGGTCTACATCGCTTTTAATTACTTCTATTTTCTTTCTGCACTCATCGAGTTCACGTGTAATTTTTTCTTTCTCGGCCTCGAATTTCTGCCGTAGTGTTATGGGCAACTCCTGGGCCACCTCGTCATACATCTTATTAACATTGTTTAAAACCTCGGTATACATAAGCTAAATACCTCCTTTTGAGTTTTGTTATTTTTGGCCTTTTCCTGTTTTTGCATTTAATCCCTCAATTTTCATCACTCCTTTATTGCATTAATTTTGCAGTATGCAAGGCTCGAGTGTTTTGAAAATCAAGCCTTACGGTATGCCACTAGACAGTCAATCAAGTTTTTAACTCATTGGGGATTTTTTCACGCAAGCGAGGGCCGGGCCGGTCAGTAGGGGAAGAGTGGGAAATTTTATCCCCTCCCCTCGCCTTCCTTTGTGGCCTTGACATGCTAACCCTCTCCCTGCACCATCCTTTAAGCCATGTGAGTGGGAATAGGTCACAATCGTTAGTAAACCGCAAGCAGTAACCGGCTTTTTGGCATTCCGGCCTTTGGCGGTATAATCTTGCTTTCTTTCCTCCAGTCGTGACGGTTATTGTAGGATTGGCAAGCCATGTGATTATTTCGTGTTTGTGTTTTGCCATCGTTCTTATTACGCTATCGGTAAGCACTTCTTCAGGGCCGGTATATTTCAATTTGTCGCCAACCGTCAACAAGGTAACGCCGTTCTGTATGAGGTTTAAGATGAATTCCTCGAGGGTCATAGTTCACCACTCACGATTTTAGACTTAGTATGATTTTTTGCGTCGCTTGCGTCGCTATCGTCGCATTGCTTGATTTTCAAGGCTTCTAAGTGCGACGCAAAATTATCGCTTGCGTCGCAACCTATTTTTGCGTCGCATTTTTGCGTCGCATCCTCAAGCTCAGTATTTTCAAGGGTTTGCGGGTTTCTTGCGACGATGGCGTCGTTTGCGACGCAAATTTTCTTTCTTAGTCTAATAAGTCGTTTACTCCCGCTTCCCGGGGTTCTGTAAAATTCAACCTCAATTCCACTCTGCCGCAAGAATGTAGCCGCTCGCCTTAATCTACTGCTTAAGGTTCGAGGATTCGAGGGCCAGGCTTTGGTTCGTTTCGTGCTGTCGTCCACGTATACCGCCAGGGCCTCAAGTAAATCCTTGGCCGTGCCTTCCCATTCGTCACGTTCTTCGAGTAAAATTCTAATTGCGGTCGCAAGTACATCGTTTTCAAGGGCCGATTCTACTGCTTCGCTCCGGTTTTCCGTATATGCCGCCATAAAGCCGCCTTCTTCCCATAGCACGCCGCTTGATTCGCAAGCTGTAACCCATTTTGCGAAGTCTGCCATCCGTGGCAATCGGTCGAGTTTCACTCTGTCGAGATTCTCCAATCCTAGTGAGACAACCACTAACAATGCTCCCAATATTCCGGGCCTCGCTTCCTCAAATTCTCGCCAGAAAGCCGTCTCGTCCTTTCGCTGTTCTTCGGGGATGGGCTGTAAGTTCACGATAATGCACCGGTCTAGTAAGTCGTGCCTGCTTGCTATTTCATCTATGCCGGTAAGGATAACCGGCCTGCAGGCCTCCAAAATTACTTCCTCGTCATCAGTGAATAGCTGGCGAGTGCTAAAACCGCCGCCGGTGGATAAGCGACAAAGGGCGTCACTCAGCCATATAGGTATACCGCTTAGGTTGTCATAGCAAATAACCCAATTGTTTGTGGCATTAATCGCTAAATCTCTTTCGTCCTTTGGAGGGGTTCTCACCGGTGATACGTTCGGGTCTATAAGCGAGCGTAACACTCTCGCCGCCGTGGTCTTGCCTGTTCCTTGCTCGCCTTCAAGCATTAAGATGGGGTAAGGGCCTTGTGGCCGTAAAGCCGCCAAAAGCCATGCAATGATTAGCTTAAAATCGTCATCGCTTTGGATGTTTAAAAACCGCTTCAAATCGTCAATAGTGCCGCCGCTTCTTGGCTCTGGCAATGGCAATGCACCTTTAGGCCTTATAAACTTCACAGGGCATTCGTGGGCCTCGATAATACGCCAGCCGTAGCCGGGTGTGATTTCGATTATTTTCCAACTCTCATTTGCTAAGTCAACGTATACTTTGCCTTCGTTTTGTGCTATCCTAATGTTAGTAGAGTGTTCTGGGCCGTCGAATTGGGCTTTGGCCTCGAGCACGCCGATGGCATCCTGTAATGCCTGGTTTCCTGGCGGTTTTCCGTATTTCTCGAAGAATAACCGCCTCAGCCAACTCCGGAAAGGCCCACTTCCTCTAGAGGTTATGGGCCACGTTTCCTTATGGCCGTTGATTGGTATAGCGGCATAAGCCTTGCCTTGTGGGTCATGGAATAACTCAACTCCAGCCGCTAAAGCAAGGTTGGCGATTTGTTGGGCTTGCGTTTCACGTTCTTTTTTCGCAAGGCCGAGGGCTTCGGCCACTATCGCTTTTTCTTTCTCCGACAGGTTTTGGAGGGCTGTTAAAATTTCATCGCCTATGTTCATAACACTAGTGCCTCCTTTGTCGCTTCAATTAATTCGCTTGTTGTTTTGCCTCTAGTGAATTCACTCCAGAGATAGTCAAGGTAGCTTAATCGATGGGCCATTTCCGCCAGGGCGTCGGCGTGCTCGCTATTGTTCATTATCTCTTGCCAGCCACCATGTGCCCAGAGCAACCGCTCGATAAGTTTTATTTCCTCGAGTAGCTCGTTTTCTAACTCTTTCACAAGGGCCTTTTCAAGAATTTGGGCCGCCAACAATTGAAGGGTGGGCCTTTCTTTTTTCTTTGCATTCTTTGGCGAATCAAGAAAAAGGTCGCCAACCGTCATACCGACGGCCTCAACAATTCGGTTTGCTGGGCAACCGGCAAAGCAGTAAACCAGAATTCTATCGCCGTTCAGTCTTATCGAAAGCGAAGGACTGCGGTCTGGATGTGCCGGGCAACGTGCAACCCATTTGTTTGGGCCTGTCTGCCGGACGCTTTCAAGCCGGTTCAATAATTTGAAAAGGCTGTCGGTTTGTGGTAAAATTGAATGGGAATAATTCAATCGAATCACCTCCATAACCCTGGCATTTGGCCGGGGTTTTTGTTTTGCCTAATTGCAGTACCATTGCAGTAACCCAGCGAAAAACCTTGTCATTTCCGCTTTCAAAACCGGCCACTAGATTGTTTATCAAATGCCGCCTTCTCAAGCCAGCGATGAAAGGCTTCTTTCGGCACCAATATACGCCTTCCTATCTTAATCGCTGGAAAATCCTGCCGTCTCGCTAATTCGTAGGCTTTTACGGTATTAATGCCCAGCATTGCCGCAACTTCCTTAACGTTATAAACTGCTTTCTCCATCCTCTGCCACCTCCGTAAAAAGTTCATCAGCTTGCTCGATGGGCCAATTTAGGGCCTTAGCTATCCTTTCCCTCCATCCTGGAAATGGATAAATTTTCCCGTTTTCAATGTGACTTATTATGGAAGGGTGAATTCCGGCTAGAGCACCTAACTTTTGTTGACTTATATTTCGCTTTAATCTTTCGTATTTTAACCTTAACACGGGCTAACCTCCCTTCTTTTTTTGTTGCCTTAATTCTAGATTCATGATATAATAGCTCGAGAAAAAAGTATACTCATCTCGGTTACAATTTCGGTTACATTTGGAGGATAGAAAGTGGACAGAGTATATTTTGAAAATCACCTTCCGGTGGGCGGTTTTGTATGGATAGAAAACCTCGAGGAAAACTCAATATTACCAGATGCCGCAAGGCCTCCGTTCATCACTTACAAAAACAATGATTGTTTATGCAAAGTGATTCATCCTTTAGAAAAAAATCCATTGCTTTACCGTGAATTAGCTAACCTCTATCCGTCCAAAGAAAACATTACTTCTTTTGCTAAAAAATACGGCTTGCTCCGGCGAGAAAATGGCGAGATTATAGATAAACACAAAAACGTATTTAAGCCTGCTTGCTCTTACTCAACTTGGATAGAAAGCATAATAGAAATGCATTGCATGGTCTTTCTGCTGGACTTAATCAAAAATGAAGATGATGTTCTTGCCTCTAAAATTCTTCACATAACTGCAAACGGCCAATGTGCGTTAGTGTCGGCAATAATACCTGTTGAAAGAATTGGGCTGGATTGGTATAAGGACTTGGTTAAAATTTGGCCTGATTTCATGAATGGAGATGATAGCAAAGTAGGACAGTACCAAAAGAAATATCCCGACGTCTTATCTCTTTGTTTTTGGAACACTACCAAAAGAGGAATCGAAGTCTTAAAACATCTTTTCCGTTTCCCGTGGGAAGAAGAAGTATATAAAAAACTTAAGGCTTTAGATAACTCTGTTGAATTCTTGAGATATTTAATGCTAAGGAAGATAAGTGAAGTTTACGAAAATGGCCTCAGCGTAAAATTTTTGGTAGACATAGACACTAAAGTAAAAAGTTCCTCTATTGGGGTAGAAAAATATTTAGTGCCGGAAGATTTGTATACCGCTCTTTTTGTCCAGTTAGAAATGGAAATTTTAAATACAAGAGAATTACGCCAGTGCGAGTATTGTGGAGATTGGTTTATTGCAACAGATAAACGCCAGAAATACTGCCCTGAATTCATTAAAGTCGTAAACCCTTATACTGGCGAAGTTAAAAAAGTGCCTACTGGTAAACATTGCAAGGTTTATGCTTATAGGCAAAAAAATAAGGGTATTCCATCTTAGGAATACCCTTTTACTTTGCCCTGGCCTCTTGGTGTTTTGCTGTACTGCAAAAAGTACTGCAAATACAATAAAAATGCTTTTAAAACCATTAAACAAGGATGAATATTGCCAGCGGTAGAAGTAGCATAAAACCACATTAGATTAAACTTCTTTAAATTCACTAATACCAATCAAAATCGCCATTTTAGGACTCAAAATCCGGTGGCCGATGAGGCCGTGTGGGTTCGACTCCCACCTTCGGCACCATTCAATTAAATCAAGGGTGATATGGTTAGCCTCCTCAAAAAAAAATCCGGTATAGTTGAGGAGGTTATTTTATTTATTTGGATGCTTTTTAAATTAACTAGTGTGCGGATAAAGGCTATATCCCTTCAAATCTAGCGGAAGCCTTAAAGAAGGCAAAAAGAGATATAAACAACGTCCACCATGTTTCACTTGTAGAAGTGAAAAAGCTCCTGCAACAGCCCGAAGTAGCAAAAACAAGAGCAGGCAGGACGGTAGTCGTTACTCCCTCTATCACTCAATAGCTTAAGAAATTCTAAAAAAGTTCAAAGTAAAAGAGGATAATGGCGCTTTTCCTTATGCTTTTAAAAGTGCATTAGCACTTGCTAGAGCTCTTTCTCAAGGAATTGATTCTTGGCAGGAATTATATAAAACATATACGGCTGAATTACGCAGAAATATTATATTAAAAAATTTAAAATCACCATTTATGTATAATAAAGTATTACGTAAATTTATTATGAAATCTGGATTAAAATCTATTGATCTGAATGTAGAAAAGTAGGTCGCCCGCTTCCTTCGTTTAACCGCTGCATTACAGCAGGATTTCAGGGAGCTTGCTGTAACTTTGCGGCTTTTAGTAAGGTTTGATAATAATGTAATAGAACACGTTCAGAAGGATTTTCGCTGCAAATATAGAATAATATTATGTAAAATTTAATATTGAAAATAGCCTCCAGGTGCCCCGTAAGGGGAGAATAGGGAATCAGGTGCAATTCCTGAGCGGACCCGCCGCTGTAACGGGGATTCCCTTACAAGATGCCACTGGGAAACCGGGAAGGCGTAAGGGGAAATGAACCGGAGCCAGAAGACCTGCCTGGAAGGTTCTGCTTTGGGATGATGGCAAAGTCCCTGGCTGTAAATAATTTACAGTTAGGGACTTTTTAATTTATAAACTAGGGGGGGAAGGTCATGGAAATTTTGAAAGAAGCTCTAAAAAACATCGGTGATCTGGACGAGGATGCCATGCAAAAGGCGAAGGAGCGCCTTGACAATCTTACAAAGCCAAAGGGGAGCCTCGGCGTTTTGGAAGATCTGGCGGTAAAAATAGCGGGAATAAGAGGAAAGATCTTTAATGAGTTCAAAAAAAAGATTGTGGTAGTAATGGCCGGCGATCACGGGGTAGTAGAGGAAGGGGTGAGTGCATACCCTCAGGAAGTGACGCCGCAGATGGTATTAAATTTCCTTTCGGGAGGTGCTGCCATTAACGTTCTTGCCCGTCATGAGGGGGCAGAAATAATATGCGTTGATGTGGGAATGGCAGTGGATGTAAATCATCCCCGCTTGGTTGTAAAGAAAGTAAAAAAAGGTACCGAGAATATGGCAAAAGGTCCTGCCATGACTAGAGAAGAAGCCGTAAGGGCGATTGAAGTTGGAATAGAAACCGCGTGGGAACAGATAGAAGCCGGAGCAGATCTAATTGCAACAGGGGATATGGGGATAGGCAATACAACGCCAAGTAGCGCGATATTATCGGTTTATGCCAATGAACCCCTGGAAAGGTTGGTTGGCCGCGGAACGGGTGTTAGCGATGCCAGATGGCAAAAAAAATTAAATGCAATAAAGAGAGCCTTGGAAGTCAACAAGCCAAACCCCCAAGATCCTGTGGGAGTGCTGGCTAAAGTGGGAGGTTTGGAAATCGGGAGTATAGCCGGTGTAATCCTTGGAGCAGCATCACGCAGGGTGCCTGTTATAATAGACGGCTTTATTTCTTCTGCAGGAGCTCTCATAGCCTCTAAAATAGAACCTCGTTCTACCCAATTTATGATAGCATCTCACTTATCGCAGGAACCAGGGCATAAGATCATGCTAGATCTGTTGGGGTTAGAACCGATGATTTTTATGAAGATGAGACTGGGAGAAGGTACCGGAGCGGTGCTTGCTATGAATTTGGTTGAAGCAGCTATAAAAATAATAAGAGAAATGGCTACCTTCGACGAAGCCGGGGTCTCGAAAGAGGTCAAGAAATAATTTAATGTGATGAAGCATTGTAAAAATTTCGATACTGTTCGGTCGAAATCACCTGAGCTTTTATGCGGGAAGAATTGACCTCGTCGAAGTTAGATTTTAACAGGGAAACAATATTAGCGTCCAGGGCGGAGCTTTCAGCCATTTCGTCAAGAACATTGAGTGCTTCTTCTTTGGTCATTCCTTTTCGGTAAG
>JAKKUQ010000067.1 GCA_021890755.1 Thermosediminibacteraceae bacterium | reverse complement strand
CTTTTTAGCAATCTCCTTTGCATCGTTTAGGGAATGATCTGCGAAATTACCACACTGTATTTCATTTGCGGCCGGGACTTCCTTTGCTTCAAGGACCTTTTTCAGGGAATTTTCCAGAGCCTTTTTGATTTCATTTAAAGGCGTTTTGCCGAATTTTGTAAGGTAAAAGCCGGTCCTGCAGCCCATGGGAGAAATGTCTATTACTCCTTCAAGCTCTTCTCGCATGAACCCCGCCAAAAGGTGCTCTAAGGTATGTATCCCGCCTGTAGATATCGCGCCTTTATTGGGGGTAACAAACCTGAGGTCGTATTTTGCCACTACGTCTCCCTTTGGACCTTCTTCTGTGGCTGCCAATCTTACGTAGGGAGCTTTAACTTTCGTGTGGTCTAGCTCAAAGCTTTCGACTCTTTTCATGTTAATTTCGTCCCTCCTAAATAAAGTAGCGTCCGTTACGTTTCATTTAGATTATACCATGGACTTTATCAAAAATTGTAGATTGGATTGTTGAAAGGAAGGAGTTTTAGGATTTTTTGTAGAAAGATATCTTTGTCGCGGCAAATTATGACAAAGTGGGATATAGGATGAGGAAATCAGGGAGATTGGAAAGTAAGGTACGGGAGTTGAAGGGGGTTGTCTTTTTTCAAATCAAAGGCCTTTTTATATGTTCCCTTGTTTCTGATATTAATACTGATAGCTTTTTTTACGATTCAGATAATTAAAATATCAACCGGGGATGTGCGCCTCTCCGAAGAAGAGCGGAACTACCTTATCAAAAAGGGGAAAATCGTCTACGGAGCCCACACCAACTCGCCGCCCCTCAGATACATAGATGAGAGCGACATGCAGTATAAAGGGCTCGTGATCGATTACTTGCACGCACTTTCAATAGAGCTCGGGGTAAACATCGAGACGAGGCCGTATAAATGGGCCGAGGCTCTGGAACAGCTGGAATACGGCCAGACCGATATCTGTGATATGTTTGAAAGTCCGGAACGTAGTAAAAAATATCTTTTCACAAAGCCCATATATAATTTGCGGGGCGTGGTCGCAGTAAGGTCGGACAACAAAGATATTTTAAAGCCGGCGGACCTGGATAAAAAACTCGTGGCTCTGGAAAAAGGCGATTACACTAATGAATTTTTTGCCAGTAACTTCCCCGATAGCAAAATAATATACGTGGACGATATAAAACAGGCGCTAGACCTCCTTTCGGCCGGCAAGGTCAACGCGGTAGCGGGTGACGAGCCCGTTGTATTGTATTTTATAAACAAGCTGGGGCTCAACGGGGTGGTGGATGTCCTGGACCAGCCGCTCTATGAAAAGCCTGTCGTATTCGGGGTCTCCAGGAGCGAAGCGGCTCTTGTGCCTATTTTAAATAAAGGTATCGACAGGATTAACGAAAAAAACATGCTGGAAAAGATTCAGCAGAAGTGGTTCGGGCTATCCACATCCATAATCGTAAGAAAAGATGCCTCGAAGATAAACAGGTATCTGATACCCATCTCCGTGATACTGGTGCTGGTAATGGCCTTTTTCGGAGTGATGAACCATTCGCTGAAGAGGGAAGTGTACCTTAGGACCAGGGACCTGGAAATAAGCAGGAACCATCTGCAGACGATATTCGACGGCATCGAGCAGATGATGGCTGTGGTTTCGGAGGACCTGTCCATAATAGATGCCAATAAGAATTTCCAGCGGTTTACCGCCAAGCCGCTGGACGTATTGAAAAATATGAAAATTTGCGACGCCGCCGAGGTGTTCTGCAAGGGGGACTGCTCCTGCTGCGTATTTAAAAAGTGCATCGAAGAACCCATTAAAAATTTCGAGGTTAAAGCGGGGGACAAGATATACAGCATAAGTACCTACCACATGGAGGATCAGAATCTGTCTTCGAAAAAAGTGCTAGTGATTATAGATGATATAACCATAAGAAGGCTCAATGAAATACAGGTCCTTCAGGCCAACAAGATGATGGCTGTCGGCCAGTTGGCGGCCGGCGTGGCCCATGAAATAAGGAACCCTTTGGGAATTGTAAGGACGTACAGTTATATCTTGCGCAATCGCCTTCCGGAAGAAGACGGTTTGGCGGCCAAAGCCGTAGGCGAAATAAACAGAGCGGTGGACAGGGCAGAGAGGATAATAAACAACCTTTTGAACTTTTCAAGGATCTCTGGTGATAGATGGGAGTGGGTGGACCTTAAAAATTTTATTGGGGACACCCTGGAACTGCAGGAAAGCTATATTAAAAGATACAAGATAAGCTGCAAGATCGAGGATAAAACCGCTTTCCAATATTACACTTGTGTCGACGGGATGCACCATATAGTGATGAACATCGTAGCCAATGCAGTGGATGCTATGAAGGATAAAGGAGGATCTCTGACGATAAAAATAGAAGATACGGACGATGGATTTTCAATCACCTTTACCGATACCGGGGAAGGAATAAAAAAGGAATACATGAACTACATTTTCAACCCGTTTTTCACCACAAAACAACCAGGGAAAGGCACAGGCCTCGGTCTTTTTATAACTTACACGGAAATTAAAAAGATGAACGGAGAAATATTTGTAAAAAGTGAGGAAGGTATCGGGACCGAGATCAATGTGAAGATACCGGCCAAACGGAGGAGTAAAAATGAAAAAGGCATTTAAAATACTGGTTGTGGATGATGAGCCTGAGTTTCTTGAAGCTTACAGCATACTTTTATCCGACAGGGGTTATGAGGTGGTATGCGAATCTCAGCCCCGGAAAGCTCTTTGCCTGCTGGAAAAGGAGTATTTCCCTCTCGTAATGGTAGACCTGGTGATGCCGGAAATGGACGGCATGGAGTTTTTGAAAAATGTGAAGGCCATGTACGGCAGCAGAACTGAAGTCATAATCGTCACCGGGTACGGCTCGATAGAGAATGCCGTCAAGGCGGTCAAACTCGGAGCTTTTGGCTATTTCATAAAAAGTTCCGATCCCGAGTCAATGTTGGCCGAAGTGGAAAAGGTCAGGAAGATGTATGAATTGAGATTCGAAAATTCCATGCTCAAATACGGACTTCATGAAGATGCCGCTTTTTTGTCGACGAAAAACCCGAAGATGATAGAAGTCCTCGAGATGATAGATAAGGTTTCTAGGACCGATTCAAACGTGCTTCTCGTGGGGGAATCGGGAACGGGTAAGGAAGTAATTGCAAAGCAGATCCACAAAAAAAGTTCTAGGAGCATTATGCCCTTTGTAGCGATAAACTGCAAGGCTTACCCTCTGACCCTGCTGGAGTCGGAACTTTTCGGCTACGAGAAAGGAGCCTTTACGGGGGCCACATCGCGAAGGCAGGGTAAACTGGAAGAGGCCGAAGGCGGCACTTTATTTCTCGATGAAATTGGCGAGATCGAGGAGGAAATCCAGGTAAAGCTGCTGAGAGTCCTTGAGACTAGAACGATAGAAAGATTGGGTTCTAACAAGCCCGTGAGGGTTGATTTCCGGTTAATCAGCGCCACTAATAAAGATTTAGACACAGCTATAAAACAAGGGACCTTCAGACCCGATCTTTATTACAGGATAAGCACCATCGTAATAAAAATACCTCCTTTGAGGGAGAGAAAAGAGGATATTCCGGGGTTCATTGAGTTTTTTATGAAAAGTTATTCCAGAACCATGGGCAAGTACCTCGAGATGGAAGAGGGAGCTGTCCGTCTGCTGACGGAGTATGATTACCCGGGAAATATAAGGGAGCTTAAAAATATAATTGAAAGACTTTTCGTTCTCTGCGACGGTATCATAACAGAAGAGGATGTGAAAAAAAACCTTCAGGTAGCGAAGAGATCACCGGGGAGCGAGGGAGGGCCCCCTGCTGCCGTTTCCTACGAAGCAGCCAAGGAGGATTTTGAAAGGCAGTATTTCAGCATGCTCTTCCAAATGACCGGAGGCAACCTGTCTCAGGTAGCCAGGATTTCGGGGTTAAGCCGCCGGCAGGTTTTCAACAAGATAAAAAAGTACTCGATAAAGTAGGCAATTTATTTCCCAACCTGGAAATTTATTTCCATATTGAACCGAAATGGTTGTACCTCAAACCCGCAATTTTGCGGGATTTTTTATTGGTATACTTTTTGCAAAAATAAATTTATAGTCAAAAATCTATATTCAAAAGGAGGTTTATTATGGAAGAAAAAAAGAAAATAGAGTTTTACGGCGGAGGATGGGTTTCGTTTCTCCCGTTTTTGATCTTCCTCGTGGTTACGCTTTACATCTCTTTTCTTAAAGCTCCCGATGTGCGGGGTATGTGGATCGGAGCTCTTGGAGGAATTATAATAACCTATTTCCTTGCAAAAGACAAAGATGCCTACGCCAAAGTAGTCATCGACGGTATGGCGGACCCGATAGCGATAGTACCGGTAGCCTGCTGGATTTTTGCCGGTGCTTTCGCCTCAGTATTGAGGTCCTCCAAGCTGGTGGAAGGCATCATATGGGCGGCTTATCACCTGGGTGCTCAGGGCACGGTTTTTGTAATCGTCACCTTTTTAGCATGCTGCATTTTTTCAACGGCAACGGGGACCGGATTCGGCACGATAGTTGCGGGAATGTCGGTGCTTTATCCAGCGGGAGTTTTTTTGGGCGCCAACCCGTTAGCTCTCATCGGGGCCATTGTGGGCGGCGGCGCCTTCGGCGATAACCTGGCGCCGGTATCTGATACCACCATATGTTCCGCTGCGAGCCAGGGAGCCGACGTCGGTGGAGTGGTACGCACCAGATTGAAGTACTCTATTGCCGCCGGTGTGACCACTCTCGTCCTTCTGGCTATATTCGGCGGAGGAGGGAGTGTCTCAAACATACCTTACGAAACCTTGCAAACATATATGAACCCCAAGGGCCTGATAATGCTCATACCGGCTGCCATTACCATATACGTGGCCGTAAAAAAAGGAGACATAATAATAGCGACCACCATAGGCACCGTGGTAGCTTCTGCCTTCGCACTTCTGTTCGACCTTGCAGACATCAACACGCTGTTTTTCGTGAAAGACGGAGCGGTTGGAGGAGCTCTTGTTGACGGTGTTGCAGGAATGGTCGATATTTGCATCCTCGCCCTGCTAGTGCTCTCCTGCGTCCACATAATGAAGGCGGGCGGCGGTGACAAAAAAATGTTGGATCTGGCGGGCATATTCGTAAAGACCGTAAGGGGCGCTGAGGCTTCCATAGCATTCCTTGTTATAACGATGTCCACCATTATGGGGCTCAATGCTCCCCCGATTCTGGCAGTGGGAACTTCTTTTGCAAAGCCCATCGGGGAAAAATTCAACATCCATCCCTACCGCAGGGCCAACCTGCTGGACGCTACGGCATGCACGTTGGTCTATTCCCTGCCCTGGACTCCATCTCTGCTTTTGACCCAATCTCTTGCAAAAGAAGCCAATAAAACCTTTGGCAGTTTGGTGCCGGTATTCAACACGGTGGAGATGACCCCCTGGATAATCTACTGCTGGATACTCCTTATAGTAATGATATTCGCCATCGTTACCGGTTGGGGCAGGGAATACATAGGAGAGGACGGGCGACCGGTATATTATAACCCCAAATCGCGGGCTGCCGATTTTTAAGGAAGGGAGATGGACTCATTGAAGGCCAAAAAAGGCATGTGGGTTGAAGTAGAAAATATAGTGCTTCGACCGGGAGAGAGGGCACCCCATTTACCGGAGGATACGAAACGGGTACCTCTGGTTATGTGGGTAAAAGGTTTCCTTGAGTCCGATGTGGCCTCTTTGGGGGACAACGTAAAGGTCCGCACCTTGACAGGACGAATTGTGGAGGGGAAGCTCGTTACAATCAATCCGAGACACGTTCACGATTTCGGGGATTGCGTTGAAGAACTTCTGCAGGTGGGAGAAGAAGTAAAAAAAGAACTGGAGAAGGTTTTAAAGGAGGAAGACTCCGATGAAAGATAACTCTTATCAAGCGGTGATGGCCCGAAAAAATGAGATAATGAAAAAATCAGTCGGTATAGATTATGATGTGCTTGAATACGGCAGGCTTTCCTTTGATTATGAAGGCCTTATGAAGAAAGTGCCTTACAGTATTGAGGAAATAGCAGAAATCCAGGCTCAAACCAAAGTGGGAAGGACGCCGCTTTTTGAACTCAAAAACCTGACTTCCCTTGTCCGGCGATATTCACCGCCGGGTAAGGGTGCAAGGATTTTCATTAAGGATGAGGCCGCCAACTGTTCCGGATCTTTTAAAGACAGACGCGCGTCCCTATCGGTATACCACGCCAAAAAACTGGGTTTTAAAGGAGTGATTGCAGCCACATCGGGGAATTACGGCGCCGCTGTTGCCGCTCAGGCTGCCCAGAGGGGTTTAAAGTGCATAGTCGTCCAGGAAGTTTACGATTCGAGAAAGGTAGGCCAGCCTGAAATACTGGAAAAAGCACGGAAATGCGAGGCCTACGGCGCCGAAGTGGTGCAGCTTACCGTGGGACCGGAACTGTTTTACGTATTCCTGATGCTGCTGGAAGAAACCGGATACTTCAATGCATCATTATACACACCGTACAGCATAGCAGGCATAGAGACCCTGGGCTACGAATTGGCGGTAGAAGTCAAAGAAAGGGAGGGACGGTTCCCGGATGCCGTGGTGATCACCCATGCGGGAGGAGGAAACGTTACGGGAACGGCCAGGGGGTTGCTTAAAGCCGGGGCGGATAAGACCTGCATTATAGGAGCTTCGGTGGACCTGACGGGGCTTCACATGGCATCCGACGAAGATTTCAACAAGAAGTCCTTTACTACCGGTCACACCGGCTTTGGAGTGCCCTTTGCCGTATGGCCGGACAGGTCCGACGTGCCCAGGAACGCGGCAAGACCGCTCCGATACCTTGATAGGTATGTTACCGTTACCCAGGGAGAGGTATTTTTCACCACTGAAGTTCTGGCACGGGTGGAAGGACTGGAAAGAGGGCCAGCGGGAAATACTTCTCTGGCGGCTGCAATTGCCCTTGCAAAAGAAATGGATAGGGACCAGATTATCGTGGTGCAGGAAACGGAATATACCGGTGCAGGGAAACACCCGCTTGCACAGTTGTCTTTTGCGCGCAAGAACGGTATAGAAGTAAGACGCGGGCATCCTTCCGAGAATGTACCGGGGAAAAACATAGTCATACCGGAAAGCATATCGCAGCTGGGATACAAAGAGATGGACCTAGATAGGCTTCGCCAGTCATATATAAAGAATGCGCTGGAGAAAGCAGGGGTAAAGGCGGTTGAAAAAGTAGATGTGGATTTCCTGTCGGAAGAAACCAAATGGCCGGTAGACCGGGTGCTGGAATGCCTCAGGGACTACGGCATTGATGTCGAGTAGCGGTAGAATAAAAAACCGGGGTTTTACAGCCCCGGTTTTTTTATGTCATGTTTTCCCTTTTACAATTTCAACATCTATTCTGGGCTGAACTTCAGCTATGAGTTCGTCCATGGCTTTTTCGCGAATATCATAATTGCCAGGGGCCAGCCGGAATACTCATCATTTAATATCAGCAAGCCTGATGTCTGCTGCAAATTGAACCTCTCTTGATTTTTCGGGAAACACTCAATCCATTTTATACCGGCTGCATGCTTTGACGGCACGTATGACGGCATGGCATGAAAAAAAGCCTCGGGCAACGGGTGAATACCTATCTTCGCCGGCATCTCATACTCTTTTTTCCCGTAGGCAATGAGGGCCTCTCGGGTTATATCGATTATTTCCTCAATGGTGAGGCCTACGCTTTTGCACTCTTCCTGGGTTAAATAAAGCATTTCCTTCCCGATTTCTATAAACCTGGAGAGTCACTGGCGGTCACTCAAGTCAAGATCCGGCATAAATATAACCCTCTTAAATTAGACTTATCTCTAGTTTTTTACCACCTCCTTGAGAAGTGCTTTTTCTCTCCAATTGCCTTTCTTGTAGAAAAATGTGGTTATAATAGCACCAGATACCCAGGCAATTAAAAGGGAA
>JAKKUQ010000066.1 GCA_021890755.1 Thermosediminibacteraceae bacterium | reverse complement strand
AGGACGCCGCCCTCTCACGGCGGAAACCGGGGTTCGAGTCCCCGTAGGGCTGCCAAAGCTTGAAAATCAAGGGTTCTACGGATTAACCCCCCTTAAAGAGTCCGGAAACTCTGAAAGGGGGTTTTTTCATGGCCAAAATTGCTAAACTCAACCCCAAAATCATGGATTTGCAGTCAGCAAGGGATGAATTCCTGCTTTTTAAGTCAGCAAGTGGACTTGCACCCCGCACCCTTGAAGACTACACCTATCACATCAACCGTTTTCTTGAAAAATTCCCCGATGTGCACGATTACGATTCCATACGCAAGGCAATCTTCAAATACTTTAGCGAAAAAGTCGCACCTGCTACAAGAAATACCCGTCTAAAATACCTCAGGGCTTTCTTTTCTTGGTGTGTGAGTCAAGGGTATCTCCCAGCCAATCCAACGGAAGGGATAAAGAAAGCCAAGGAAGATATAAACAATATCAGGCATATTTCACTTGAGGAAGTTAAAAAGTTACTCGAACAGCCTAACAAAAAGAGTTATGCAGGGTTAAGGGACTATTGCCTTATGTTAGTGCAGATAGATACCGGAGCAAGGCCCGGAGAGTTGTTTCAAGTCAAGGTGTCGGATTTAAACCTTGAATCGAGAGAAATACGGATAAGGCCCGAAGTGGCAAAAACAAGAGCGGGAAGGACGCTTATAATCACTCCTTTCACCGTTCAACAGCTTGCAAGGTTCTTAAAGTTACGCCCCGATTGGTGGGATGATGATGTGCCTTTATTTGCGACAGAAAACGGTCTTCCGCTTTGTCGCCAGCATTGGGACAGAAGGATGAGGGATTACTGCAAGAAAGCAGGCGTTAAAGTCACTCCCTACGGTTTACGCCATACCTTCGCCATTGAGTTCCTCAAGGCCGGTGGGGACCCGTTCAGCCTCCAGAGGATTCTGGGCCATGCAGACTTAACCATGACACGCCGGTATGTCAGGCTTTCGCAGGATGATATAAGGGAAGTCCACGAGAAGGCTTCCCCAGTGCAGAAGTTACAGCAGATGGGCAAGAGAGCACCGAGAAAGCTGGTGTAAGTCAAGTGCCGGGGTGGTATAATTCATCCCGGCCCTTTTTTTATCCTATGGTTCGGTTCGTTAGGTTCGCTTGAAAAATTGACTTAAATTGACTTACAACGTCCGAAAATGTCCGTTTTTACGTGGGTTTTCTGTTCCCGTGTATTCCGCTATCAATCAGCTTTTTGTAAGCTTTTTATACGCTGTTTGGAGGTCATCAATGGCCTTATTCAATGCTTCTGTTCGCTATGTTTCGGTATCCTGCTTTTGCCTATGTTAAAACTTGTTTAGGCAATGGCCTTTCTTCAACCTCGCAAAAACCGCAAATTGCCTCTGTTTTGCCTTCTTTTTGCCTTCCTTAAGTTTTACATTTGTTTTCCACAGGCCCTTATGGGGTGTGAATCTTTGCGATATTTTGCGTTTTCCTCAAGCGAGCCATGAGCCTCCTGCCTTTAACGCAAGGCCCTATATATTCAACGAGTATAGCTAGGCTAAAAACTCTCTTTTGTGACCGTTTACGGTCACAGGTATGGCCTCGAGTTTCCCGAGGTCGTTTCAATTGCTTCCCTTTTGCTTCTCTCTTGCTTCGGTTTTTCTGTCGTTTCTCTGTCGTTTTGCTACCCTTTTGTGCCTGTTTTGTTCGTTTTGCAACCCTCTTGCAACCCTTTTGCTACCCTTCCCCTGAGGGTGTTATTTCCTCTCCCTTTTCTCTCTCGCTTTTCTCTCTTTTGCCTTCTTTTTGCCTTTCTTTTGCCTTCTTTCCCAACGCAAGAGTGCGGACAATGCGGACGTTGCGGACGATGAGGACGCAAATTTCCATCTTTAGTCTAGTGACTACCTTCCGAGGTGTGCCATTGTCTCATTTTGTCCCGCTTTGTCCTATTTATCCTAAGTTTTACTAAGTCGCAAGGATGTTCCAAGTTGGAATACCCTTTGCAGTCTTAGCATTTCTTAGCAAATGACTTCCCGAGGCAGGAAGGCATCCGTAAAATGGGGATACTCTAAAAATGTGCTCCTTTTTCGCTCCTTTTGTGCTCCTTTCTGTCAAGGTGTCACGCTTATCCCTGCCAATGTCACGCTTGACAACGTTCGCCTTATTTTTGCCAATGTTCGCCTTGTTCGTGTTAAACTGTTACGCTTAATAAGGCCAGTGTTACGGTTGTTACGCTTCCTTACTGCAAAAATTTGCAGTCCCCAATCCGACTGCAAAATATTGCAGTTCAATGCGTCATCCAGTCCTGAGATTGTCAAGGTGTGCGGTAAAAGTTACAAATACAGCCTTAAAGTTGATGATAATTGTTTGTAAGAAAAAAAACTAAACTTAACAGCATATCCGGAAAAGAAGGCCATAAACTTCAATTTTTGGGTATAAACTGCTCCATTATAGCAGAGAATACTGCCATAAAAGCGTTAAGTTTCCTCGTTCATGAAGGAATTTTAACAAGTATGCAATGTGAGGAAATAAGCCATACTTGACAATGCAAATACTAGTAAGTGCAGTATTTTGCAGTCGGTTCATGGGGGTGGAAAATGAGTCACAATCCCAGCCTATGGGCCAGTAACACGAGAATTTCAGCCTGCAAGCGATAGAATTTCCTATCGCAAATGTGGAGTTCCTCAGCCACTTTCCACGGTGGCAGTTCATTGAAGAAGTGCATTTCTACAAGCTTTTGCTTTTCTTCGTCGAGGTATGCCAATAAATCTTCCACAGCTTCAACGTAAAATTTAACCTGTCTCCAGCGTTCTTCAAGTCTGAGTAACCGGAAAGCCTGATTGGCCGTCCTGTCGCCTATCGCCTTTATCCTCACTTCTTTGGGCCACGAGGAAGGAATAGCACCCGCAACTGCCTTGCGTTCTTCTTCAAGGGTGGCAAGTTCCTTCTTCATAAGGGGATATTGCCTTAATACGTCCTTACAGAAACGCCTTATGTGGACAGGTATCAATATACTTCACCTCGAAAGGCCCTTTGCAACATCCTAACACCGAATTTGAGAAGTGCTATTGAATACCTTGCGGTCGAGAAAGCGAATTGAAGTAGGTTTCTCATGTTTCCTGCCTCCTTTCAATGCTTATAAGCCCTTCCTCTACCGCAAGCAGGGCCACAAGGGTGAGAATTTCATCCTTCCAACGCCAGCAGGTCGTAAGGTCGATATGCAGTTCCCCGGCTATTTCCTCAATCTTCTTGCCCTCTAAATATCGCAGTTCTGCCAGTCTTTTCTTTGAAGGGTCTTCTTCCTCTACTATACACAAGGCCCTGTCTATGCACTCCAGCCACTTTTCGGCTTCGCCATACTTCAATTCGTATAAAGTTACTGCCCTTTCGGTAGGGTTGGAAAGATTCTTCCCCGGTGGTCTGTCGGGCCAGTAGCCCTTGAGAGAAAATATGTCTTCCTTCGCTTTTGCGATTTCCTCCTTCAAGGTGGGGTAATTGAAAAGGTAATACTCAATTCTTTTGATAATGGGCCTTAAAGTGCGTAGCATTTTCAACCCCCTTCGTGTAGAAGTCCCTTCCGGGGTTTTTGAAGGCCCTGCCCGCCGGTCTCCGGAGTGCCGGTAACTTATTACGCCGGGGGGAGGGGTGAAAAAACAGCGAAAGCAAGCAAATTCAAGGCAGAAGTGGCAAATTCCAAAAAATCGGTAAAACTTGCGGTCGTGGTTTCGTTACCCCGCTCGCCGGTCTTCCCTTTGGCGTGGTAGAGATTTGCTATCCCCTCCGGCAGCAAGGGTAGGTTCTTCTACGATGGGCAAAGACACGGGTCTTGCGACGCCTGAAATTTTCCTAGCGATAGAGCGAAAAATTTGACTTCCGTTTCCGTTTTTAAGCCTCGTCGGTAATGCCGACAACCCTAACTTTCATAAGGGATTTTTTCACGCAAGCGAGGGCCCGGCGGGTCAGCAGGGGGGAAGGGAGGAAATTTTTATCCTCCCCCTGCCTTGTTATAACTCTCCGCTTACAATTTTGCCTTGAATGTAACTCACTTTGCCGGAGAGATACAGGTTCTCAAGTTCGGTAAGTAGTTCTTTTATTGCTTCTTTGTACGGTAATAGGAAGGTTTTTCTCCATGCCTGATATTCTTCTTTGCTTCCGAATAATTCGCCAATGATGGGTTCAAGCCTGAATCCCACTTGCTCGCCATAAACGAGCTTCGCCCCTGCTTGCCGGAAGGTATAAAGCAACTCAAACACTTTGGGCCGTTTAGTATACGCAAGCCGGAGTAATTCCTCCCACAGCCTTGAATCGTTTGTCTGTTTGTAGTATGGGTCTCGCCACGGGTCGGGGTTGGTGGTATCCAATGCAAGGGTCTCTTGCTTGGGGATGTGTTCGCGTTCTGTCCAATATTGAGGATCGCTTTCGGTGTTACCTGTTACTTGAGTTACTTTGTTACCTTCTTCTGAGTTACCTGTTACCTCAGTTACCTTGTTACTTTCTCCATCGGTAACAGAAGTAACAGAAGTAACTGAAGTAACAGAAGTAACTGAAGTAACAGAGTTACTCTCAGCGATTGAGTATCTTCCTCTTTCAACCCGTTTAAGTAGGCCATCATTAACCATTCTTGCTAACGTCATCTTCACTGTCGCTTGAGTTTTCCCTATTGCCTCAGCTATCTCCTTCGGGCTTGCACTCCCTCCGAGTTCTTCGATAGCTTCAAGGATTTCCCTTCTCTCCTTCGAAATTTCGTATAGTTTCGCCTCTCCAAGCACCTCCCAACGCCCTGCATTGAATCGAAGGGCTAATTCTTGTTCTTCACAATCCCTTCCGGTGATGAACAACGTCCCGTCCGCCTCTGCCCTTGCACGTTTCAATACTAGAATGGTATCGACTGCACCGGTAATTCCGGTAGTGCCAGAGACTTCTTCTATTGGGTCATCGCTTGCACTTTTCCGGAGGTGGTGAATAACAACGATGGTAACCCCCAGCCTATCCGCCAGCTCCTTGAGATTGCCAAGGATTTCGTAGTCATTGTCGTATAAGGAGACTACTTTCGATTTAGAAGAAGGTTTCACTTTTGCTAACGTGTCAATGATTACGACTTGAATACCCTCCTGCTTTATCGTGTCTTCCAACAGTGCAAGGCCTTCTTCGTTTAGTTTGGGCCAAGTCGTTGTGATGAGTGCGTTTTCATTTGGCATTAATCCTGCCTGTTGGATTCGTGCTTTTAATCGGCGGGGAGTGTCTTCAAGTGCTAGATACAGCGTCTTTACAGCTTTCTCCGCAGGGATACCACAGACAGCACCGCCATTGCTTAATTCGCAAGCCATATTTAATGCTAGCCATGACTTCCCCACTTTGGGTTTCCCAGCTAAAAGCACCAATCCGCCTTCAGGTAGAATACCCGGAATAAGCCATGTGGGTTCGGGGAAGTCGGTTTCCGCAAGTTCTTTGG
Source organism: Thermosediminibacteraceae bacterium (assembly GCA_021890755.1). Taxonomy (GTDB): domain Bacteria; phylum Bacillota; class Thermosediminibacteria; order Thermosediminibacterales; family Thermosediminibacteraceae; genus JAKKUQ01. The sequence goes on along the minus strand of JAKKUQ010000066.1, from coordinate 2,963 downwards.
CAGTCCAGAGCTTTATTTCAACGCTGGGCTTTCCCTGCTTTTCCTCCCGTTTCCCCCCTCCCAACCATCGCAAGACTTTGTCAACGACTTCCTCGCCAACGAGTTCGCTCAATCGCTTCCAACCGGTTGTTGGTGAGCCCCCTGCTTTTCTCGCAGTGTAAAGCACCGTCCTAACCCTAGACTTGCTTTCTTCGTCTCCAGCTCCTACGGTTACAGCCTCGATGAATCTTTCCGCTTCTTCCTCGCTGAATCCAAGGCGAATCAGGCCACCTGCAAGGGCCAAAGCGGTGTCCTGCCTTGTTCCTTGAGAGGGCCAATGTTTGGCAAGTAAAACAGCACTTGCAAGCCTAGAACAGGCCTTTTCAAGTTCATCCCTACTTATCTGGGTGGGCTGTCCTTGCTTATGCCACTCGATAACTTCTCCGGAAGGGTGAACGGAAGGGGGAAATACGGTTTGGGCACCAGTTGAGCGTAACTCAACGATTGTCTGCTTGTCCTGCCATCTTATTGTTTTTGCTCCGAAACATATGTAAAGCCAATGCGAGGCAGGTTTTGATTTCCTACCGAAGATTACTTCGGTAGATGGTAAGAAATAGGGGGCCAATTTTACAGCTAGTGAGTTGTCTAAATCAACGTCCACAAGCCAGCCAGAAGGTTCGCCTAGGAGGACGCCAATATTTGAGGGTTTTGAGAAATACTCTCGAATTTCTTCTTCTCCAAGACGTAGCTTTTGCCACTCTTTCAATGTGGGGTTTTTATGCCTTAAGGGAATGGGGATAACCTTCATTCCCTGATTTGCGTACTTGATGGCATAATCGAGAATTGATATAGTAGAAGTGGGAGACATATTTAATCCCTCCTTGTTTTACTTGAAAAGAATTAAGGCCCGGTAAAATGACCGGGCCTTGAATTAAACTACCGCCTCGATTTTTTGCCAATACCGTAGAGGCAAGTAGTATCTCAAACCGAATTTGCCTATTTTGCGAGGGACGGCTTTTTGTTCAAATGTTGCAAAGTCAATAACATATTTCTTTTTCGTATCTCGTTCGCTTAATTCGATTGCTTTACAGCCAAGGGCTTTAAGTTCTTCGAAGTTTGATTTATCAATGCCATAGGCATTCATTACAAAGAGTTTCTGCTTTGTTTCTACCGATTTCCGAAAAACTTTATCAGGGCCAAGGATACCTGAAAGCACCTGTTTCCCTTGATAATCAACATACAGAGGAATACCTTTTCTCATCTAAAATACCTCCTTTATGCCGGTTAATACCGGCTTCTTTTTATGTTTCTGAAAACAGCCTCAAGGGTAGGGTCGTGAATTCCTGCCCATCCTCTTACTTTGTTTTCTACTCCTAGCATTTTAATAAGTAGGCGTGCTTTCCTTCGGTTCGCCCTTCGTCTTGCTTTTGCTTCAGGCGACAAGATTGTTCCTCCTTTGTTCCCTTGCCTTCACCTTTCGGTCCCTCGACAAGGGATATTTAGTTGTATTAGGATTAGTGTTTTTTAATTAGCTTCGGCATTTCCATGTCTACCAAGATAGGCCAGCCGGTAGCTTCGTCGCAGATTTCGGAGATTGGGACGCCGAAAAAGTTAGCTAATTTTTGTCTCAAGTGCGGTGGGATGTAGCTTTGGCCTCTCTCGATTCTACAAAGTTGAATTTCAGAAATTCCTAATTCTTGGGCCGTTTGACGTAGGGTTTTCCCTGTTTTAACTCTATAAACACGTAATGCGGTGACCATTTAATCACCTCCGTTTCTCTAAGATAATTCTTGCAAAAATCCTTGCTTAAAAAAATGTTTTCAGGTAAAATTTCAGGTAAAAGGAGGGATTTTTTATGAATTGGGTTAATTGGGATATAGCAGGGTTTACAGACGAAAATTCAAGGCTTCAGGCTTACCTTGAAGGGTATTCTGCTATATGGGTTCCTCCTGATGTGAAATTAGGAAAATGGCCAGATTCAAGTAATAAATTGGTGGATTGTGTAATTTACCCTATACCTCCAGAGTGGCAAAAAAACCTACCTTTACGGGCAGACCCTTTTGTTTTATCAACAGACAAAGGGGAAAATGTATTGAATATATTGGAAAGCATTGGATGGGTAAAAAAAGAAGAAACAGAGGGGGTACTTAATGACTTTGTAAAATTAGCGGAAGGGATGGACGAAGATATATTAGCCTTTGCAAAAAAATGGGGGCCTTTATGGATATGTGTGAAACATCAAGATTGTATATGGTCACCGAATAGAATGAAATTTAAATGGGAAGGTGGAATAGACTCTTGTCTTTGGTTCCCTGCAGAGCCATTATACTTTTATCGGCACTATGCCCGATTAATAAAGGCAATACTCGATATTGCCTCTTATTTACTAGAAGGAAAACCTGTTCCTCCGTCACTTTGGAAAATGGCAGGATGGTGTGAAGAAGAAAGCAAGTTTGATGTTACAATTCAACGTTTCTTTTTAGCTTCAAGTGTGAATGGTTGGTTATCGGGGTCGGATGTAACTCTATGGTTGAAATGGGACAAAGAACAACGTCCAAGAATGAATATAGACACAGGATGGGGATGCTTTCAAAAGATGTGGGTTGAGCTTGCTCAATGTCTTGCGGGGGTAAGACAGTTGTGTGTTTGCGATAAATGCAATCAGTTATATGTTCGCTATGACCGAAAACCTCAGAAGGGGCGAAAAAATTACTGCCCAACGTGCAGAAGTAAAAACGCAAAGCAGAAGGTTTACGCAGAAAAGAAAAGACTTTTAAAAAACTCATCCACTTGAGCAGGAATTTGATAAGAAGTGTCGAATAGAATAAACAAAGGGGTTAATCCGGAAACCCTGAATTTCGGACAAAAAACAACCCTTGAAACCGAGACAGTTCAAGGGTTGAAAGAAGGGGATTAGCAAATTTTTCCGCCCGCCCTCTCACGGCGGAAACCGGGGTTCGAGTCCCCGTAGGGCTGCCATGAAA
>JAKKUQ010000065.1 GCA_021890755.1 Thermosediminibacteraceae bacterium | reverse complement strand
TGAAAAGTCATTTAAAACTCTTTGAGGCAGGGAACATCGACCTAAAGCTTCATACACACAGTAAAATACAACCATGGAGCAAAGCATCCATGGTTGTATATTTTTAATTAATTAAATTCGTAAATCGTTACACCTTTGACAACTCTATTTACTCTTCCTTCAGGATTTGGATTGTCAGGTGTTATCCCTAAATTCAAGGATTTATAAAAAGCTAACATTTGTGCATAAATAACATATAAAGGTGTTAAAAAGGCTTCTTCTATATCGGTAAAATCCTTGCTTAATTTGAATATATAATCTAATCCCTCTATCTCTACATTACAAGGCAAAAATGCCATCAATTTTCTTTTGCCAGTCTCGTTTGCAATTTCCTTAATAAGGTCTAAATCATATTTTTGTGTATAAACATTGTTTGACACAAAAAATCCTATAAGAGTTTTGTCATTTATAACAGACTTGGGTCCATGTCTAAATCCTAACGGCGTGTTAAAATTGGTATTTACTTCTCCCCGAGATAATTCTAAAGATTTTAGTGCAGCTTCTGCAGCACATCCTTTTAAATTGCCACTGCCCAAATATATCAATCTGTCATAGTCAATCTTCGAAATTTCTTCTACTGACTTCGCATCTTCTTCTATTATCCTCTCTGCTTCATTTGCTAATTTTTCAAACAAGTCTTTTTTGTTCTCAATTTCTTTTATGTGTGGCAACATCAAATCAGTTAAAAGCATACATGTGAAACTACTTGTCATAGCGAACCCTTCATCATTGGATTCTTCAGGCATAAATATGTTTAAACAATTTTTCATGTCAACCGTACTTTTTGCCATTTTGCCATTTTTATTACATGTGATATTTAAGAAGTAAACATTATTTATAAGTTTTTCTGCTAACTCTATTGTGGCTACACTTTCCGGACTGTCACCAGATCTCGCATGGGAAATTAAAAGAGTAGGTTTGTCTTTAATAAAGAAATTTTCAGGTGACGCGACGATATCCGTTGTGTCAATCGCTTCTACGTCCAATCCAAACTTTTTTCTTAAATATCCTTCACTGCTATAACCTACAAAGGCAGATGTTCCTGCACCAGTTAATATGATTTTTAAGTCTTTTATTTGGAATATCGGAGTTAAAAACTCGATAATTTCTCTCTTTTGATTAGAAAGTATATTAAAAAGTTCTCTCCACAAACGCGGTTGTTGATTTATTTCTTTCGCGGTAGCAAATCCTTTTCTCTCTTTTAATTGTTCTTCGCTGTAACCTAATAGCATGTTCATACCTCCTATTTTATTTCTAGAGTTTTTGTACTTTAACCTTAGCTTTTAGATACTCTACTTCTTCTCTCGTCACATATCCTGTCTTGTAATGCATGGCATTTGCCGTTCCACACGCGGTCGCCAGTATCGCTGCATCAACTATGCTAAGTCCTCTTTTTATGCCCACAGCCATGCCTGCAACATATGAATCTCCCGATCCTACGGGACTTACTACATTTATTTGAGGTGGTATAGCTATAAATACTCCTTCATCACATGAAATAATGGAACCTTCATCGCCTAAAGATACTGAAACAATTGGTATTCCTGACTGATGGAGTTCTATAGCTGTTTTTTTAATTTCTTCAATATCCTTCAATTCTTTATTTATTAGTTTTTCTAATTCTGCTTTGTTGGGCTTAATCATAAAAGGTTTTGCTTTTATTGCATTTGAAAGGTAAGTATCGCTTGTATCTAGAATTAGTTTGGCACCATTTCTCTTTGCGATATTTATTAATTCAACGTATATCTCCTCAGGAACACCAGAAGGGGCACTTCCGGACGCTACAATGATATTGCAGCTTTTTGATATTTCTTCAAAATTGTCCAAAAATTTTTCTATATCATCTTGAGACACATAAGGTCCTTTTTCTAAAATTTCCGTCTGAGTATTCGCCACAGGGTCCAAAATTGCTATACAGGTACGTGTCTCTCCTTCTATTTTAATAAAGTTACATTCTACACCTATCTTTCTTAGCTCTTCTTCTATGAATTCTCCTGCTTTGCCACCTAAGAAACCTGTCGCTATTACCTCCTCCCCCAATGTTTTTATAACCTTTGTTACATTGATTCCCTTGCCACCTGCAACGCTGTTTTCTTCTTGCGCTCTAAAAATTTTACCCACTTGAAAATTGTCCACTCTGTAGCTTCTGTCAACTGAAGGATTTAACGTTACTGTCAGTATCATGCTCTTCCACCACAACCGAACAGTTTTATTTTTTCTTTTACAACCTCTTCTATTTTCTTTTCTCCAGGGGCGAGGAATTTTCTTGGATCACTTTCAGCAGGATTATTTTTGAATACTTCCTTTATTGCATTCGCAAAAGACATTTTTAATTCCGTAGCAATGTTTAATTTGCATATACCCAATTCTATCGCTTTTTTCACTAACTCATCGGGTACCCCTGATGCACCATGAAGCACCAACGGAATGTCTACCAAATTTGCTATTTCTCTTAGTCTTTCAAAATCGAGTTTTACTTCGCCTTTATACATTCCGTGAGCCGTTCCAATCGCTATCGCCAACGAATCAATTCCTGTTTTTTCTACAAAATCTGCCGCCATTTTAGGATCCGTGAGGGCATTTATGTCTTCCTTTACATACAGGTCATCTTCCACACCTACTACATTCCCAAGCTCTGCTTCTACAGTCACCCCTGCTGCATGGGCCACCTCTACAACTTTTTTTGTCAATGCAATATTTTCTTCATAGGGAAGCATTGAACCGTCAATCATTACTGAAGTGTACCCTGCTTTTATACATCTCATAACAAGTTCAAAGGAATTGCCGTGATCTAAATGCAGTGCTATTGGTATATCATATTTTTCGGAAGCAACTCTTGCCATCGCAGCTATATAGTCTTCACCTGCATGGTTTATTGTACCTGGTGTGGTTTGCAGGATTAGAGGCGCTCTCATATCATACGCAGCTTTTACAACGGCTTTTAAGGTTTCAAGGTTGTGTATGTTAAAACCTCCAATGGCATATTTATTTTTCCTCGCATCTTCGAGCATTTTCTTTGTATTAACCAATAGCATTCGCTCACCTTCTATCATCTGAAACTAATTCTTCATCCCAAATATAAAGAGTCGCTGTACTCGATTGTTTTCTAAAACAATCGAGTACAGCTCGCTTACTATCTTTTTCCCAAAACCTAAAATTTCGTTGCGATTTTGAATTTAAATACCCTCAGTTGTCTTACTCCTTTCGTTACTGCTCTTTTGTACTTTACTTTTCTCAAAATGTAACACAGTATTTTTAGTAGTTTCAACAGCTAATTCAGCTAACCGGTTAATCGATACATTATCTTTTTGCAAAATTATCTCCAATATGCCACTTAGATTACAGCCACCTATTAAAACAACATCTTTATCACTATTAATTACAAATTCAGCAGCAACTTTAAAAGGTGTTCCTCCAACGATATCACAGACAATTAAAATTGATGATTTAGGATGTTTATCAAATATTTCTTTAATTTTATGTTTTAGGGTTATATCCGAATCATTTTCTACAAAATCTATTGCATACACATTATCAACAATCCCAGCTATAAGCTCAATTGAACTTTTCAGCCCAGTTGCATAATTTCCATGTCCCATAATAATTATTACATTATGCATATCACAAAACCCCTAAGTAGGAGAAGAATATCGCCATAATAAACGTTATCAATATCAATATGACAGGGTTTACTCTCTTCTCTTTCAGGAGATAAAACATCAACAACGTATATCCTAACGGTAAAATATTAGGAAAAATTTTATCAAAGAAATCTGTTTGCAATGAGATAACATGTCCTTCACTTACTGGAATCTTAGTTAACACTTCAATATGGACATACTTGGCTATTAACCCCCCAATTACAGTAACACCAAGTATAGAAGCCGCTTTAGAAAATACTTTTGATTGTTCTTTAATAAAGTCTATGGCACTTACCCCTAAAGTATAGCCAAGATGAGTTAAAGGAATGCGTAATAACCAGATACCTAGATATACTGCGAAAAATAAAATCGGTCCAATTAAGCTTCCTTGCATAGCAAAAGAAGCACTAATACCAACCATAATCGGAAGCAAAGTAAACCAAAATATCGCATCACCAATACCTGCTAAAGGCCCAAATAAAGCTATCTTTAAACCTCTTATTACTTCCCTACTTTCGCGATTTTCTTCCAAAGAAAGCAACAATCCCATTAAGAACCCTACTAAATTTGGATGGGTGTTTATAAATTCCAGGTTGTCTTTCATAGCTTCTGAAAGGCCTTTTTTATCATCTTTATATATCTTTTTCAAAAACGGTAATTGCGCTAACGTGAATCCTCCTGCCTGCATTCTTTCATAGTTGAAACTAGCTTGTAATAGGGAGGAATAAATCGCTAGTTTAGTTATATCCTTCTTTGTCAACACCTTATTAGATTCCGTCATCATAACCATCTCCCTTCGACGCTATTACATTATTATACAATGCGGGGTGTTCTTTAGTACGAAAATACTCATAAAGTGCTAAAGCAACACCTATTACTGCAACAGGTAATAAATTTGAAAATGGCAGGAAAGTAGCTATAAAGAACCCTATTATAAAATATGGGATGTATTCTGCTTTCATCATAACTCTAAGTAACATACCGAATCCTACTGCTGGCAATATTCCACCGGCTACTTCAAAGCCATGAGCCAGCCAAGCAGGCATTGATTGCACAATAGTTTTCATTAAATCCTGTGCAACATATACGCTCAAAAAAACAACTATTCCATAGCTTATAGCCACAATTAAGGTAGTTATAACATTTATTTTAACAAGCCCCTTTACGTTAGCTTCTTCTGCATACTTATCCGCCCTTGCCATGAAAAGCGAAAAGCTAGAGTAATAGAAGAGAAGTATATACTGCATTAAAAAACTAAATGGCAATGCTAACCCTATAGCCGTCTTAGGATCTGTCCCAGTTGTAAATGCAATAACTGTCGTCATCAATCCTGCTAAAACTGGATTAGGCGGTTGTGTTCCTCCTGCAGGCGTTAACCCTGCAAAGGCTAATTCAGTTAAACCACCAGCAATTAAGCCCGTGTGTACATCGCCAAGTATTAGTCCCGTTAAAGTCCCTACAATTATTGGCCTAAAAAGGAAGAAGGCTTCAAGCCAAAAATCTATACCTACTATGATCGCCATTAAAGTCAACAGCAGCGCTTGTGTTAACGTAATACTCTCCATTCTAACCAAACCTCCTTAATGTAAATACTCTTTTTTATCATCAGGAACGTCTTGTATAAACACTTCCACCCCCTTCGAGCTAATATAGTGTAAATCTTCTAAATCTTTTTCATCTACATATACCTTTTTACTGAGCTGTTTTTTACCTGGTGAAAAATGCATGTTACCAACATTAACTTCTTTTATAGGTACCCCTCCATCTATTAGCTTTCTAACAACTTGCGGAGTTTTGCATACTATAAAAATTTTTTGAGTAGGAGAAGCTTTATGGATTATTTCTATAGTGTGCTGTATAGTAAAAAACCGAATCCCTACACCTGCCATTTCTGCTACCATTTTCATTAACTGTTGCTGTAAAGGATCATTAGCCACTTCATCGTCGACAACAACAATCAAATTTGCTCCTAAAGATTTTACCCATGTGACCCCTACTTGACCATGAACTAAACGATTATCTATACGTGTAAGTAGAATATTAGGAATTGCCAAGGCTACTCCCCTTTCCTCTGCTATTTTTTATAATGTGTTTTTTGTAATGAATTTAGTAACGAAAAATATATTTTCAACAACAATACATTAGCAAAAAGAATGCCAATGAGTGTAATTATTAGATTTTCATATAGCTAAGTCTTTTATTTTAGTAGTGATAAGATCATACATAAAGGCTATTTCAGATGTCGGTATGGTTACTTTATAAGTTTCCTCTATGACACTAAACGAAGCTTTGACGAAATCTATAAACTGTCTATGACACTGCTCGAATTCTTTTAGATTACTGTAAGACATTATAGGTTCCTTCATCACTAATCTTTCAATCATTACACTAATGTGTATATATAAACTTATTTTTAAATCATTTGAAAATCTAACGCCCATGAATCTTTCTAAATCCGAGATAGCTCTTTCAACTTGGACAATTATTTTATCGGGATTTAATATGGTCAAATGATGTAATACATTTTGCAACGAGAAAAGTCTAACTATTGTTTGATTAATCTGGTGTATAGTTTCATCATCAACAATACCTATTAATACCTTCCTTAATAAGGCATCTCCTTTGCCAGCTATTAAGTCTTCCAAAGATAAGTACGGTATTTCTTTTATTCCAGGATCTGCGGTACCTATGATCAACTTAACATTAAAATTTTTAAAAATTGCGTCCTTTATACCATTACCTTTTAACCGAGTATAATCATATGGAATAATTTCAATATCTTCATTTGTAAAACACTCATTCAAAAGATCTTTTATTTTTATAGCGGTACCAATTCCCGTTATACATGTTGTAAGAATAGCACTCTTTTTATTTTGCTGGGGCTTGATAAATTTATAACTAATACTGTTTTTCTGGATTGCTTCTGTTACAATCTGCTCTAGTGGCTGATTTTGTAATATTCTATTACCGACATCCAAAGCTAACTGGGTAGTAATATTATTAATAATTGCTATTTCCCCATCCACAATGTCAGTTAAAGACTTGTATATCTCCTCAAGAGAACCCATATCAACCAATATTATAATTCCTTTAGAGGTATCTATATTTTTTAAATAGTCCCGAACTTTTATCATAATTTCTTGTGTTGACATTTCAATAGGCATATCAAAAGCTTCAAAGACAAACTGTCCCAAAAGCCTATTTGCAACGCTTGCTATGCTGCTTGCAGTTGAATAGCCATGCGCTATTATTATGGAATTTATAAAATTTGCATTATCACTTTTATTTAGGCTTTTAATATAAAGCGTAAAATAAATCACAGCAGCTTGGTTAAGTTTGATGTCGAGATTAACTTCAATCAATTCAACCATTTTTTTAGCTATTATAAATTCTTTAGGAAAAACTTTTTTTAGAACCTTCAATGCCATCGATATACTCTTGGAATATTTTTCGTAAGCTACATCGCTTAATAAATGATTAACAAAATGAGTTAACACCAAAGCTGAATTGCCATAATACTTAACTCCGTACATATTTTGTATCACATTTAAAACATTTTCTACTATACTCTTGATGACATTGAAAACTACGGAATCAATATAGGTATTGTCATTTTTGAAGATTATCTTATCTGCAAATTCATTCAAGTAAATTAAAGCATCTTTTTTAAAGGTATCTGCACTTATTTCCCTGCTGTTATATTTTTCGAATAATTCGAATATTTTGCTTACTGTATTATAAACTTCTTTATTGTCTTCTTCTCCATCCCATATTAAACCCTCGTCTTTTTTGTTGTGGGAAATTAACATTGCGCTAAAATGAAAATTACTTTTTATTATATCCAATTCAGTCTGCATTTTCTTTGGTAAGTCATACAAGTGAATTCTCAATACATTTGTTTTATCTACCATAACAGAGTTGTAAGCTTGAGCGCAACTGTATTTTATTACATTTATAAGTTCGCCAATGTTGCCTGATATTTTGCTCTTAAGAAGCACATTTAATACTTGTTTGCTTATTAAAATATCCATTCCCAGATTTTTGGCTTCCTTTTTATAAAAATTGTATATTAGTTGTAGCCTCTCATGCAAAGGCCTATCGTGAAGAGAGGGAATGTTTACAATTAGCGGTATTCTCCTTAAAAAAGTTTTTATAAGGCTTTGCTCAGGGTCTTCTGTTGTGGCAAAAATAAACCTTACTTTTGCTGTACGCCAGTTGCCAGTCTCCCCCAACCTTCTAAATATTCCCTTGTCCATAAATAGGAAGAGTTTCTCCTGTCCTTCCGGAGGGAGTCTATGAACCTCATCTAAAAACAAATACCCTCCGTCGGCCTCCTCTAAAAGGCCGGGCTTGTCCTTGTCTGCACCGGTAAATGCTCCTTTTACATACCCAAAAAGATTAGCCGACAATAATTCGGGATTGTTGGCATATTCAGCACAATTAAATATTACATATGGAGCATTCTCATCTATAGCATTAATTGTTTTCGCATATTCATAGATTAGCTGTGCAATATAGCTTTTCCCCACGCCTGTATTCCCAACAAGCAAAATAGGTAGTCCATTTGGGGGATAAGAAGCCGCAGATTTGCATAACTTTACCTGTGTTTTAAGGCTGCCATTATACCCTATTAGCTTTGTAAAAGGGTCATCATTTGTAACTTTTATAGTTGAATCTGAACTTTTGAACACTTCTCTGAATTCTTTGCACTTCTTTTCATAAACTTCTTTGTCTAAAAAATAGACAGGTCTTGTATTTATCTTTATTATTTTACCTTCTTTATGAAGCTCATTTAGTAAATGACTGGCAACGTTTCTTTTTATATTTAATTTTTCAGCAATTTCCTGAGCAGTCAATCCTTTTTTCTCTTTAATGTTTATCTCCCTTGACAAATCCCTCAATAAATTAAATACCCTCTCTTTGTTTTTCAAGGATTATCCCCCT
>JAKKUQ010000018.1 GCA_021890755.1 Thermosediminibacteraceae bacterium | reverse complement strand
ATCGTGCCTACGTTAACGTGAGGCTTCGTCCTCTCAAACTTTTGCTTTGCCATCCCTTTTTCCTCCTTTTCAAATTATTTGTTTATAATCTGTTCCGCAATATTCTTGGGCACCTCGGCGTAATGCGAGAACTGCATGGTGTAAGTGCCTCGGCCCTGAGTTTTAGATCTCAGGTCTGTAGCATAACCAAACATTTCAGCCAGGGGTACATAACCCCTCACGACCTGGGCATTACCTCGCATTTCAATGCCTTCTATATGGCCTCTTCTCGCGTTGAGATCACCAATGACATCACCCATGTATTCTTCAGGCACCACTACCTCTACTTTCATAATGGGCTCAAGCAACACCGGATCGGCTTTCTTCATTGCCTCCTTGAAAGCTACCGATGCTGCTATCTTGAACGCCATTTCTGAGGAGTCCACTTCATGGTAGGATCCATCAAACAGCGTAACCTTTACATCCACTACCGGGTATCCTGCGAGGATACCATTTTGCATAGCTTCGCGCACACCCGCATCTACAGCGGGTATATATTCTTTTGGAATTACACCGCCGACTATCTTGTTCACAAACTCGTAGCCTTTGCCCGGCTCTAAGGGTTCTATCTCGATCCATACATGGCCGTACTGGCCGCGGCCACCGGTCTGCCGTATATACTTGCCTTCCGCCTTGACGGCCTTCCTGATGGTCTCTTTATATGCAACCTGTGGTTTGCCGACATTAGCCTGAACCTTAAACTCCCTGAACATTCTGTCGACTATGATCTCCAGGTGCAGCTCGCCCATACCGGATATTATAGTCTGGCCAGTTTCTTGATCGGTGTAAGTCCTGAAGGTCGGGTCCTCTTCGGCTAACCTCTGAAGGGCAATGGCCATTTTATCCTGATCGGCTTTTGTTTTGGGCTCAATGGCTACCGATATGACTGGTTCAGGGAACTGCATGGACTCGAGAATAATGGGCTTATCCTCAGCGCACAACGTGTCGCCGGTGCCGGTGTCTTTTAAACCAACTGTTGCAACAATTTCTCCAGTCATTGCTTCTGCCATTTCCTGCCTGTGATTTGCGTGCATCCTTAATATCCTGCCGATTCTTTCTTTTTTGTTTTTGGTGGAGTTATATACGTAAGAACCGGCTTTCAAAGTGCCAGAGTAAATCCTAAAGTAGGTCAATTTACCCACATAAGGATCGGTCATCACTTTAAACGCAAGAGCAGAAAAGGCTTCATCATCACTTGCTATTCTTTCGATTTCTTCCCCGGTTTCAGGGTCAATTCCCTTGACCGGAGGAATATCAAGGGGTGATGGCAGGTAGTCAATTATCGCATCCAAAAGAAGCTGTACACCTTTGTTCCTGTATGAAGAACCGCAAAGCACAGGGACGGCTTTGACCTGGATGCATGCCTTTCTCAGAGCCGCCTTGATTTCTTCTTCTGTTATCTCCTGGCCTTCCAGGAATTTTTCCATAAGCGCTTCATCAAAGTCAGCCACAGACTCAAGCAGCTTTTCCCTGTATTCTTCTGCTATCTCTTTTACTTCATCGGGGATCTCCGTCACCTGGATGTCTGTGCCCAAATCGTTAGTGTAGATATATGCTTTCATTCCAACAAGGTCCACAATTCCCCTGAAGGTATCCTCGCTGCCGATGGGAACCTGGATGGGCACGGGATTGGCTCCTAATCTTTCCTTAATCTGTTTTACCACGTTATAGAAGTCTGCACCTATAATGTCCATTTTGTTTACATACGCGATCCGCGGAACCCCGTACTTATCCGCCTGTCGCCATACGGTCTCGGACTGGGGCTCTACTCCACCCTTTGCACAGAATACGGCGACGGCTCCATCCAGCACGCGCAGCGACCTTTCAACCTCTACCGTGAAATCCACGTGGCCTGGCGTATCAATGATATTAATCTGGTGATCCTTCCAGTAGCAAGTCGTAGAAGCCGAGGTTATTGTAATGCCTCTTTCCTGCTCCTGTACCATCCAGTCCATGGTAGCGGTACCCTCATGGACTTCCCCAAGTTTATGCGTTTTTCCGGTATAGAAAAGAATTCTTTCGGTAGTGGTGGTCTTGCCAGCATCTATATGAGCCATTATACCTATATTTCTTAATCTGTTCAGCGGAATTTGTCTAGGCATATGCTCCACCCCTTTCTGTATCAAATGGCGAATAACAGGCTATATAACGGCAAATATTACCACCGGTAATGGGCAAAGGCTCTGTTGGCTTCCGCCATCCTGTGAGTATCTTCCTTTTTCTTCACAGCACCGCCTGTTCCGTTAGCCGCATCCATTATCTCGGCAGCCAGCTTCTCCTGGATAGTCTTTTTGTCAGTGCGCAGGCGAGCGTATTCCACAAGCCAGCGGATGCCCAGCGAAATCCTCCTGTGCTCTGGAACTTCAATAGGCACCTGATAAGTGGCGCCGCCCACTCTTCTAGGTCTCACCTCGAGGACTGGCATTACGTTTTTCAAAGCTTCGTGGAATACTTCCAAGGGGTCTTTGCCGGTCTTTTCGCGGATTATTTCAAAAGCCTTGTAGCATGCCTTTTGTGCAATGCTCTTTTTGCCGTCGTACATGAGTTTGTTGATGAGCTTCGTCACAAGCTTGCTTTTATATACGGGGTCCTCGGGGACATCCCTGCGCACAACATGCCCTTTTCTCGGCATCCTCTTCCCTCCTTCCAATTAAGACTTCGGCCTTTTAGCTCCATAAAGGGAGCGTCCTTGCCGCCTGTTGGCAACTCCTGCTGCGTCCAGAGCGCCACGGATTATGTGGTATCTCACACCGGGAAGGTCCTTTACCCTGCCTCCCCTTACTAAAACCACCGAGTGTTCCTGCAAGTTATGACCTATGCCTGGGATGTACGCAGTAACTTCCACGCCGTTGGTAAGCCTCACCCTCGCTATTTTTCTCAAAGCGGAATTGGGCTTTTTGGGCGTGGTGGTCTTAACGACAGTACATACTCCACGCTTTTGCGGGCACCCTCTCAGAGCAGGAGCCTTGGATTTATCCTTTACCTTTTTTCTTCCATTTCTCACCAGCTGGTTAATTGTCGGCATTTTTTGCACCTCCTTCCTAATTCAGTAAAAAAGAATGCCCCATAAGAGGGGCATCTTTATTTTTCTATTATTGATGTAAAATTGCAGCCGATGCTGCCCCTACATCGATTCCGCATGCTTCCCCCAATTCCTTCATTGTAGCCACAGGGATGATCTCTATCCCTTTAGCCTGGCACAATTCTTTCAGCCCAGCTACCACATGCTCCTCGGCATCTTGCGCTATGAATACTACTGCTGCTTGATTCTTCTCCACGGCCTTTAACGTCTGCTTTGTACCAACCGTCTTCTTGGGGGCACTTTTTAATTTATTTAACATTTCATGCCCTCCCCAAGCTTATCGCTTTAGTAAAGCTTGAGCACGCACCTATATATTTTAGCATTATCACAAGTTACTGTCAATAAAGTTTTAAGCTTCCTCAAGGGGCTTTGCATCTTCATGCTGCTGATTTTTCTGTTCCGATTCTTGCCCGTTTTCTTCCGCATATATTTTGATGTTCCTGTAACGTTTCATACCCGTGCCAGCAGGTATGAGTTTTCCTATTATGACGTTTTCCTTGAGCCCCAGTAGCGGGTCCACTTTGCCCTTTATAGCTGCTTCGGTCAATACTCGCGCTGTTTCCTGGAAAGACGCAGCGGACAGGAAAGAATCGGTTGCAAGGGAGGCCTTTGTTATGCCCAAAAGTACTCTTCGTGCTTCTGCGGGCTTTTTGCCTTCGCGCTTGGCTTTTTCGTTGATGTCTTCAAATTCAAAGATGTCTACGAGTTCACCGGGTAAAAGGTCTGTATCGCCCGGATCCTCAACTTTTACCTTGCGCAGCATCTGACGGATTATAATTTCAATGTGCTTGTCGTTGATATCGACGCCCTGCATCCTGTAAACCTTTAGTACTTCCTGCAAGAGGTATTCCTGAACGCCCCTTACTCCTTTTATACGCAGTATGTCATGGGGGTTAATCGGGCCTTCGCACAGAGGATCTCCTGCTTCTACCCTGCTGCCGTTTTCTACCGTGAGTCTTGCTCCGTACGGAATCTGGTACACACGGACCTCACCGTCGTCGCTGGTAACCTCTATTTCCCTTTTCTTCTTGGTGTCAAGGATCCTCACGACTCCTGCATTCTCTGCAATGACTGCCTGTCCTTTTGGCCTTCGCGCTTCGAAAAGTTCCTCGACCCTGGGAAGACCCTGAGTTATGTCGTATCCAGCAATTCCGCCGGTGTGGAAGGTTCTCATGGTAAGCTGAGTTCCCGGCTCGCCGATGGACTGGGCTGCTATAATCCCCACCGCTTCGCCTACTTCCACCGGTCTTCCGGTGGCAAGGTTCTTGCCGTAGCATTTGGCGCAAACTCCATGCCGTGTTCTGCAAGTAAAAACCGAGCGGATTTTTACTTCTTCTATACCTGCGGCAACTATTTTGTCTGCAATTTCGTCGGTGATCATCTCGCCCGCACGTACGAGTACCTCGCCGGTGTTGGGATCCACTATATCTTCCATGGCATAACGGCCATCGATTCGCTCTTTTAGCGTCTCAATTACTTCTTTGCCGTCCATTATGGCTCTTACTGTCACACCTTCGGTGGTGCCACAGTCCATTTCCCTGACTATAACGTCCTGGCTGACATCCACTAGGCGTCTCGTGAGGTAACCAGAGTCGGCAGTCCTGAGAGCCGTATCCGCAAGACCCTTTCTTGCTCCGTGCGTCGATATGAAATATTCCAGCACGGTTAAACCTTCGCGGAAGTTGGCCTTTATCGGTAGGTCTATAATTCGGCCCGCTGTATCTGCCATAAGGCCTCTCATACCAGCTAGCTGCCTTATCTGCTGTTTATTACCTCTTGCACCGGAATTGGCCATCATGTAGACCGGATTCAGTTTATCAAGGCTGTTCATGAGGCTTTCGGTTACGCGTTCAGTAGCTTTAGCCCAAATATCGATGACTTTTTCGTAGCGCTCTTCATCGGAAATAAGACCTCTTCTGTACATGAGTTCTACCTGGTCTACCTGTTCTTCTGCTTCGGAGATAATCTTTTCCTTGTCCGCAGGTATATCTATATCTGTTATGCCGATTGTTATACCCGCTTTGGTAGCAAAATGAAATCCTAACTCTTTTATTTTATCGAGGACCTCGGCGGTTATAGTAGTTCCGTGTTTTTTATAGCAGCGATCCACTATTTCTCCCAGCTTGCTCTTATCAACCAGTGTATTGAGCTCCAGTTCAAAGATGTTTTCCTCTTTGGTCCTATCCACAAACCCAAGGTCCTGGGGTATGCATTCGTTGAATATGATTCGTCCAGGTGTGGTTTTTATAATCTTTGAACGCTTTTGGCCATTGATCTCTTTAGTTATCCTCACGTTAACCATTGCATGGAGGGATACCTCTCCCATATTGTAGGCCAGAACAGCTTCTTCAGGAGAGGAGAAATATTTGCCCTCGCCTTTTACGCCTTTACGTTCAATGGTGAGGTAATATACCCCGAGGACCATGTCCTGCGTCGGCGTAACAACCGGCTTGCCATCAGCAGGCTTTAGCATGTTGTTGGTAGAAAGCATGAGGAGCCTTGCTTCGGCCTGTGCCTCTGCTGAAAGTGGGACGTGAACTGCCATCTGGTCTCCGTCGAAGTCCGCGTTGTATGCAGGACATACCAGCGGGTGAATTTGGATGGCCCTACCTTCCACCAGCACCGGTTCAAAAGCCTGAATCCCCAAGCGGTGCAACGTAGGAGCCCTGTTTAATAGTACCGGATGTTCTTTTATAACCTCTTCAAGCACATCCCATACTTCAGGTTTTACCCTTTCCACCATTCGTTTGGCGCTTTTTATGTTATGGGCATAACCTTTTTCTACCAGCTTTTTCATCACAAAGGGCTTGAAAAGCTCCAGCGCCATTTCCTTGGGAAGACCACACTGGTATAGCTTGAGCTCGGGGCCTACCACTATTACCGAACGACCGGAATAGTCCACGCGTTTACCCAAAAGGTTTTGCCTGAAGCGCCCCTGCTTACCTTTCAGCATGTCGCTCAAAGATTTTAGGGGCCTGTTTCCGGGACCTGTTACCGGCCTTCCCCTTCTGCCGTTGTCTATCAGTGCATCTACCGCTTCCTGCAGCATTCTTTTTTCATTGCGAACGATTATATCTGGTGCGCCTAAGTCCAAGAGCCTCTTTAACCGGTTATTCCTGTTTATCACCCTGCGGTAAAGGTCGTTCAAATCTGAAGTAGCAAAACGACCTCCATCCAGCTGCACCATAGGCCTAAGATCCGGCGGAATAACTGGTATGACTTCAAGTATCATCCATTCGGGCCTGTTGCCGGATTTTCTAAAGGCTTCTACCACTTCAAGCCTTCTTAAAATGCGTACTTTTTTCTGGCCGTTGGCCTCTTTTAGCTCGGCTCTGAGTTCTTTGGCAAGTTTATCCAGATCAATCTCCTGCAGTAATTCCTTTATGGCCTCCGCACCCATGCCGGCCTTAAAAGCGTTGCCGTATTTTTCCCTGTATTCTCTGTATTCTTTTTCGGTGAGAAGCTGTTTCTTGGCAAGGGGGGTATTGCCTGGATCGATCACAATGTATGAAGCAAAGTATATGACTTTTTCCAGGGCGCGAGGGGACATATCGAGCATGAGCCCAATCCTGCTCGGTATGCCCTTTAAAAACCAGATATGGGATACAGGGGCTGCAAGCTCAATATGTCCCATCCTTTCACGGCGCACTTTCGATTTTGTAACTTCAACACCGCACCGATCGCATATAACTCCCTTGTATTTTACCCTCTTGTATTTACCGCAGTGGCACTCCCAGTCCTTGACGGGTCCAAAGATCCTTTCGCAAAAAAGTCCGTGTTTTTCTGGCTTCAATGTGCGATAGTTTATGGTTTCGGGTTTTTTGACTTCACCTCTTGACCATTCTCTTATCTGTTCAGGAGATGCAAGACCTATTCTTATAGAATCAAAGAAGTTAAGCTCAAGCAAAGGGTGTCTCTCCCTTCATAAATTATTGAGCTAGGGAAAGTTAAAAATCGGTTTCCTTGCTTTCCTCAAAATCTATCTCATTAAAATCATCTTCATCGCCAAAGTCCAGATCTTTCGCGAGTTCTTTGTCTTCCTCCAGCAGTTCGTCGTACAGGTCCCCTTCCTCTTCCTCTTCCTCCTCCGGCTCTTCTTCAGTTTGCTGCTCCGCTGGCACTCCTCCCTGATCCTCGAGCCCTTCCATATTTACCTCTAAAGTCTCGCCCTCTTCCTCGTCGTCGGTCTCTTTTATCTCTATCTCCTTGGCGTCTTCAGAGAGGATCTTTACATCAAGGCAGAGGGACTGCAGCTCTTTTATCAGCACTTTGAAGGACTCGGGTATTCCAGGCTCTGGTACATTTTCACCCTTTACGATTGCCTCGTAAGTTTTTACGCGGCCCATCACGTCATCGGACTTCACGGTAAGGAGCTCCTGCAAAGTGTAGCTTGCTCCATAGGCTTCAAGAGCCCATACTTCCATTTCACCGAATCTTTGGCCTCCAAACTGAGCTTTACCGCCGAGGGGCTGCTGGGTAACCAGTGAATAGGGACCTGTGGACCTGGCGTGAATCTTATCGTCTACCAGGTGTACCAGCTTCAACATGTACATATAGCCTACCGTTACCCTTCTGTCGAAGGGCTCGCCGGTGCGTCCGTCTCTCAGCTCTATCTTGCCATCTTCCGGTAAACCGGCCTTCCTGAGGCACTCAAAAATTTCTTCTTCGTCTGCGCCGTCAAAAACTGGCGTTGCCACGTGCCATCCCAGAGCTTTAGCTGCCCATCCAAGATGAGTTTCCAATATCTGACCTATGTTCATTCGCGATGGAACACCTAAGGGGTTCAGCACTATGTCTACCGGTGTTCCATCGGGTAAAAACGGCATATCTTCCACCGGTAATATTCTAGAAATTACTCCTTTGTTACCGTGACGACCTGCCATCTTATCGCCAACGGAAATTTTCCTCTTTTGTGCCACGTAAACTCTCACCAATTGATTTACTCCGGGCGGCAGTTCATCACCGTTTTCCCTGCTGAAGACTTTGACATCCACGACAATTCCGTATTCGCCGTGGGGGACTCGAAGCGACGTATCCCTTACCTCTCTTGCTTTTTCTCCAAATATAGCCCTAAGCAGCCTTTCTTCGGCTGTGAGTTCCGTTTCACCCTTAGGAGTGACTTTGCCTACCAATATATCCCCTGCGCGAACCTCAGCGCCGATCCTTATAATACCTCTTTCGTCCAGATCTTTCAGGGCGTCCTCTCCTACATTAGGAATATCCCTTGTGATTTCTTCTGGTCCAAGCTTTGTGTCTCTCGCTTCAGCTTCGTACTGCTCTATATGAATTGATGTAAAAACGTCCTCCTTTACCAGGCGCTCCGAAATCAGAATAGCATCTTCGTAGTTGTAACCTTCCCATGGCATGAAGGCAACTAGTACGTTTTTGCCCAAAGCCAGCTCTCCATGGTCGGTGGAAGGTCCGTCGGCTATGGGCTGGCCGGCTTCAACCCTATCGCCTTTTCTCACAATGGGCCTTTGGTTTATGCAGGTTCCCTGGTTAGACCTCATGAATTTGTGAACCTTATATACGTCAAGGCCATTATCTGAATCCCGGCGAATAACTATCTCTCTTGCCGTTACCTTTTCTACCACGCCGGAATTCTTGGCCACAATCATTACGCCAGAATCTAAAGCAGCCCTCCATTCAATGCCAGTACCCACCAGGGGTGCTTCGGTAGTTATAAGTGGCACTGCCTGGCGCTGCATGTTGGAACCCATGAGAGCCCTGTTTGCGTCGTCATGTTCCAGGAAGGGGATAAGGGCCGTTGCCACGCTGACCAGCTGCTTTGGCGTCAGGTCCATGTAATCGACTTCTTCTGGAGAAACCACCACTGTTTCGTCTTTGTATCTTGCTGTAACCCTCTTCGTTATGAACCTTCCTTCTTCGTCCAAAGGCACGTTAGCCTGAGCAATGACATATTCGTCTTCCTCATCAGCGGTCAGGTATTCTATTTCGTTGGTGACCACGCCTCTTTCTTTGTCAACCTTGCGGTAAGGCGTCTCAATAAAACCGTACTCGTTAACCCTGGCGTAAGTGCTGAGAGAGCTTATAAGTCCTATATTGGGACCTTCGGGAGTCTCGATTGGACACATACGACCGTAGTGGGAATAGTGCACGTCCCTTACTTCGAATCCCGCCCTCTCGCGGCTGAGGCCTCCCGGACCTAGGGCGCTGAGCCTTCTCTTGTGGGTGAGTTCCGCCAAGGGGTTGGTCTGGTCCATGAACTGAGAAAGCTGGCTGCTTCCAAAGAACTCCTTAATCGCAGCCACCAGCGGCCTTATGTTGATAAGCCCCTGAGGAGTTATGGCATCCACATCCTGAATGGTCATCCGCTCTTTAATGACTCTCTCCATCCGGGCAAGGCCTATGCGGAACTGGTTTTGCAGCAATTCTCCTACCGACCTGACTCTACGGTTGCCCAGGTGATCGATATCATCTATGTCGCCGATGCCATAGGAAAGATTTAGAAGGTAATTTATAGAGGCAACTATATCGTCAACAGTAATATACTTCTCTGTGCGGAATACGTCGGGCCCGTTACCTTCGTTATATCCGTTGGCTATGACCTTTACTGACTTGTCTTCTTCAACCAGCACCTTGACTTCGTTAATCCTTTTTTGCTCGAGGGTTTCAGCGACCTCCCGTGTAATTTTTTGGCCTTGTTTGAGTATTACCTCGCCGGTGGCGGGATCCTCTATGTTCTCCGCTGCTATTTTGCCGACAATGCGGTTTCTCAACCGCAGTTTTTTGTTGAATTTATACCTGCCTACATTCGCCAGGTCGTACCGCTTGGGATCGAAAAACAGGGCTTCTAATAGCGCCCTTGCGTTTTCCACCGTCGGCGGCTCGCCGGGTCTTAATCTTTTGTAAATTTCTATTAGTGCCTCCTCCTGATTTTCAGTATTGTCCTTTTCTAAAGTCCTAAGGATTTTCTCGTCTTCACCCAAAAGTTCGAGGATCTGGGCATTGCTGCTATAGCCCAGTGCTCTCAAAAGCACGGTCACAGGGATTTTTCGGGTTCTGTCGACCCTCACGTATATGACTTCGTTAGAGTCGGTCTCCATTTCAAGCCAGGCACCGCGATTGGGAATAATAGTGCCCATGTAGAGGGCCCTGCCGTTTTTGTCAATTTGACGGTCAAAGTACACGCCGGGCGAACGCACGAGCTGGCTGACGATAACCCGTTCCGCCCCGTTTATTATGAAGGTGCCGTTTTCAGTCATGAGCGGAAAATCGCCCATGAAGACGTCCTGTTCTTTTACCTCTCCCGTTTCTTTATTTATAAGTCTTACACGAACCTTTAAAGGCACCGCATATGTAACGTCTCTTTCCTTACACTCATCCACCGAGTACTTGGGGTTATTTTCTAAAGTATAGTCCAGAAATTCCAGCACCAGGTTACCTGTAAAATCCTCTATAGGGGAAAACTCCTGAAGAACCTCTCTTAACCCTTCTTTTAAAAACCATTCGTAAGATTTCTTTTGTATCTCTATCAAGTACGGAAGGTCCATTACTTCTTGAATTTTACCAAAACTCCAGCGGGTGCGTCCTCCGACTTTAACAGGATGAACCATCCCTTTTTTCACCCCTTTATAAAAGTAAAAATAGCCAAAAGCAAGGCCCCCACCAAAACCTGCTTTTGGTTTTTTCCGCTCCTGTTTCTCATATCTATAATATTAACCCTTTTTAGCCTATTCTATTCAACCCAGCGTTATTTTGACTATTTTTGTCCATAATCGTGCAGTTTATAATAATATCATAGGAAAGTTAATTTGTCAACAAGATTCCCTCCATTAGATCTGCTTCGCTCACAATGACGGATTCCAGCTCAAGAACTTTCATTATTTCAAGGGCTATGAGTGCTCCAGCCGCTATAATGTCCGCACGCTCAGGTGCAAGGCCAGGAATTTGCTTCCTCTCATTAGCAGTAAGGCGGCAAAGCTTCCTTGTTATGTCTTCCACCGATTCGAATTGAAGCACGCAGCCGTGTACCTTTGACCAGTGGTATTCCCTTAATTTCAGACAAATAGCAGAAAGAGTGGTGAAAGTCCCTCCCACCCCTATGGCCGTTACGCCTTCAGGATTCTTCACTTCCTGGAAGCGTTTTTTAAAGCCACAAAGTAGCTTTTCCGCTTCACTGCGCAATGCATCTATCTCCTCCACCTTCGGTGGGTCTGATTTTAAAAACTGCCCTGTCCACCTTACAGCACCCATGGGCAGGCTTTCGCTAAGTTCAATCTCCTTTTTCCCCAAAGCAAGCTCAGTACTTCCTCCCCCTATATCTATAACCAGAGCCTGTCCCTGAATCCCAAGGCTTTCTCTTGCCCCAAGAAAGGATAGTTTAGCCTCTTCCTGTCCCGGAAGCAGCCTTACTTCAATACCGGTTTCCCGCTCTATTAAATCCAAAAAATCCTTGCCGTTTCTTGCTTCGCGGACGGCACTGGTGGCAAAAGCTATTATACGTTCGCAGTCTGAAGACAAAGCCTTCTTTTTAAATTCAGCCACTGCTGAAAGGGTATTTTCCATTGATTTTGGGCTCAGCAAACCATTTTTTATTACCCCTTCGCCTAGGCGGGTAGTAATCAGGTCTTTAAAGAGGGGTTTTATCTTTTCGCCTTCAATTTCAGCTATGAGAAGCCGTGTGGAATTTGATCCAAGGTCTATGACAGCCGCTTTCATGAGATTCCTCCTTCTTTTATGAACTAAAAATCCAGGGCTTTAACCCTGGATGTTTTCGTAAGTTTAAATTCAGGTTTTCGCGATCTATTAATAAGCTCTACGTTTATGCCCCCCTGACCCCTTTTTGGCTACGTAGTTCTTTAAGTCCTTCTGGCGTTCTTCGCTTTCTTTTAAAAATCTCGCCAGCTTTTCTTCAAAACTTAAATTGTTCGTCCTCCGGGACTTTTGGTTTTCCTTGGTTTTGCGGATTGAAAGGCTGATCTTGCCGTCTTCGGATATGGCGATAACTTTGACTTTTACAATGTCGTTGCGCTTCAGATAATCCTTTACGTCCCTTACGAAACCGTCCGCCACCTCCGAAATATGCACCAGACCAGTCGCACCGTCAGGTAGCTCTACGAAAGCACCGAATTTGGTTATTCCTGTAACTTTTCCTTCTACAATTTGGCCCACGTCCACAGGCATTCTAAAAGTATTCCTCCTTCAAAGCTTTCACTCAATATCTCTGTTATACCCTATATATAAATCCAAAGTCAATAATAATCAAATATAATTCAGTTATCCTGGCGCGGCAAGACCTTATAAATAATCTCACCAGGCTTTACCAATCCCAGCTGATCTCTTGCCAGCTCTTCTATGTAACTTTCGGTATTGAGTAGCTCGATTTCTTTTTCAAGCTTTTTCCTTTCCTCTATGAGCCGGCTCATTTCCCGGCTCAATTCCAGTTCCTGCCGGCGCAGTTCATTGATTTTAAACTGCTGAACGGTAAAAGTATAAACGAAATATATTAAAAAAAGGATGATTAATAATCTCCCTAACCTGATCCTCTTCTTGGAGCCCACCGCAAGTCCCCCTTTTGGATATAAGATTCGATAAAACCCTGAAAAATCCTTCCTTTAATCCTTTTTTTTTGTAATAAGCCGGCGAGCGTCACTAAAAATTCTTTTGACAATCTTAAAAACCTTATAGCGCGCGACACATCGAAAAGCTTTCCGAGGAATACCGAAGACCTTTGAAAGGGCTCTTTCAATCATTATAAAAACCCTGATGATATAGGGACTTACGGCGGCAACATAAAACAAAAGCCCAACGCTAAATCCCAAAAAAAGGTATCCCCTGACTTGTCCGTAATTTACCCTGTAGATTATGTAAAATGTAACAGCAGCCATTAAAACCCAGTATACAAGATCACCTACGGCTGTTAAAAAAGGACCGGGCCTTAAAAAGTTCCTGATCCGCCTATATACATCGAAGGTAAATCCCGCTATAGCTCCTGAGGCTAAAGCCCCCGCCAGGAACAGAATTTGGGTGTCCACATCAGCTACATTCATAAAAGCTCTTTCCCTTTCCTTTACCCTGTGGGGTGTTATCTAAAAAGCCGATTAAAAAATCCCTTCCCCTTTTCCTGCACTGAACTTTCCTCGGTATAAGACAACATCTTTACATAGCCTTCTACAACGATAACGCCCTCATCAAGATTCAACTGTTTCATATGCATCTTCTCTCCCTTTACGTTGAGCATGCCCTTTTCCGTGGAAACCAAGATATCCTCATCGGTGAACTTTTCAACGTTAAGGACGCCAGAAATCTCGAGAATTTCCCTGTCATCCAGAATAAGTCTATGCTTTGTGGACCTTTTTTCTTCCAATAAAAAGCCCTCCCTTCTGATAATTTCCCCTAGGAAATTATATTAGGGAGGGCGAAAATTTATGCTTCAGTTCCACAATTTTACGATATCTACACCTTTAAAGTAGTACTTAATTATTTCTTCGGGGGATTTTCCCTGCTCGGCAAGAACGCGGGCACCCCACTGGGACATACCCACACCATGACCGAAACCCTTGCCTTCCATCACGACTTTCTCTCCCTCTATCCTCAAGCTCGTCAGCAACGTGGATCTCATTCTCATGGGATCAAGAGCAGTCCTGAGGTCGGGCGCCGGCACGGTGGCATTACCTATTTTAATTTTTGTCGCTCTGCCGGACGGGCCTCTTTCCACCACAGAAACTTCAGCTATCTCACCGGTGTCCTGGCCTAGTTTTTCTTTTATTATCCTCTTTAATTCATCTTTGGTGAATACAGCTTTCCAGGTCCTTTTACCTTCGGGTCCTGCGTTTTCATCGGGGGATTTTACCACAGCAATATATGGCGGTTCTTCTTCCTTGTAATTAAGTCCCTCTTTGGCAGTAGCCGTCATGCCACCAGCGTGGGAGTGGAACCAGGCCTTGACGAACTTACCTTTGTATGTTATCACCTTACCTCTGGTCATTTCAATGGCTTTTTTTACACGATCGTTGACTTTATCAGGATTCCAGGCCTGAGCCTCTTCAAAATCGGTTGATATATGCGCATTTCCGTATTTTGACCCGCCTTTATCTTGTACAAACTCCAACACATAGGTCCTCGCAAGTATCGCCTGGGCCGCCAAGGCTTCTACCGGCCAGTAGTTTTCCATTTCTCCTGCCACAACGCCCGCTACGTAATCTTCCAGATTCATCTTCTTCTTTTTTCCAGTGCTGACCTCGTATACTACAAGCTCGGGTTCCTTCCCCTGTCCCCGGCTGATCTCATCCGGAATTTTGGGCAAAGGCTTTTTCTCATCGGCCTGCCACCTTCCACACGCACAGAGCATCAGTGCCGCTATGATAGCTATCAGCACCGTTAATATCTTTCTCATATTAAATCCTCCCGCAGAATGAATAAATTTACTGACTGCAATATTAGTATTGTTCGAAAGGGATAAAAAATTTCCGCGGGAGGAGAAAAAAAAAAAGGCCCTGTTGAGCCTTTCGCAAATCTAAATCATCAAACTAACAACAATAATAATATAATTCCGGTGTTATTTAATCATATCTTTCAAGGCCTTGCCCGCTTTAAAAGCAGGGATGCTGGCAGCAGGAATGTCGATTTCTTCGCCAGTCTGAGGATTGCGGCCTTTTCTTGCACTTCTTTCTCTTACCTCAAATGTGCCAAATCCCACGAGCTGAACCTTTTCTCTTTTTGCCAGAGCTTCGGATACAGCTTCAATGAAAGCGTTTAGCGCCTTCTCCGAATCCTTTTTCGTCAAACCGCTTTTTTCCGACATGATGGAGATCAGTTCCGCTTTGTTCACTAAGCTTCCCTCCTTAAATAAACTTAGTTTTTATAATCTCTTTTATCATAAATAGTCTATTCTCCGCGAAAAGCCAAAATCCTTCTTGTCCCAAGGTAATTTATAACTTTTTTTCTTTTATTTTCCCTTCATTCCACAATCGGTCCATGTCTTCTAATGTCATTTCATGTAATTTTTTATCGATTTTTGACGCAGCTTCCTCGACATATCTGAATCGCCGTATAAATTTATTTGTGGCTTCCCTCAACGCCAATTCTGGATTAACGCCTAAAAACCGAGCAACGTTCACTACCGCAAAAAGAAGGTCTCCTATCTCTTCCATTATTCTACCACTATCATTCCCTTTATATACTTCCCTTAGCTCTTTAAGCTCTTCGTAGACCTTTTCTAAAGCACCTTCCACGTTTTCCCAATCAAACCCTACCCTTGCAGCTTTCTCCTGAACTTTGTAAGCTCTCATAAGTGCGGGAAAAGTCTCTGGTATCTTGTCCATTGTTTCGGCATAAGATTCTACTTCTTTTTCTTCCTTTTTTATTTCCTCCCAGTTTTTCAATACTTCGGCGGCAGTTTTTAGCTGTTTTTCTCCAAAAATATGCGGGTGCCGGCGAATCATTTTTTCACAAATGCCGTTTACCACTTCGTTAAAGCTAAAATCTCCCTTTTCTTCTGCAATCCTGCTCAAAAAAACTATTTGCAAAAGCAGGTCCCCCAGCTCTTCCGAGAGTTCATCGGGGTTGCCGCAATCAATGGCATTGATCACCTCGTATGCTTCTTCCAGCAAAAATGGCTTTAGAGTCTCGGGAGTCTGGGCCTTGTCCCAAGGGCATCCGTTTTCGCCCCTTAGTCGGGCCATTATATCTATGAGATCCTTCATCGAATACCGGGACGTATCGATCACCTCCTTTTAGCTTCTATTTCCTTTAACCAGCGGATTATCCGCATTCCTCCCGGTATTAGGCTGAGTTCTTCTTCCCCAATTCCACCGATGACAAAAAGCACGATAAGGTATACAAGGGCACCCAGTCCTACCGATCCTAAAGTCGCCATACCATTGCCAGCCCCCGCCGTGCTTATTGCTCCGTAAAAGTAGTGCACGGCAAGCCCCATAATTACCGCTGACACCGAAGGTTTTATCACCATGTTCCTGAGGTGTAAAGTCATCCCGGTCCACTTCATAGCCGAGATCAAATTCAAAAGCGATGAGACAAGATAACCAACGACGGTCCCTAGTGCCGCACCTTTTATATTTATCTCCGGCACCGCGGTTAAAGTATAGTTTATAACTACTTTTAAAATGGCTCCAAAAGCAAGGTTCTTCACCGGCACCACGGTTTTCCCAACGCCCTGGAGTAATCCCGTAGTAGTCTGCTGAAGAGCAAGGAAAATAATACCCCAGGATAAAATCGAAAGAGGTATACCGGCCTCAGAATTATTGTATAACAGTAGCGATACAGGCTCTGCCAGGATATATAGTCCCACCGCTGCCGGCAGCGCAAACATGAAGGTTATCCTAACACCGGTCTCAGCCCGCCCGGCCACCATGCGCGCGTTTTTCAGCGCTACTGCCTCGGAAACGGCGGGCACCAAACTTGCGGCAACGCTCATCGTCATCACCGCAGGAAGATTTATAAGCGGTGCCGCCATACCGGTAAGTTGCCCGTAAAGTTCAGTGGCCCTTCCCACAGAAAAGCCAGCATCCTGAAGCCTCCTGGTTACAATGGCCGCATCGGCCAGGTTCATTATTGGGATGATGAGCCCTCCCAGGGTTATGGGTATGGCAAAGGCAAAAAGCCTCCAGACTATATGTAGCGGATTTTCCAGTGCAACCTCGGCGCTTGCCGTAAAAGAACCGAAAAGGTTGCTCTTTTTTCTCCTGTAAACGGCCACTAGCATCAATAATCCTGCGATAGAACCCACCACAGGACCGAAAGCCGCTCCGGCGGCAGCGTATTCTACACCGCGGGGAAGAAGCAGCGTTGCCAGCAAAAATACGGTTATTACCCGACCCAGCTGTTCAATCACCTGAGATAAAGCAGAAGGCGTCATATCCTGCAGTCCTTGAAAAAATCCGCGGAAACAGGACATGATCGACACAAAAAAGATCGCAGGTGAAATGCTTATCAAAGGATAAAAGGCTTTCGGGTTCCCGAGAACCCTTTCGGCAAGAAACCTAGCGTTCACCATTAAAAACATTGTGAGCAAGGCGCCTACTACAGTCAGAACCGCCAGGGATACCTTAAACACCCTATAAGCGTTGCGGTACCTTTTTACGGCTACTTCTCCGGCCACCATCTTTGAGATAGCGGTGGGAAGGCCTGCAGTCGAAATGGAAAGTAAAGTCACATATATGGGATAAGCCATTTGATAAAGGCCCATGCCTTCATCCTTTATCATCATGGCCAGGGGAATTCTGTAGACTGCCCCGAGAATTTTGACAAGAAAACCTGCCGCTGTAAGTATCATGGCTCCTTTCAAAAAGGAACTGTGTTTTTCAGTCAAAAAAGACCCCGCCTTTCCTGGCCTGTTTTTACCTACGACCCTTAATTATATTCTATTTGGCTTTCTCCTTCAATATTTGTGGCTGAAAGAATAATTTTTTATTGCCAACCGAAAAATGTTATATAATAATGTAAGGAAAATCAAGATTTTTTATAGGGGGACTTTAAAAAATGGATCATTTAAAATCTCTGGGGCTATCAAATCTCGGGAAGGTTTATTTTAACCTATCGGTGTCACGGTTGATAGAAGAGGCAGTAAAAAGGGGCGAGGGAGTGCTTGCTTCCAACGGAGCTTTCATAGTCAAAACGGGAAAGTATACCGGCCGCTCTCCCAATGACAAATTCATCGTGGAAGACCCTGAAGTTAAGGATGAAATATGGTGGAGCAACAATAAGCCCTTTCCCAGCGAAAAATTTGACGCCCTTTTCCGGCGCATGGCCTCTTACTTGCAAAACAGGGAACTTTTCGTATTTGACGGCTTTGTGGGAGCAGATCCCCGCTACCGGATTCCTTTGCGCGTAGTCACTGAGTATGCCTATCAGAACCTTTTTGCCCGGCAGTTATTCATCAGAGCCGATAAAAAAGAATTGGAGGGCTTTAAGCCAGAAATAACCGTAATTGCTGCCCCCGGTTTTAAAGCACAGCCTGAAGTCGACGGCACCAATTCTGAAGCCTTTATAATACTGAGCTTCAAAAAAAAGATGGTGCTGATAGGCGGCACCCTTTATTCAGGCGAAATCAAAAAATCGGTTTTCACCATGCTGAACTACTTTATGCCCAAGGCAGGAGTTCTTTCAATGCACTGTTCGGCCAACAAAGGACAGGATGGTTCTACAGCTTTGTTCTTCGGACTTTCGGGCACAGGTAAGACAACGCTTTCGGCAGACCCAGAAAGGTTCCTGATTGGCGATGATGAACACGGATGGTCAGACGAGGGGATATTTAATTTCGAAGGTGGCTGTTACGCAAAGTGCATAAATCTTTCCAGGGAAAAGGAGCCTCAGATATACGACGCTATAAGGTTCGGCGCAGTGCTGGAGAACGTGGTATACGACGACATCACCCGCGAACCTGACTACAGCAGCGATGCCATCACCGAAAACACCCGGGCAGCGTATCCGGTGGACTTCATACCCGGTGCGGTGATTCCGGGAATAGGAGGTCACCCCAGAACTATAATTTTCCTCACGGCCGATGCTTTCGGCGTGATGCCGCCGATAGCAAAACTTTCTTTCGAACAGGCGATGTATTACTTTATATCAGGCTACACCAGCAAACTAGCGGGTACAGAACGAGGGGTTACGGAACCCCAAGCGACCTTTTCGGCTTGTTTTGGAGCACCGTTTTTACCCCTCTCGCCCATAGTATACGCCAAGCTTTTGGGAGAAAAAATAAAAAAATACGGCACGGAAGTATTCCTCGTGAATACCGGATGGACCGGCGGGCCGTATGGTATCGGGCGAAGAATGGACCTCAGCTATACCCGGGCTATGGTAAAAAGCGCCCTTAGTGGGAAACTTTCCGGTGTCGAGTATGAAAAAGACCCTGTCTTTGGCCTGATGATTCCCAGAGTTTGCCCCGGCGTACCTTCAGAGATTTTAAACCCGAAAAATACCTGGCACGACAAAAAAGCATACGACGAAACTGCAAAAAAACTTGCTCGGAGCTTTGTGGACAATTTCAAGAAATTCTCGCAAGAATTGTCCGAACTTGCCGCTTTCGGCCCAAAGGCAGATTAAAAAAACTAGCAGCTTAAGGCTGCTAGTTTTTTTATTGGGAGATATTCATCTGCCTCGAAAAGAAACCTGCTGCAGTCTCTGCAACTTTAAGCTCCAGGCTTCCCATGGAGACATTAGGATCTTTGGATAGCAGGATGACGGCCCCTATAGGATCACCATCGGCTATAATGGGAACGATTACCTGGCTTGTGTATTTTATCTTTCCTTCCTCTTCGTCGCTCGTGATCTTTACGTACTCCTTTTCACTGGTCTTTTCGATAAGGACCGTCTTGCGTTCATCCATTATGGCTTCCAAATCTGAACTTATCAATTTATCGATAAGTTCTTTTTTGGGAGTGCCGGCCACCGCTATTATCGCATCCCTGTCGGCTATGCATGCGATATGGCCGAGGGAATCGTGGAGGGCTTCAGCATACTCCTTAGCAAAATCCGCGAGTTCCCCAATTGGGGAGTATTTTTTTAATATGACTTCCCCTTCTCGATCGGTGAATATCTCAAGAGGGTCGCCTTCGCGAATTCTGAGGGTTCGTCGGATTTCTTTTGGAATCACGACTCGCCCTAGTTCATCAATTCGTCGCACAATCCCTGTTGCTTTCAATGTTTTCCCTCCTTAATTTCGACACAAAGATTTTTCTCACAAATAGTATACAACCCCATAACCTATTTTATTCATTGGAGGGAAGTTGTAGAAATTCCACCATTTCTTCGAGCACATTTTGAATTTTTAAAAATAGCCTGTGGCCCTCCAAATTTCTAACCTTAAAAGTAAAGGCCGGCACTGTAGTGCCCTGAAAATTGACTTTACCTCTGAAAGCCGCACTAAGGGCTAAAAATTGCTCCGGAGACAGCACATTGGCCGACTGAAATTTGAAAATTATAACATCGTTTTGCTGGATAATGCTTGAAAGTTTTAGTTTCTTCGCAAGCACTCTAAGACGCGCTATGGCTAGCAGGTTTCTTGCAGGCTCCGGCAAATCTCCGAACCGATCTTCTATTTCCTCTTCCAGGTCTTCTGCCTCCTTTATGGTTTCTACAGCAGCGATGCGCCGGTAAATATCTATCTTCTGGGCGGCATTACTGATATAATCGTCCGGAATGTAGGCACTAAGCTTCAAGTCTATCACAGGCTGAATCTCTTCCTGTTCCGGCTCTCCCTTCAGCTCCCTGACGGCCTCTGCGAGAAGCTTGCAATAGAGGTCGTAACCGACCGCCATCATGTGACCATGCTGTTCAGCCCCAAGGATGTTGCCGGCACCGCGGATTTCAAGGTCCCTTAAGGCTATTTTGAAACCTGCCCCAAACTCTGTAAAATCCCTTATTGCCGCCAAACGCTTTTCCGCAGCCTCGCCTAGCGCTTTATCCTTTCGATACGTAAAGTATGCGAAAGCCTGGGTGCCGGACCTGCCAACCCGGCCCCTTAACTGGTAAAGCTGGGCAAGGCCGAATCGGTCCGCCGATATTACTATAAGAGTATTGGCGTTCGGAATATCTAGCCCCGTCTCGATTATGGTGGTGCATACCAGGACATCGTACCTATGCTCGTAAAAATCCATCATTACCTCTTCCAGTTCGCTTTCCCGCATCTGACCGTGGGCTACTGCTATTCGTGCTTCAGGTACCAGTTCAGAAAGCCTCTTGGCCTCTTCATAAATAGTTTTCACTACGTTGTAAA
This sequence comes from Thermosediminibacteraceae bacterium, assembly GCA_021890755.1. Lineage (GTDB taxonomy): Bacteria > Bacillota > Thermosediminibacteria > Thermosediminibacterales > Thermosediminibacteraceae > JAKKUQ01. Next base: position 13,224 of record JAKKUQ010000018.1, on the reverse strand, counting down.
CGTAATATACCTGCCCGCCGCGCGAAAGCTCTCTTATTATTGCATCCCGTATGAGGGAGTCACTGTACTCCACTACATAGGTTTGAACGGGAAAGCGGTTCTCCGGTGGAGTTTCAATTATGCTCATGTCCCTTATGCCGGTCATTGCCATATGCAGCGTTCTTGGGATAGGCGTTGCGGTCATTGTCAGCACATCCACGTTCTTTTTAAGCTGTTTTAACTTTTCTTTTTGCGCAACGCCGAACCTCTGTTCCTCGTCTATCACGAGAAGTCCCAAATCCTTAAATTTTACATCCTTTTGCAGCAGCCGGTGCGTTCCGATAATTATATCTATAGCTCCGTTTTTCAGGTCCTTTAATATGGCTTTCTGTTCTGCCTTCGATTTAAAGCGGCTTATCACTTCTATCCTTATAGGGAACGGCGCAAATCTCTCCTTAAAAGTGCGGTAATGCTGCTCTGCCAAAATGGTGGTGGGCACTAACACCGCTACCTGCTTTGAATCCATCACAGCCTTAAATGCCGCCCTCATGGCAACTTCAGTCTTGCCGTATCCTACGTCACCGCAAAGAAGCCTATCCATGCACTTACTGCTTTCCATATCCCTTTTTACTTCCTCGATGGCCGTAAGCTGATCCGGTGTCTCTTCATACGGAAACATGTCCTCAAACTCTTTTTGCCATACCGTGTCGGGGGAAAAGGCAAAACCCTTCATGGCCTGTCGGGCAGCATAAAGCTCGAGCAGCTCTTTAGCCATCTGTTTTACCGATTCTTTTACCCTAGCTTTGGCCTTTGCCCATTCGCTGCTGCCTAATTTGTTCAGCTTCGGGGGTTTATCCTCGGGGCTTACGTACTTATGGAGCATTTCTACCTGATCGGTAGGCACGTAAAGCTTGTCTCCGCCGGCGTACTGTAGTGCAAAATAATCCTTTTTTTGTCCTTCTACCTCCAGCGTTTCAATTCCAAGATACCTTCCGATACCGTGGGTTACATGTACAACGTAATCCCCAACCGAAAGTTCCTCTATAGCAGTGATTTTTCTGCCGGCCAAACGCGCTTTAGGCTTCCTAGTCCTTATTTTAGGCTGTCCATATACGTCCAGGTCTGAAATTAAAGCAAACTTTATTTCGGGAACCTGAAAACCTTTTTCTAAAGAACCCGGCGTTATAACAACCTGGCCCGGCAAAAGTTCTTCTCCAACTGAACCGTAAAACGTAGCATCAAGACCTTTCTCCTCCAGGGCTTTTTTGAGGTGCAGTCCCCGTTCCCCGGTACCCGAGAGGATCATGGTACGGTAACCTTTTTTCTTTAAATCGCGAATCTCTTCAGCCAGAAGGTCCAATTTACCATGGAAGGAAGTAATCGAGCGAAATTGAAAGGAGTAAAGTCCCCCTATCTCGAATTCTTTAGGAATCCGGGGAAGCATGGATATATAAACTGTCCTTGCTTTACTCCTCAGATCTTCTAAAATCTCAAAGGGCGAAAAATACATCTCTGAAACCGAAGGCAGCACCTCTCCCTTTTCCAGAAGTCCTTTGTAAGTCTCTTCTATTTCAAAAGCCGAAGCCTTACTGCTTTCCACTATTTTTCCTGGCTCCACCAGTATTACAATAGGAGGGGTAGCAAAATAATCAAACAAAGAGGAAAGGCGCGGGTAAAAGTGGGAAATGTAAAGCTGGGAAGACTCGAAAAACGAACCATTTTCCAGCTTTTCTATGTGTTCTTTTATCTTCTCCTCAAGCTTTTTCGCGATTTGCTCAGCCCCTGTATGCTCGAAGGCCTTTTTCCTTTCCTCTAATTCCCGGGCTATACTTATAGCTGCGTCTTTTGCCATTTCCCGATCAAATACCACTTCCCGTGCAGGAAAGATAAACACTTCCTGGAGCTTTTCTATAGACCTCTGGTCCTCTACGGAAAACTCCCGGATAGAATCTACTTCATCACCAAAAAACTCTATCCGGTAGGGATTTTCAGCCGTCATGGGATATACGTCCACTATGCCGCCCCTTACTGCGTACTGACCGGGCCCCTCGATAATATCCACCCGTTCGTATCCCATGAAGGAAAGTTTCGAAATTACATCCTCCATCGACAGCGCTTCCCCGAATCGGACCCTAATTGTGAATTTTTTTACAATATCCGGTGGCATCATCCTGTTAGTGAGAGCTTGTAGTGGGGCCACAACCACAGGCGTTCCTCCGGCAACCAGGGTCTCCATTACCTTCAACCTGTAAGCGGTAAATTCTGGACTCTTTGCTGCCGTCTCGTAGGGTATTACTGAACTTGCCGGGAACATAGCGACATCTTCGGGTCCAAGAAAATAGGTAAGATCGTCGGCTAGCTTTCGGGCATCCAGAGAATCGGGAGTTATTACGAGGACTGGTTTTGCATTTCTTTTCCTTATGGCGGCTATCACGAAGGCCCGCTGAGAGTCCGATAGCCCATAAGCAAAAAGCCCAGAAAGCCCCCCTTCCAGGTCCTTTATTAGCCTATTAAATTCTTCTATTTCATAAGATAAAGTTCGTACATCCATAATTTGCTCCCATTACTTCTATATTTTATAATTTTCTGAAAATGATGATGTTCGTCAGCTTTTGCTAGATAGGCTGTGTATTTATTATATAAGATATTACATTAACTGGCAACTTAAAGCGCCGGCAAAGCCGGCGCCTTTTGCTATTCTTTTTTAATAATGTTTTCATTCCTTGAGAAAGGCTGGTCCAACATCACATGCCCGGCGAGGGTTTCTTCTTTTTTGCCCTCGATCAAGAATTGGACCTTTTCAATTCCCGGAAGCTCTGTGAGGGAGTTCACAACAGAATTTATGGTCATCGCCTCACCCGTAGAACCGCCCCAGTGATTTTCCTTGAACTCTTTAGAAAAGTTGACGTAAGCTATGCCGTCTTTTACTTCAATCGAAAGCAGCCTGGTCCCTTCGGGGATGGTCCTGAAAAGTCCAGGTTTTGTAGGTCCTTTTATTAGCTCCTCTACCACAATTTGCTCTATCGGTTTATCCCCCTTTTGTACCTCCCTTACTTCCGGTTCCAGGTACATGGCATTTTCGCCGGCAAAATAAAGCGTTACAGCCACTTTATCAAGGTCCTGGTTTATCTTTTCTATGTCATACTTCTTTAGCGGCCCATAAGGGGCACCGGAAGGCGCCACAAGCTCTTCCCCTTCCACGAGGATAAAAACTTTTTCGATATCAGAAAGATCAGTCAGAGTATTTACTACGGAGATTACAGCGAAGCTCTCGGCCATTACGCCCGGAAACTTTCTAAATTCTTTCGAAAAGTTCACGGTTGCTTGTTTGTTCTCAACTTTTAGTTCCAAAAGTTTTGTTCCTTCTGGGATATTGGACCTCAAGCCTTCCTTTTGAGGCCCTTTGAGGAGTTCCTCTACAGCAACCTGAGGTAAGGTTTTTCCCTTCGGTACCTCTACCGTCCTCTTTTCCACCAGTATCTTACTGTTATCTTCATTGTTATAGTAAAGATTTATCGTAGCTGTCTTTTTTTGCGGTGTGCACGCTCCTAAAGTCAATATTGCGCAAAGCAAAAGAAAAACTATGAAAATTTTCTTCACGTCAATCACTCCTTTTTTCTAATTACCCAACGGTTCCAGCTTATATGAAGGAGAAAAGATACTAAAATCCCTGAGACCACACTCCTTAAGTGCTCCATCGTCCAGACAGCAGCAGCGCCAAAAAGGGCATGACTTAACACGGCCGTAACTCCAGCAAAATACGAGCGAATATCTCTTTTCCTTGCCACATCGTAAACCGCCTCAGCTATCCCGAAACAAAGGTGAGATAAAATTACGCTTCCCCCAAAAAGCACCGCCATCCCCGTCTTCAGGATTTCCTCAATCACCGGTGCTCCAAGAGTTATTGCTTGCCTTTTCGAATAATCGGCAAGTTTCGTATTTATGACTAACGCGAGGAGGGCCGACAAAAAACCCGCTATTATCCCGTTTCCCACACCTTTTTCCAAGAATTTCCCTCCAATTTTTGCCTCAATATTAATTTTCCCCCAATCGGTGAAAAAAATTACCGCAGTCTTTTAAAATTACCTCTTTTAAAAAATCTTCTGCGGGTATATAATAATAACAAACAAGTGTTCGTAAGGTGATACCGATGAGCTTCTGTCACCTCCACGTCCATTCGGAATACAGCATGCTCGACGGCCTTTGCCGACTTCCCCAACTGGTGAAGAGGGCATCGGAACTTTCCATGTCCTCTCTCGCCCTGACGGACCATGGCGGTCTTTACGGGATGATACCCTTTTATATACTATGCAACGAAGTGGGGATAAAGCCAATCTTGGGCTGTGAAGTTTACGTGGTAGAAGATATGACCGTAAAGCGCGGTCGAGAATCCCCCCATCATTTAGTGCTCCTTGCAGAAAACCAGGAAGGTTTAAAAAACCTGCTGTCTTTGGTTACCCGCTCGCATTTGGACGGCTTTTACTACCGCCCCCGGGTAGACAAAAAACTCCTCGCCTCGCACTCCAGAGGCCTTATAGCCCTGAGCGGCTGCATCCGGGGAGAGGTGGCCGACCTCATCCTTAAAGACGACGTAAAGGCGGCAGAAGAAGTGGCAAAGGAGTACCAAGACATCTTCGGGCGCGACGGGTTTTTCCTGGAACTTCAGTACCACGGACTTGCCGCCGAGAAAAAGGCCAATTTCTGGTTGAGCTCTATTGCTAAAAAGCTGGGAATAGGAATGGTGGCCACCAACGACGTCCACTACCTGGAACCCTCGGCGGCCATGCCCCACAGAGTGCTGCTGGCAGTCCAAACCCTCTCTACGCTGCAGCAGGCACCGCACCTTCCCGGAAAAGAGTATTATTTAAAAAGCCCCGCGGAGATGGAAGCTCAGTTTCGCGAAATCCCAGAAGCCTTAAAAAACACCGAAGCCATAGCGGAAAGGTGCAATGTGCGCCTGCCGCTTGGCGGCACCAAGCTGCCCGAAATTATACTCCCCGAAGGCAGAAACGCCGACGACCACCTTAGAGAACTTTGCCTTAAAGGAATGGTGGAGCGCTACGGCAGCCAGCCCCCGGAAGAGGTAAAAAAAAGACTTGACATGGAACTTTCGGTTATAAAAAACACCGGCTACGCCGGCTATTTCCTGATTGTCAAGGATATCGTAGATTTTGCCCGCGAAAAGGGATTTACCGTAGGAGTGGGACGCGGCTCGGCAGCCGGAAGCCTCGTAGCTTATGTACTTGGCATAACCGACGTGGACCCGATAAAATACGGCCTTATCTTCGAAAGATTCCTGAATCCCGAAAGGATAAGCCCGCCGGATATTGACATAGACCTCTGCCACGTGGGCAGAAAAGAAGTGCTGGAATACGTGAGGCTCCGCTTCGGCCGGGAGCGCATAGCCCACGTAGGCGCCTTTTCCACCCTTCAGGCCAGAGCGGTGCTTAGGGACACCGGCCGTGCCTTGAGGATGAACTACGAAAAAATAGACACCGTATGTTCTTACATTCCCTATTCACACATAAGCCTGGAAGAAGCGCTAAAAGAAAGCCCCCACCTTTCAACCCTCGTTGAAAACGACACCGAAATCCGCCGGGTTTTTAATATGGCCCGCCAACTTCAGGGCTTGCCAAGGCACATAACCCAGCATTCGGCAGGTGTCGTTATAGCCGACAGACCCCTTACCGAATACATCGCCCTTCAGCGGGCCTCGGGCGAGGAAATTATAACCCAGGCAGACATGTATGCTCTGGAAGAACTGGGCCTTGTAAAAATAGACCTCTTGGGGCTCAGGTTTTTGACCGTCATCGGCCAAACCTTAAAGCTTGTGCGCGAGCGATACGGCATCGATATTAAACCGGAAGAAATTCCTTTGGATGATGAAATCACTTATCGAGCCCTTGCCCGAGGAGACACCGGCGGCTGCTTTCAACTTGAATCATCCGGAATGAGGAATATGCTGAGAAGGATAAAACCCGCAAATATAGAAGACCTCTCAGCCGTTTTGGCACTCTACCGTCCCGGGCCTCTAAAAAGCGGGATGGCTGAAGAATTTATAGCGCGCCGCCAGGGCAGAAAACCGGTTTCCTACATTCACCCCGCATTAGAACCGGTACTGAAAGACACTTACGGCGTTTTCATCTACCAGGAGCAGCTGATACAGGCGGCCTGCCTAATCGCCGGCTACACTCTAGGAGAAGCGGACCTGCTGCGCCGGGCCATTGCCAAAAAGAAAAAGGATGAAATAGAGGCGGAAAAACCTCGATTTTTAAGACGGGCAGTGGAAAGGGGTATAGATGAAAAAGCCGCCAGGGAAATCTTCGATACCCTTGCGGCTTTTGGGGATTACGGCTTTAACAAGTCTCACAGCATAGCTTACGCAATTACAGCCTATCGCACCGTGTATCTTCGCGAACATTTTCCCGTGGAGTACTTTGCATCGCTTTTTAACCTTTACATGGACACCCCATCGCGCTTTCAGCTTTATCTTTGCGAAGCCCGCCGCCGGGGAATCCGGCTGCTTTTGCCGGATATAAATAGGAGCGGGGCAAGTTTTCAGCCGGAGGGTCACAGCGCCATAAGAACCGGACTTGCCCTTGTTAAGAACCTGGGACCCCGCGGGATTGAGGAAATTCTAAGTGCTCGCAAGGACGGCCCTTTCAAAAGCTTTTTCGATTTCTGCAACCGGGTAGACCGGAAAATCATAAACACCAGGGCCCTGGAATCTCTGATATTCGCAGGTGCTTTCGATTCCTTCAACATACCGAGACCCGCTCTTCTCATCTCTTTAAAATGGCTGCTTTCTGGCCGCCGCGCCCAGCCGGAAAAACAGCTTTGCCTTCTGGATGAAAGCGAGGAGGCTCAGGACCTAGTAGCAGAGCTAGACCTTGCCGATTTTACCCCCAGCCAGAAGCTGGCCCAGGAAATGATGTCAATGGGTTACTATATTACGGCCCATCCAATGGAATTTATCGCGCAAAAGCTGGACACGGCCCTTACCCATACTGTCTCGGAAATAGAAGAAATCACCGAAAGACAAAGTGTGAAACTTGCCGGCATAGTGCTCGATCCCCGTTCCGGCAAAACCCGCGCCGGAGAACGCATGGCTTTCGCGCGGCTAGAAGACCTCACCGGTTCGGTAGAACTCGTAATCTTTCCTCAAAAGCTTCGCCTTTTCGCCCCTTATATTTACACAGGCTCTGTAGTGCTGGTAGAAGGCTGGGTGGACCTCAACGACGACGGCCGCCGGACTTTAGTGGTGGAGAAAATCCGGCCCTTTACAGGCTGCGGTCTTACCGCATCCCGGGAAGGCCAAAGCCCGTAAGCTCTCTTCATCCTCCGACTTTGAAGTCATTTCCAGGTACCGGTGCGCTCGTCGTACTTCATATTTATGCTTCCATCTCTATTCCTTCGCCTTGCTCCCGTTATTTTTTTACGGGACTTGAACAGGTACCAGGTAAGTCCTCCCAGTGCGACGAGCGGCCACAACCCTATAACAACCGCGCTGGCAGCCAAAAGAACAAGCAGAATTCCTGCAAGGTAAAGAGGACTCAGATTCACGCGGGTTTTGCCTTCCCATTTTTCCTCCCTGTTAAAGTTTCTGCCGGCCTCCATCAGGAGATATCCCAGTATCGAAAGCATCATAGCCCGGAGCAATTTTTTCATATCCAGCCCTCCCCTAATTTTTTCTTCGACATCCGCAGAATAATATCCTCCAAAAATACGTATACTCCCGGCGAAATTTTTTGAAACATCAATCTGCGGAATTTACCTCACAACTACACCCACTATCTTTAGTGACGCAAAAGAAGGTTGATTCTTTTTTTGAGTTCTTGTGAACATATTCACTTTACAAAAAGCCTTTATCTCATTACACGATCTGAATGTCCAAACTATGTACTTGTCTTCTGCGCCATTGTATGTAACGTGAAAGTCTTAAGCCAGATAAGGTCAAAAAGCCAGGAGTATCATAGCCCGGCTTTAGTTGAACTTTAACTTAAGCTAAAATTCTACATCTTTAAACTTGCATTATGATCCATTTCTACTTTAGTAAAATAAGCATTGTAATACATAAGAGGTATAAAAATGGCTCCGCCCACTACATTGCCTAAAGTAACGGGAATAAGATTGTTCAAGAAAATCTGTCCCCAGCTTATTTCCATTCCTCCAAACTTTGCAAGTGGGAGGAAAAACATATTGGCAACGCTGTGCTCGTACCCACACAGCACAAAGAGCATTATGGGAAACCAGCACGAAAATATTTTTGAAATTATATCTTGAGATGCCGTGGCCATAAAAACTGCCAGCACCACCAAGATGTTGCACAAAATTCCTCGTATAAACGGCACTGCAAGATTTTGAAAGATTTTATTCTGGGCAATCGAAAAAGCTAGTTCCTGCACATCGCCCTGTAATAAACCGCTTTTAGAAACCAAAAACGCGAGAGCTACCGAGCCAACAAAATTAGCAAAATACACATTTATCCAATTTCTAAAAAGATCCGCAGCGGTTATTTTTCTTTTTAACACCGAAAAAGTCATCAAATTGTTCCCAGTAAAAAGCTCCGCACCACAAATAACCACAAGAATTAGTCCTACGGGGAATACCATCGCTCCTACAAATTTCATCAGTCCAGCGTCAATATTTTTCATAGTCTGCATAATCGTTATAGAGGCAAATCCTCCAAATCCTATATAGATACCCGCCAATATACCCAATAGCATCATCTGTGCAAAAGATAAACTGGCTTTTTTAATCCCGTTGGTCATGATTAACTCGATAGTTTCTTGTGGTATCAAAAATCTTTTCCCCAACGCGGACCCCTTTCTGTTTTAATTTTAGTTTTGTGAAAATGTATATATTTAGAGAAATACCACAGTTTTATCTAATTGTCAATTTTTTTAATATGGAAACTTCTGTATATGCTATCAGTCCACCATAAAATACCTGTCAACTTATCAAAGGAAAAGCGTTGTCTATGTCGAATTATGTAAATAGGAAACCGCCGAAAACGGGGAAACACAAGGCAGTTCTCAGCTCAGGAATGGACGTTAAATGTCAAGATAGGAGGTGAGTTACATTATTCGAAAAAAAGGCGCAAAGCTTATTCTATCTCTAATGATAGTAGTTTTCGTCGCCGCATTGGTGTCTATATCCAGCCACTTTCCAGGACTTTTATCATATCTAGATGGTACTGATAGCGAGAGAAACGAAACTTCCGAATCTATAAAAGAAAACACCCCTTCCCAACCTGCTGAAGAAAATTCATCTTCACAAGAAAATATTTCCATTCCCAATTCCGATCCTAACACCGAAACCAATACCAATAATGAAATAAATATAGAACCAAACGAAACAGAATCCCAGAATAACTTCACACAAGCCGAAGAAGTTAACATTGAAACTTTAAAAACAGAGAAATTTGGATGGTGGTACAAACCTAATTCACAGCATAAAACGCCGGAAATCCCAACTGAAGTCGCTAAAATGCTAGATAAATTTGATGCCATTTACGTGGGCGACACCTCACGCAAGGTTGTTTATCTTACTTTCGACGAAGGTTATGAAAATGGTTATACTTCATCAATCCTAGATACTTTGAAAGAAAACAATGTCACCGCCTCATTTTTCGTAACCGGCAGCTACATTGACAAAAATCCGGAGCTAGTACGAAGAATGGTTGAGGAAGGTCACTACGTGTGCAGCCACACTTCAACCCATCCTAGTTTGCCAGATCTATCTGACGCCCAACTGGAGAAAGAAATCAAGGATCTAGAAGAAAAATTCCGCAGTGTAACGGGCAGAGAAATAGAGCGTTACCTTAGACCACCCAACGGCGAATACAGTGAGAAAAGCCTTTATCTTACTCAGAAATTGGGATACGTCTCCGTTTTTTGGAGTTTAGCTTACAAAGATTGGGATGTGAATGACCAAAAAGGTGCAGACTACGCCTACAACTTCGTCACGAAAAACGTTCATCCCGGCGCGGTTATCCTACTGCATGCCGTTTCCAAAAGCAATGCCGAAGCTTTAGATAGGATAATCAAAGGATTGATTAATGAGGGATATACCTTTGAGCGTTTACCTAAAATTTAGTACAAAAATCTTAAACTACTGTTTTTAAAAACCAATAAAAATGGACAAGCATATATTAACTTTAAAGCCGCCTTATCGTAGGCGGCTTTAGTATTAAAAAAAAACTTAAATGCCCATATTGAAGGCTTCCCTTCAATTCTTGAAGATGAATGCTATAGCCGACATCAATTCGCATATAGCCGGATGAACCCAATTTTCTTTTTCATATTTACAAAGCTCTCCTTGGGCTTACAAACCTGAACATCCCAAATCCCTGGCTGTTTCTCTCCCTTAGCCCGGCATCATAAGCCAATTCCCCTCAATTATAAACCGCCCTTCGTAACCCCTTACATTAATCTTCTGAACCGTAAAAAGCCTTGAACGCCACTTCCCCACAGTTTCAAAGTACAGGTTTGTTTCCGGAGTTATCGGAATTCCCAGCGCTTCAGCCTTGCGAAAAAGATTATCTTTAACCACCCTCCAGAACTCTGAATCATCGGGCGAGAGGAATCGCTTTAAAAGCTTTCCGCCCTCTTTAATACCGGTTGAAGCCACCACCGGTGAAATTGTCTCACAAACCATACGTTCAGAAATATCAGGGGTTCTCTCGACCTCTAATTTCTCAACAAAAAGTCGGGTATTTCCCAGACGTATCTCCCCTTCTGAAAGCATGGTTTTAACCAGAGCTTCTATAGGTGCGGTAAGCGGCGATGAAACCCACCAGTTAAGCGGAGCACTTACAATTAACCCTCCCGGTGAAGCTTTTGATTTTGCGGCAAATAGTTTAGAAAAAACCAGCAATTTATACCGGTGGCTTCCTGCTACAAATCCTTGCTCATGCAAGAATGCTCCAATTTTAGGGCTGGATCTTGTGATTGCTCCGTAAAGGTAGCCATGCAAAAGGTGCGGGTAATTCCAGGGTAAAGTAACGGGCTCTTGCGATTGAAAAATTACGTGAAGACGCATAAAAATTCTCCCTCAATCCAAAATTTATTCTAGGCCTTGATTTCTGTCGTTTTGCACCCAGTGTAGATAGCGCCTGAGGTATTTGCAAACTTTTGCTACTCGAGCCTGCTCTACATCCTTCTTACCATCAGGCTCCGAGTGACTTATACACTTCCGATCCTAAAGATACCTTATGATTTTTTATGTTTCAGACGGATTAAGTTGCTATAAGATCACAGCGGCATCGGAAACTAGATCATTCTAGTCACTTTTTGAGCCCTTCCAGAATCTCAAAGCACCCAAAACCCTGGGAATTTTTGCTTCCTAGTCCAGCATCGTAGGCTATTTTCAATAGAGCCGGATCTCCTCTGAGGGTGTATACACCCATCCATCCCTTTATTATGACATCCTTATACTTTATTATCTTGCAGTGCTTCTCGCTCAAGGGAAAAGCAGGCTTTATCTCGAATTCCAGTTCACCGGGATCTTTTCCGGTCAGTACCGCGTATTTCTTCAGCAGATTGTTTTTTAGAAGTTCTCCAAATTCCTTCTGAAGCGGAGTAAGGTACAACGTCTTCTTTTTCCCGCCTTCTACGATGGTTTTGTAAGCCACAACAGGCGAAAGCATCTTTATTTTTACCCTGTCGTCGAAGTCGCACTCTTCCACAGCTGCCTGAACCGTAACATTTTCCAGCACGATACGCCTTCCTGCCAAGGAAAGGTTCTCATTTTTCAAAAGCCCTCCAGCCAGCTCCCGGAGGAAGCGCTCCAACGGCGATGATACTATTAGGCTGAAGGGTGGTTCGAACTCAATTTTGCCGCTTTCCGTCATCCTGAACCTGCCCTCGAGCCTGGAAAAGGTAAAGAGCTTAAACGTGCGCTTCCCCCAAAGAAAACCCTCCTGGTGCAGGAACTCTGCGAATTCCTGCGTCAGGTTAGAATAAATCATCCCCTGAATTATGTGGTTGTATTGTATTGGGAGCGCCACCGGGCTTTCGGAGTTAAAGGTTAGCTTCATCCTCATAAAACCACCGCCTGCAATAATTGGTTTCTTTCTTCGACATTTACATCATAATATCCTCCTAAAAATAAAATTAAGAGCTTTGAATCAATCAAAGTCCGTCTCAAGAGCATTAAGGTAATCTAGTAACTTGGTGCGAGTCAGTTTCACTTCTACACCAGCTCTTTGTTTTAATTCCTCATAGGTAGTCTAGTGACTTATAATATTATCCCACGGATTTTTTGCACTTGTATGTTTCAATTCCTCATAGGTAGTCTAGTGACCCAAATTCCTAGCCGTCCTCGACCAGGAACGCATTAGTTTCAATTCCTCATAGGTAGTCTAGTGACTCTAACCGGATTAGTTTTATATTTTCACCACAAATGTTTCAATTCCTCATAGGTAGTCTAGTGACTTGGAAAGAGATTTTCGGGCCGCTGGTGCTTTACATGTTTCAATTCCTCATAGGTAGTCTAGTGACTAGCGCAGGTTGTTCCTCGAACGGACTTCATCGTTCCCGAGTTTCAATTCCTCATAGGTAGTCTAGTGACGTCAATTGTGCCTGAAATAATCACATCGCCTTGGGAATAGTTTCAATTCCTCATAGGTAGTCTAGTGACGATGCACCCATAGCCGAACTTCCCGGTTGGGTTTTGGAGCGTTTCAATTCCTCATAGGTAGTCTAGTGACTTGAGGTGGCACCGCCAATGCCAATAAGCTGGTCTAGTTTCAATTCCTCATAGGTAGTCTAGTGACCTCGAAGCCTCTCTGCAAGTTCCCGAACACCATCGGTTTCAATTCCTCATAGGTAGTCTAGTGACACAGAGCTATACCGTGACCTTGACCTTTACAGAAACGGGTTTCAATTCCTCATAGGTAGTCTAGTGACGAACCAGAAGCATAATTCGGGGAACCAGAATTATCGAAAGTTTCAATTCCTCATAGGTAGTCTAGTGACTGTGGTATCCCCAACCTTCAACATATCTCGCAAGGCCGTTTCAATTCCTCATAGGTAGTCTAGTGACCATAAGCAAAGCATACGCAATGGTGTAAGCACCTATGTTTCAATTCCTCATAGGTAGTCTAGTGACTTTTGGATTCCACCCAATGGTCTACTCCCAAGGAATGTTTCAATTCCTCATAGGTAGTCTAGTGACGAAGGATGAAGCAATGGCCGCCAAAGCGCCGCCTTGGTTTCAATTCCTCATAGGTAGTCTAGTGAC
>JAKKUQ010000064.1 GCA_021890755.1 Thermosediminibacteraceae bacterium | reverse complement strand
CAGCTTATGCAGAGGTCTTGATCAACGTAAACTTTCAAGGAAAATACCTCCTCCATTAAGTTTCTCTTTACATTTTACCACACTGCACTGTTGTTATGCAAAGGTTTTTTTAAATTTTTTGCTCCTGAGCCTGGCTAACTCCCAGGTTTCTGGTCTTCAGGAGGAAATAGGCCAGCAGACCGATGGCAGCAATAGCTCCTACCGGATAGGAGACTGAGGTGGGCAGGCTGAAGCCCTCGGGCGCCTGGAGTATATACGTTACGCTGACCGCCGTCATGAAGGTGGCCGGCAGTGTGGCAATCCAGTGTAAACGGCCCACTTTGGCGAGATAAAACGCCCCGACCCAAAGCACCATCATGGCCAGCGTCTGGTTGGCCCAGGCAAAGTACCTCCATACGATGTTGAAATCTATCTGCGAAAGGATAGCTCCTACTATGAACAGGGGAACGGCTATCTTGTATCTGTTGAGGACGTCCTTTTGATCCAGTTTCAACAACTCAGCTATGGTGAGCCTCGCCGCCCGGAATGCCGTATCTCCCGAAGTTATGGGCAGCACCACCACTCCGAAGATGGCCAGGACCCCTCCGATTCTTCCCATCATCGCAAAGGAGGCTTCCTTTACGACAGCCGAAGGACCTGCGGTGGTCGCCAGCACTTCACCAAGTTTCTCAGTGCCCCCGTAAAAGCTCATTGCCGCCGCGGCCCATATGAGGGCTATTACGGATTCCGCGATCATCATGCCGTAGAAAATGAACTTGCCTTCCTTTTCATTTTTCACGCACCGGGCCACTATAGGCGACTGAGTGCTGTGGAATCCGCTGATCGCTCCGCAGGCTATGGTCACGAAAAGCAGCGGCCATGCCGGCATTCCTTTCGGATGAAGGTTCTGGAGCGTAAGTTCGGGGATGTCGTACCCCTGGGTTATCAAGGCCCCTCCTATCCCAATGGCCATTATTATCAATATAGCCCCGAAAAGGGGATAAATCCTGCCTACAATCTTATCTACGGGCAGCACCGTAGCCAGGAAGTAATAGGCGAAGATAATCCATACCCAGGCGCTTTTTGATAATACTCCGGGCGTAAGGATCGCCAGCAGTCCGGCAGGTCCGGTCACAAATACCACGCCGACCAACACCAGCAGGACTATGGTGAATACGTTGACCAACAACTTGGTCCTTTCTCCCAGATAAATCCTCACGAGTTCGGGCACGTTAGCACCATCGTGCCTAAGCGACAGCATGCCGGAGAGATAATCGTGGACAGCCCCGGCCAGGATACCGCCGAACACGATCCAGAGGAAAGCTATAGGGCCCCACTGGGCACCGGAAATTGCACCGTAAATTGGACCTAAGCCGGCGATGTTTAAAAGCTGAATGAGGCTGTTGCGGTACTTGTCCATAGGCACGTAGTCCACGCCGTCGAACCTGGTGTGGCAAGGCGTAGGCCTGTTCTCATCTGCTCCGAATATTCTTTCCACGAAGGTGCCGTAGATGAAGTAGCCCAGAATGAGGATTGCAATAGAGGCTAAGAAAGTTACCAACTTCTTCCCCTCCCCATATTTTAAAAATATTATCCCTTTTTTAATCTTAAGTTAAAATTTTAATTTAGGGGATATTTTCCCGCCCAAAGGCAAAAATTAATCCCCCTCCGGTTTTCCAGAGGGGGTGAACGGTTTTCACTAGATGCCGAACAGTTCTCTCAGTTCTCTGGCGTGACGGCGGCTCACGGGGACTTCATCCTTTTCGTACCCCTGGATTGAGAGGATAAAAGTCCCGTTGAACCAGGGGATTATCTCCCTGACCTTATCCAGATTCACCAGGTAACTCTTGTGGACCCTGAAAAAATTAGGCCTATTTATTTTTTCTTCCAGTTCGGCCAGCGTGTGAGCGGTGCAAAATTCGCCGATCACGGTCTTTACAACGCTTCCCTTTTCACCGGCCACGCAGTAGCAGATGTCATCCGGGCTTACCAGGTAAATCCTGTCTTTTTTCCAAAAAGGGATTTTATTGCAGGGAGGCTTTCCGCTCACCCTTATGGACTCTGCAATCTTCAGCACTTCCTCCTGTTTCTTTTCATTCTCATATACATTCAGGACCTTTTCGACGGCCTTCTTTAGCCGCTCCTGGGAGAAGGGTTTCAGGATGTAATCAACGGCGTTGATCTCGAATGCCTTGACGGCATACTCGTCGTACGCGGTCGCAAAAACGATCAGAGGAGAACAGCCCCTTTCGAAAATCCGCCGAGCCACCTCAAACCCGTCCATATCCCAGAGCTTGATGTCGAGGAAAACCACGTCGGGCTTAAGTTCCAGCGTTTTCTCGACAGCCTCCTGGCCGGACGAAGCTTCCCCCACTATCTTTATCTCAGGAAAGACTTCGAGGAGGTAGCGGAGTTCGTCGCGGGCAGGGGCCTCGTCATCTACCAAAAGCGCCGTAAGCTCCATCGACCTCACTCCCCTTGCCTGCACCTGCCGGTATGAAAAATCTGACAACAGTCCCCATCATGGGTTTCGACATTATCTTTAACCGGCTTCGGGGGCCGTAAAGGTTTTCCAATCTCCGGTTTACGTTGAAAAGTCCTATCCTGTCCGCAGGCTCTTCTTCGTTCAGGAATTCTCTTATCCTGGCCTCATCGAAGCCCATGCCATCGTCAGAGACCGTAAGTTCCACGCCGTCCTCCACCTTTTTGGCCCGGATTATCACGGTACCACCTTCCCTTTTGGGGAAAATCCCGTGCCTTACGGCGTTTTCCACCAGGGGCTGGAGTATGAGAGGCGGCACCATGACACCGTTCATGGGCTCCAGGTCGTAAACCACCCGGAGCCTGTCCCCAAATCTTGCCTGCTCGATGGCAAGATAAGCCTTCACGTGCTCTATCTCCTGCTCGAGAGGGACCGTTTCCTTCCCGGTGCTCAAATTTTTTCTAAAAAATTCGCCCAGGTGTATGAGCAGGGCCCTCGCCTTCTCCGGGTCCCTGCGGCAGATGGAAATAATGGTGTTCAAGGCGTTAAAAAGGAAGTGGGGATTTATCTGGGACTGCAGGGCCCTGAGTTCGGCTCTTGCCAGGAGCTGGGCCTGGCGCTCCATCCTTGAAAGCTCAAGCTGCGTGGAAAAGAGTTGGGCAAGCCCCTGGGCCAATCTTATGTCCACGCTGCTTATGCTGTTTTCCCTCGTCCTGTAAAGCTTGAGGCACCCCACCATCCGGTCCCTTTCCATCAGCGGCACTATCACCGCCGCCTTGAGAGGACATTTTTCATGGTCGCACTCGATATCCTCCCTGCTGGAAGCCACGTAGAATTCTCCGCTCGAGAGCACCTTCCTCGTGGCCTCGGTCTGGACGGCACGTCCTGTCCTGTGATGGTCTTCCCCGACACCGACGTGGGCCAGTATCTTCTTGTCGTCGGTGATGGAGACGGCGTCGTAGTTTGCTTTCTGGTATATGATCTTCGCCGTTTTATAGGCCGAAAACTCGCTTAAGCCCTGTCTTAAATAGGGCAGGGTTTCCGCCGCTATATCCAGAGCCAGTTGAGCCTGGTAAGCCCCCGCCTTTTCCTGTTCCATGAAGATATTTTCAACCAGGCCTACGAATATGGCGATGCCGGTGGCGTTTACCGTGGTCATCGGGAACCATATTACTCTTACGAGCTCCAGGGCTGCGCTAAAAGGCTTTGCCACCAAAAGTATTATGGCCATCTGCAGAAGTTCGAGAGCCATGCCGACAAGCATGGCAGCTCTCCAGTTGATCCTGCCCTTCCTGAGCTTCCTGTTCAGTATTCCCGCTATGGTCCCTTCGACGAAAGTGGAAAGGCCGCAGGCAAGGGCCGTAAAGCCGCCTATATCTATGACCCAGCGGTGAAACCCCGCTATGAAGCCGGACAAGGTGCCCACGAGAGGCCCGCCCAGGAGCCCGCCTATTATGACCCCTACCGCCCTGGAGTTAGCCAGGGCACCGTACACGGGCAAGCCCATATAAGTCCCGAGGATGCCGAAAGCCCCAAAAACCGCCGAGAGCAGGAACTTGTCAACTATTGAGACTTCCTGCTTCAATATGAGATTTTTAAAGGCCCGGTTTCTCGAAAGCAGGTACGCTATGATGATGAAGAGGCCCAATCTATTTAAAAGCCCCAGGAGAATCGAATATATCATGGCAAATCACCTTGCAGTTGTCTATAAATTCTTTATCTACATAAAATAATACCATTAATAGGTCCTTTTTTGAAGCTAGGGCTTCAGGAGCTTTTCCAGATTCCTGCTTTTCCTGCTAAAAATCACATTTTTATTTTTCAAATCCACCGCTGCAAGGTTGATGCGGCACCATCCTTTAAGCGAAAATAAAAAGCTTTTTTCGAAAGCGTATTTGCGGATGGGTTTTTTGAGTTTTTCCGGCATACCGTTTTTAACGACCAGAACTCCGTTTATTATGCTGCACATGTGCCCATCCTTTGGTTCTACGAAAGCCTTCATAACTTCCCGCTTTAAAAAAGAGCCGAAAGAATCGAGATCCTCTCCGGTAAGTTTTTCAAAAACCTTCACCACGAAATACTCGTTGGTCTCGTAGGCTTCTATCACATCGCCAGGGGTCAAAAAAGTCCTAACGTGTCTTATATGGCACCGGCCGAATAAGTCCACTGTATACCCGGCGATCACTTTTCGGTTCTCCAGGTCAAAATAAGCTTTCAACTTATCGCAGAGCATATCCAGGTAGCTTTCCGCATCCACGCAGGCCCCCTCCTCCTTTAAAGCTGAAGGGGGTGGAAAATCCACCCCTCCGTTGCTCAGCTAATCCATCTTTGCCGAAGCGGCATTCTTGGCCCTTGCCTTTTTCAAAGTATTGTAAGTGACGACCATGAGTACGATGGCGAGAGCGAACAGGGCTATCGACATTACCACCAAAACGTAGTTGCCGGCATAGTAGAAGTTTTTCATCAAGAGCAAGGTAGCGGACAGGGTCACTGCGAACATCCATAGCATGGGGAGGAAGGTCATGACCATATTTTTCCCGGTCCTCACCAGCCAGGCGGTGAGGGCGAGCAGCGACAAAGCCGAGAGGAGTTGGTTGGCAGAGCCGAAAATGGGCCAAATTTTCTGATATCCGTAGGCCAGAAGAATGTAAGAGGCGACTATGGTGATGAGAGTAGCCACGTACTTGTCGGCCAGAAGGTTTTTTTCGCCCTCCTTGGTCTCAAAGTACTCCTGGAATATATACCTCCCCAGGCGGGTTGCCGTATCGAGGCTGGTAAGGGCAAAGGCCGTAAAGGCCAGGGTGACAAAGACCATACCGAAATCTTCGGGGACGCCGAAGGAAGTCATGAACCTGGCGATGCCCCTGGCGAATATCTCCGCCGGGGTCCCTTCGGCATAGGCGACCGAGGCTACCGAAATCAATGCCACTATAGCTAAAAGGCCTTCGATCAGCATGGCGCCGTATCCCACGAAGCGGATGTCGCTTTCGGAGGATATCTGCTTTGCCGTCGTCCCCGACCCCACGAGCGAGTGGAAGCCGGAACATGCACCGCAGGCGACCGTCACAAAGACCATGGGGAAGAGGTACTGCACTCCGGACCCGGTCTCTAACGCAAAACCTCTGAAGGCCTCGAGCTGCAGGGTGGGGCGCATGAGGAGGATGCCCACCGTCCCTCCTATTAGCATGGCATACAGGAGGAAGGAATTCAGGTAGTCTCGGGGCTGCAGCAAAAGCCAGACCGGCAGGACCGAAGCTAAGAAGGTGTAGACGAGCAGGATGTACTGCCAAGTGGTCTTGTCAAATTGCAGAATGGGGTATTTGTACCCCAGCCACACGGATAAAAATATGAGGGCGACACCCGTTACGGTTGAGACCGAAAGGCTCGCATTTCTCCTGTAAACCATCTCCCCAAAGAGAACGGCGATAAACATGAAAAGCATGGAAGATGTGCCGGCTGCCGGCGTTGCGGCGAAAGCCTCGGCCGTTATGCTGGTGAAAGCGGCCACCACCAGGATGAGAGTAAGCCATGCGAAGATGTTGAAGAGCTTTTTGCCGCTCCTTCCGATGTTGGCTTCAATTATCTCGCCGATGGACCTGCTCTTATGCCTGACCGATGCCAGCAGCGAACCGAAATCGTGGACGCCCCCTACAAAAACGCTGCCTAGCACTATCCAGAGATATACCGGCAGCCACCCGAATACGGCCGCCTGTATGGGCCCGGCTATCGGCCCCCCCCGCGATGGACGCAAAATGGTATCCCAAAAGGACGTAGCGGTTGGTCGGCACGTAATCCACCCCGTCGTTAATCTCCTGGGCCGGCGTCTTTCTCGCGGGGTCCACCCCCCACTTTGCAGCCAGGTACGCCCCGTAGCTTAAGTAAGCTAAAATGAACAGAACGGCTCCCAGGATCAGGAGCCATACCGAATTCATAGCGCACCTCCTTATTTTATTTTTGTCATTGATGTAAAACGTACTTGCTCCACACCATGTATAAATCCTGTTCTTTCACCCCCTTCCTCAGGCTATCAGGCTATCGCCTTTTATTTAAATATTATAATATTATAGCTGTAATTCCAATTTTATGTCACGATTTCACTCCGATTCTATGTTATAATCTTTCTGTAAAACTTAATGGAGCGGAGGGAAAAACCTTGCCTTACCCGACCAATTCCGTAACTGCGGATACGCTAAAGCGCGGGCTGAAATCGGGCATCGAAGTCACCTGGCAGCTGGCGAAGGTGATGCTTCCCATTTATTTTACAGTCACTCTTTTGAAGCATACCCCCGTCCTGGACGCCATAGCCCGATTTTTCGCGCCGCTCATGGGGATATTCAGCCTGCCGGGAGAGGCCGCCCTGGTGCTGGTCATAGGCAATCTGGTAAACCTGTACGCCGCCATAGGTGCCATAGCATCCCTTTCCCTTTCCTTAAAGGAAATATCGATTCTGGCGATAATGCTCTCCTTCTGCCACAGCCTGCCGGTCGAGACGGCCCTGGCAAAAAAAATAGGCCTTTCGGCCGTAAGCGTCATAGCTGCGCGGATGGCACTGGCGGTACTATCGGGACTTGCCTTCAACCTTCTACTTTAAAGGGGTGATCGCATTGGCGGAAGCCTTAAGAGAAGCTGTAGTAGGGTCCCTTAACTCCTTAAAGCAGATCGCCATCATCGTAATTCCTCTGATGATAGCAATGGAAATTCTAAAAGACCTGGGGTTTCTGGACCGCATCGCCGACTGGCTGTCGCCGATAGTCCGGATCTTCGGCATGAAAAAAGAGTCGGCCTTCCCGCTGGCGATAGGAATAATCATAGGCCTTTCCTACGGTGCCGGGATTATTTTTAAAGCCGCCAAAGAATACCAGTTGTCTCGAAAAGACCTGTACCTTATAACGTACTTTCTGGTCTCGGCCCACGCGGTCTTCGAAGACACGGCCATCTTCGCCGCACTGGGAGTAAGCGCCTCTCTTCTCCTCCTGACGCGCCTTTCCGTGGCAGCAATCTTCACCTTTCTGGCATCGAAAGCAATAAAGGACACTGAAAAAGGGGTGAATTTATGAATATACAAAACAAGACCGACTTTAAAGTAATAAGCCTGCCGAAACTCAATGGCCTTACCCCAACCCTGGAATCTACAGCTCTGAAGCTCATGGAAGAAGCCGGGGAGTTGGCCCAGGCCATCGGCAAGTTCAGAGCAAAGAGCGGGGAAAAAATAAAGATGGACGAAAAAGAAGTGGTGGACAGGATGGCAAGGGAGCTTTTAGACGTGGCGCAAGTGGCGGTGTCCATGATGTTCGTCCTGGAGGAAAACTACAATATAGACCTGGAGGAGAAATTAAAGCAGCACATAGAAAAGCTCAAGGCCAAGGGGTATTTGAAGTGACCTTAAGTCAGGTGCAACTCGTTAATCATGGAGGCCAGGTTTTCTAAGAATTCCCTGTTGGTGCGGGTCATTTTCAACCTGTTTA
Organism: Thermosediminibacteraceae bacterium; assembly: GCA_021890755.1. Lineage (GTDB taxonomy): Bacteria > Bacillota > Thermosediminibacteria > Thermosediminibacterales > Thermosediminibacteraceae > JAKKUQ01. The sequence goes on along the minus strand of JAKKUQ010000064.1, from coordinate 857 downwards.
TAAGGGTGCTGGCCGCTTCTACGGTATCCATCGAAGCTAAGGCCTTCCTCAAAACCCAGACTGCTTCCAATTCGTCTTTAGTGAGCAGCAATTCTTCCCGGCGGGTGCCCGATTTTTTTATGTCTATGGCCGGGTAAATCCGGCGCTCCGCTAACTTCCGATCCAGGTGGATTTCCATGTTGCCGGTGCCCTTGAATTCCTCGTAAATGACGTCGTCCATGCGGCTCCCAGTTTCTATCAATGCGGTGGCTATAATGGTCAGACTCCCGCCCTCCTCTATGTTGCGAGCCGCTCCGAAAAACCGCTTGGGCTTATGGAGGGCGCTCGGGTCCAGCCCTCCGGACAGGGTTCTGCCCGTCGGCGGGACCACCAAATTGTTGGCCCTGGCCAGGCGGGTTATGCTGTCGAGCAATATCACCACATCCTTTTTGCTCTCTACCAGCCTCTGGGCGCGCTCAAACACCATTTCGGCGACCCTCAGGTGGTTTTCCGGTGGCTCGTCGAAAGTGGAGCTGACCACATCGCCTTTCACCGAACGCCTCATATCTGTGACCTCTTCGGGCCTTTCATCTATCAGCAGTACTATTAGTTCCAGATCGGGGTGATTTTTCGAAAGGGCGTTGGCTATGTTTTTCAGCATCATGGTCTTTCCAGCCTTGGGCGGGGAAACGATGAGGGCCCTTTGTCCCTTACCGATTGGAGAAATGAGGTCGATTATCCGGGTGGAAAGCTCCTCCGGATCGTGCTCCAGCGTGAGCCTGGGTTGCGGGAATATGGGGGTGAGGGATTCAAAGTGGAACCGGTTTACGGCGTGTTCCGGATCAAGGCCGTTCACCTCGTGGACCTGCAGCAACGCT
>JAKKUQ010000116.1 GCA_021890755.1 Thermosediminibacteraceae bacterium | reverse complement strand
ATACTTCCAGCAGCTTTTGTGGGTCCCCTCCGCCTTCTAAATATTCCTTCGCCTTGCTTATCGCCTCTTCTTCTTCCATTTCTACTATTTTTTGAAAAATTTCATCTAGCATTTTATTTAGCCTCCTTTAGTTATTTTTTAAAATATCATCCTAAAATACACAATATTTAAAAAGTTTAATCGCCAATAAATATTAGTTTCTTCCGTACTTTTCGACAGCCTCAATCAAAGCCTTAATATTTTCAATGGGTGTTTCTCTAGGAGCTATACCCACACCAGGTGCAAGAATGAAACCTCCGCCGGGCTTTACTTCTTCCAGCAATTCCTTTATGTAAGCATCGATCTTTTCCGGCGTTCCACTTAAAATTAAGCTAGTAGGTACTCCACCCATTACACACGTATGACCCTTTAATATTTCTTTTGCCTTTCTCACATCAGTCTTTTCAAAATAAGCTATGCCCCACCCTGGAGGAAGGTCAAGTATAGACTCCAAATGTGCGTCGTGCCACCCTTCGAAAAATACTAAAGATTTTATTCCTTCTTTGGCAAATCCTAGAATGACCTCCTTAAGATAAGGCCAGTAGAATTCGTTGTAAAGCCTGGGTGAAAGGTATTCATTAAGGTGAAGCGGTATAAAGGCAAACTTTATACCATAGGGCTTTAAGGCTAAAGCAGCATTTAAAATAGGTTCTACTAGAGCTTCACACGCTTTTTTCACCTTGTCCGGATACCTACGAAGGTCGAGCAATAAATTTACTTCATCCCTCAGGCCATCCCCTATTAAGTCCAGCGGCGCTAACCCTAATGTTATTGGAATGGATGGATACCCTAGCTCGGCTAAGTCCTTTCCTACAGTTTCTACAAAGGTCCTAATTTTATCGACTTCTAAGCCCAGTCTTATCATGGTTGCCATTGCTTTGCGGGGAGTTTCCATGTTGCGGCAGATTCTAGGCAGCACCGTTTCGGCAATAAATTTTACCGGGTCTTTAATCAAATCATCGTATTCCTCCGGCTCCATGTATGTTCCACCTATAAACTGAGGTGAACAATTTTTGTCGATTTCTCGGCCCGGATACCTAGTGCATTTATCGCCCAAAATATCGTGAATTGTGCCGTACATGGCCATACCGATGGCCGCAGACACATCGGGGTAATCAGCAAAAGCATATGTAAATGGTGGAACGCCAACTCCGGTAAAACCGGCTGCAAAGGTCCAATCACACGGAAAATCCCTGTTAAATTTCACAATAGCTTCTCTTGTTTTCTCATAATCAAAACAATACTCTTCCTGGGTTATGCCCGCATAAGCCGCTATTATATCTCCACCAAACCCGCTAAAAGGAACTCTATCGGGTTCCTCAAGGTTAACCGCCGCCTCAATCCTTTCCAGCCTTTCCTTCGCAATTTCTTCCGGACTCTTCAAAGCATAACACCTCTTTTATTAAATTTTTGAGAATTTTTGTTTAAATATTTCACCCCCTCTTAAATTGCCTTTTAGGATTTTTTATAACCTCTGCAATACTATTCGGTAGGCCTCCTCCGATAACCATTCTGACTCTTCTTGCCGCCAAGGGCTTTGCCGAGAGCGCCGGCAAGAGCAGCAGCGCCCTCCGGCACAGGTTCTTTTGAAGAAAGAGCTTCAACAAAATCTTTTATACTGTTTTGAATAAGTATATTCATCCCCTTCGCAGACAATTACTATTTCGGGTTTTACGCCAGGAAAATTTTACCCTTTCAAACTCACACCATAATCTTTCGGTTCAGCAAAATAAGCGCGGAAATACATACAGGGTACAATAATGGCTCCCCCAACTATATTTCCCAGGGTAACGGGAATAAGATTGTTCAAGAAAATCTGCGCCCAGCTTATGTCCATTCCTCCAAATTTTGCCAATGGGAGGAAAAACATATTGGCGACGCTATGCTCGTACCCAGACAGTACAAAGAGCATTATGGGAAACCAGCACGAAAATATTTTTGAAATTATATCCTGAGATGCCGTTGCCATAAAAACTGCAAGCACCACCAAGATGTTGCACAAAATTCCTCGTATGAACGGCACGGTAAGATTTTGAAAAATTTTATTCTGTGCAATCGAAAAAGCTAGTTCCTGGACATTGCCCTGCAATAAACCGCTTTTAGAAATCAAAAACGCGAGAGCGACCGAGCCAATAAAATTAGCAAAATACACATTTATCCAATTTCTAAAAAGATCAGTAGCGGTTATCTTTCTTTTTAACACCGCAAAAGTCATCAAATTGTTCCCGGTAAAAAGCTCCGCGCCGCAAATAACCACAAGCATTAGTCCTACGGGGAATACCAT
>JAKKUQ010000017.1 GCA_021890755.1 Thermosediminibacteraceae bacterium | reverse complement strand
CTCATAGTGACATTTTATCACGATAGTCTACAAAGTGACATTATCATAAAATAACTACACATTTTAGAACAAACCCTTGACGAAAAAGGGTTTTTATTATAAAATATAAAATGCATTGCGAAGTAATGTCGCGGGGTGGAGCAGTCCGGTAGCTCGTCGGGCTCATAACCCGAAGGTCGCTGGTTCAAATCCAGCCCCCGCCACCAAAAAAAGTGAAAACATGGCGGCGTAGCTCAGGTGGCTAGAGCATGCGGTTCATACCCGCAGTGTCCGGGGTTCAAATCCCTGCGCCGCTACCAAAAAAGTGGCCCTGTGGTCAAGTGGTTAAGACACCGCTCTTTCAAGGCGGTAACAGGGGTTCGACTCCCCTCAGGGTCACCATTATTTTTGTACATAAAAGTCGCAGCTTGCGACTTTTATTTTTTTTTGTCTAACGATTTTTTTTGTCAAGATCATTGTATTGACATTTTTTGTAAAAGTAAGGGTGTATAATAAGCCTACCAAAAACTGAGGTAGGTGATGAAAAATGATAAACAAGACTCAACTTCATAGACCCGAATTTGCTGCGCCGAACTTGACTTTGTCGCTAGATAGTATTTTAGTGCACATTATTGCTTTTTTCCTTGGTAGAACTCCAGTCGTGGGCATATATCCCTTGGGAATCTCTATAACAGCAGCATCTTCGCTGTACCGCGGAAGATTTCTGTCGATTGGACTTGCAGCTCTTTTAGGTACGCTCACAGTTACCAGGGATTTTATGGCGGTAAAGTACGCTTTGGCGATAACCCTCTTTGCAGTATTGTATTATGCTTTGCAAAATAAAGTCTATAATAAAGATTTACTTGTAGGAGGTTGCATTTTTACTTCTTTGGCAGCGGCAGGGCTTTTAGTTTTTTCCTTAAAAAGCGCGAGTTTATATGATTACTTTTTGATTTTCCTGGAGGCAAGCTTGGCGTTAGTTATGACTTATATTATACCTTTTGGCCTTCCAGGAGTATTCAAGACCCGCACAACCAAAATCGAGAAAAGCTTGTGCATCATGCTGATTGCGGGTGCGATTCTTAGATTCGTGGGCAATTGGGAACCGTTTGGAATAAGCCTTAAGGAGGCTTTATGTACCTTAATCGTCCTTGTTGCAGCATTTGCCGAAGGTTCTGGAGCAGGAGCCACGGCGGGAGCGGTATTGGGTGTAATGGGATCTCCTTCGGCCGCAGCCCCCTGGTCGGCAGGAATAATGGCCTTTGCAGGCCTTGTAGGGGGAGTCTTTTACCGGCTTGGAAAATACGGCGTAGTAGCTGGGTTTGTTCTGGGGTACTTAATCTTGAACCTTTATGCTGGTTCTGTGGGAGAAGCAGCTATAGAAGTTCCTTCGCTGATTCTTAGCCTTATTGCTTTTGTAATTCTGCCATCCGATCTTTTGCAGAAGGTAACTTCTTATATTTCGAACAGCAGTGAAGAGGAGTCGGTGATAAAGAAAGAGATTTTAAAAGACCGGCTATATGAGCTTGCAAGATTTTTTGAGAACCTTGCGGGAGCTTTGATATTCCCCGTAGAAGAGGAAAAGCAGCCGGGGTTCTTTACACGATTTTACCAAACAGTTAAAAATGACGTTTGTCATGGATGTGACCTGTATAAAACGTGCTGGGAAAAGGAATTCAAAACTACGGTGCGGTCTTTATATGAAGTTCTGAAAGAGGAAAAGCAAATACCTTTTTGCAATTTTCCCGGCTTTTTCAAAAGCCGGTGCGAGAGGGCGGATGAAATAAAGAGAATTGCAAGAGACATGAATATGACAAGAAACCTGGAAATTAAATTGGAAACCATAATAAAAAAGCAAAGAGAAATTGTTCTCAACAACTACAGGAAAACGGCAATTATATTAAGGAAATTGGCAGAAGGAGCTTTCCCTGAGGGTGCCGGCAGCGGCATCGAGGAAAAAATAAAGAACAAGCTTTCAGAAAAAGGAATAAGGGTCGATTTAGTCTACTGCATGAAAAATAGGGACAAGCTTCAGATCAATATAGTGAAAAACCCGTGCATAGGCGGTCGCCTGTGCGAGAACGAAATTCCTTCCGGTGTAGCGGAAGCTATTGGAACCGATGTAGCGGTAAAAGTGGTAGAATGCCCACTTAAGGGCGGAAGCACCAAGTGCAGGCTCAAAGCTATGCCAAAGGGAAGCTACCGGGTAAGCGTAGGGGTAGTTAGCGTTCCTAAAGAAGGAGCGGAAGTATCCGGTGATAGCTTCTCGTTTATTGAACTTGAGAGCGGAAAATTCCTGCTCGCCATAAGTGATGGCATGGGAGTTGGGGAAAAAGCGAGAAAAGAGAGCGAAAGGACGCTTTCCATTCTGGAAGAACTGCTGGATGCCGGATATGACATTGAAATGGCTCTTGATATACTAAACTCTGCTATGCAGGTAGCAAGAAGCGATGACAGTTTTTCCACGCTGGATATGGCGCTTATAGATACATATTCAGGCAAGGCTGAGTTCGTAAAAGCCGGAGCGGTAACTGGTTTTATCAAAAGAGGCAGACAGGTGGATACCGTAAAAGGAGGATCGCTCCCCGTTGGTATAGTTGACAGCATAGCCGCAAGCAGCGTAAGAAAACGCCTTAAGGCGGGCGATATGATCGTTCTTTTGAGCGATGGTGCTTTGGACTCTTTCACAGACGAAGATGATAAGGAAAAAGCTATGCTCGAATTTCTAAAAGCGGCAAGTACCACCAATCCCCAAGAGCTCGCCAACATGATCTTGGAAAAGGTAAGGGAAAATAAAAAAATCATAAAAGACGATATGACTGTGCTGGTGGGCAGCATCTGGAAATGCCAGCATTCCCTTTAGGGCCGAAAGGCCTTTTATTTTTTAAGTCTTGCAACTTGTCTTTCAGAATTACTTCTGATATTATTTAAAATAAGATTTTTAAACGTAAGTATTTTTTCGGTGGATAGATATGGATATTGTCGGGGTATTCAAAGAAACAGTCAATAAGTACCAAATGCTGCAATGGGGTGACCTAGTTCTCGTTGGTGTTTCGGGAGGTCCTGATTCGGTATGTTTGCTCCACCTTTTGCTCCGTTTTAGGGAGGAATTTGGCATTAGTTTGGCGGTGGCGCACTTAAACCACTCTTTTCGCGGCTTAGAAGCTGATGAAGATGAGGCTTTTGTAAAGGACCTTGCCGGAAAATGGGGACTGCCGTATTATAGCGAAAAGGTGGATGTACCAGCTTATATAAGAGAAACTGGGCTTTCGCCGGAAGATGCAGCCCGGCGGGTGAGGTATGCGTTTTTCGAGCGCGTAAGGAAAAAAATCGGAGCTCGCCGAGTTGCCCTGGCTCATAACAGCAACGACCGCGAAGAAACCGTGCTGATGAATATCTTCCGGGGGACCGGGCTGGAGGGACTTGTAGGCATTGAACCTGTAAGAGGCCCTTATATCCGGCCGCTAATTGAGGTAGAAAGGTCAGAGATAGAAGAATATCTGAAGCGGGAGGGTATTCCCTACCGGATAGACAGCACAAACCTTCAAACTTATTATTTTAGAAATAAGCTGAGGTTGGAGCTAATCCCGCTTATAAAAAGAGATTATTGCCCTCACCTTTCGGCAGCATTGAAACGGCTTTCCGAAATCGCTGCTATGGATGTTTCCCTGCTGGAAGAGCTGACGGTCAAAGCTTACAGTGAAACTACGAGGAAAATGCCGGAAGGTGTCATGATAAACTTAAAAAAGTTTGGAGAGCTTCATGAAGCGCTGAAGTTCAGGGTGGTGAGGAAAGCTGTAGAGGAAATTTTGGGGAACTTACAGGATTTTGAGTACCGTCATGCACGAATGATTGTGGAATTTATAAGAGAAAAGCCTACAGGAAGCAGCCTCGATTTGCCGCATGGACTTACTGGCGAAAAAAGCTATGAGCACTTTTATATTTATAAGGAAGTCCCCCCGAGAGTAACAGATTTTTGTTATGAACTTTCTGTACCAGGTGAAGTGGTAATTCCTGAGGCAAAAGTGACGATTACTGCCAGGGTTATTGAAAAGAGCGAAGGGATTTCGCTTCCGACCAATTCCCAAGTGGCATATTTAGATTACGATAAGATAAAAGGGGGACTTGCTGTTAGAAACCGCAGACCGGGGGACCGTTTTGTTCCTCTAGGCAGCACATTTTTCAAAAAGCTCCAGGATTTTTTTGTAGACAGCAAAGTACCGGCGAGAGAAAGAGACCGGGTGCCTCTCGTTATTTCGGAAGACCAAATAGTCTGGGTTTGTGGGATGAGAATCGATGACAGGTTTAAGGTTACCAGGGAGACGAAGAAAATCCTGGTGCTGGAAATGAAAATACAAAATAAAATGCAGGAGGAATAGATGTGCTGGAAGACATAAAAGAAATTTTAATAACGGAGGAAGAGATAAAAAATAAACTCAAAGAGCTCGGGGAAAAAATAACGCAGGATTATAAAGACAAGGAAAATGTTCTAGTTGTAGGGGTTTTGAAGGGTGCCGTGCTTTTTATAGCTGACCTGATAAGGCACATTAATCTGCCAGTTCAGGTGGATTTTATGGCGGTTTCAAGCTACGGGGCCTCCACCGAATCGTCAGGTGTTGTTAGGATATTAAAGGACCTGGACGAAAATGTCGAGGGCAAAAATATCCTCATAGTGGAGGATATAATAGATTCAGGTCTCACGCTGAGCTACCTTTACAACATGCTGAAATCTAGAAAGCCCGCTAGCATAAAGATTTGCACCCTGCTTGACAAGCCCAGCAGGCGCAAGGTGAAAATAAAGGTAGACTATACGGGTTTTGAAATTCCAGATTTGTTCGTAGTGGGTTACGGCCTGGATTATAAAGAAAAGTACAGAAATCTTCCATTTATAGGGATTTTAAAAGAGGAAGTCGTGAAGCAATAAAGATTATGTAAAGATTTCAGGGGTTTTGCAAATATTATAATATTGTGGTAGAATATCGAGGGGATTATTCACGCTCTTGAAGGGAGGAGCAGTTTTGAACAATTTTCTTCGCAATGTTATTTTTTATCTTTTGATATTCAGTTTAGTTTTTTCTCTCATACAGTGGTACTCAACAAGAAACGAACTTCGTGAAAGGATAGGATATACAGACTTAGTTCGCCTTATTGATAATGGTGCAGTAAAAGAGATAAAGATGATGGATAACAATATAGAGGGCACTCTGAAAGACGGGCGTTCATTTACGAGTTACGTTCCCGATAAAACAGTGTTTATCGAGAGAATTCAACCCAGGATAGATAGGGGGGAACTTATCCTTATAGCCCAGCCTGTGCCCACGGTGCCCTGGTGGTCGCAGATACTCCCTTCGATTTTGATGGGGTTGCTCTTTGTCGGCGCTTGGTTTTTCATCATGCAGCAGAGCCAGGGTGGAGGAAGCCGGGTGATGAGCTTCGGCCGCAGCAGGGCAAGGCTTCACACCGATGACAAGAAGAAGGTAACTTTCAAGGATGTAGCAGGTGTAGATGAAGCAAAAGAAGAACTCCAGGAAGTCGTTGAGTTTCTAAAACACCCGAAGAGATTTATAGAGATGGGAGCCAGAATACCCAAAGGAGTCCTGCTGGTTGGTCCCCCAGGTACTGGCAAAACCCTACTTGCCCGGGCTGTAGCGGGGGAAGCAGGCGTTCCCTTTTTCAGCATAAGCGGTTCCGATTTTGTAGAAATGTTTGTGGGTGTGGGCGCAGCTAGGGTGCGCGACTTATTTGAGCAGGCCAAGAAAAATGCTCCGTGTATTGTTTTCATAGATGAAATAGATGCAGTAGGCAGGCAAAGAGGAGCCGGCCTTGGTGGCGGTCACGACGAGAGAGAGCAAACATTAAACCAACTCTTGGTGGAGATGGACGGTTTTACTATCAACGAAGGAATCATAATAATCGCAGCTACCAACAGGCCCGATATACTTGACCCTGCGCTTTTGAGGCCGGGCAGGTTCGACCGCCAGATAGTGGTGGACCGGCCGGATATAAAGGGAAGGGAAGAGATATTAAGGGTACACGCAAGGAATAAGCCGCTGGCTGAAGATGTTGACCTGAAAGTACTTGCCAGAAGAACCCCTGGATTTACGGGTGCGGACCTAGAAAACCTGATGAATGAAGCGGCTCTATTGGCCGCCCGCAGGAATAAGAAAAAGATCACTATGGATGAGCTGGAAGAAGCCATAACCAGGGTAGTGGCCGGGCCGGAGAAAAAGAGCCGCATAATGACAGAACGCGAAAGGCGACTGGTAGCTTACCACGAGGCGGGTCATGCAGTAGTAGCTGAATTACTGCCGAATGTGGATCCTGTCCACGAAGTATCCATTATACCAAGAGGCAGAGCCGGTGGATATACCCTTATACTCCCGAAGGAAGACCGGTTTTTCATGAGTAAAAGTGAGCTACTGGACCATGTGACACACTTGTTGGGAGGTAGGGCTTCTGAAGAACTGGTACTGCAGGAGGTAAGCACTGGCGCACAGAACGATTTAGAGCGGGCCACGGAAATTGCTCGCAGAATGGTTATGGAGTACGGAATGAGCGAAACTATAGGTCCCATGACATTAGGGCATAAGCACGAAGAAGTGTTCCTGGGCAGGGATCTGGCAAGGGGCAGGGATTACAGCGAGGAAGTAGCAGCACAGATTGACAAGGAAGTGCGGAACATAATCGACAAGTGCTACACTAAGGCAAAGACGCTGCTTAGCGAAAACATAAATAAACTCCACAAAGTTGCTGAAGCCCTCTTAGAGCGCGAAAAACTTTCGGAAGAGGAATTTCGGGAAGTTTTTGCAAATGCCTGAGAATTTCCATAGACTCACCCAAGCGGTGGGTCTATTTTTTTTGAATATAAAACAAGATGAGTGAAATTATATAATAGACGGCAGGTCCTAAAAATAGCAAGACTGGAAGGTGGTAAGGTTGAATATTTCGGGTGAATTATTCTTCCTTCTTGTTGCCGTCATGGCAGGGGTACTTATGGCCGTTCAGGGGGCCATGAACTCTGTTGTGAGCAGGGCTTTGGGACTTTCGGGTGCTACCTTTATAGTCCACCTTACAGCAACCCTTATAATGGTGGCAGTTATCCTTTCGGGTGCGGGTAAAACTGCCTGGAGTAATTATGACAAAGTGCCGTGGTACGATTACTTGGGGGGAGCAATAGGCGTTCTTATTACTTATACGGTGGTAATGAGCATACCGAAGTTAGGGGCAGCTGTGGCTACTACCGCAATCATCGTTGGGCAGGTGCTAACCGCTTGCCTTTTGGACCATTTCGGTCTTTTTGGTTTAGAAAAAATGCCTTTTACCTGGATGCGCTTTTTAGGTCTTGTTTTATTGGCCATTGGTGCAAAGTTAATCCTTAATTAAAAGCAAGATCCATGTTGACATAATTTTCCTAATATACTATAATTAAGGACGTAAACATATCATTAATTAATGATATGTTAATAAATGTTAATTAAAGGAGGGCTTAACGTGGATCTTGCGAGGACTCTCCTAGGAGAAAAAGTGCTGGAACAAGGCATAAGGTTTTTGGTAAATGAACCGATGAACAATATAGAAAAGATTATCGAATGGGTAGAAAAAATTCCGATGCCAGAACATCATAGAAAAAATGTGAGTTCGGTAAAAAAATTCCTTCAAAACAAGGAAACTAACTGGTACAAGTTTGCAGAGCGGCTACTCACTACAACCCACCCCAATGTTAAACAAAAAATGGCGGTTAACTTTTTCGTAAATGCCAGCTTTCTTGGAGTGCCAAAGCAGATGGAAAATGCAAAGAAGTTAGGTTGTTCGGTGCCGTGGGCTCTGCTGGTAGACCCGACGGAAAGGTGCAACCTTAACTGCATCGGCTGCTGGGCCGGCGACTATCAGAAAAAAGAAGAGCTGAGCTTCGAATTGCTGGACAGGATATGTACTGAAGCAGAAGAGCTAGGCATATACTTCATGGTTATGTCTGGCGGCGAGCCCCTGCTCAGGAAGGACGATATATTGAAACTTGCCGAGAAACATAGTGGCATGGTATTCCATCTTTTTACCAATGGCACCTTGGTGGACGATGAACTTATAAAGAACATGCAAAGGCTTGGGAATATAACTCTTGCCTTTAGCATTGAGGGGTTTGAGGAAACTACGGATAGGAGAAGGGGCAAAGGAGTTTTCAAGAAGGTAATGAGCGCGATGGATAAAATGAGAGAAGCAGGACTCATATATGGCGTATCTGTTACCTACACGAGACACAACACTGAGGAATTGGCCAGCGAAGAATTCGTAGATATGCTAGTCGATAAGGGTGTAACCTTTGCGTGGTATTTTACATACATCCCCATAGGTAAGGACGTTGACCTTGAAATGATGGCGACACCGGAGCAGAGGGCATATATATACGATAAGATTTTGGAATACAGAAAGACAAAGCCCATCTTGATAGTAGATTTCTGGAACGACGGCGAGGCATCCAACGGCTGCATAGCCGGGGGACGGAGGTACCTCCACATAAACGCCCAGGGAGAAGTAGAGCCGTGTGCTTTCGTGCATTACTCTACCTGCAATATCAAGAATGTAAGCCTTAAAGATGCGTTACGCTCTCCGTTGATGTTAGCATACCAAAAGAGGCAACCTTTCAACATGAACATGAGAAGGCCGTGCCCCCTTATAGACAACCCGGAGATACTGAAAGAAATAGTAGAGGAAACCGGAGCTTACAGCACGCAACTTACGGCCAAAGAAACCGCAGCGGAGTTTGCAGAAAAATTGAAGCCCTACGCTGAAAAATGGGGTGAAATTGCGGATAAAATCTGGTATGATAAAAAAATGAAGGAAGGTAAAGTCTGTTGCGAGGAGGGAACTAATTGACATTGACGCTTACGGAATCCAAAGTGCGTTTTTTAGAGAGCTTAGCCGACAAGACAAGGCTTAGAATTGTGGAAGCTTTGAGAGAAAAGGAAAAAACAGTGACCCAGCTAGTTCAAGAGCTGGGAGCTACCCAATCAAATATTTCCGGACATTTAAGGCTCTTGAAAATAAGTGGGATTATAAAGAGCAGGCAGGAAGGGAAATACGTGTATTACAGCCTGGCTAGCAGCGCCATTGCAGACTTTCTCACAAAGCTGGAAGATATGCTGATTGCAATGAAAAGGGAAGCCCTAGAAAGCGCTTAAAAAGGGCTTCCCTTTTTTTACATGTGGATGGAATTTTAAACTGCAGACCGGGAAACCTCTCGGTTAATTTCATAACTGCTGCATGCTTTACCTATGTAACTTGCAAGCTCAAGAACCCTCATTGTGTACCCATATTCGTTATCGTACCAGGCAAGGACTTTTACCATCCTATCTCCGATGACCATAGTGGAAAGGCCATCAATTATTGAAGAATGCGGGTTTTTCAAAAAGTCTGTGGAAACCAGAGGCTCTTCGGTATAATCCAGTATGCCCTTTAATTCTCCTTGCGCGGCTTTCTTAAAAAGAGCGTTAACTTCTTCCTTAGTAGTGGATTTTTCCACATTTGCCACAAAGTCTATAATTGACACTGAGGGAGTTGGCACTCTAAAGGCTAAGCCGTTTAGTTTCCCCGCAAGGTGAGGAATGACAAGGCCTATAGCCTTGGCGGCACCTGTAGTAGTAGGAATTATGGACAGGGCTGCTGCTCTTGCGCGCCTTAAGTCTTTATGGGTTTTATCAACAAGGCTCTGGTCGGCGGTATAAGCGTGGACTGTCGTCATAGATCCGTTGATAATCTTAAGGTTTTCATCTAGTACTTTGACCACCGGTGCAAGGCAGGTGGTTGTGCAGGAGGCTGAGGACAGGATAAAATCTTTTTCAGGGGAGAAATCTCCTTCGTTGACACCCATCACAATGGTATTATCGGCATCCTCGGCAGGAGCTGTGATTATAACTCTTTTGGCTCCGGCTTTCAAATGTTTTTCCGCATCCTGTCGTTTTCTGAATTTGCCCGAGGATTCGATTACAATGTCTATCCCCAGTTCGCCCCAGGGGAGCTTCTCTGGATCTTTTTCGGCAAAGAAAGGAATCGGTTTTCCGTTAATTATCAGAGCATCATCGGATGCGTCTACACTGCCGGGGAAGACGCCGTAGATGGAGTCGTATTTAAAAAGGTGAGCATGAGGTCTTGGGCCACTAGTGCTGTTGATTGCCACCAATTCTATATCAGGGTGGTTTCCTTCCAACCAGATTCGCAGGGCATTTTTTCCTATCCTTCCAAAGCCGTTTATTGCAACCCTGACTTTCATGAATACACCCTCCCCAAGATTTGTTAGTTCCCGTAAATAATTATAACACAAATAGTATTTTTGTGCTATATTATATATATTATTTGGCTTAAAAATATAACAATTTTTTTGCCAAGCTCAAACAAGTATATCAAAATAGTATAATTCTTTACACAAAATTGATGTGTATTTTACGACCATATCGTTTAATTGTCGGTTCCACTAATAAAAGCCGGGTTAGCTTTAACTACCTGGCTAACGCTGCAATTGACTAATATAATAGTTGAATATATATAATAGTTATATAGTATCAGATGCTATTGGGTGAAAAGAGGGGTTGACCAGTGAAACCGGCAAAAACGGGAATGAAAATGGAGGATTTTCTTGAACTCCTGAGATTGATGAATTTTGGAATGGGAGTTTTAACCCTATTATATTCTTTCAGCCTCTTTTTCGGGAAAAAAAGCCTCACTTCTCTATATATAGCAGCAGCAATAATAACCGCAGGTCCTATTGAAGACTTGCTCATGCGCAGGGTAAGTCCAAAATACCGGCCGGTGATAGACCAGCTCACAAGCCTGGGCTTTTTGGTGTTTCTGTTTCTAGCTTTACAATGCTCAGACAGCTAAAACTGAGGTTATGCTTAAACAAGGCTAATGTACCTTGGAAAACACATTAAGGCTGCTTGGCGTTGATTTTTACTGCACATATGATAAAATAGTTCTGTAATTTTGTCCGGCATCCGGAAGGAGCCGGAACGGAGGTGAAAAGATGAATAACACAAAGGGAACGGTACGGCATGTGAGGTCCCTGGCGGTAGCGGGGGTATTGGGCGCCATCTCTATAGTGCTGGGGATGACCCCCCTGGGGTTCATACCCGTTCCCACGGCGGCGGGAAGTGCCACCATAATGCACATCCCGGCCGTTCTGGCGGGATTGCTGGAAGGACCGATCACAGGAGGCCTAGTGGGCCTTATCTTCGGCCTTCACAGCTTCATCAGAATGGGCTCCCCGCTTTTTGCCGATCCCGTAATTGCAGTTTTGCCAAGGATTATGATTGGGGTGGTGGCGCACTACAGCTTTCGGCTTACCGGCAGTGTGGCAGTGGCAGCAGCTTTGGGCACTTTGACGAATACGGTAGGCGTTCTTGGGCTTGCGGTTTTAAGGGGTTATATCGCCGTACCCGTGGCCTGGGGCATAGCCGTAACCCACGGCCTCCCGGAAGTAGTGGTAGCTGTTTTATTAACCACCCTGGTATACAAGAGCCTGAAAAAACGAGAAGGTGAAAGTGATGCTTCTTGCTATTGATGTGGGCAATACCAATATAGTATTCGGGGTATTCAGGGGCGAGGAATTGATAGCCCACTGGAGGTTTTCAACCCATAAAGAACAGACAGAAGATGAATACGGTATTCTTCTAAAAAACCTCATGGAGGATACTGATATTGACTATAGACAGATAAAGGGTGTCGTAATATCGTCGGTAGTACCGACAATTACGCCTTATCTTGAAAAAATGTGCGGGAAATACCTGGGGATGAAGCCGCTGGTGGTGGGACCTGGCGTAAAAACGGGAATAAACATAAAAGTGGAAAATCCCAGGGAAGTGGGTGCCGACAGAATAGTGAATATTGTTGGGGCAACCTACAAATATAAAGTTCCGCTAATAGTGGTGGATTTCGGAACTGCTACCACTTTTGATGCAGTGAGCGCCGATATGGAATTTCTTGGGGGAGTCATAGCCCCCGGCCTTTTAATCTCTGCCGAAGCACTTTTTAGAAGTGCATCAAAACTTTACCGGGTGGAAATCATAAAGCCAGATAGGGTTATAGGCAAAAACACCTCTACAAATATTCAATCGGGACTGTTTTTCGGTTATGCCGGGTTGGTAGATAATATAGTGGAGCTTATGAAGAGGGAAATGAAAGAAGAAATTGGAGCAGAAAAAGTTTTTGTGGTGGCAACAGGTGGGATAGCACAGCTCATTTCCAGCGGTAGCAGGACCATAGATAAAGTAGATCCCATGCTCACACTAGAGGGGCTGAGGATAGTATATGAAAAGAATGCTGGATCTTTTTAGGGAAAACCACAAGGTTTTCCCACCTGTTTTTCTGGCGCCAATGGCGGGCATCACGGACCTGCCCTTTAGGCTAATATGCAAGGAATTCGGTGCAGATGTAGTGATTACCGAAATGATTAGCACACGGGGCATATATTACAATGACCCTAAAACAGAGGCGCTGCTTACCGTTGACCCACGAGAACATCCTGTTGGAGTTCAACTTTTCGGCAATGACCCGGAGTTTTTTTCTTATGCTATAAATAAAATACGTGACCTTCCTTTTGACTTCATAAACATAAACATGGGGTGCCCGACTCCAAAGATTGTCAAAAACGGCGACGGGTGTGCGCTCATGAAGGACCCTGAACTTGCCCGGAAGATAATACAAGCTGCGGTGAAAGCCGCGGAAAGACCTGTGACGGTAAAAATAAGAAAGGGCTGGGACGAAAATCACGTTAACGCTGTGGAGTTTTCGAAAATGGTTGAGGAAAGCGGCGCAGCCATGATTATAATCCACGGAAGGACAAGGGAGCAGTTTTACAGCGGCAGGGCTGACTGGGATATAATAAGAAGGGTAAAAGAGGCGGTGAGCATTCCCGTCATAGGAAACGGCGATATTTTTTCGGCAGAGGATGCCGCGGCCATGCTGGAACATACTGGATGTGACGGTATTATGGTAGGACGCGGTGCTCTGGGAAACCCTTTTATCTTTCGCGAGATAAAGCACTATTTTAGGACCGGTGAAAAGCTTTCGCCGCCGGAACCGGAAGAAAGAAAAGATATTATTTTTAAACACCTTGATATGGCATTGGAATTCCACGGAGAGCGCATTGGCATTTTGGAGATGAGAAAGCACATAGCATGGTACTTAAAGGGGTTGCCTCACTGTGCGGCCGTAAAACAAAAAATTCAACAAAGCAACAATGTCGATGAAATAAAATATCTACTAGAAGAGTACTTCAAAAAGTTAGGTAATGCTTCAGGGTGGGAGGTAGTTTAAGTGGAAACTTTTGCTCTCCCCATTACCAACGGGGTCTTACCGCGAGCTGACGGTGGAATAATGCAGGGCCTTTTCTTGGAGCCTTACTTTTCCAGGATGCTGTTGAAGGCCGGGGTGGGAAGCGAAATCTTCCTATTTCCTGTGTCTTTGGAAGACAAAGAATTTTACCCGGTAGGGGTGCTTGCGAGGGTTGAAGACCTCTGGACCCAGCAGGTGGTACCAGAAAAGAACATCACTGGACTTTTTGCTCGAGTATTGGGGATGGAAAGGTGTAAGGCCGGGGGCTTTGAATTTCAAGATCAGGGCCTTATCGCTTACGGTTTAGAGAGAATAAACTTAAGGGAACTCCGGGAACAGGGATATCCAGTTATCTGCGGTGCGGGATGGCGCCCCGCCGGAGGTTATACAACCTTTGGATCCGATAGAAAGAGCATAGAAATAACCATTTACGGCTGGGAATACGAGACCGGCAAAAAGGTGTCTATTGTTGGCAGGCTCAGCGGGGAGATACAGCCGGAACAAGCCCACACCGTTGAGCACGCAATAATCAGGTCTTTAAAAAATTACGCTATTTGCACCCCTAAGACACTCCGGGAGTGTATGAGAAGAGAAGCTGAAGAACTCAAATGGTCGGTGGAAATCGGGATAGCCCACAAGCTGCCGGAGGTATTTGGCGTAACGAGGAGCGGCGTTTGCGGTAATCCCATGACCCGGATGGCTTCTCTTTACCTCAACGATGAACTGAAAAAGCAGCTCAAAAAAGGGCTTAATATCTTTGAATCTTTGAACGAAGCCAGAAGAAAAACAGTATCCCGAATTACGCGGGATATGGAAATTTCTACTGAACAAGGATTGAGGGCCCTTCAGGGGCTTAAGAAGGGAATGTTTCACGATGATTCCCCTGCTGAATTGCAAAAGTTAAAAGAAATTCTGAGAAGATTTCCACAAGACCCATGGCATTAGCATGGGTTTTTTTATTGTTGATTTTCAGTGCACCATAGTGTAAAATTAAATGTGAATGAGCACAAAATTGTGCACAGAAGGTGAAACCATGGACCTCATTCGTATAGGCGATAAACTCATTAGCCTCACAAAAATAATTAACACGCTGGAAGAAATGCTATCGCTCCGGCAAAAGGGCTTGTCTCAGGCTGAGGTGGCGAAAAAATTCGGCATAGATAGATCCTTCCTTTCCAGAATTGAAAGTTTGGGAGAGGTAAGAAAAGGAAAAACAATAGCCCTTGTAGGTTTTCCACTAAAGAATACATCCGATATAGAAAAGGTTGCCCGCGAGGAAGGAGTAGATTTTATCCTGCTTATGACCGACCAAGAGCGGTGGGATTTTGTCTACAACAAATCGGGAATAGAGCTCGTCAATGAAATCATGAATTTGATTTATAAGGTAAGGCAGCATGATGTGGTGATAATCCTTGGTTCCGATCAGAGGATAAAACTTTTCAGGGCATTACTTGACAACGAAGTGGTTGCGATAGAGATAGGCAAGTCCCCAATGAAGGAAGATGTATTTGTAGATCCAGAGTATCTGAGGGAAGTAATAAGGAAGATAAAGGAGGGGTAAACCTTGAAACACGTGATGAGTGTGAGTCTTGGCTCTTCAAAAAGAAACCATAAAGTACAGGTGAACATACTTGGAGAGGACTTCCTCATAGAGCGGGTAGGTACCGATGGGGACAAGAAAAAAGCGGCAGAGATCATAAGAGAATACGACGGGAAGGTTAGCGCCTTTGGCCTGGGCAGCATTGATCTTTATCTTTATGCGGGCAACAGGCGTTACGTAATAAGGGATGCTGCACAACTTGCTTCTGCTGCTAAAATTTCTCCCGTTGTGGATGGTTCGGGACTAAAAAATACCCTTGAAAGAAGGGTTATAGAATATCTACAGAGGGAAAATATAGTAGACTTCAAGGGCAAAAAGGTGCTTTTGGTTTCTGCTACCGACCGCTTTGGCATGGCGGAGGCCCTGCAGAAAGCGGGAGCGGTTATGACATACGGTGATTTGATATTTGCATTGGGAATTCCCATCCCCCTTCACTCGCTGAAAGTTATAGACTTTTTGGCGAGGATAATTGTACCTATAGTGGTGAAGTTGCCCTTCGAGATGATTTACCCAACCGGCAAAAAACAGGAAAAGAGCAAATCAAAGTATATAAGGTTTTTTGAAGAGGCAGATATAATTGCTGGAGATTTTCACTACATAAAAAGGTATATGCCTTCAAAGCTTTCCGGAAAGGTGATAATCACGAATACGGTTACATCCGAAGATGTCAGAATGCTAGCCGAAAAGGGAGTCTCCCTCCTTGTAACAACAACTCCGGAATTGGAGGGGAGGTCTTTCGGCACAAATGTAATGGAAGCAGTGCTCGTTTCCCTTGCAGAAAAGCCGTATAAAGAACTCACTCCACAGGATTACGATGAACTTTTAGACAAAATTGCCTTTCAACCACGCATTGAAAAATTAAACTGAGAATGATGAGGTGTTGGAAGTGGATAATTTCGCATTTATAATTCACCCCATAGATACTTACGACGTAACAAGGAAATTCAAGTTTATGAGGAGATTGCCGGAAAAAGTAATAGAGGGGATAACTAAACGCCTGCCCCCGGTGAAAATTTCCCACATAACCGGTGTGAAATCTCCATACAACGAGATAGAGGGCTGGTTTGTGGCGTGCCCTCTCACTACCCGACAAATGATGACATTGCCTGAAGAATTTGTGATAAGAAAGATAATTCAAGCTGGGAAGCTCGCGGAAAAATTGGGGGCAAAGATAGTAGGCTTAGGAGCCTTCACCTCGGTAGTAGGTGATGCAGGCATAACTATATCAAAAAACCTCAATATACCCGTTACTACAGGGAACAGCTACACTGTGGCTACCGCTGTAGAAGGAGCTATAAAGGCTGCAGAACTCATGGGCAAAGACATAAAAAATGCAGATGTGGTAGTAATCGGGGCCACGGGTTCCATAGGAAAAGTGTGCGCCGAAATCCTTGCAAAAGATGCCCGGTTTCTCACTTTGGTTGGCAGAAATATGGAGAGGCTCGAGAGTATAGCTGAAAAAATACTGCGCGAAACCGGGCTTTCGGTGAGAATCACTTCTAATGTGAAAAATGCATTGCGAAAGGCGGATGTTGTAATTACTGTTACGAGCAGTGTAGATACGATAATAGACGCCGAAGATTTAAAGCCGGGAGCGGTAGTATGCGATGTGGCAAGGCCAAGGGATGTTTCCAAGGATGTGGCTGAAAAGCGCGACGACGTATTGATAATCGAGGGTGGTGTGGTGGAGGTACCCGGCGATGTAAACTTCAACTTCAATTTCGGATTTGAGCCAAAGACCTGCTATGCCTGTATGGCAGAAACAATGATACTGGCGCTAGAAAGGCGATATGAGTGCTATACTCTTGGCAGAGATCTCACAGTGGAACAGGTAGAAGAGATAGCAAGACTTGCCAAAAAACACGGATTTAAACTGGCTGGATTTAGAAGCTTTGAGCGGCCGGTAACAGCGGAACATATAGAGAGGGTAAAGGAGAACGCAAGAAAAAATCTTGAAAAATGGAATGGAAACGCAATATAAGAACGGGCGCTTAAAAAACGCCCGTTCTTGATTTATGTTCTCCTAGCGTTTGCTAGAGCTTTTTGCTGAACTTTGCCCATCTTACGGTGTATTAAGAAAACTTCTTGTGGAAAAAGGAAACATTAGGCTAAAAAAGTGGTATAATAT
This sequence comes from Thermosediminibacteraceae bacterium, assembly GCA_021890755.1. Taxonomy (GTDB): domain Bacteria; phylum Bacillota; class Thermosediminibacteria; order Thermosediminibacterales; family Thermosediminibacteraceae; genus JAKKUQ01. The sequence goes on along the minus strand of JAKKUQ010000017.1, from coordinate 18,776 downwards.
GTTTACAGCACTTTATGGAAATATTTGATAGGGGGAAAAACCGCCTGCTGGGGATCCCCCACCTTTAAAGGCGGAATAAAAATACCCCAGCCCTGGATTAAAGCCCGGGAGGGACGCCTGCGATGGGTATTGTAGGCTGTTTTCTGATGCCCCACCCGCCCATAATGGTCCCCGAAGTGGGCAAGCAGGAGGCGCTGAAAGTCAAAAAGTCAATAGATGCTGCCCACAAAGTTGGAATGGAAATTCAGGAATTAAATCCCGAGACCATTGTAATAATCTCGCCCCACGGTCCAGTATTTCAGGATGCGATCTTAATTTATGATTTTCCATTAAAGGGGAGCCTTGCCGATTTTGGAGCCCATGAAGTAAAGCTAGAATTTGAGCCTGACGAAGAACTCAAGGATGAGATTCTAAAAAGAGCTGAGAAGACCGACATTCCCGCGATAAAGTCAAGCAGCGTGCGCCTTTCGCGATACGGTATAAGGAAAGAGCTCGATCACGGGGTGATGGTGCCCCTTTACTTCATATCACAACACGCCCGAGATTTTAAATTAGTTCCGCTAGCTTTCGGTATGCTGTCTTATGAGGACCTTTATGCCTTCGGAAAGGTTATTCAAGAGTCGGCCAAGAGCCTGGGGAAAGACGTGGTGGTTGTAGCAAGCGGAGATCTTTCCCACCGGCTTCTTCCAGGAGCTCCGGCCGGTTTTACTCCCCAGGGCAAGGTGTTTGACGAAAGGCTAGTGTCTATTCTGGAGCGCTTTGATATAGAAGCTTTATACGACCTTGACCCGAACCTGATTGAAAAGGCTGGGGAATGCGGTTTGAGGTCAATATGGATAATGCTGGGGGCGCTGGACGGCTTTGAAGTCCAGCCAGAGGTGCTCTCCTACGAAGGGCCTTTTGGTGTTGGGTACTGCGTTGCCAGGTTCCATCCTGAAGGTGAAGCCGAAAGCTGGCTGGATAAGTTATTCCAAAAGAGGGATGAAGAAGTAAAAAAGCGAAGGGAAAACGAGGACCCTTATGTGAAACTCGCACGCGAAAGCCTTGAGACTTACGTCAAGACGGGAAAAGTGCTGAAAGTGCCGGAAGGCCTTCCGCGGGAAATGATCGAGGAAAGAGCGGGAGTTTTCGTTTCCATCAAAAAACGCGGCCAGCTTCGAGGATGTATAGGTACCATTATGCCCACAAGGAAGAATATAGCCGAGGAGATTATAAGAAACGCCATCAGTGCAGGATGCGAAGACCCCAGATTCTTCCCGGTTAAACCCGAGGAACTTCCCGAGCTTATTTACTCGGTAGATGTGCTCACTCCTCCGGAACCCATTGATTCGCCAGATAAGTTAGACCCCAAAAGATACGGTGTCATCGTGAAAAAAGGATCGAGAACCGGCGTTTTACTGCCCGACCTAGAAGGTATTGACACAGTAGAGGAACAGATACAAATTGCCTTGAGGAAAGCAGGAATAAGGCCCACCGAGGACTATGAACTTTTCAGGTTCGAGGTCATAAGGCACCATTGAAAGTAAAAGAGGTGTTAAGCTTTGTCTTTTCCGGGTAAAGCCCCTATGAGGGAAGCTATGTTTTACCAAAGAGAAGAAAACGGAGGGGTTAAATGTTTTCTCTGCCCCCACCACTGCAGAATTTCACCGGGAAGGTCGGGCGTATGTAGGGTGAGAAAAAACATTGACGGCAGACTCTATTCAGCAAATTACGGAAAGATATCCTCCTTAGGGCTAGACCCTATAGAAAAAAAGCCCCTTTATCACTTTTACCCCGGGAGCTTAATATTTTCGGTGGGCAGCTTTGGGTGTAACTTCCGCTGCAAATTCTGTCAGAACTGGCAAATAGCCCAGGGCAAAGAGGTTCCTACCGAATACGTGCCGGCAGAACAGCTGGTAAAGATAGCGAAAAGCCAACACGACAATATTGGAATAGCCTATACCTATAACGAACCATCTATATGGTACGAATACGTAATAGAATGCGCAAACCTTGCGAAAAAAGAAGGTTTGAAAAACGTATTGGTCACCAACGGATTTATAGAAAAGGAGCCGCTGGAGCAGCTCCTACCCTACGTAGACGCCATGAACATAGATGTCAAGGCTTATACAGAAGATTTCTATAAAAATCTTGCTTTTGGGGACCTTTCGAAAGTGAAGCAAACAGTGGAGCGAGCTGCAGAGGCCTGCCACGTAGAGATAACAACGCTTCTCATTCCCGGGCTTAACGACCGTGAGGAAGAGGTAGAAGCTTTAGCTTGCTGGCTTTCATCCATCCGCCGGGATATTCCGCTGCACCTTACGCGGTATTTTCCCAATTACAAAATGGACCTTCCTCCTACTCCGGTGAGTACGCTAAAAAAGGCAAGGGAAATAGCAATGAGATATCTTGATTATGTTTATACAGGAAACGTTGCCGATGAGGAAGGCAACAGCACTTACTGTCCCAGGTGCCAAGAGGCCGTGATAAGGCGGTATGGCTATAGGGTGCAGATGAAGATCCGCGACGCTAGATGCCCAAAGTGCGGTTATGAAATTTCTGTGGTAAGTTGAAGGGGAAAAAGCGGAAGTGTTTGTCTATTTCCCGGGAAATATAGGATAGAATGTCGTTCGGGGTTGGCAAAAGCCACAATTTTCGGCATAAGAACTTTTTTAACGGAGAAGGAGGAAGGGGCAATATGGTAAACTTTTCAATAAGACAAATAACAGAATCCGACCGAGAATGGGTGGCGCGGTTCTTAGTAAAAAACTGGGGTTCGACAAAAATAGTCAGCAGAAACCGAGTTCATGAAGCCACCAATCTACCCGGATTTCTTGCGGTAGAGGGAGAAGAGCCATTGGGCGTCATCATTTACAATATTGAGGACGACCAGTGTGAAATCGTGGTGCTTGAAAGTCTGGTCGAAGAAAGAGGCATAGGTACGGCTCTGGTAGAAGCCGTAAAAAGGCCGCCGTTTCCTCCGGATGCAAGAGGCTTTGGCTTATTACCACCAACGACAATATAAAGGCCTTGAAATTTTACCAAAAAAGGGGTTTCTTGCTGGTAGCTGTTCACAGAAACGCTTTAGAACAGGCTCGCAAACTGAAGCCCGAGATACCCCTTATAGGGATCGACGGGATTCCGCTGCGGGACGAGATAGAACTGGAACTGCCGCTCGAGCCTTCGAAAGGGGAAAATATATGATTCTGGAAAAACTTGCGGTAAAATTCTTTTCAGGCACAGAAAAAGATGAGGAAAAAGCACTGAGAAAGACTTACGGAATGCTAAGCGGTATCGTGGGAATAGCGGTTAATGCGCTGCTTTTTGCTGTAAAGCTTGTCATAGGAAGGACGACGAACAGTATTGCGATCTTTGCCGATGCCTTCAACAACCTGGGTGATATAGGTTCTTCTGTGGTGACAATCATAGGTTTTAAAATAGCAGCAATGCCTCCGGACAGGGAACACCCCTTCGGCCATGGAAGGGTGGAGTATATCACAAGTCTTATAATATCACTTTTGGTAATGCTCATGGGATTTGAACTTTTAAGGGATTCCCTTCAGAGGGTGATAAATCCTCAGACCGTTGCCTTTGACCTGACATCTTTAATCATCCTGCTTTTTACCATTTGTGCAAAACTGTGGCTGGGCAAGTTTACCGGGAATCTTGCGGCAAAAATCGATTCCCAGGCGCTGGGTGCCAGTTCTTTCGATAGTTACGGCGATGTGATATCAACTTCCACGGCGGCTGTGGCACTCGTTTGTTCAAAGTTCACCGCCTTTCCTTTGGATGGGTATATAGGCATACTGGTTTCGCTTTTTATTATGTATACGGGTTATAAATTAGTAAGGGAAGCGGTGAACCTCCTGATAGGTGGCAGGCCGGATCCCGAGTTTGTGGAGAAAATAAAAGAGCGGGTGCTCTCTTATGAAGGTATAATAGGAGTGCACGACCTCATGGTGCACAACTACGGTCCGGGCAGGTGTGTGGTTTCGCTGCACGCAGAAGTTCCGGAAAACATGTCTGTGGTGAGAGCACACGAAATAATAGATGAAGCTGAAAGGGAGCTTTCGGAGGAACTGGGTGTGTTTTTAACTATTCACATGGACCCAATAAATGTGGACGATGAGGAAGTGAAAAAAACGAGAGATGATATCGAGAAAATCGTCGCTGAGTTTCCCGAAGTGCTTTCAATCCACGACCTGAGGGTGGTCGGCTCCGGTGAAAAAAAGAACGTGATTTTCGACGTTGTGGTCGGAAATAGCGTCAAAGAACACGAGGAGCACGAACTTAAACAGAAAATAGCAAACAGAATAAAGGAAATTTATCCAGGATACAATCTGGTGATAATCATCGACAGGCACTATGTATAAATATTTTGGCTTAGACCTTGTGTTCAAATGGTGCGTATGCTATAATAACAAGGGTTAGGTATAGATTATTAACGCGAGGTGATATAAATGAAAGAAGGAATCCACCCCAAGTACGGGAAAGCCATAGTGAGATGTGCTTGCGGCGAGACTTTCGAGACGGGTTCCACGAAGCCCGAAATCAATGTTGAAATTTGTTCAAAATGCCATCCTTTCTTTACCGGCAAGCAGAAGCTCGTTGATACCGGCGGCCGGGTTGAGCGTTTCAAGAAAAAGTACGGCATAAAGGATGAAGAATGATTTTAAAAGGTTAGAGTTTTTCACTCTAGCCTTTATTCATTATGGAAAGGGAGAAAAAATGGATAGAACAAAACCTATGATCGGCGGTCAGGCAGTAATTGAGGGAGTAATGATGAGAAGCCCAAAATTCACCGCCATAGCTGTTCGTAAGGATGATGAGATAATAGTAAAAAGAGAAGAAAACAGCTCCATTACTGAAAAATTCCCCTTTTTAAAGCTTCCAGTGTTAAGAGGCGCTATCGCGCTAATCGAAATGCTGATAATAGGCATTCGGGCTCTGTCTTACTCAGCCGGAATAACAGCAGGTGAAGAAGAAAAACTTACCGGGCGGGACATCTTTTACGCCGTAGTAATGGCCATCGGATTTGCGGTTCTGCTTTTTATAGTTCTTCCGACCGTATTGGTGAAATTAGTAGGCGTAAGTGTACAAAGCCACATTCTACTTAATCTCATCGAAGGGCTAATTCGCATAGCTGTTTTTTTATTGTATTTAGTGTTTATTTCTTCCATGAAAGATGTAAGAAGGTTTTTCGAATACCATGGAGCCGAGCACAAAGCCGTTCACTGCTATGAAAGTGGAGAGGAATTGACGGTTGAAAACGCGAGAAAGTACACTACCCTTCACCCGCGGTGCGGCACCAGTTTCCTGCTGGTGGTTATGGTTGTTAGCATTTTGATGTTTTCCATGCTGGGATGGCCGGGATTATTTGCCCGCATAGCTTCAAGGGTGCTGCTTTTTCCGCTGGTAGCCGGGATATCGTATGAATTCATAAGGCTTGCAGGAAAGAGCAGTTCGCCGTTAGTAAGATTACTCAGCCTTCCGGGGATGTGGCTTCAAAAGCTAACCACCCGAGAACCCGATGATTCTCAACTGGAAGTTGCCCTTGAAGCGTTAAAGTGCGTTTTGTCAGGAGGTGATACTTTTGTTCGATAAACTGGATTCCATAGAAAAAAGGTATGAAGAACTTACCAGGCAAATAAGCGATCCTGAGATAATAGCAAGGCAAGAAGAGTGGAGAAGGCTGGCAAAAGAACACGCTTCTTTAGAAGAGATAGTAACTTGTTACCGTGAATACAAAAAGGTTGTTGAAGAGATAGAAGAGAGCAGAGAACTTTTAAAAGAAAGTTCCAATGACCGTGAAATGGAAGAGTTCATAAAAGAAGAACTTGAAAGATTAAAAAAAAGAGAAAAGGAATTGGAAAACAGGCTGAAAATATTGCTTTTGCCCAAGGACCCTAACGACGAAAAGGATGTAATAATGGAAATAAGGGCCGGAGCTGGAGGTGAAGAGGCTGCGCTGTTTGCCGGGGACCTTTTCAGGATGTACACCCGCTATGCCGAAAGACAGGGGTGGAAGGTTGAGGTCATGAGCTCCAACCCGACGGAATTGGGCGGTTTTAAAGAAGTCATCTTTGAAGTAATGGGTAAAGGCGCTTACAGCCGCTTAAAATATGAATCCGGTGTACATCGGGTGCAGAGGATACCTGTTACCGAGGCTGGAGGCCGGATCCATACTTCTACGGCTACTGTGGCGGTATTGCCGGAGGCTGAAGAAGTGGATGTGGAAATAAATCCGAACGAAATCAGGATAGATGTTTTTAGGTCTTCCGGCCACGGAGGACAGTCCGTAAACACCACTGATTCGGCGGTGAGGGTTACCCACCTTCCCACCGGTATCGTGGTTACCTGCCAGGATGAGCGCTCGCAGATTAAAAATAGGGAAAGGGCCCTGAAAATACTAAGGGCTAGACTGTTGGAAATGAAGAGGCGGGAGCAGGAAGAAAAAATTGCCCAAAGCAGGAGAAGTCAGGTTGGGACTGGCGACAGGAGCGAGAGGATAAGAACCTACAATTTTCCGCAGGGAAGAGTCACCGATCACCGTATAGGCTTCACCACCCATCAGCTGGAAAACATTTTGGACGGAGAGCTTGATGAGCTAATAGATAGGTTGATTGCGGAAGACCAGGCGAGAAAACTTGCTGAGGCCGACGATGCCGAGATGAGGGCTGCTCAATGAACGTAAGTGAAGCCTTAAGATATGGCAAGCAAAAGCTTTTAAAGGCCGGGGTCGAAAGCCCAATGCTGGATGCCCAAGTGATTCTTGCTTACGTACTCGGGATAGGGACGATGGACCTTTACCTTTACCCGGAACGAGGGCTAAAAGAAAAGGAAATACGAATTTATAAGGCCCTCATAGAAAAGCGGTGTTCCCGGGTTCCGGTGGCGTATATAACTGGGAAGAAAGAGTTTTTTACCCTTGAATTTCGTGTAAAAGAGGGTGTGTTGATTCCCCGGCCCGAGACCGAATTTCTGGTAGAAGAAGTTCTGAACCGCATATCGGACATAAAAGCACCCAAAATCGCAGAGCTCTGCTGCGGCAGTGGAGCCGTTGCTGTATCGATAGCGTTCTTCAAAAAAGATGCCGTTGTATACGCTTCCGACATATCGGAAACGGCAGGAGAGGTAACGTTAGAGAACGCTATAAAACACGGAGTACAGGATCGGGTGCACTTTTTGCAAGGTGACCTTTGGCAGCCCTTTGAAGAGAAAGGTTTGGGAGATTTTGACGTGGTGGCCGCCAACCCACCATATATCCCATCAAATGAGATTGAATACCTTCCACAGGAGGTAAAAACCGAACCAAGGATAGCCCTTGACGGTGGCCCCGATGGGCTAAAATTTTACAGGCGCATTATTGCAGGCGCACCCCGTTTTTTGAGAGCCGGTGGCAGCATCGTTTTAGAGTTCGGCAAGGATCAAGCTGCATCGATTGCCACTTTTTTAAAGAATGCCGGTTTTAAGGACATAAAAATTATAAAAGATTATGCCGGCTTTGACAGGGTTATAGCAGCATCCTTATAATCGGGAGTTGGGGACATTGGATAAAAAAATATCACCCCGGCAGCTTGTTGTTATGTTCTGGACCTTTTTTAAAATAGGGGCCTTCACCCTGGGGGGTGGCTTTGCAATGATCCCCCTGATGAAGGCGGAATTTGTGGATAGATTAAGGTGGCTTAAAGAGGAAGAATTCCTCGATATAATAGCGGTATCCCAATGTGTGCCGGGAGTGGTGGCGATAAATTCTTCCGTGTATATAGGATACAAACTATATGGATTTCTAGGAGCGGCAATAGCCGCTTTAGGGACGGTCCTGCCATCCTTTCTCATAATTTTGGCGGTCGCCCTCGTCTATAACGAAATCCGGTCGGAACCTGCGGTCCAAAAGGCCTTTAGGGGTATATATCCAGCCCTGGTAGTGCTGGTGCTAGCCGCTGCCATAAATCTCCGGAAAGCTGCTTTTAGAAACTTTTTCGACATGGTGGTCGCGATTGCCTGCCTGATAGCTCTCTTGATTGATGTGCATCCTATTTTTGTAATCATCGCCGCCGGAACTACAGGGATTCTTTCGCGCATGTGGAGAAAGCGGTGGGAAGAGGGCGATGCGCCATGATATACATAAAACTTTTCTTGGTCTTCTTTAAAATTGGCCTTTTTAGTTTCGGTGGCGGCTACGCCATGATACCTTTCATCCAGAAAGAAATAATAGATATAAACGGATGGCTTACTCTGGAGCAGTTTATGGACATAATAGCTATATCTCAGATGACCCCCGGGCCCATTGCTGTAAACGCGGCAACTTTTGTAGGATACCGGATTGCAGGTTTTTGGGGTGCTACATCGGCTACATTAGGCGTGACCTTACCTTCGGTTATAATCATACTGTTTTTGGCATTTATGATAACAAAATACAGGGCGCTTAAATGGGTCGACTACTTTTTTTTGGGTATAAGGCCCGCTGTAATTGCCCTCATCGTAAAAGCGGCTTATTCTTTGGGGAAAAACTCTATACTGGGGATAAGAGATGTGTTAATCGCCTTTGGGGTATTTTTAGGGCTTTACGCCTTTAAAATAAATCCGATTTTGCTGATAGCTCTGGCGGCTTTTTTCGGAATTTTAATTAATTAGTCGGGGAAAGTGATAACATGCAGACGAAATTGATAAAAGTAAATCCTGAAAACCCGGATCCGGAAAGCATTAAGTTTGCCGCAGGGATTATTAAAGCCGGTGGGCTTGTAGCCTTCCCAACTGAGACAGTTTATGGCTTGGGAGCTAACGCCCTAGACGAAGAGGCTGCTTTTAAGATATACCGGGCTAAAAATAGGCCCCAGGATAACCCATTGATTGTTCACATATGTCGTTACGAAGAACTGGGAAAACTTGTAAATAAAGTTCCCTCCAACGCCCAAAAATTGATGAAGAGGTTTTGGCCGGGGCCCCTTACGCTGGTGCTTGAAAAGTCAGAGGTGGTCCCTTACAGCACTACTGGTGGGCTAGATACTGTTGCAGTTAGAATGCCGAAACACCCGGTAGCTTTGAGTCTTATAAAAGAGTCTGGAGTTCCAATAGCAGCACCTAGCGCCAATATATCCGGCAGGCCAAGCCCCACCAACGCCCAGGACGTGTACGAAGACCTGGCGGGAAGGGTTGACCTTATTTTGGATGGAGGCCACTGTCAAGTTGGAGTCGAATCAACTGTACTTGATTTGACCGGGGAAGTGCCAGTGATCTTGAGGCCGGGAGGGGTGACCCGTGAGGAGCTGGAAGAAGTTCTCGGCAGGGTCGAATTGGATCCAGGACTTGCTGAAGGACAAAAGCCCAAATCTCCAGGGCAAAAGTACCGGCACTATTCACCAAAAGCCCGGGTTCTGGTGGTAGAAGGACCTATCGAGGCTCAGGTAAAAAAAATATCCGAACTGGCAGAAAAGCTCACAGTCCAGGGGAAGAAGGTGGGCATTATGGCTACAGCACAGACCCGCGGATTTTACAATACAGGATATGTGCTTTCTGTCGGTGATAGAAATGCACCTCTTACCATTTCTTCAAACCTTTTTTCTGTCCTTAGAAAGTTCGACAGGATGGGGGTAGAGGAGATAATAGCCGAGGGTATCCCGGAGACGGGATTGGGCCTTGCAGTTATGAATAGGCTAAGGAAAGCTGCAGGGTATAATATAATTAAACTGGAATGAATTTTTGGGAGGTTGCACTATGAAGAAAGTGCTTTTTGTTTGCACTGGCAATACCTGCCGGAGTAGCATGGCGGAGGGGCTTTTCAAGAAAATACTGAAGGACCGAGGAATGGAAGGTAAAATACAGGTGGACTCCTGCGGGATTGCTGCCGTTGCCGGGATGCCAGCTTCACCCCAGGCTCTGAAAGTGATGGAAGATCATGGGGTGGACCTTTCCGCTCACAGGGCAAAGCCTCTTTCAGAAGAACTTTTAAAAGCTGACCTTATTCTTACAATGACCAAAAGCCATAAGGATTATATTGTAAATAAATTCCCCTATACAAAGGGAAGGGTTTTCGTCCTTTCTGAATTCACTGACGATAAAGGGGACGAAGGTGGAGATATTGCCGATCCTTACGGTGGCGACGAAGAGACTTACAGGCAGGTAGCAGAGATTTTGAAGGAAAAACTCGAAAAGGTCTTGGAGAAATTACAAAAAGAACTGGACAAGGCTTAATTTTTTTAAATATAATGTAGTTAGCGAAGACAGGAGGAAAAAATATGAGAGTAGCTGTAGCTTGTGACCACGGAGGACTGAATTTAAAGCAAGAGATAATAAAGCTTTTGGAGCAAAAGGGTATAGAGTATGAAGACCTTGGCACCTTTTCTGAGGAACCGGTAGATTACCCAGATATTGCATTTAATCTTGCTGAGGCGGTAGCCCGGGGAGAATACGACAGGGGTATCATAATTTGCGGAACGGGAATCGGGGTATCTATTGCGGCAAACAAAGTAAAGGGCATCCGAGCTGCCCTATGCCATGATGTATATTCAGCAAGAATGTCAAGACTTCACAACGATGCAAATGTGCTGGCACTTGGTGGAAGGGTAATAGGTCCGGGCCTTGCGCGGGAAATTGTTGAGGAATGGCTGAAAGCTGAATTTGAAGGAGGCCGCCATCAAAGGCGGATAGATAAAATAAGCTCATATGAAAAAAAATGAGAGGTGTTGCTTTATGGAAATTTTGAAAGTGGTTGACCCGGAGATCGCCAGTGCCATTCAAAACGAAATGAAGCGCCAGCAAAACCACTTGGAAATGATTGCGTCTGAGAATTTTGTAAGCAAAGCAGTCATGGAAGCTCAGGGGTCGGTGCTTACCAACAAGTACGCTGAAGGTTATCCGGGAAAGAGGTACTACGGCGGTTGCGAATTTGTGGACGTTGTAGAGAACCTTGCCAGGGAGAGGGCAAAGAAGCTCTTTGGAGCCGAACACGTCAACGTTCAGCCCCATTCTGGCTCTCAGGCCAATACCGCCGTATATTTTTCTGCCTTGAATGTGGGCGACAAGGTTATGGGTATGAACCTGGCTCACGGTGGGCACCTTACTCACGGTAGTCCAGTGAACTTTTCGGGAAAGTACTTTAACTTTATACCTTATGGTGTATCAAAGGAGACCGGATATCTCGATTACGATGAACTGGAAGCTCTTGCCGAAGAACATAAGCCAAAAATGATCGTGGCCGGCGCCAGTGCTTATCCCAGGATTATCGATTTTGCTAGGATTGCAGAGATTGCAAAGAAAGTAGGCGCTTATCTCATGGTGGATATGGCTCATATAGCCGGCCTTGTTGCCGCAGGTTTGCATCCGAATCCCGTTCCTGTATCCGATTTCGTGACCACCACTACCCACAAAACTTTAAGGGGTCCAAGGGGAGGAATGATCCTCTCTAAAAAAGAATACGCTCAATTGATAGATAAAGCAATATTTCCAGGCATCCAGGGAGGCCCCTTGATGCATGTTATAGCGGCTAAAGCTGTGTGCTTCAAGGAAGCCGGTACGGAAGAATTTAGAAAATATCAGGAGCAGGTTGTAAAAAATGCCAAGGCTTTGGCAAAAGCATTGATTGAACGGGGCTACAATCTAGTGACTGGTGGAACCGATAACCACTTGATTCTGGTTGACCTGAGAAACAAAAACATTACAGGAGCTGAAGCTGAAAAGTTGCTGGACGAAGTGGGCATTACCGTCAACAAAAACGCTATACCCTACGATCCAGAAAAACCCAACGTAACAAGCGGTATTCGAATTGGAACACCGGCTCTTACGTCGCGTGGCATGAAAGAGGCCGAGATGGAAGAAATAGCCGAGCTCATAGATATCACACTCACTTACAGGGATGATGAAGTGAAGAAAGCAAAGGTTGCCAAGGCCGTAAAGAACCTCTGTGAGAGATTTCCTCTTTATTCAAATATATAGAAATGGGGGATAGAATGAAAAACGTTTATGTAATAGACCACCCGTTGGTGCAGCATAAACTTGCGCTTATAAGAGATGAAAGAACTGGAGCGAAAGAATTCAGAGAACTAGTGGAAGAAGTGGCCATGCTAATGGCCTATGAGGTCACCCGTTTTTTGCCGCTTGAAGAGGTAGAGATAAAGACACCCATAGGACCTTGCAAGGCAAAGATGATTTCCGGCAAAAAGCTCGGAGTGGTTCCCATCCTTAGAGCGGGCCTCGGCATGGTAAACGGCCTTTTAAAACTAATTCCGGCAGCAAAAGTAGGTCACATAGGTCTTTACAGAGATCCTGAAACCCTCTCGCCAGTGGAATATTATTGTAAACTGCCTGCTGATGTAGGGGAGAGGGAACTTATAGTCCTGGATCCGATGCTTGCTACTGGAGGGTCTGCTGTAAAGGCGGTAGACCTGTTAAAGGAAAAAGGTGCCAACAGCATAAAATTGATGTGTCTTATTGCGGCGCCGGAGGGTATAGAAGCAGTTCATAAAAAGCATCCCGATGTGGACATATATACCGCTGCGATCGACGAACGCCTTAACGACCATGGCTACATAGTACCGGGCCTCGGAGACGCCGGCGACAGGCTCTTTGGCACCAAATGAAAAAAATTATAAGACCGCCCTGGGATGATTACTTCATGGAAATCGCCAGGGTGGTGGCCAAAAGATCGACTTGTCTCCGGCGCAGCGTTGGGGCAGTAGTAGTGCTGGAGAAGCGCATCCTGACCACTGGCTACAACGGAGCTCCGACCAACCTTGCCCACTGCCAGGAAGTCGGGTGCCTGAGAGAGAAAATGGGAATTCCAGCCGGAGAAAGGCATGAACTATGCCGCGGACTTCATGCAGAGCAGAATGCAATAATCCAGGCGGCCATCTGGGGGATTAGCATAAAAGGTGCAACTTTATACGTAACTCACCAGCCCTGTGCCCTTTGCGCCAAGATGCTTATAAATGCAGGGGTGAGGAAAATAGTGTATGAGGGAGAATATCCGGACGATTTAGCTATGGAGATGTTATCAGAAGCCGGGATTGAAATTGTGCAGTATAAGAAAGTTTGACAAAGAAACCCTCCTAGAATAAAATTAAGGAAGTAAAGTTTGGCGACAAAGGGGCGATTAAAGTGCCATTATATATATATGCTTTTATTATGTCGATGGCGCTAGCATACATTGCCACACCAAAAGTTATAAGGCTTGCGTGGAAAATAGGCGCTATTGACGTTCCAAAGGATGCCCGCAGGGTTCACAAAAAACCCACGCCGAGGCTGGGAGGGCTCGCAATATTTGCAGCTTTCACTTTAGTCGGCCTTGTTACTTTACCGCTTGATCATAGTCCAATTCGCGGTATGCTGATAGGAGGAGCTTTCATAGTTGCGGTAGGTGTTCTTGACGATATATTCGGGCTTCCTGCTAAAATAAAGCTGCTCCTTCAAGTAGCTGCAGCATATATTCTTGTTCTCTTCGGGTTGAAAGTGGAGTTTATCACAAATCCCTTCGGTGGCCTACTTCATCTAGGCAAGTGGAGCGTACCCGTCACTCTTTTTTGGGTGGTCGGAATAACAAATACTTTGAATTTCATTGACGGCCTCGACGGTTTGGCGGCTGGAATCGCTGCCATAGCTTCAGTGACGATGATGGTTGTGAACATAAGTCTCGGCCAGACTAATGCGATACTGATAACAGCGCTGCTGGCTGGGGCTGCTTTGGGATTTTTACCTTACAATTTCAACCCCGCTAAGATTTTCATGGGCGACACAGGTGCCATGTTTCTGGGATATATCCTGGCAGCTGTGGCCGTTTATGGAACAGTAAAGAGTGCAACTGCCATCGCGCTGATAGTCCCTATACTGGCTTTGGGATTGCCCATTTTTGATACCGCTTTTGCAATAATAAGGCGATTTATCAATGGGAAGCCCATAATGCAGGCCGACAGGGGCCACATCCACCACCGGCTCCTGGATGTGGGATTCTCCCAAAGGCAAGCAGTGGTTTACATGTACCTTATGAGCCTAGCCCTTGGGTTATGCGCGGTCCTGCTGATATGGGTAGGGATAAAACAAGCCTTTTCGACACTCGCCGCCTTGCTTGTAGCCTTCTTAATAGGTGTACGGCAGATGGCGAGTTCCCATGATAAAAAGTCTCAGGAACTATAATAGAAACTAGAAGGGGAATTGGCTTTGAGAAAAATAAAGGTTTTGACAGTTTTCGGCACCAGGCCCGAGGCCATTAAAATGGCACCGCTGGTGCAGGAACTAAAAAAATGTAGTTTTGTGGACTGTAAAGTGGCAGTAACAGCTCAACACCGCCAGATGCTCGACCAGGTGTTGAGCCTTTTTGATGTAAAGCCTGATTACGATTTGGACATAATGAAAGAACGGCAGAATTTGTTTGACATTACCCGCAATGCTCTTTCAGGGTTAAAGGATGTGCTGGAAGAGGTAAAACCTGACCTGGTACTCGTCCATGGAGACACCACCACTACCTTCGTAGGAGCCCTTGCCTCCTTTTACATGCATATCAAAGTTGGACACGTGGAAGCAGGCTTGAGGACTCACAATAAATGGCTGCCTTTTCCGGAGGAAATGAACCGGAAGCTCACTGCTGCCCTTTCCGATCTTCACTTTGCACCCACGATGACCGCAAAGGAAAATCTCATAAATGAAGGGGTAGACCCAAAATCGATATTCGTGACCGGCAATACGGTGATAGATGCACTGAAAACCACTGTTAAAGAAAATTACGTTTTCAGGCAACCTGCCCTTAACATACTGGATTTTAAGAAAAACCGGGTGATTCTAGTTACTGCCCACAGAAGGGAAAACCTCGGAGAGCCCCTAAAAGATATATGCCACGGGCTCCGGCAGGTGGTCGAGCGAAATCCAGATGTTGTCCTGGTATATCCTGTACACCTAAATCCTGCGGTGTGGGATACGGCACACGAGATCCTCGGAAATCACGAGCGCATTATACTTCTTCCTCCCTTGGATACTGACGAGCTGCATAACCTTATGGCAAGGTGTTACATGGTTATGACCGATTCCGGCGGCCTGCAGGAAGAAGCGCCGTCACTTGGCAAGCCGGTGCTGGTTCTGAGGAATGAAACCGAGCGCCCTGAGGCAGTGAAAGCCGGTACCGTAAAGGTAATAGGAACAGCGAGGGAAAATGTGCTTAAGGAAGCGGAAATACTCCTTAGCGACGAAGCAGAATACTCCCGAATGGCCAATGCGGTAAACCCTTACGGCGACGGATTCGCCTCCCGGCGAATTGTGGAGGGCATCCTGTACTTTTTCGGAGTATCTGACAAAAAGCCCGAGGAGTTTAACCCGAAAAGCTAATTTTTTTTTAATTTCGTGAGGCTTTTGGAAAAGTGCGAGCGGAGAAAAGCAGCTTTTTTCTAAACCGTGAATCAGCAGGAGCATTACTTATAGATCAGGACGAAAAAATACTTAGAAATGGCCGAGTACTTTGAGTGGTAAAAAGAAAGCTCGAAAAAAGCAAGAAAAAAATTGGGAAAATTAAGTTTTATTACTTAATACTGGCCAGAACGAATTCTATACAGAGAATTAGACTTTGGTAATAATTTACAATATAAATATAATGTAATTAGTGAAAAAATGAACAAATAGTTTTTTCGATCCAATGGGGGGTTTAAAATGAGTTTAATACTAGAGTTTAAAAGGCTTTTTGAACCAACTCAAATTGGATCGATGAAATTAAGAAACAGGATTGTTATGCCTCCAATGGTTACAAATTATTGTACTACTGATGGTGCGGTTACCGAACGTTTTAAGGCTTATCACCAAACCAGGGCAAAGGGTGGGGTAGGTTTAATTATCATTGAAGCCGCATATGTTCATCCAAATGGCAAGGGTTTTTCGAACCAAGTTGGTATTTATAAAGATGAATTAATACCTGGACTGAAAGCATTAACTGATGCAGTGCATGAGCATGGAGCAAAAATTGCTGTACAGCTTTATCATGCCGGTAGGCAAACAACTTCGAAAGTTACCGGTATGAGGGTTGTTGCTCCTTCACCCATTCCATGTCCAGTAATGCAAGAAACTCCCAAAGAATTGTCAGTAGACGAAATAAAAGAGTTGGTGGAAGCTTTTGGGCAAGCCGCCCGACGTGCTAAGGAAGCAGGATTTGACGCCATTGAAATCCATGGAGCGCATGGATACCTCCTTAATCAATTTTTATCGCCGTATAGCAATAAACGGACCGATTCATATGGTGGTACTTTTGAGAACAGAATGAGATTTCCATTGGAGGTCGTAAGAAGGGTAAGGCAAGAGGTGGGGGATGATTTTCCTGTTATATACCGCATGAGTGCCGAAGAATATGTTTCCGGAGGGCTTACCGTCGAAGATACTAAAATATTTGCTCAAAAGCTCGTAGAAGCAGGAGTCAATGCCTTGCATGTTTCAGGTGGTGTATATGAATCTGCGGCAATGATTATTCAACCTGCAGCCGTCCCTCAGGGCTGTTATGTGGATGCGGCAGCCGCTATAAAGGAAGCTATTAATAATGAGATACCTGTAATTGTTGTTGGTCGAATCAAAGATCCCTTTATGGCAGAAGAAGTTATCCGTGAGGGCAAGGCCGACTTAGTATCAATGGGAAGGGCTTTGCTAGCAGATCCGGATCTCCCCAGAAAAGCTTCTGAGGGCAAGGTTCTAGAAATGAGAAAATGTATCGCTTGTAATCAAGGTTGTATTGATCGTTTGCTCCAAGACCTCGATATTACTTGCGTGGCTAATGCATTAACGGGACACGAGACAGAGTTCGATGTAGAAGCTCCCGCCGAGAAAAAGAAGAGAGTATTGATAATAGGCGGTGGACCTGCTGGTCTAGAAGCAGCACGGGTGGCTGCTTTGCGAGGACACGGAGTAGTTCTTTACGAAAAACAAACAACTCTAGGTGGACAAATGCAAATTGCAGCTGTTCCGCCTTATAAAGGAGAAATAAATGATTTAGCCAATTACCTTATTAATCAAGTGGAAAAATCCGACATCAAAGTTGTAAAAGGCAAGGAAGCGGATATGGATACAATACGAGAGGTTAAACCAGATGTGGTGATCTTGGCGACAGGGGCTGAACCTATAATTCCTGAAATTCCTGGAGCCTTAGGGAAAAATGTTGTTACTGCGCATGATGTTCTCAAGAAAACGTGTACTACAGGTAAAAAAGTAGTTGTCATCGGTGGTGGATTGGTGGGCTGCGAGACTGCGGAATTTTTAGCTGAGCAAGGTAAAGAAGTGACAGTAGTTGAAATGTTGGATGATGTGGCAATGGATGTTGGACCATCAACCAGATCTCTCTTGCTCAATAGAATGAGCGAGAAAAAAATAAAAGTCTTAACGAAGAGCAAAGTTCAAAAGATTGAAGATGATAAAGTTATTATAGAAAATGAAAGTGGAATTCAAGAAATAAATGGTGTAGATACGGTCGTTTTGGCAGTTGGTTCTAAGTCCAAAAACGATTTATTGAAGTCAATTGAAGAAGAAAATATACCGGTTTATCCCATTGGGGATAGTGTCAAACCCAGGAAATTTATAGACGCTATTCATGAAGGTTTCCGCGTAGCATACAATTTGTGATTCTAAAAGTTTTATGCAACAGGAGGGAGGATTAGCCTCCCTCCCGTTCAATTTGTACTTGCCCCTTATATTTGGACTAATTGTAAGGACTCATATGAATCTTTGAAGTATGTTGTCTAAAGCACATCTCATACATAGCAATCCAGCATTTTAACTCCAACTAAATAATCAACTGATAAACTTTATTAATATTGACCATTCAAAATCTGTCTTGCTATAATTTTAATCCATATGATATACTATACGAAGCGCCTAATTTGATTGAATTTTAGTGCCTTTTCACTAAAGGGGCTGAGGCAAGATTATGTCTAATCTACCCGCGAAAAAGGTTTACCATATAGGCCCAAAAATAACCCTTTATTTGGAAGATTGCCTTACTGGTATGAGAAAATACCTTCAGCCGGAGGAAGTAGATGTAGTTGTAACATCGCCGCCATATAATATAGGCATTAGGTACAACAGTTATGATGACAATATTCCGCGGGAACAATATCTGGATTGGATTGAGGAAGTATCTGTTGAAATTAAAAGGGTGCTGAAAGAGGATGGTTCCTTTTTTCTTAACATAGGCGGGAAGCCCAGCGACCCTTGGATCCCTTTTGATGTGGCTCAAAGACTAAGAGAGCATTTTGTCCTGCAAAACGTTATTCACTGGGTAAAATCGATCGCTATTGAAAAAAAATCGGTCGGCAAATATCCAGGCATATCAGGAGATATAGCTGTTGGCCATTATAAGCCGATCGCGGGCAAACGTTTCTTGCATGATAACCACGAATACATTTTTCACTTTACAAAGACGGGAAAGGTGGAGCTTGACAGGCTTGCCATAGGGGTGCCTTATCAGGATAAATCCAATATCGGCCGATGGAAAAACGCAAAGCAGGATAAAAGATGCAGAGGGAATACCTGGTTTATTCCTTACGAAACTATATGGGATAAAAAAAAGCAGCGGCCACACCCTTCTACTTTTCCTGTTGCTCTGCCTGAAATGTGCATAAAACTGCATGGCCTTGAAAAGACCAAACTGGTTCTTGACCCCTTTATTGGAATTGGCACAACCGCTATTGCCTGTATGCGCTTAAATATCAAGGTCATTGGATTTGAGATAGATGAAGATTATATGAGAACAGCAGTAGAGCGACTCAGGTCTTTTGAAAAAGTATCATTTATGTAATGTGCCATAGTTTCGTTCAATAGCTTTTTATTTCTGGGCAGGTTATCCC
>JAKKUQ010000115.1 GCA_021890755.1 Thermosediminibacteraceae bacterium | reverse complement strand
CAAAGATTTTTCCCCAGGCACCAGTGGGGAATTTTTATGTTAACTTAATTGCCTCATGAGTGATTGCCTCATCCGGTAGCTTTGACCATCAAAGATCAACAGGTAACTGTGATGTATCAGCCGGTCAATCATTGCTGCTGTCATCTGCTCATCGTAGAAAATGCTCGCCCAGCGGCTGAATTCCAGGTTAGTGGTAATTACTACACTGCGACGTTCATAGCAGTCCGAAATCACCTGAAACAGTAGCTGCGCCCCTTCGCGGTCTAAAGGAACATAGCCCCATTCGTCGCAGATCAGAAGATCTGGTTTGGAAAGCTGTTTTAGTAACCCGGAAAGTTCACCTCCCTTCCTGGCTTCCACCAGCCGGTTTACCAGCGCTGCAGTGCGGAAAAATTTTACGTTGAATCCCTTTTTACAGGCCTCCACACCGATGGCTGTGGCAAGATGGGTTTTGCCGGTTCCCACGTTGCCGTAAAGGATCAGGTTTTTCTTTTCTTCGAGAAATTTGCAATCTTTTAGGTCCTGCGGTGTAAGCCCCTGCGGCAG
This sequence comes from Thermosediminibacteraceae bacterium, assembly GCA_021890755.1. Taxonomy (GTDB): domain Bacteria; phylum Bacillota; class Thermosediminibacteria; order Thermosediminibacterales; family Thermosediminibacteraceae; genus JAKKUQ01. The sequence continues at coordinate 1,900 of JAKKUQ010000115.1, read as the reverse complement.
CTTGATTTCATCGAATATGTAGTCGGCAAAGGTCTTTATCGTGTAAAAGCCTGCATTTTTCAAAAGCCTGTCCTTTCGGCTTGCGTCTCTATGCTCCAGTTCTAATCTTAGCAGCTTCAGCAGGTATTCTTCATGGCTTTGAGCTTCGATCTTGTCGCAGTTTTCCACTAGATTGCGGCTGAGTTTTAATGCTTTACAGCAGGCGGCGATTTCGTCCTTCAGCATAAATTGGCACCGCCTTTCAGAAAGGCTTTGTCATAGTCTTCAGCGTTGAAGCGGAATGCAGTGAGTTCAGGAACCCCTTCCGGAATCTTTACCGGCTCCAACGGCGGGGTTATACTCGTCATCCTGTTATGGATGGCTACGAGGCTGTCTAAATCCTGCACTCCGTAAAGGAGAGCCTCGGCTACGGCGTTCACAGCCTGTTCAAAACTGCTTTTGGTACAAAGCACAGCCAGAGCCTTGAGCGCTTTGCCGCGTTCGCTTTTGCTTAAGCCGTCGAGGTATTCCCGGAGTGGGTCCGGCAGCATGCTGTATATTCCCGAATACTTAAGGGCTCCAGGACAGCGGGAAAGCTGGGTAAGATATGGCAGCCAGTCCATGCTTTCTTGCTTGTTGTCACCGTAAAGCCGCTGGTGGCGTACGATTTCCCGGTGGCTTTCATCCAGCGGTATGACCTCATGGGCTGTTATCTTTACCAGCACCCGGCTGTTGGCGTATTTTGGAGCGGTAGAGTAAAGGTGCTTTCCACTGTTCAAGCTGAATTTGGCGTAGGCGTTGGTTTTGACTGTTATGTAACCGGCTACCTCGTAATAAGGAACGGTAGGCAGATCAAGCAGAGCCTTACGGTCTTCATTAAAAAGTTCGGCTATGGATGCCTCCTTCCGGTAGTGTTCGCGGTGCATGTCCTGGTCGCACAATCGTAAAAGTTCGCGGTTAAAATCCTCCAGCTTTTCAAACCTGGGGACCGGGACAAGGAAGTTGCGCCGGTGGTATCCGACCTTGTTTTCCACATTTCCCTTTTCGTGGCCGGAAGCAGGGTTACAGAATACCGCTTCAAAACCATAGTGCTGCTTGAACCTCAGGAAAGCGTCGGTTAGTTTGCGCTCTCCATTTTTCGAGAGTTTCACGATAGTGCTGGCGTTATCAAACCATAGCTTACGGGGTACTCCCCCCAAGTGTTCAAATATGTCCTTAAGCCCCTGAAACAGGCATTCCTGGTTTTCTCCCTTGAAGAGCTGAGTATAGCCCGCGTTACTGTAGGGAAACGACAGGTTCAGATAAAAGCCGCGGTATAGCGTCCCGTTTTCGTAAAAGTCGGCTTCGCCGAAATCCACTTGCGCTTCACCGGGGATATGTTCCAGCGGCAGACGGCATGAATTGTCCTGATACAATTCTTTTTTTCTCATGGCCACGTAGCCTGCTACGGTGCGGTAAGAACAGTTAAACTTATCTTGGTATTTTTCATAGAGCCTGTCGTAAATCCTTTTGGCGGTATGCCTCTGCTTTTTGCGAGCTTTTTTATCTTCTTCAAGCCACTGATCTATATCCGCCTTGAAAGGGTCGAGTTTTGGGAAGGTATGTTTAACTTCTTCAGCTTTAACCCTGGTGTTCCAGTCCTCTTGATAGATATACTTGCGTATCGTTTTTCTGTCTTTTTGGAACTCCCGGGCTATCTCGCTGATATTTTGCCCTTTCATAAAGAACGCTTTTCTGATATCATCAATTTGGGTCATTGTGAGCATCCTCCGTTCCTCCCTTGCAGTTAAGATCTCCCTAACTACAAGGGTAAAGGTTTTTAGGGGTGCCTGCAATGACCTTTGCAAATTTGGGGATTTTTGAGTTGCAAAAGTGGGGATTTTATTTTGCAACTCTGTCCATTTTAATTATGCAATAAACA
>JAKKUQ010000114.1 GCA_021890755.1 Thermosediminibacteraceae bacterium | reverse complement strand
TAAGTCCTGCCTTACCTCAGGAGGCACTTTCTTCCAAGCACCGCAGACAACACGAGCCCTGCCCTGAGCCCTATCCACAATCTCGGCTGCCGCTGTAGCTACGCCTGACGCCTTGCCAATAGCTCCCAAGAGCTGTTCTTCAGCCCGAACTACCTGCCATGCATCACCCCAAGCTCGGCATATACACTTACCTTCCTCGATTTTTGTGCCGTCAGGAGAAAGCTCTTCCAGCTTAAGCCCTAATTCCTGAGCTATTTTAAACATTTTGTCGGTACCAGCTAGAATGCCCCGCTGCTTAGCAGAGATTTCTAACATATATGCTTTTCCGACTAGTGGAGCAAAGAGGAAATCTCTTATATCCAACTGCAACCCACCTCGTTCGAAATTGTCCCTTTTATATATTAATCAATTTAGTTTTCCTGCCCAGATTGCTAAGTATAAAACGTTCCAAATAATAAAAAATTAGTGGCTTTTAACCTCCACTTGCTAGAGGGAATAATAAAACTCATTGAGTCCTAGAGCAATGGAGCGGCATATTCGTAGTAAAGTGGCATGGGATAACCGGCTTTAGCCAGACATCCCATGCCTAATTCACTAGCTAGACTTAGATTAGAGGAAATATGTCGCAAAGTCGGGTCATAACTGAATCTTCCATTGTTAACTTATCTGCTTTAATAGCCTCTTTCCAAACTTAAAGACTCATTTTTACCTATTGCTAGCTCTACTTAATAATTCCTCAACCTTCGCTGCTAGTGATTCTAGCCTCTTTAGGCTAACTTCAAAGGTTTCGGAAATACGCTTAAGATCTGTATAAGATGGAACGGTAGAGGGTGCTATTGACCCACTCACTGGAGCAAAATTTTCATTAGACGTAGTATTTAACAGCAGCTTTGTCGCTTCAGGGCGGGAATAATGGCCCAACCCATCAAAAACAGCCTTTGCTGCCTTGATTTCGTTAGCATAGCAGTCGGCGTAGAGAATTGTTTCTTGGTTAAATACGGGTTCGGCGAGGTATTCCCCTAACGGGTTCACAATTGAACTTCCACCCACTGCCCAGCCGAAATTCATATGATCGCTCTTGATAAAATCTTTAAATTGTGGCTCAAAATCTTCTTCTCTAAGCAAACCGTTTACACTAATCACAAAAGCTCCCGCTTCAAAAGCATATTCTCTGACAGCAGCTTGAAGGTCACAGGGATGCCCTAAAGCATTAGTAACTCCCTCTAATAACCTTCCTGTTTTTTCCCCGGGTTTTCCTAAACCGACCGACCAGTTACCGGGCCAATTGGCAATATGAAATTCTTCACCCATTAACATTTGAGCCGCACGCACCAAAATTGCATGGTGTTCCCAGCATATTAGGGAACCTATTCGTCCAATATCGGTCTCGTAGACTTTCAGGTCGCTCCCGTCTCCCGGTCCATGATACAAACGTTCTGTATAAGTTGGTATTAATTTTCTGTGTCGACCTAATATACTTCCATCTTTACCGAATAGAATTTGAGTATTATATAAGGTCCGGGAACCTGGTTTGTCATCTAGTTCGTTAACACCTATAACACAGTAGACGCCAGCTTCCCGGCATGCTTGCCCGATAATTTCCGTGTCTTCGCTAGGAATAACGATCGAGTTATCCTGTAGCGCCACATTCCAAGCTGCCCACTCTTCAATTGGAGTTTCAAAACCTACAGTATAATAAGCAGGATAAGCCGGAATAAAGGTTTCAGAAAAAGCCACCAATTCGGCCCCGTTAGCACCTGCTTCCTTGATTAAGCGGCAAGCCTTTTCAATGGATTTCTCTTTATTAAATACTATTTGGGAAGCCTGGATGGCTGCGACTCTTACCTTTTCCCTTCCGCCCATAACTTTCTTATTAATTTTTTGTGTGTTAACTTTCCACATAATTTTATCCTCCTTTTGTCAATATAGATCGTCCATGCTCACCGGGACAAATAAACCCTAGCTCTTCCACGCCGGAAAGTGATATTACTATGTGCCACCTCCATTCTCTACCTAATTATTCGCCACTCCTGGAAAATAACGGCCTGCTAGCTTTGCTAGAATTGTTCTTTTATTTGGAGTAATCACTACCCGCTGCCTGGTTGTCAGTCACAACACATACTTGCGACCAGTAGTGGCGTAAAGAAAAGCTCCCTGATATCCATAGCACCTCTTTGTTCGACATTATCGAATATTATTCGATAATTTCTTATACTTAATTATTCGTCATACTTTTTGATTTTCCTGCAAAATCGCTCGAAAAGTTATTCGTCATTATCGAATATTATTTATTATATCAGAACAAAATGTCCCTCCATTTTACCCTGACGTTTCCCGTGGAAAAAATTAAGAGGACCGGTTTCAACACCGGTCCTCTTATCAAAGTTATTACTGCCTAAATGCTTTCGCCAGCCTTACGTACTCTTCGGCGTTCTTTTTTATCTTTTCTATTT
>JAKKUQ010000063.1 GCA_021890755.1 Thermosediminibacteraceae bacterium | reverse complement strand
AATATGAGTCGAGGAGTTTTGGTCATTTAAGTCCAAATAACCGGGGGCCAGTACAGACCATTAAAGAAAACATGCTCTGTCTACGGTTCTCCTATGAACTGCAATAATTCCCTATTGCTTCAATGGATAAAAAGTGTTTTTTGCAACTCTGGCCATTTTTGTTTTACAAAATACAATTGGGGAGGGAAGAATATGATACCTAAATCAGTAGAAGAACAATTGCTTTTTTCAACCTTACGTCTAGAACTTTTATCCGAAGAAAATAAATTCAATGTATCGGAACTGGATTTCTCTTAAGTGCAAAACTAAATGAACAGCAATCCATATTACTTCTCATTAGCAATAAACATGTTCTAGAAAGTGGCAAACGCATCCGTATTCTTTTTCACAAGAAAAGTCCGAATGATTTAGGTCCAGAGCTGGGAAGAACCTATGAAGTCTGCTTAAATCATACGTCGTTATTGATAGAGCATCCTGACCCTGATATAGACATTGCCTGCTTAAACATTTCCTATTTTATTAATAATCTGCTTAATGAAATATACTTTAAATTTGTGGATGAGTCACTATTGGCTAGTTTTGATGAAGAATTAGATATAGCTCAGAGGGTATTCTTTATTGGATATCCAGACGATAGATTACGAGAGCAAAGAGGTTGGGTGAGCACAGCAAACTGTATACCCGCTGTTAGGCGACAGCAGTATTGAATCACACCTTTCCAAAAATCACTTTGCAATCTCCGTGTTCATCCACAACTATAATAAAGTCAACCAATCTTCCGCTTTCAAGTGCTTTTTCAATTGTCTTTTTGTTATTTGGGATTCCCACACCGACTTTTAGAAAAGTCGTATTGTACTGACTATGAAGTTTCTTTAAATCTCGAGTATAATCAACACATGTTTTCAGCCTATGAAGTTTTTCAAAATCATCTTTCCAATACCTTTCTTTATTTTCCATGATCAGCAGAAATCTTCCCTTTGAAGCAATTATGTCGGGTTTAATGCCTCCATTCTTATCTTGAGGTATATCTGGGTGTAATAGAATCCCTGTTCCGCTCTGAGGAAAATCAAAGGATATAATGGAGTATCCTTTTGTCTTGAGAAATCCCAAAATTGATTTTGTTACGAATTCTTCCCTCATCATCCCTCCCTCCACACAGCTCCATCTGGGAAGAGTATTGCATCAGCAAAGAAAGAGTAAACCCTTATGTGTTTAACTTTTGTGAACATGCATCCGTATCTCGCCTGCATGTAATATCTTGGAATTTCAAAGTCTCTCAATGCAGAAAAGGTTGTCGTCCCCAGCAAGCACCTTGTTTGACCCCTAACTGAAGATAGTGAGGATATGAAATCGTCAATCGAACTGCCCTTTGAGGAGGTCACCATTATAGACTGGTTTGCGCTGTTGTACTGAACTTGTCCCCACGTAAGAACAAGGTTCTTATCTCGGTCCTCATATGTTTTCCCAACGCGACACCTCATGTAATCAAGAGCAGATAATACTCCTGGATATGGGTCTCCACGGAATTTTGCATCAATTTGGTAAACAACAGTTTCATCTCTGGAAGTCAAAAGATCACCAAACACATAATTCTCAGAAGTGAACTGTTTCAGGAAATTTAAAAGGGCTTGAGTGGGGATAGTAACTGTTGAGGTGTCTGGAGACCATTTTCCATTGGGACCACCTTTGCTGTTGTATTCATGTTGCATCCAGTTTCTTCTATTAACAACTAACCTTTCATTGATGAGTGGAAGAGGGACATACCCCCTCAGACTTCTTGAAATAATCAGATTGATCAGTTCGAAAAACATCCCCATCTCTGGATCATTTGAGTCGGGAGATGAGGGAAAATTTTGATCATTTTTCAACCCCTTGAGGTGAACATTTGGCGGGCTTGTTTTTAAATGAGTTCTGTAATATGTTGGGTGATAGAACAGTAGTGCAGGTATGTTGTATATCTGCATTAAACGTTCCATGGCATAGAAAATATTCGGGTTTATTCTATCCCATCGCTGAGAAGTTTGTCTTGTTATGAAAGTGGCTTCCGGGTAAATGTATACTGCAGGAACGCCGTTCTCCACAGCTGCTGCAATTCTGGCAAATCTCTGGAAAGCATTATGGCCTGTCCCTGCCTCTTTCGAGACTTCAATGGTCACTATCGGATCACCATCTTTTTCTATGATCAGATCTGGAGCATCCAAATACAGAATGTTTTTCAGATGCCCAGGCATTCTGTGGAATTCACTGGGTTTGTTCGCATCGCTCTCCGCTAGTCTTCTCAAATTGTAAGGATAATGGCGCAAATTGGTGTTTTGAATCAACCAGCCTGCCAGATCCTGAGTGCTGTACCATATTCTAAACATGATCTCATCTCCCTGGTGATTGTTTTTTAAGATAAAAGTCACATTTCTCAGATAACGGGCATGAAACACATTGTGGTTTGCGTGGTCTGCAAACCAAAGCGGAAAAGTCTAAAAGGTAATAATTATAGCTCATGAAATCTTCACTTGGAAGGATTTTATCGGCAAAATTCCACAGATATTCTGCTTTGTGAATCTCAACAGCTTTTGGAACTGAAAAAAACCTGTTGAACACTCTTTCAATATTGTGATCAACTATTGCCCTCTTCCTTTTGCGAAAAAAACACTCCACGGCATTCGCAATATATCTCCCACAATGCGGAAGTTCGAGAATTTCTTCGTATGATGGGAGTTCACCTTTTTTACAGAGCACAGTAGCAATTTCTTTCAATGCAATTCCTCTTTGGTTATGTAATCCCAACGGTCTAAGAAAGCCCTTTAAATTTTCCACATTTTCATGTGCAATATCACAAAATGTCCTATACTTTTTCAAAAAAACATTTCTCAGAAAACTATCCACAGTTTCAGACTTGGTTTTCCTCAAAAAGAATTCCGAAATGAACACCACAAAAAATTCATCGTTTCTCTCCCTCCAAACAAAGTGCCTTTTATTTTTCTTCCCCCACTCCATAATGTTATAAACAAAAAAATCGATTTTTTCAGGGGATGCATCCACATTATCCATATCGATTGATCACCTCTTTTATTTTCTCAGCTATGGCCTTCGCCAAAAGTGGTGGAACTGCATTGCCAGTTTGAACCCTACCCTGAACAATCCCTCCAAAGAACTGGTACCAATCCGGAAAACTTTGTATACGAGCTCTCTCCCTCACCGTTAGCCCTCTCGGATCGCTGGGATGTCCGAATTGAAACTGTGGTCGTATGCCACCAGCAACTTGGGTGGGACTTGGTTTGTCCCAACTCAACCTTATTCTTTGTGTGAATCTTGGATATATGGGTTTTCCTGGTTCTGTGTTTTTTATTTTCTTGATGGTGCTTTGCGGGTGCTTAGGAGCCTCATGATTTAACAAAACAACACTTCCCTCTCTCATCAATTTTTGATACTCCGTTTGGGGCTGGGTTGTGTAAAAACTTTTCCTTTCGCCCGGCTGAAGAGAAGGGAGATCACCTATTGCATCGAAAACAGTTCTGTATGGTCGCTCAGGAGTTCCAAACTCGGGTTCTGGCCAGGCTATTGGATACCCTTTAGCACTCGCAAGGAATATCAATCTTTTTCTGATTTGTGGAACGCCATAATCAGCTGCATTTAGAATTCTGTGCTCAACTCTGTACTTTTTACCACTTTCTTCTCCCGCAATTACGATTTGCTTCTCTATCTCCTCCACAAAGCTGCCATTTGCTGTGTTTTTCATCCCAGAGACATTCTCCAGGACAAGAAAATCCGGTTTTAACAGTTTAACGAACCTTATGAATTCCCAAAACAGATAATTCCTAGGATCATTTGGATTCCTTTTTCTGTTGTTAAGTGAGAATCCTTGACAAGGAACTCCCGCCATTAGGACTTTCACTTCAATTCCTTTCAGGAGATCAAGAACCAGGTTGTCTGGTATTTTTCTTATATCTCCCAAAATACCTATTGTTTTTTTGTGATTGTGAAGAAATGTCTCCATTGAAGGTTTGTGAATGTCTATTCCAAGGACCACATTGAATCCCGCCATTGCAAAGCCCAAAGACAATCCACCAGCTCCTGAAAACAGATCCAAAACAGTCAATGGATTTAAGTCCACCTGTCTTTCAAAGACTTTTGGTTCTCCTTTCCAATAATAGGGGCTTTCCTCCACAGGAACATTTTTGTCCCATTTATTCATTATATCACACCTCCGTTTCTGATCGGTTGTATGCCGATGTCGCCTAACGTTTCCAGCATAAAAGAAGTTTTTGTGAAGTAAAGATTTGGGTGAGTGCTGTAAAGCGCAAACCTTTTATGCTGTGTTACAAGCCGTTGAGCGAAGGTGAACTTGTTATACATTGAAACAATCCGTCCCGATTTCTCTCAGGTACTCATTTATCGCTTCTGTTAAGAGTCTTCTTCGTTTTTCGTTCCAACGCACTTCCGGCGGAAGATAAAATCGCACTATGGATTGTTCATGCTGATATGCTTCCTCTACAAGTTTCCAGGCCTATTCAACGCTTCCAAACTCACCGGCCAGATAATTTATTTCGTCTTCAAACACGTCGGAGAGACGTTTTAGAAAAATAAGCGGCAAAATGTAATCCTTGAATTTTGGCGTATCCACCGGGCCGCGAATCTTACAGGCAGCTTCCCATAACCAGTTTTCTAGAGTAGTCAGGTCTAATTTTTGTCCAGGCATCATATCTTCCCCTTCTTTGTGCCTATTTCAACTCAAGTTTTGTGTGACCTCCTCCCACCCTTAAAAGGGGTGGGCTTCCCCTTTCATAGAAGGAAATTTATACGGATATAGGGGCTACTCCCCAGCATCCGCGCAGCGGCTTCCAACTCCGGGGGTTTTAGGTCGGGCCGGTCCAGTCCTATCATCTGATTGAGATTGAATCCCAAGCCTTTATCTTACAATGAGTTTTGCTTCTCTATCGGTTCATTTTTTCCTTAGATCCTGCTAGATAATTTTCTGTATTATTGATAAATTCCTCTAAATCACTCTCTTTTATTCTCCACACCCTTCCCACTTTCTTTCCTTTAAGTTTACCCGTCCTCAACCACTCTCGCACAGTTTTTTCTTTAAACCCCAAAATTTCGGCAACATCCTCTGTGGAATAATATTTTTCCACAATCCACACCTCTCTCGCCCTTTTTTACGTATTTATATTACCACAAAAAGTCGCTTATAGCAATAGACGGACATTAAAAAATGTGTTATAATCAAAATAACCACTCAAAGGAGGGATACCTGGTGCAAAAAGTCCTCCAATATATTCCCGGATTCAGGAGCGGAACTCGGTGGAAGAAAACCGTTGCCTCGCTGTATTATATCTTTACCCTGCTTATGCTGGGAGCAGGGATTGGGACGTTCCTGGTTTTCTTGTCCGCACCGTTTCTCGTTTTCTCAATAATTGACCTCATACACAAAAAGAAAAGTGCCGCCATTGTTTTCCTACTGTCCCTGGCACTTATGATTACCGGCTTTGCCATTACCCCCTCTCCGCCGGACGACCAGCTGACAGCGGAACAGCCTGCCAGCCAACAACCAGGCAACCATCCCGATAACATTGCCGCAATAGAAAATAATACTGAATTTCCGATAACTCTGCAGTAGAAAATGCATCGGAACAGTCAAAATATGTCGAAAAGGCAGAAGAAGCCTCCGATAAGCAGGAAGAAGTAAACTCAACCGATACGGAACTCGCAAAAGATGAAGCAGGACAGCAAAGCAATCAGGAAAGCTCGAACAGTGTCGAATCAGCAGTTACTGCCCCGCAGCCTTCAGAAAAGCCTGCTGCCAACCTGAGGGTCCACTTTATAGACGTGTGGCAGGGGGACTGTATACTCATCGAAGACGGCAGTTCAGCCATGCTTATAGATGCAGGCAATCCCGAAAACGGACCCGATATAGTCAGTTACATAAAGAAGCTGGGAATTAACAGACTGGACTTTGTAATTGCAACACATCCGCACGCCGATCACATCGGCGGAATGGCCGATGTCATAAACGCGTTTGATATAGGCAAGCTAATCATGCCAAAAGTGGAACACACCACTCGCACTTTTGAGAACCTGCTGCTGACCATCCGGAACAAAGGCCTCAAAATCACCGCACCCGTACCGGGAACCGAATACAGGCTGGGCAATACCAGTTTTACCATACTCGCACCGAACAGCAGCAGCTACAAAAACCTCAATGACTATTCCGTCGTTGTCAGATTAACATACGGCAGCACATCTTTCCTCTTTACCGGAGACGCCGAGCAGACCTCTGAAAAAGAAATCCTGGCAAAGGGTTATAACATAAAATCGGATGTGCTCAAGGTTGGCCATCACGGCAGCAAGACTTCTACAACCACCAGATTTTTGGATGCCGTATCACCAAGGTATGCAGTCATGTGTGTGGGAGCTAACAATCAATACGGACACCCTGCACCTGAAACGCTGTCGAAACTTGCCGAACGCGGTATTAAGGTGTATAGGACCGATGAAGCGGGTACTATAATTGCAACATCCGATGGCAAAAGCATTTCGTTCAACAAACAGCCCAGCCCGGTCAACACAAGCACGAACACCGGCAGCACGACAGTTTCCGACACCAAAAATAACCAGAATGATACACGTGACGACATAACGGTCTACATTACAAAAACCGGGAGCAAGTATCACAGAGAAGGATGTTCATCGCTGCGGACAAGCTCCATACCCATCAGCCTGAGCGAGGCAAAGCAGAGAGGCTATGAGCCTTGCAAGATATGCAAACCGCCGCAATAAAAAGGGGTGTTGCTCATGAGAGTTATCATAGACAGGTTTGAGGGCGATTATGCCGTGGTTGAGCTGGAGGACAGGTCAACCGCCAACCTCCCGCGCTCTCTTGTACCACCTGGCGCAAAAGAAGGCGATGTGCTGCTTATAGAAATAGACAAAAAAGCAACTGCTGAACGCAAAAAAAGAATTCGGGAGCTTATGGAGGAGCTATGGGAAGAATAGGACGGAGGGTGTATTTTATGAGCAACCAAATCAACATGCTGCCGTTTTTGCTGGAAGCTTTTGCCGAAAACAAAAACCTGTACAGAGACATTGATGCTCTGTACATGCAGGATAAATACAAGTTTTATAAGCTGGCTAAACTGTCATCGCTATATAATCATCCCATTATCTGCAAAGGGGATATTATGCGGCAGGAATGCGATCCCAAAACGCTGGGGATACTTCTAAAAAAGAGTGCTCCACCTCTTTCACCCACATGTTTAGCAGTAAATCTTTATATTTACCATCTTTCACGTACTTATAGCGGATGTTAAATAATCCATCATCAACGATGTTAAATTTAACCACCCTGGCTTTTATAAGCTAACCTTCTTCTAAAACATTTGTTTTTTGCGTTTTTATCTTAACAATTTATTTAGATCTTTAAAAAGCTGCTCAAATCTATCCAAGGCACAGTTTAATCCAGGAAGTTCGTTCCTCAAATCTTTGCCATTTTCAACCAAATAGGCTGCTGGAGTATAGTGATCGAATTCAGGAAAATCAGGGGGTAGCGTTCTAAAATGCTCTTCGACCTCTTTCACTACTCGCAAATTCTTGGGTTCTTTTTTAGGATTTAGTGTATATTCGTCACTGAGATTATAACACCGGTTCACCAGTGCAAAATAAAATTCTCGGCCAAGAAGGTCTTCAATATCTGCTTCCGCTTGTCCCAAGTAAGAGTTCACTGTAAACACACCTATTAACCTATAAAGTTCAGTTAGGCTTTTAATCTTGCCTTTTAACCCAGAATGGAAATCAGTGATAACTGCTATATTAATCTCATTACCGCCAAAAAGAGCCACAAAAGATGCAATTTTATCTATTCCTCCCGAAGGTGTAATAACCCATCGGCGATCCAAACCTTCTCTGTTCTGATGTTGTAATTCAGATGAAAACCACTTTAAGTAAAGGAAATCTGACGGACCTTCTACAAGGAGAACGTTCTTTCCTACAAAGAGCGTTTGAGTAATATCGTAACCCAAGGCAGCCTGAAGTGCTTATTCTCGTCAATTCAGACCATCGTTCCTATAACATCCGGCCAAGCATTCCTGAAATATCCGGACACCGTTCCTGCGGCATCCGGCCACCATTATCGTATGATTCGGCCAACAGCCGGCACCTTATGTCTGAAGTTTAACATAGATAATTAAACTCTGGTACCACCCCCTCCATTTTTGTGAGCAGTCGCCCTTAAACTTGGCCCTTTTAACTCAATGCGGTACGCATTGTTAATTAACCTATCCAGTACAGCATCCGCAATAGTAGCATCCTCAAACTGGGCATGCCATTTTGCCACCGGCAGTTGAGCGGAGATGGCGATGGATTTCTTGTCATGGCGGTCATCGATGACCTCCAGAAAGTCCCGGCAAGCACTAGGGGAAAGAGGGGCCATGCCGAAATCATCCAAGATTAACAAATCCGGTTTCTTTAGCTCACCAAGCAATCGGTTGTAGGAACCGTCTCCCCGGCTGATAGCCAAATCAACTAACAGCCTGTTTACCTTGTAGGAGCGAACCTTTAAACCTTTCCTACAAGCAGCATGGCCGAAAGCACTGATCAGGTAAGTTTTGCCCGTGCCGGTAGCCCCCGTGATAATGAGATTTTTCCCTTCTTTAATCCAGGTACAATCGGATAGGCGGGCTATAGTGGCTTTGTCCAGATTCCGCTTCGGATCATAGTTGAGATCTTCCAAGCTGGCCGAGGGGTTTCCTAGATTAGCTTCTCTTAGTAACCTTTTGAGACGGCTGTTAGCTTTGGCCAGCCACTGGGCATCCACCATCATGGCCAGCCGTTCATCAAAGGAGAGGGAATTGCTTATGCTTAACTCAAGCTGGCGCCGGTATTCCTCTTCCATGGCCTTGAGGTTCATACTGTGAAGCTTGTTCAGCGTTTGGTTAATCATGGTCCATCCACCCCCCCTAAACATAGGCCGCAGAACCGCGCAAGTTTTCATGCAGGGGAGTGGGTAAATCCTTTTGGGCAAGGGATACTTTGTCCTGACCGTTTTTCAAGATGGTAGTTATCGTGGAGTAAGTACAGGAATTCATGGCAATTGCTTTGGCACAGGCTGCGTTAAGCCGCCCATGACCGTATTTTTCGGCACACCGCAAGATCCCCAGGCAAGCTCGAAAAGCCTGCTCTTCAATCACTTGGGAGGTGAGAAGATAGTCAATAGCAGCATAAGTCTGTTCCCCGATACTTTTGGCCCATTCCCGGTAGCCGGTGCCATCCAGGCAGTTAATCCGGTGCTGGTGACGGTGGTGAGGCGGCATATGGTTGATGTTGGTAACATACCGGGGTCCTGTGTAACGCCTTTGATGCAGTGCCACTCGCTCTCTGTTCTCATTCAAGATTTCAATGGTTCTGGCTGTGGCTCTGATGGTAACTAATTGCTTGTATAGCTCATGGGGTACCGAATAGTGGTAGTCATCATATTCCACATGGTAATTGGCGGGAACCCTGTGCGTTACGTAGTCGGCATACTCATATTGGGTAGGCGGAAATCCTGCCAGATAACAATAAGCATACAAAAGGGGAACAATTTGTTTGTTCCCCTTATTTTTATTTTAACTTTATTATAACTTTCGGCGATC
>JAKKUQ010000016.1 GCA_021890755.1 Thermosediminibacteraceae bacterium | reverse complement strand
CCCCTTCAGTCATGGGCTTATAGTCTTCACTTCTCATTAATTCGAGAAGTCTATCCTTCAGTTTCAGCTTTATATCCTCCTTTCCCTAAACAAGATTATAACTTGCTGTGCACTTCTATAGCATGAGCTATTTTTTTGCTAAGTTCCCATTCTCTAGCCATCTCGCTCTAACTATGCTGTGTTTTGAAAGGTCAAAATCTACATCGTGCAAAAGGCCAGTAAGGCCCCACTTTTCTTCCTCTTGACTCCATTGTAGTTTCCCCAATCTTTTCATTTATTTTACCCCCTGGCACCGGTTTTGACAAGTTTTCAAATTCAAATCTTGATTTATCTAATCAAACAAAGTTAAAATTTCTTTTGTGGAGGTGAGAAGTTTTGGAGTGCACATTGACAAAAAACAAAAATATCTGCACGTGTACCTATGAGCCCTGCTCTCGCAAGGGGCGCTGCTGTGAGTGTCTGCATTATCACAGGAAAAATGGTGAACTCCCGGCATGTTATTTTTCCAGGGAGGCTGAAAGAACCTACGATAGGTCTATAGAAAGATTTATAAAGGATTATGAAGGCAAACTCTGATGCTGGGCCGGAAACCCGGCATCCATCTTTTTTTGACTTGATTCCCGATTCGCATATCTAACAAAAAACCGGGGTTGTTATCCCCGGTTAGCTTAATCCTCCAAGACAGGCTCGTAAAATCCCCTGGGGTGGTCGCAAGCGGGACATTTTTCGGGTGGCTCGGTGCCTTCATATATGTAGCCACAGTTCCGGCACCGCCACTTAATGGGCGTCGATCGTTTGAAAAGCGTGCCTTCCTTTAACTGAGAAAGTAACTTGCGGTATCTTGCTTCATGGGCCTCTTCTGCTTCTGCCACCTTTTCAAAGCGCTCGGCAATTTCTTCGAATCCCTCTTCTCTTGCTACTTTTGCGAATTCCTTGTACATGGTAGTCCACTCGTAGTTCTCTCCCGCTGCAGCTTCTTCCAGGTTTTTGGCGGTATCTCCAATTAAGCCCAGGTATTTTGCCCACATTTTTGCGTGTTCCTTCTCGTTTTCTGCCGTTTCAAGGAAAATTGCTGCAATCTGTTCGTACCCTTCTTTTTTGGCCACGGATGCAAAGTAGGTGTATTTGTTGCGGGCCTGAGATTCACCGGCAAAAGCCGCCATTAAATTCTTTTCAGTTTTTGTACCTTTTAAATTCATTAAATTACCTCCTTAATAGTAATGATAGTAATGATTACTATTACTGATAGTATTATACATACTATTTCTTTATTTTGCAAGGGGGATTTTAAAAATTTTTGTGGCTACCGGCCATCTTTATCAGGATTTCCGGGAGCCTTTGTCTCGTTATTTGGGGCAAAAAATTTGATTATTTCTATCGGCAACGGGAATATAATCGTGGAATTTTTCTCCACCGCAATTTCGCTCAAGGTTTGGAGCTGTCTTAGTTGCAAAGCTCCGGGGTTTTTCGAGATTATGCTCGCTGCCTCCGAAAGCTTTTCTGCCGCCTGAAGTTCGCCCTCGGCTCTTATTATCTTGGCTCTTCTTTCCCTTTCTGCTTCAGCCTGCTTTGCCATTGCCCTTTTCATCTCTTCCGGCAGCTCTATGGATTTGATCTCGGTTGCAGTGACTTTCACCCCCCACGGGTCCGTGGCACGGTCAAGTTCCTGCCTTAACATCTCATTGAGTTCCTGCCTTTTGGCCAAAATATCATCCAAATCGTACTTCCCCAAAATCGCCCTCAAAATGGTCTGGGCAAGCAGACTGGTGGCATTAAAGTAGTTTTGCACCTTTAGTACCGCGAGCTCTGGCTGGAATACGTTGAAGTAAACTACTGCGTCGATCATAACCGGTATGTTGTCTTTTGTGATTATCTCCTGTCGGGGCACGTCTATAGTAGCAGTTCTCAGGTCAACCACAAGCAAGCGGTCTATACCGAAGGGCATGATGACGTTAATCCCCGGATCCACCACGTATGCAAATTTGCCAAACCTGAGCAGGACTCCCCTCTGGTACTCGTTGACGATCCTGATGGTATTTGCCATCAAAGACACCAGCACCAGCACTAATAAGAATGATAGTACAGGGTTCCTTCCAAGTATAGAAGCCAGAAAGATTATGGCTGATATAGCTGATGTCAGAGCAATTACCGATGTCCTCTTAGAATTAACCGCAAAACCTATCCAGAGCACTATGAGCAGCATTTCAATAAGCGCTATTATAAAGTTCACCGTTTTAAAAAGACTCTCAAACTGGTAAAATCCGAAATCCATAGAAAAACCTCGTCATCTAAACCAGTGAAACTCACCAGTTTAGACGGTTGGGGTATTTGTAGTCCGCCTTTCAGGCTGCCCCAGCCCCAACTGGCGGTTTTTGGGACAGCCATAGCCGTCCTGTTAAACTCGGCACCTTAATCCTCTTATATTATATCCTTTCATTGATGGTATATATTTACCGCACTCCAAATTGAAAACCACCTCTCCGGGAGGATGGAGCCACCACAGAGCCTATACATACCTGTATTTTGGAGGTTCGGTGTCGTATAAATTATTACCCTCCAAATCAATAATCACTATTGCCGGAAAATTTTCCACGTAAAAACGGTGAATTGCTTCAGTGCCCAGGTCTTCGAAAGCGACCACTTCCACTTTTTTTATGCTCCTCGATATAAGTGCCGCGGCTCCGCCAACAGCTCCGAAATAGACGGCACCGTATTTCTTCATGGCCTTAACTACTTCCGGGGACCTTGTGCCTTTACCTATCATACCTTTCAAGCCCAGTTCCAGCAGCGGTATCGTATAGGGATCCATCCTGCCGCTGGTGGTAGGACCTGCAGGGCCAGCCGCATAACCCGGCTTTGCGGGAGCAGGACCAGCATAGTAAATTATCTGGCCGTTCAAGTCCACCGGAAGTTCTTTGCCCTTTGCTATCATCTCGATCAATCTTTTGTGTGCCGCATCTCTTGCGGTATAGAACACCCCGCTTATAAGCACCTCGTCGCCCGCCTTCAGTGCCTTCAACGCTTCGGATGTCAAAGGAGTAGTTATTCTAATTTCGCCCAATTTTTCATTCCCCCTTAAATCGTGGCTTCAGCGTGACGGTATGCATGGCAGCTTATATTCACAGCCACTGGCAGGCCCGCTATATGGGTTGGGAAATACTCTATATTTACCGCTAGCGCCGTCGTCCTTCCACCGAGCCCACCAGGTCCTATGCCCGATGAGTTTATCAGTTCCAGAATCTCATTTTCAAGTTTGGCATACCTTTCGTCCGGGTGCCGCCGGTCAAGGGACCTTGTCAGTGCCTTTTTGGCAAGCAAGGCAGCTTTTTCCATGGTACCTCCTATGCCCACTCCTACTATTACCGGCGGACATGGATTTGGACCTGCTCTCATTACCGTCTCCAATACGAAACCCTTTATTCCTTTTATTCCTTCAGCCGGCGTCAGCATCTTTACTGCACTCATATTTTCGCTGCCAAACCCTTTAGGGACCGCTATGAGTTTTATTCTGTCACCTTTAACTATTTCTATATGGATGACAGCCGGAGTATTATCGCCGGTATTTTTCCGATCGAATAGAGGGTCATTTACCACCGATTTTCTGAGGTAACCCTCATTGTAAGCTTCCCTTATTCCAGCGTTTATGGCTTCATTGAAATCCCCGCCCACTATATGGACGTCCTGCCCTAGTTCAACAAAAAGCACGGCCATCCCGGTATCCTGGCAAATAGCTATTCGCTCCCGGGCCGCAATCTCGGCATTAAGGATGATTTTCTCTAGTACCGATTTTCCTATTGGCGACTCCTCTTTTTCCTTTGCCTCTTTTAACTTACAAACCAGGTCTTCACCGGCAAAATAATTGGCCTTCAAAAAAAGGTCTTTTACGGTTTCCTTGATTAACCAAGTTTCAATCTCCCTCATTAAAAATTCGCACCTCTCTAAAATATATATCTGCCGGTAAGGAAGTATTTAATTTAATAAGTTATTCAAGCATCGATTTTTTCAACTGCTCCGCATCAACGGCAACCCGGGCCACCCCGGTATTCATCGCAGCTTTTGCCACTTCGCAGGCTACATGGGCCGCTACCCTTTTGTCTAAAGCCGAGGGAATAAAGTAATCGGGCGACAGTTCCGCCGGACTTATAAGCGATGCAATGGCATGGGCTGCTGCCAGCTTCATTTCCTCATTTATTTTCCTGGCCCTTACTTCTAAAGCCCCCCTAAAGATTCCGGGAAAGGCCAGCACGTTGTTTATCTGGTTGGGAAAATCGGACCTCCCCGTTCCCACTACTTTTGCTCCGCCAGCCCTGGCTTCTTCAGGAAAAATCTCCGGCACTGGATTTGCTAATGCGAAAACCACCGCTTCTTTGGCCATACTTGCTACCATATCCTTTGTCACCACACCGGCTGCCGAAACTCCTATAAATACGTCGCTTTCCTTCATGGCATCCTGCAAAGTCCCTTTAATACCGCTTTTGTTGGTAATTCGAGCAAGCTCCTCTTTGCTCCAGTCTAGAGCCTCTCTCCCCTGATAAATCACTCCCTTTTGGTCGCACACCACTACATCGCCCGCTCCGGCTTTTAAGAGGAGCTTGGCTATAGCAGTTCCCGCCGCACCGGCGCCATTTATCACAAACCGAACCTTTTTTATATCCTTGCCCACGATCTTAAGGGCATTGATGACACCCGCCAGTACTACTACAGCGGTGCCGTGCTGATCATCGTGAAAAACAGGTATGTCAAGTTCCTCTTCGAGGCGCCTTTCTATTTCAAAGCATCGGGGTGCCGAAATATCCTCCAAATTTATGCCGCCAAAGGTCGGAGCTATATTTTTAACTGTATGTACTATCTCATCCACATCCTGAGTTGCAAGGCATATCGGAAAGGCATCCACCCCAGCAAAGCGTTTAAAAAGGAGCGCTTTCCCCTCCATTACAGGTAGTGCAGCTTCTGGCCCGATATTTCCAAGTCCAAGGACGGCCGAACCATCAGTCACCACTGCCACCGTGCGCCCCTTGCAACTATACTTGTAGACCAATGACGGGTCTTCTTTTATTTTTTTGCACGGTTCTGCTACACCGGGAGTATATGCAAGGCTTAAATCCTTTATATCCCCAAGGGGCACTTTGGAAGATATTTCTATTTTACCCGCATATTTTTCGTGGAGCTTTAAAGCTTCTTCGCTTAAATTCAAATTCATCCCTCCCCACTTAACCTTTTCATAAATATCTGTGGTATCAAAAAAATATATCCCTGAAAAGTCTAGCGGAATACAGAAAAACCTACATACAGCTCAAGATCAAAAAATATTTTCAATTGGAGTTTTGCTTCCGTTTCTCATATCTACTTCGATTATTTTTTCCACATCTTCTCCTCTATAGCCCACCAAGTAGCTTGTCATATTGCATGCAGCGCAAGCATGATTGGGAATTATTCTTACCTTATCCCCTACCTTAAGCTCTGTTTTCCCTTCTACCTCTACCTTCGCTACCTCTTCTGAGAGGCTCACCAAAGTGAGCTCATGATGACCTACAACTGTACCGAATCCTTTTACCATAGAAATACCGTGAGCCCCCCGATCAAGGCCAAGACACTTGCTGCCCACATCGAGGATCAAGTTGCCAGGCCTAGGGCTTGAAATTACGGTTCCCATTACTGAAAAAGCACACCTTTCAAATGCAACAACTCCCAGCGCTACCTGAATCGAGTCATAAAATACGTAATTTCCAGGTCTTAAAATGTTTATCCTGTTGTCCTCCAGGACGTGGCGGAAGGTAGGCGTGCTGCCAGTGGCAATAATCTCTAAATTAATGTCCTCCTTTTCGAGAATATCAGCGGCGGTTTTTAGGGCTTGTATTTCCTGACGAGCTATTTTTTCCACTTCTTCTGGCCTGCTTGCACCGTATACGTGGCCCGGGTGAGTGGAAATGCCTATAAGTTTTAAAGCTTTTAAAGTCCTCAATTCACGGGCTAGTTTTGCTGCATCTTCCGGTAATACTCCAAACCTTCCAAGACCGCTGTCTATTATAATGAGATACTCGAGGGCAACCCCGCTTTCCTCAAGAGCGAAGTTTATTTCCCTTGCCGCTTCCACACAGTCTATGCTCAGGATGATGCGCGCCTTTTGGGCTAAGCGGACAACCCTCTTGAGGTTTTCCCTTCCCGCCACCGGATATGCCAGCATGATATCGGTAAAACCTTTTTCTACCAGCCTTTCAGCCTCCAGCAGGGTACCCACCAGAAAGCCTTCGGCACCAGCAGCTTTTTGCATCGCAGCTATTTCGGTGCTCTTGTGGGTCTTGACCATGGGCCAGATGCGCTTGCCGAAATCACGGGCGAGTTTTGCCGCTTCGTTGATGTTCCCTTCCAGGATATCCAGGTCCACTAAGAATACCGGAGTGGGTAAGTCGTAGATCTTCATACCAGAAACCTCCCATTGTTTATTTTAATTGGATTTATTTAGAAAGCAGGGATTTTACAAATTTTTTCATATCATCTACATCAGAAGGCGAAACGGAGCCAGGGAAGTACCTTGCCCTCTGGTAAATCAGGGTAATTTTTTCCACAAGTCCCCCGGCATCTTCAAAAGCCTTTTTGAGCTTAGGCATGTACTCAAGGGGCGTCTCAGAAGGATTTCTATAATATCCCCTTTTCGCTGCTTCTTTGAGAATCTTAGCATAAATTCTCCTTATTTTCCCATGAGGTGAATCCCCGTAGGCAATTTTTGTAAAAGCATTTAATACCCTGCCAGCCTTTGAAACAAGATGCAATAGACTTTTTTTAATAGTTCCTGGTTTGAATACCGGTTCTTTCTCGTCTTTGCCAAAGTCGCTTTTTTCAAAAGGGGTGTGCTTTTTAAGTACTATCAGGACAAGGGCTGCAAATGCCAGTATAACGAGTATAAAGCCGGCTATTTTTAAAATAATTTCTAGACCTTCCGGCATGGCGTATTCTTCGGATACAAACGGAGCGCTTCTTTCACCTGCTTTTCCTGATCCGTTTAGAAACATCTGAAACATCTTTGACAGCGCGCGTTTAAAGAGAGCTGAAATAATAAAATTCAGGGCGTAAACTAAAGGCGCAAGCAAGGGAGTTAGTATCATAAACACAATATCTATCAGAGCAAAATAAATACTTTTTAAAAGACCGAAGAAATTTGAAACATAGGCCGGGTCCACATATTCCGCAAAAAGCAGAGTAATGAGCACCGTCGATAAGGAAATAAAAAGTGCCGCAAGCAACCATCTTTTCTTAGAGATCCGGGAAGAAACGGTCTCCATGTTATAGGTCGAGAGCGCTATGAGCGAAATTAAAATATAAAGGGTAAGCAGTAAAAGGAGTTTACCGGTTTTTCCGTGGTCTTTATAAAAAAGAAGGCACAAAAGGATCAAAAGCGTATACCGCCTGATTCTTGCCATCAGTTCGTAATGGTGCGGCACCCTGCTGCCCTGCTCCACTCCCAGGATGAAGCAAAAAAAAGCAAAAGCCAGTTCGTAATAGCCGGAGCCGATTTTTAAGACCGTTATTAAGACCAACACGGCCACGAAAAGCGGTTTTCTAAGTCTTTCAAACCTGTAATAAGCGGTATTAAAAAGAAGACCGGCTAAAAGCCACAATAAAACTTCAAAGGCCGGAAAAAGCACGCCTTCAGGGGCATACTGCCCGAACATCGACAGCACGATGAGGGCGAATAAGCTGTTGACGCCGTAAAAAAGTATTATTTTCAACACCCTAAACCAATCTGATGAGGGAAATCTCACGCCATGCTTCCTCCCCGACCGCGTGATACGTGAGGACTCCTTCGGGTCCTTTTAGCTTCTCGTTCTTTTTTCCTGCCAGAATTAGTGCTACATCCATCCCCATTTTTTGAAGCATTTTAACGACCTTTTCACCGCTCTTGCTCCAGTAGCCGGTTATGTATATTACCTTGCTGTCTTTTTTTAACATTCCCAGGGTTCTTGGCATTATTTCTTCCATCTTAATTATGCTGTAATTCGAAAGGCGGGCAAGGCATTCCAGTATCGTCCTTAGGTGCATCGAACCCGAACCGTAAGGTATCAATGTAATTAAATCGGTATCCTTATCGGGGGATACCATCCTTCCATTGCTTGCAAGCATCACTTGAAAGCCCTGATCCAGAGCTTTCTTGGAAATTGACGCCGCGAGCATTACCAGGAATTCCGCAAGCTCAGGATCGATCCCTTCCCATGCGATTTCAAAAGTGTTCACATCGAGCAGTATGGAAATCCTTTTTGTGAAGCTTGAGTCGTAAACTTTCACCCTGAGTCTGTCGAGTTTTGCCGTGGACTTCCATTCCACATCTTTTAGCGAATCTCCCGGCACATAGTCTCTTGTGCCGGTAAAGCAGAAAGGATCACTTAAAAGCGTTTTGCGGCCGCTGACACCTGAAAGGGTAATATCAGGCTTTCCTTCTCCCACTGCAACGTCGACAACCCGGGGATATACTATCAGCCTGGCGATGGAGGCTATGGGTTTTTCTTTATAGAAGAAACCAAACACGTCTCCCGTACTTAAAGTCCCGGGTCCGAAGACGAATATTCCGCGACTGCGGCAATAAACCGGATATTTTCTCCGCACTTTCTGGTACCATAACAGTGAATACAGCCCGCTCAAGGTTTTTTTATCAGCACTGTGGTGAGGATCCAAATTTCCTTTCAAAAATTCTGCCGCCGCAGGCACCTCGGTATTTACCCTTATCCAGGGAAGCGGAAGGATTTTAGCATTTGTCAATTCCTGTATATAATTTACCGTATCACCGAAAAACACCCGCTCTTTTTCTAACCTGTGATTAAATTCCAGCTCTTTAACACTAAATGCGCTCCACAAATACGATATCCCGAGAGCGGCACTTATCGCTGCAACAAACACTAATATAAGCATGATTTTCCCATCCCCGTGTTCATTCTACGGGAACCGGTGTTTTCTCCAGTATTTCGGCTATTACGTCCTCTGGCCTGTAATCCTTTAGCAGGCTCTCATAATTGAGGATCAACCTGTGGCTCAAAACAGGACCCGCCAAGTGTTTAACGTCATCAGGTATTACGTAATCTCTGCCTTTGAGGGCCGCATAGGCCTTTGCACACTTATAAAGCAGCAGGGAAGCTCGGGGACTTGCTCCCAGTCTTACCGCCGGATGGTTTCTCGTCTCCCTGACAACAGCAAGCATATAGTTTTCAACGCTTTCATCCACGTTGACGCTTTTTACCTGCTCCCTCATCTCGAGTATATCTTCGGCACTTAAAACGGGTTTTATATCTTCCAGGGGGCTTTGCGCCCCGAAACGATGAAGTATGGACCTTTCTTCTTCCAGGTTCGGATAACCTAGCTTTACCCTCATCAAAAACCTGTCCAGCTGAGCTTCGGGCAGGGGAAAGGTGCCTTCCATTTCTATTGGGTTTTGAGTGGCGAGTACCAGAAATGGTTCCTTAAGTCTCCTAGTGACACCATCCACTGTGAACTGCCTTTCCTCCATAGCTTCAAGAAGGCTGGATTGAGTCCTGGGGGTGGCCCTGTTTATTTCATCTGCAAGAAGTATATTGGTCATTATTGGCCCGGGACTAAACACAAACTCTCCGGCCTTCTGACTGTAAATATTTACACCCAGCACATCCATCGGTAAAAGATCAGGTGTAAACTGAATCCTTCTGAATTCCAGGTTCAAGGATTTTGCCAGAGCCTTGGCCATCAGAGTTTTGCCCACTCCCGGCACATCTTCCAGCAGTACATGTCCGCCGGCCAGGAGTGCAGTCAGCACCAGTTCAATAACCTTAGTCTTGCCTACAACTACTTTCCTTATGTGGTCCATGACAGTCAATATCTTACGGGAAAATTGAATTTCCATTTTACGCACCCTCACTAACAAAATGCAGGATGATGAATATAATATTTGACGCTGGTAGGTTATTTCCTTTTTTGATTTTTGTTTTTAACCTTTCACCGTAAGCCGCTGTATTTATTGATAATCTCAAATAGCATATGTGGAGCGTCTATCAATCATACACTAGCATGGGGCTGTCTTTTTGCATTAATGCTCACGAGAATGGCTGCCTTCTAATTGGTCTTGTAAGCATAAAAAAAGCTTCCGGACCGATAAAAACGGTCGGAAGCTTTTTATTATCTCATGAAGAGCGGCGCGAAAACCAAAGCAACTATGGTCATAAGTTTTATAAGTATGTTTAAAGATGGTCCCGCTGTGTCCTTGAAAGGATCTCCCACGGTGTCTCCTACAACGGCCGCGGCGTGGGTAGGCGTTCCTTTGCCGCCGTAATTTCCTTCCTCTATGTACTTTTTGGCGTTATCCCAGGCACCGCCGGAGTTCGCCATCTGGATCGCTATCATCACTCCTGTTACCAGAGCACCCGCTAGGAGCCCTCCAAGGGCTTCCTTGCCGAATATGAAACCTACCGCCAAAGGTGCTGCGACGGCCATGAGACCGGGGATTATCATTTCCCTGAGAGCCGCCCTGGTGCTTATGTCTACGCATCTTGCGTAATCAGGTTTTGCCTTTTCCTCCATAATGCCCGGGATTTCTCTGAATTGCCTGCGAACTTCTTCTATCATCTGGTAGGCAGCTTTACCCACCGCTTCCATAGCCATAGCGGAGAATAGATAAGGCAGCATACCTCCTATGAAAAGACCGATTATCACATCAGCCCGTAGAAGGTTTATTCCCTCTTTTAAACCGGCAGCTGTAGTATACGCTGTAAATAACGCAAGAGCCGTTAGTGCAGCCGAACCTATGGCAAATCCCTTCCCCATAGCCGCCGTGGTATTTCCAACTGCATCCAGTTTGTCTGTTACCTGTCTTACCGATGGATCGAGCTCAGCCATTTCAGCTATACCGCCGGCGTTATCGGCTATCGGCCCGTAAGCGTCAACTGCTACAGTCATTCCCGTAGTCGCAAGCATACCTATAGCTGAAAGAGCTATGCCGTAAAGACCAGCAAATTTATAGGAGATGAGAACAGCAATGGCTATAAAGAGCACCGGCAGTGCAGTGCTTTTCATGCCAACAGCTAGGCCCGTAATGATATTCGTTGCGGGACCGGTCTGAGATGCCTTCGCGATTTCCTTCACTGGATTGTAACTGGAAGAAGTATAATATTCTGTTAGTATTCCTATTATAATACCTACCACTATGCCAGAGGCAACAGCATAAAAAGCATTTATTTCTTGCAGGTAATAGATGCTGAGGGCTAAAGTTCCTAATATTACAAGTATGCCACTGGCAAAGGTACCGTTTCTCAATGCCTTTTGCGGATCAGACCCTTCACCTGTCCTTACAAACAAAGTACCGATGATAGAGCTTAATATTCCCGCTGCTGCTACCAGCATTGGGAAAATGACGCCCTTGATGCCGTACGGTTGTCCAGTTGCAGTACTTACGGCCACCGCTCCAATTGCCATACCGGATACTATTGAACCCACGTAAGACTCAAAAAGGTCTGCTCCCATGCCTGCAACGTCGCCGACGTTATCGCCGACATTGTCTGCAATTACCGCGGGGTTCCTAGGATCGTCTTCGGGTATGCCTGCTTCCACTTTGCCGACCAGGTCTGCTCCAACGTCAGCGGCTTTAGTGTATATTCCGCCGCCTACCCTGGCAAAGAGAGCTATGGAGCTTGCCCCCAGAGCAAATCCGTTAATTACATCGAAGCTCTTCACATCCGATGGGTCTCCGAAGATAAAGTACAGTATTCCGAGGCCCAAAACCCCAAGACCCACCACAGACATTCCCATTACGGCACCGCCGGAAAACGCTATGGAAAGTGCCTTATTCATTCCCTCTCGCGCTGCATGAGCGGTTCTCACATTAGCTCTAGTAGCCACGTTCATACCTATAAATCCCGCGAGGACTGATGCTACAGAACCGGTTATGTAACTTATGGCCGTTGGCCAGTTTATAAGTGTTCCTATGATGAGGAACATCACAGCTACGAATATAACCAAAGTCCTGTATTCTCTAAAGAGAAATGCCATAGCACCTTCGTGGATAGCATCGGATATTTGGCGCATGCGCTCGTTACCAGCAGGACTTTTTATAATCCTCATTGTAAGCATAAAAGCGAAAAGCAACGCGAGCAAACCAGACAAAGGTGCAAATACTATTAAGTTTTCCATCAATCTCCCTCCAAAAACGTCATCTCATTACTAATATCATTAAGATGGACAACGCTAGGAAAGCAACAGCCAAAAATTCGGTAAATTTGGCCAATTTATCGTCAAGGCCCTTTTTCCTGCCAAAAAAGACCTCAGCTCCACCTGAGATTGTGCCTGAAAGTCCGGCGCTTTTGCCTGATTGCAAAATGACCGTAGCTATGAGTCCTATGCACACAAGAATATATACCACTGCTAAAACTATGCGCAGAGCCTGCATCATCTTCACCCCCCTTTTTTAATTAACGAATGTTATTTTATCACAACATATCTAAAAACTCAATATATCCTCGGCTCCCAAAGGGACAAATAAAAATGCTCTTCTCAAAAAGAGAAGGGCTTTCAACTCATTAAGAATCCTTATCGGAAGGTTTGGTATCGAAAACAATCTCTTCTTTCTCACCGTTTTCTTTTTCAATCTGAATTGTGCATCGAGTTACCAGAGCCGCGATTACCCCTATCGCCGCAAGGTAAGGGGCCAAAATAGCCCCTATGGCTCCGACGGTAACAGGGATTTCAAGAAGGATTTTGTCACCATGTTTTATTCGAAGGCGCGTGACATTACCCTTTCTTATTAGCTCTTTTATCTTTTCTAAAAGCATGCTGCCTTTTGTTCCAAGGTCGGAAAGCTTCAAATCATCTTTTTCCTCTTCCTCAAGGATAATTAATGCCTTAACCACATCACCGCCTGCTGCCTCTAAAGCCTCCTTCGCTTTGCGATAACTGCAGCCCGTTCTCTCTCGAAGTATATCTATCTTTTCAAGGCTTATTTCCATTTTATTATAACCTCCTTTCATGTTTATTCTACCTCACAAAGCACCGTTTATGCAAGGCGAAAAACGATCGAAAAGCTCCCCATCTCGGGGAGCTTCGAGATTACTTTCTATTTATATTGTAAAAGGCTGCTATACCGGGGAAACTGGCAGTAGTATCCAGTTCTTCCTCAATGCGCAACAGCTGATTGTATTTTGCCACCCGGTCTGTACGAGATGGCGCTCCGGTTTTTATCATTCCAGCGTTTACCCCCACCACCAGGTCAGCAATGGTGGTGTCCTCGGTTTCACCGGAACGATGGGATACAATGGCTGTATACCCTGCCCTCTCAGCCATTCTTATCGCATCCAGGGTCTCCGTAAGAGTCCCGATTTGATTTAGTTTAATCAAGATGGAGTTGGCGACTCCAAGCTCTATTCCCCTGGCCAAGCGCTCGGTATTAGTGACGAAAAGGTCATCTCCCACCAGCTGTACTTTTTTGCCCAGGGCATCGGTAAGGAGCTTCCACCCATCCCAGTCTTCTTCGGCCATGCCGTCTTCGATGGAGATAATTGGATATTTTTCCACCAGCTTTACATAATATTCAACCATCCCCGCCGGGTCAAGTTCAAGGCCTTCTCCTTTTAAGCGGTACCTGCCCTCTTCATATAGTTCTGTAGCGGCTGCATCCAATGCAATAAATATGTCTTTGCCGGGAACATAACCTGCCTTCTCAATGGCTTCGATAATGTATTTTATGGCATCCTCGTTGGAATCTAGATTCGGTGCAAACCCACCTTCATCGCCCACGGCGGTATTTAGTCCTTTTTCTCCCAGGACTTTTTTCAGACTGTGGAAGGTTTCTGCCCCCATTCTCAGGGCATGGGCAAAGTTTTCAGCCCCCACTGGCATTATCATAAATTCCTGCAGGTCCACGTTGTTATCGGCGTGTTTTCCCCCGTTTAATATATTCATCATGGGTATAGGCAATACTTTTGCGTTCGTCCCTCCTATGTAACGGTAAAGAGGGATTCCTAAATAGTTGGCAGCAGCTTTTGCTACAGCGAGAGAAACACCTAATATAGCATTTGCTCCAAGTTTTGACTTGTTTTTAGTACCGTCCAGCTCGATTAACAATTTATCCACTGCAACCTGGTCCAGGGCATCTATTCCCTCTAGTTCAGGCCCTATAATTTCGTTTACGTTTTCTACAGCTTTTAAAACACCTTTACCTTTGTACCTCTTCGGGTCGTTGTCCCGAAGCTCCACGGCTTCAAACTGCCCCGTAGAGGCTCCCGATGGCACCGCAGCTCTTCCCATCGTGCCATCCTGTAAAATAACCTCTACCTCGACGGTGGGGTTTCCTCTTGAATCCAGAATTTCTCTTGCAAAAACGTTCGTTATGATAGACATTTTCATCACTCCTTCGTTTTCTAAAGCTTTTCTATTATTAAAGATCTGCCGGTCATTTCCTCAGGTTTTTCTATACCTAAAAGCTCCAGCATGGTAGGCGCCACATCTGCTAAGATTCCCGGGCGAAGCCTATAATTCCTGTCGCTTACAAGGATAAAGGGCACCGGGTCGCTGGTGTGAGCCGTCTGAACTTCCCCTGTTTCATAATCTATCATTTGTTCCGCATTGCCGTGGTCTGCGGTTATAATTGCCGTTCCGTTTTTTTTCATAACGGCTTCCACCACCCGGCCTATGCAGTAATCCACGGCTTCTACCGCTTTGATGGCAGCCTCATATACACCTGTATGGCCGACCATATCCGGGTTGGCATAGTTCATTATGATCACGTCATATACATCTTCGTTGATCTTTTTAATAACCTCATCGGTCACTTCGTATGCACTCATCTCCGGCTTCATGTCGTAGGTTGGCACTTTAGGGGATGGTATCAAAATCCTGTCTTCCCCTGGAAACGGTTTTTCGATTCCACCGTTGAAGAAGAACGTAACGTGGGCGTACTTTTCCGTTTCCGCTATGCGAAGCTGCCTTAAACCTTTTTCAGATATGACTTCTGCGAAAATGTTCTTCATCGATAAGGGTTCGTAAGCAACCTGTGCGTTTTTTACTTTTGCATCGTATTGTGTCATGCAAACGAAATGGACGTGGAAAAAACCCTTTTTCCTTGGAAATCCTTGGAATTCCTCATCACAAAATGCATAGGTAAGTTGCCGCGCTCTATCTGGCCTGAAGTTGAAAAATATTATGGAGTCACCCTCTTCGACTGTAGCCGTGGGTTTCCCGTTAGGACCGGTAATAACCGTGGGGACTACAAATTCGTCGGTTTCACCTCTCTTATATGCTTCTTCAAGGGCTTTTAAAGCGCTCTCCGCTTTTAGGCCTTCTCCGAGGACTATAGCGTTGTACGCCTTTTCCGTTCGATCCCAACGGCGATCCCTGTCCATCGCATAGTACCTTCCGGCTATGGTAGCGATTTTTCCCAGACCTAACCTAGAGATTTCCTGCTCTAGCCTTTCGATGTAAATCGCGGCATTGTCAGGCGGCACATCCCTGCCGTCGAGGAAGGCGTGAATATAAACCTTCTTCATATTCTCCTTCCGGCAAAGCTCCAAAAGAGCTATCAGGTGGTCTATATGGCTGTGAACCCCTCCGTCAGACAATAGCCCCATGAGGTGTAAAGCTTTACAGCCTTCCTTAGCGCCCCTTATGGCATTTACGAGTTTTTCGTTTTCGAAAAATTTCCCGCTTTTTATATCCTCGTTAATGCGAGTAAATTCCTGATATACGATTCGGCCCGCGCCAAGGTTCAAATGCCCCACTTCAGAGTTACCCATCTGGCCTTCCGGAAGTCCTACAGCCAATCCGCTAGATTCCAGGATTGTATTGGGAAAATGCCTCAAAAGCCTGTCGAAATTTGGGATACGGGCGTTTAAGATTGCATTTCCTTCAGTTTTTTCATTTATACCCCAACCATCTAGAACCATAAGTAACAGCGGTTTTTTTGGCATTTTTTCAACTCCTAACTTTCGTATGAAGCTATTTTGTAAAATGTCTTGGCATCGAGGCTTGCGCCTCCCACCAGTGCTCCATCTATATCCGGTTGAGCCATTAGTTCTTTAATATTTTCAGGTTTGACACTACCTCCGTAAAGTATCCTAATTCTTTGTGAAAGCTTCTCGCCGTAAAGCTGTGAAAGTTTTTTCCTTATAGCTCCTATAACTTCTTGAGCATCGGAAGGCGATGCTACCTTTCCTGTGCCTATAGCCCAAATAGGTTCGTAAGCAAAAACCAAATCACAGCCATCCTTTATCTCTACTTCGAAAAGAGCTTTTTCCACCTGATTTAAAACAACAGAGAGTGTTTTGCCCTTTTCTCTTTGTTCCAGGCTTTCTCCCACACATATAATTGGGGTAATGCCGTATTTTATCGCCGATTTTACCTTTTTGTTGACAGTCTCATCGGTCTCGGCAAAATACTGGCGGCGCTCCGAATGGCCTATTATTACATAATCGCAGGGTATTTCCTTAAGCATGAGAGGAGAAATTTCTCCGGTAAAGGCGCCTTTATCTTCCCAGTGCATATTTTGTGCGCCTAGTTTAATACCGCTACCCCTAATTTTTTCTGCAGCTGCCCAAAGGCTGGTAAAAGGCGGGCAGAAAGCAATTTCAGAAGAAATACCTTTTGCCATGGGAAGAAAAGCATCTAGAAAATCTACGGTTTCTTTTACGTTTTTGTGCATTTTCCAGTTGCCGGCAAATAGCGGCGTTCTCGCCATCATTTTTCACCCCTATCATTTAAAGCTGCGACACCCGGCAATTCCTTGCCTTCCAGGAATTCCAGCGAAGCACCTCCTCCGGTGGAAATGTGGGTCATAGCGTTTGCAAAGCCCAATTGTTCGACCGCTGCTGCCGAATCGCCACCGCCAACGATGGTAACAGCTTTCGATTCCGCCATGGCACGCGCTACAGCTAGAGTACCTTCAGCAAAAGCCCTTATCTCAAAAACTCCCATAGGTCCATTCCATACTACGGTTCTAGCCTCTTTTATTACCTTCGCAAATTTATCGCATGTGGCCTTCCCAATATCTACGCCGATCATGTCGTCGGGTATCTCGCTTACGGGCACCGTCTTGTATTCAACCCCTTCTTTCACTTCAGGAGCTACCACTACGTCTTCCGGCAACAGCACTTTGACCCCTTTTTCTTTCGCTTCTTTCAGAAGGTCTTTTGCAAGTTCCACCTTGTCCTCTTCAAGAAGGGACCTGCCGATATTATACCCCATGCTCTTTAAGAAAGTAAATGCCATCCCTCCGCCTATCAAGAGGTAGTCCACTTTATTCAGCAAATTTTTAATAACCCCTATTTTATCGCTCACCTTAGCTCCGCCCAAAATTGCCACAAAAGGCCTTGCGGGGTCTTCTAATGCCTTGCCCATGATTTCGATTTCTTTTTTCATCAAGAATCCCGCTCCCGCAGGCAAAAATTCCGCTACTCCCGCGGTAGAAGCATGTGCCCTATGGGCGGTGCCAAAAGCATCGTTTATGTAAATATCGGCAAGCCTTGCAAGCTTTTCCGCAAATCCCCTGTCGTTGGCTTCTTCTTCAGCATAAAAGCGGACATTCTCAAGAAGCATTATGTCACCGGGTTTCATTGAAGCTACAGCTTTTTCTACATTTTCACCTATGCAATCCTCAGCCATTATCACATTTTTCCCAAGAAGTTCAGAAAGTCTTTTTGCAACTGGCGCAAGGCTGTACTTGGGATTTTTCTTTCCCTTTGGCCTTCCTAGGTGGGATGCCAATATCACTTTGGCATCATTGTTTAAAAGATAATTAATTGTTGGCAGTGCCGCCCTTATCCGGGTGTCATCGGTGATGTTTCCCTCTTCGTCCATGGGAACGTTAAAGTCTACTCGCACTAAAACCCTTTTCCCTTTCACTTCAAAATCCTCAACGGTCTTTTTGTTCATTCATTTTTCCCCCCCTTCTAACTCAAGAAGTTTCCTTGCTGCCCCCTCATCGGTAATTAAAGCATTAGGACGAAGGTATTTCAAAAACGCCCTTATGGCAGAAGCCTTCTTAGAACCGCCGGCTACTGAAATCACTTTGGGAATGTTTTTCAGGTCGTTTACACTAAGGCCAGCGCTGGTGGTAATATAAACAATCCGCCCCTCGCAGTCGAAATAATAACCGAAAGCTTCAGCTACTGCACCGCTTTCTAAAATCTCTCGTATAACCTTTTCGTCAAGCCCTCGCCGGCGGGCCATTTCCTCTGCTCCCCCTATTCCGTGAATCACTATATCCGCTCTGCGTATAAGTGTTATGACTTCCTTTATCCTCGGCTCGTTAGTCACGGACTCCATTGCCTCAGGCCCCAGGTTGTCAGGGACATAAAGCAACCTGTATTGTGCTCCCAGCCGGCCGGCCAGTTCCTCTGCTATGGTGTTAGCCTGAAGTTCTACTCTTTCTCCAAGGCCTCCCCTCGCTGGTACCACCAACACGTCCTCGTACCCTGTAAGTCTAGGCATGTTCTTTGGGATTTGAGCCATTGTAGTCCCGCCTGTCACTGCTACAATATCGCCATTTTTCAAAAAAGACCTTAAATATGCGGCAGCCTCCTTGGCCATCAGGTTTTTAACAGTTTCATCTATATCGGAATCGCCGGGAACAATAATTACTTCGCAGCCAAACTTTCCCTTTATCCTTTCGGCTATGAAGTTCAATCCTTTTAAGAAATAAACGAAATTCTCAAGCCTTGCTATGATCCTTTCGCCTTCCTGAGAAACTCTCATTCCCTTCGGGTCAATTTCAAGGAGGCCCTGTTCCTCTAGGCGCTTTACTTCAGTCCTGAGGGGCCTTTCAGGTAAGGATAAGACTACAGATAGAGCCCTCCGTCCTATAGGCTGGTTATAGTAAATATTTTTTAAAATGTCAAATCTTTGTTCTATAACATGCGCCACCTCAGGGGCAATCTTTTTTAAAAGACTTGCTATTTCTTCCATCCAATAAACTTCTCCTTTAGCAAAATAGCCCATAATGGGCTATTTTGCTTATAATCCTTTTTCTGCTATATATTTTACCAAATCCATTACCCGGCAAGAATACCCCCATTCGTTGTCATACCATGCGACAACTTTTACTAGGTCCCCATCTATTACCATTGTTGAAAGGCCGTCCACTATTGAAGAAAACTCCGAACCCTTGAAGTCCATAGAAACCAGCGGCTCTTCGGTGTAACCCAAGATTCCCTTCATGGGACCTTCTGCCGCTGCTTTCAGTGCCTGGTTCACCTCTTCTGCGGTCACGCTCTTTTCTAGGACTGCTGTAAAGTCTACCACCGAAACCGTGGGAGTCGGAACCCTCATGGCAAAACCGTTGAGCTTACCTGCAAGTTCCGGTATTACCAATGCCACTGCTTTTGCAGCACCGGTAGTGGTGGGGATAATATTTAATGCTGCAGCTCTTGCCCTTCTCAAATCCTTGTGGGGTAGATCGAGAATTCTCTGGTCATTGGTATAGGAGTGGACAGTATTCATCAATCCCTTTTTAATGCCGAAATTATCCATCAAGACTTTCGCCACAGGAGCAAGGCAGTTGGTGGTACACGAAGCATTGGAAATTACGTGATGCTCTTTGGGATTGTACTTTTCGTGATTTACTCCCATTACAATAGTAATATCCTCACCCTTTGCCGGCGCAGATATTATAACCTTCTTGGCTCCTCCGGATTCAATATGCTTTACTGCCTTATCTTTTGAGGTGAACACGCCGGTAGACTCCACCACTATGTCCACGCCCAAGTCCTTCCAAGGAATGTTGGCAGGATCTTTTTCAGCGAAGATCTTGATCTCTCTGCCGTTTACCACAATTGCATCGTCTTTTGCCTTAACTTCACCTTCAAACTTGCCAAACACAGAATCGTACTTCAGAAGATGCGCCAGAGTATTTGCGTCGGTAAGGTCATTGATGGCAACAATCTCTATATCTGGGTGATTTTTTAACGCCGCTTTGAAGGAGTTTCTACCTATTCTACCAAACCCGTTAATCCCTACTTTAATGCTCATAGTTTTCCCTCCTTATCAAATGTCTTTCAAGTTTAATTTTTTGCAACAATGCCTTTTCTGATTCAAGGTCACCTCCCGGGATAATTTTTGTCCCAGTTATACTTTTTTTGTCCCGTGAATTTTAAAAAAATGTTATCTACTATATATAATACCACAAAATCCACCAAGTTCCTTCTCAGGATAAAGTTTAGAACCTCTTCCTTTTAGCGGAGGAAGGTATTCCCAGCTGTTCCCTATACTTTGCCACTGTTCTTCTCGAGATCATTATTCCCCGTTTCTTTAGATCATCAGCTATTTTCTGGTCACTTAAAGGGTTATAGGGATCTTCGCGGGAAATCATTTCTTTTAGCATTTTTTTAATGGTCTCGGAACACGTAGAAGACCCGTTTACAGTCTCAAGTCCGTTTTTGAAGAAAAACTTCAACTCAAAAACTCCGCGGGGCGTCTGGACGTATTTGCCGTTTATGGCTCTGCTAACTGTAGACTCGTGGACTCCAATTTTATCTGCAATTTGTTTCAATGTAAGAGGCTTTAATCCGGAAATACCGTTATCGAAAAAGTCCCGCTGGGCTTCTATGATGGCACTTATAACTTTATACAAGGTCATTCTCCGTTGCTCTATGCTTTTAATGAGCCAGAGGGCTGCTTCTAGTTTACGCGTCAAAAACTTTGATGTTAGGGATTCTTTATCCTCCGAGAGCAATAAGGATCTGTAATAAGGGTTAATATAGAGCCTTGGGGTTACTGAATCATTCATTACTATTACATACTCGTCGCCTACTTTTTCGATTACCGCATCAGGAATTATATATTGAATTTCGTTGGCCGAAGAAAAATTTCTAGCTGGTTTTGGATCTAACGTGAGTATGATATCCTTGAGTTCCTGAACTTTCGAAAGCGTTATATTGAGTTTTTCGGCTATCCGTGAGTATCTTGCCTCTGCCAAGTCCTTAAGATGATTTTTTATAAGCGCTTCCAACTTCGGGTCTTTTATACCTCTTTGTTCTACCTGAATCAGAAGGCATTCCTCGAGATTTCTTGCTCCAACTCCAGGGGGATCAAAGGATTGAATGACTTTGAGGGCTTCTTCCACCTCTTTTTTCGAAACTTTTAAAATTTTCGCCGCCTCCTCTACTTCCACTGTCAGGTAGCCATTTTTATCCAGATTACCTATGAGGAATTCCCCTATTTTGAAAATTTTTTTCGTAACAGACGCCAAGCGAAGCTGCATCAGCAAGTGCTCCTGCAATGTTGGAGAGGCCGAAATGAAATTTTCAAAGCCGGTTTCCTCTTCTTTTTTCTCTATTGGATATCTTAATAAATCCACATCCCAGCACTCTTGCAGGTATTCTTCCCACTCAATTGTGTCTTCGTTCGTTTTACTGGTCTCCACCCTTTCTTCTTTGCCTAAAAAACTCGAAAAGCTATCCTCCTCTTTGTCCAATAATGGGTTGTTTAAAAGTTCTTGTTCAATATATTGAGATAATTCAATACTCGAAAGTTGCAGAATTGTTATCGCTTGTCTTAATTCCGGCGTCATTAGCAGCTTTTGGGTTTGCGAAAGGGTGAGACTGTAATTCATTTGCATAATTTGAGCCCCCTAAGCTCACAAAATCACACACCCTACAAATCTATTTATAGATAAAACATCAAATTTTGCTTTTTTTGCAAATTTTATTTTTAGTGTAGACTATTCCGAAATCACCTGGTAGAAATGTTATATAACATTCTTCATTTCAATTATACCACAATAAAAAAATCCGGGGAAGAATTACTACAATTTCTTCCCCGGAGGCTATTAGTGAGTTTCTACATCCCTTGCACCGTTTTGCCTCATGATTTCCGCTGCCTTTTGTACTTTCTGTTCATGGGTACGCACCGCTGCCAAGATTTTACCTTTTTTGACCTCATCCTCGTAATAACGGCCTCTTTCTTCAGGAATTCCCCAGTCGATTAAGCCTCCGGCAAGACCACCCGTTGCAGCGCCGGAAAGCATTCCCGCTATTGGCCCTGCAGCAATAATTGGACCAAGGCCTGGAATCGTTAGCGCTCCAGCACCTATCGCAAGTCCTGCGAGCCCTCCCAGGATACCTCCTGTAGTGGTTCCATCGGAAATTGTGTCCATATTCATATTTTGGTTATCCTCGTTTTTCCCCTGGCCACCTTTTGCCACGATCGATATTTCATTAGTCTCAAAACCCGAATTCCTCATTTCATTTACGGCTCTTTCAGCTTGTTCCCGGTTTTCAAATACTCCTATTACAGTTTTTGCCATATTTATACCTCCTCCAGAGTTTCTTACACTTTTATTGTTTCCGTATGTCTTGCCACTATACGAGCATTATTTTAGCCAAAAAGGAAAAAATAAATAAAAAGATAGCTTTCACAGGAGGAGGAAATATGGCAGACGTTTTCGCCGACCAGTATAAACAATTTGAGCAAGATGTCCGGTCTATATCTGATATAGTTAAAGAACAGCATTTGGCTACAGAACAGCAGATAAAAAATTCGATGTCTCAGGCTTCAACCAATTTAATGGATTCACGGCGCTTGGAAAGCATATTAAAGAGCGCTCAGCAGCTAGAACAGCTAGTTAAAATGGGTTTTTCTAATCTTAAAGCAAATTCTAAACAATTTAGGCAAACTTTGTTTCAAATGGAAAAACAATGCCACGAACAGCAACTTTCCATAGACTTACAAGTAATTCAGGCAATGCAAGAGGCCGTTT
Source organism: Thermosediminibacteraceae bacterium (assembly GCA_021890755.1). Classification (GTDB taxonomy): domain Bacteria; phylum Bacillota; class Thermosediminibacteria; order Thermosediminibacterales; family Thermosediminibacteraceae; genus JAKKUQ01. The sequence goes on along the minus strand of JAKKUQ010000016.1, from coordinate 14,117 downwards.
CAGCTTTGGCTAAGGCTCAGAGCGCTCTCCTTCAAAGTCAGGCAATAAATAAGGTATTTGATTCCATAGCAAGGTGCGAGGATATGCTTTCACAAATTGAAAATTCCACAACAGTGCCACAATAATTACTGAAATTCTTCCATAATTGCCACACCCGAGCTAGTTCCTATCCTAGTTGCACCAGCTTCTATCATCTGAAGTGCGGTTTTAAGATCCCTTATCCCTCCTGAGGCTTTTACTCCCATAGTACCTCCAACTATTTTGGCCATAAGGCGGATATCCTCTACCGTTGCACCCCCAGGGCCGAAACCGGTCGACGTCTTAACAAAGTCGGCTTTTGCATCCATGCAAAGTCTAATAGCCGTAACCTTTTCATTTTCAGTCAAATAGCATGTCTCAAGGATAACTTTGACTAGAGCTTTTGGATTTGTTTCCTTTACCGCCCGGACCACTCCTTCTATATCTTCTTTCACTGCATAATAATCTCCGCTTTTTAAATATCCCACGTTAATTACCATATCCACTTCTGCTGCTCCGGCTTCAACAGCTTTTTTTGCCTCATAAGCCTTAACCTCCGGTGACGTTGCTCCAAGAGGAAACCCTACAGTTGTCCCAACCTTTATGTCGCTGCCTGAAAGTTTTTCAACGGCGTAGCTTACATAACAGGGGTTTACGCATACTAGGTGAAATCCATATTTTTTTGCTTCATCGCAGAGCCTGTCTATGTCGTCAAGCGTCGCAGTTGGTTTTAAAAGAGTATGGTCTATAAGTTTTGCCAATTGCTCTTTTGTAATCATAATCGATCTTCCTCCTTAAATTTTCAATCGCTTTCCACCCTCTCATAATAATAAATTCTATAACTTTAGACTTTAACCTGCAGGGAAAAATAAAAAAAATTTAATATTCTTGAAGGAATTTAAAAGCATTTTGGAGTATTATTATTAATAATAGATATCATTATCAATATAAGGAGGATTAAAATGGATTCTTTAGCGCTTCATCTTCAAAAAGACGATTGGAAAAAGGAAAAACACGTGCCGGTAATAGAACTAAAGGAGCCTTTCAAAAAAGGGGAACCGATTGACATTCATTTATGCGTGGGCAAGGAAATTCCGCATCCTAATACTACAGAACATCACATCAGATGGATCAAGCTTTTTTTCTTACCTGAGGGAGAGAAATTCCCAGTTCACATTGGGACGTATCAGTTTGAAGCTCACGCCGAATCGATAGAAGGTCCAAATAAAGGTGCTGCCAAGTGCAACCCCTGTGTGCACACCAGCGTAATTCTTGAAAAGCCAGGGACCTTGATTGCTCTTAGTTATTGCAATATCCACGGTCTCTGGGAAAACTCGATGAAAATTGATTTTGAAGAGTAAACAAAGCCCCGGTTTAAGCCCTTTATGGCGCCGGGGCTTTTTATTGAACTTTTTTCCATTCTGCGTGTTTCCCAAAATGAACTTTAAGACATGATAATTAATTTTCTTACGGGTATACTAAAACTTATGTAACAACGAGGAGGGTTAACATGGCAGAAATTTACATTAACCTGGGACAGGAAATTAACGATTACGACATAAATATGTTGAGAAGTAGATTGAAGTTAATAAAACCAGGAGAAGAAGTTGTTATTCGCATGGAAGCCGCCGACGCACACCAGGCCGACCGGATAGTGGATGAATTAAAAAATCACGGTTTCGACTACCAACCCCAAGGCGGTCATCAAGGTGAATATTTTTTAATCGCCCGGAAAAAGAACTAAGTTTGCGAGTTGGATCTATAAAATTTAGGCACCCCGTAAACCGGGGTTTTTTTGTTTTCACCATATGTACAATCTAGGACCAGAGCAGGGGAACTCATCTGCATTGAAGTTAATATAATATATTAGACTTAATATATTAGACTTAATTAGGAAGAAGGGAGGTTTTATATAGATGACTGATTACAAATGCCCAGACTACAACCCATGCCCCGATTACAACCCATGCCCCGATTATAAGCACGACCATCACGGTCATCACGACCATGGACATAGCCATTATACCTATGACATGATCGAAGCTGAAATGATGCGCATGCACGATCCATTATGCCAGGAAATAATGCCCCACGTGCGCATGGTATGCGACAGGTACGACGATCCCTGGAGATGCCCCATCCCCACCCGTGAAATGATGGAGCGCTGGTGCGATGAGGTAATGTGCTCGTGGTCCCCGTCGTGGTATTCAGCCGAAGTCGAAACTCAGCAGTTTGGCAGCAGGAGGCCGCTGAGATCGCTTGTATTCGCCCTTTTAATATTTGAACTGCTGCGCAGGAGACGCAGAATATTTAGATAAACGGCAAGAAGGCTGCTGAAAAAATTTCGGCAGCCTTCTAATTTTTTAGCTACTTAGTAGGAAATCTTCTGAAACCACAGCGATCTTACACCTTCATCCTCAAATCCGAATTTTTTGTATAGCCTATAAGCCTTTTGGTTTACGTCTAATACAAAAAGCCTTATTTCTTCGGCACCGGAGGAACGAAGGATGTCGACGCTTTTTTCCAGGATAGCCTTTCCTATTCCAAGGCCCTGAAAATCCGGGTGGACACCTATTGTCTCGATCCAACCAACTTTATTTTTTAGTCTTAAGTCATAAATCCCCGCCGGCCTCCCATTATAAAGGCAGATTCCTTTCAAGCCGGGATTTTCTTTGCAGGCCTCGATCATCGCTTTCATATCTTCATCGCTAAGCAATGCAGCATTCGGAGAATGTCGAAAGGCTTCATTATGAACTTCCCGAAAATTGTCTTTGTTTTTATTCGACAGCATTTCAAAGATTATTTCCCTGGAAATATCGTTTTGTGTCGAGATATCTTCACTGCAGCAGTATTTCATGATAAGAATTTTATGGGTGAACTTGTACCCGAATGATTCGATATTCGGCCGCAAAAACTCCAGATCCGGAGTTATTCCAAGGGTAATCTTTTTAGCCCCTTTTGAAATGCAGTAACGCGCGCATTTTTCTACTAGCATTTTAAAGCAATCAGCATATTTTTCCGTATAGTCTATGTTTATGCCGGTTATAAAAGCTTCTCCACTGTGGACAACCTCTCTAGTTATAGCACCCATGGTGCCCAGGATTTCACCATCTTCCCAGACGGAGAAATGGCTTTCACCGGAATTAAAATGAACGCCATAATATTGAAGCATTTCTTCATATGTTTCTATGTAATGGTTCCAGCCGCTTTTAGTAACATAATTATAAAGCTGCTTTTTAGCTGGCTGCGTAAGTTCTTTGAATGAGTAAACCTGCATTTGTCACACTCCTACTTTCATAGAGAATAAAAAAGTAAACGCTAACAAATCCCACCGGTGAGTCCCGGCAATATTATGCCGGGAGGGCTGAAACTTTACAATTTCAAATAGACCTGCTCAAGTACAAGATCGAAAGTGTAGGATCACTTTATAGGTAGACTGGACCGTGGCGGACCTTACCGTCAAGCAGGGCGATGTCGTAAATCCCGGCTCAAGACTGAATCGGCACCGGATATCGCAGAAGGGATGAAGGCGGAATTGATCCATGAAAGAAACGACGAAAACCTCATTTTCAACGGAGTTGTGGAAAAACCTCCAATTAATCCCGGGCACCGTGCTTAATGTAGAATTTACAACGGATAAAAGTGAATGCGTGCTGGCAGTGCCCAAAACCGCATTGTTCCCATACGAAAATGGTGACGCCTATGGGTGACTAAATCCCCAGCTGGCAGGCTTAAAAAAAGAAGAAAAATACGGGTTATATAAGAAGATATGATGAAAACAGGGACGGTTCCTGAATAAATGAGCACGCCCTTTTCGGGTGTAGTGCCGGGGCTTATCAGGTCTCCCGAATTGGCCATCCAGGGTTTTTCTTTTTCCATGTCTCTTACCGTAACGTTGTTGCACAGGTGTTTTATAGTACGAAATAATGTTCCAATTAATTGCAATGAATAATAATTAATGACTAACAATGGAGCTAACCCTTTCCTTTCAACCTGCCCATTTCATCGAGTTTCCATCATCAGCATCAAAAAGATGAATATTTTTTAAATCCAGATGAACGTTTACTATATCTCCCATTTTTCCTTCAAAATTCTGACCCGTCAGTACTTTTATTCTATCATTGCCCACCTTTACATCCACCAACTTGTCTCTTCCAAGGTGTTCTACTACAAATATCTCCCCTTTTATAGTGTTGGGGGCCTCTATTCCTATCGAAAGGTGCTCGGGTCTTATACCTAAAATTACTCTTTCATTATTTTGTTTTTTCATGAAATTCATAGATATTTCTCTAGGAAGTGATAGCTCAAAATTTTCCCCTTTCAGCATTATTTCATCACCATTTAAAACATAACCAACTTCGAGAAAATTCATCGGAGGATTGCCTATAAAACCTGCTATAAACTTGTTTTTAGGCCTCATATAAAGGTCTTCTGGCGTGCCGATATCCTGCAGCTTCCCTTTATTCATTACAGCTATCCTATCGCTCATGGACATAGCCTCTGCCTGATCATGGGTAACAAAAACGGTGGTTATTCCTAATTCCTTTTGTAGCCTTCTAATTTCAGCCCTCATCGAGATTCTCAAGCCAGCATCTAGGTTTGAAAGGGGTTCATCCAGCAAAAGCAGATTTGGCTCTTTTACGAGGGCTCTGGCAAGGGCAACTCTCTGTTGCTGCCCACCGGAAATTTGCCCTGGAAATCTTTTCAGCAAGTGCTCGATATGAAATTTACTTGCAATTTCATTGACTTTCTTTTCGATTTCTTTTTTCGGCAACTTTTTCAATTTGAGTGGAAATGCAATATTTTCCTCAACAGTCATATGTGGATAAAGGGCATAGCTTTGAAAGCACATACCGATATTCCTATCTTTAGGCAACACGTCGTTTACAATTTTATCATCAAATAATATTTCCCCCGAATCGGGTTTGTAAAGACCTGCTAAAATCAGCAATGTGGTGGTTTTACCACAACCCGATGGTCCAAGTAAAGCCATAAATTCCCCATCTTTTATGGTTAAATTGAGGTTGTCTACCGCCTTAAAGTTGCCAAAGCGTTTAACTACATCTCTCATTACGACTTCCATTCGCCCTTGCCTCCCTTCTATCCTTTAATGCCTCCAAATTTTATCGTTACCAGCGACTTTTGTGAAATAAGGAAAAAGGCAATTACCGGTATCATGTAAAACAAACCAGCTGCTGCTAATAACCCATAATCGAGAAATCTGAAATCACCTATCAAATTTTTCAGGAACACAGCCAAAGTATAGTTTTCACTGCTGAAAAGAAAGGTATAGGAATAGATGAACTCCGACCATCCGGCCAAAAAGGCAAATATTGCGACGGCTGCTATTCCAGGCTTTATCTGGGGCAAAATGACTTTATACCATGCCTGAAGTCTCGAACAGCCATCCATATATGCAGCCCATTCAATTTCCCAGGGTATTTCATCAAAAAACCCCTTTATCATCCAGGTAGCCATAGGCAATTCTAATGCAACTTTAACCAGCACAACTCCCGTAATTTTGTCTATCATGCCGATATAATTTAATACATAATAAAGGGCAATCAAAAGAGCCACACCCGGGAAAGCGTGAAGTATAATTGTGGTCTTAAGTATGAAATCCTTTCCAGGGAAATTCATCCGGGAAAGGGCATAACCGGCCAAAAGGCTAATTAGAACTTCCAATAGAGTAATACTTCCCGCCAGCAGAATGCTATTTAAAGTTATTGGCCAAATATTTTCGAATACCTTAGTGCCTATTGTTATTTCGCTCCACAAGAACCTCCAGTTTTTTAAAGTTATACTTTTAGGCACAATTCCAAATTCCACCTCTTCAGAAATCGAACCAGAAAAAAGCCACAAATACCCAAACACTATTGGTAAACTCAGTATAATCAACAATAAATAGATTGCAATCCTAGAAAGCGACGTTTTTGCGTTTATCATCTGCATCACCTCTCGTACTGTCAATATTGCCCCTCCTCATTATTGCGTCATATCCGAAAACCTTTAGCATTATAATAGCAATGATCACTGCAAGAATTACTAGAACCATCGATATTGCGGCCCCGTAGCCAAACTCATAGTTGCTAAAAGCTTTGTGGTACGAAAAAAGCGACCAAACTTCACTTTTGTTGAGAGGCCCTCCGTCGGTGATAAGTAAAATGTATTCGTAAGAAGTAATAAGCGAAAGAGTTTGCCATATAGTCATAAACATTATGGGCCATTTTAAAAACGGAATTATTACATACCTTATAATATCCCAATCCGAAGCCCCATCTACACTTGCCGCTCTAAAATAATCAGGTGGTATGGATTTTATCGATGCTGAAAACACAACCATTGCCAGCGAAACACCTATTAATCCATTAGCAATTATTACTACTTTCATGGGGTGATTCAATATCCAATTCTGCGCAGGTAAACCAAATAGTTTGCCTAACAGGCTATTTAGCATTCCTGCTTCTGTTGGATCTAAAAACCACAACCACAACAGGGCGTAAACAACGGGCGGTGTCATCCTCGGCAGCATCCATATCGTTTGGAATAAAAGCATGATGTTTTCATTTCTTATAAAATAGCTTGTCGCTATAGCCAACAAAAAGCCAAAACCTACGTTGATAATTAATGTAAACACCACGTATTTTACCGTATTGAAAATTACTATTTTTACGCTACTATCCTGGAAAAATCGCATAAAATTTTCTAATCCTACAAAATTCCATTCCAGTGTATAATCCATGCTCGTTAAAGACATTATAAAAGTCAAAGTTACCGGTACAAGGTAAAAAAGTATAATGAGGAACAAAAAAGGCCCCAAGAAAGGCAATGCTTTCAAAAATTTGTGCAAACCTTCCATTGAAGCCTTTTTTGCCCTCACGTTTTCGCATATTTCTGCTTCTAATTCAGGCAACGGATGCACCCCCTTACATCTATATATTTGTCAGCTGATTTTCATTACAAAGGTAGAAGGAAAGTTAATTCACAAACATTATTTCTTTTATATCATTTTTTACCTGTTCTTCTAACCATTTAACAGCTTGCTCGGGGGTGTATTCTCCCATTTCGACAGACTGAATGGCTTTAAAAAGTGCATTGCTAAGTTTCCCAAATTCCGGGTGATTTGGTTGAACTGTAGTATAGTCCAGCATATATTGCACATCTTTTAAAAATCTATTCTCTTTATATAACAGGTCCTCCGCCGCAGCGGGGCTTATAACAAGGTGTCCTGAATTCACCGCATGCTTAACGTTATACTTAGGCTGTGACGCAATAGCAACTAACGCAAAAGCAAGGTCCGGATGCTTCGTATTGCTGTTTATCACGTACAAGTATGGGCTAGAAAGAGTCAAAGGTCTCCCACCTTTAGTCGGTGCGGGCACCAAAGCGTACCCCATATTTTCAAACATATAGTCTTCAGTCAATTTGCCCAATTCACTGTGATAGTCCACTTTCTGGTATTCTCCCCAATGCCAGGTTCCACCATACCAGAAAAGCACTTTGCCTTCTACCCAATCTTTATGGATTTGTCTCCATTCCATGGAAGTCATACCTGAAGGCAGAACTTTTTCCACTTGGGCGATTCTGTAAAAGTAATCTAATGTATCCTTTATAGCTTTCCTATCAAATACTAATTTATTGGCATTTTCATCATAAAGCTTACCGCCAAAATTATACACAAAAGCGCTAAAATAGGCCCCATTATTTGGTCTGTGATATATACCAGCTTTTACAAACCCCTTTTCCATAGCTTCCTTTGCTACTTTTGTCATATCTTCTAAAGTAAATTCGCCATTTTTAATTTTCTCTGGTAATGAGGCAATTTCTTCATCGGACCATCCTAACTTTTTCAAAACATCTTTCCTGAAATACACAACTCTTACTTCAGTATCCTGGGGTACTCCGTAAATTTTCCCATTCCATTTAGCAGCTTCCCATAAATTTGGATATATGTCTTTTACATACTTGCCCCATTCGGAGTTGTTTACATAATCATCCAGCTGTAATATGTAGCCTCCCTCAGCCAACATAGCTACATCGGAATGACCTATTGCCCTAATATCAGCTCCTCCACCAGACTTGTGGGCCAACATAAATTTTTTATTGTATTCTTCGTATCCCGATGAAACGTGACTTTCACTAACTTCTACCCTTCTATTATCACCTTTCTCTTCAAGAATCCTATTTAATTCCTCTGCTGCCTCCTTTAAATTAGTCGCCCTCGTCGAATCTGCTGGAGAACCATATGATTCAACTTTAATCACTACGGTTTCAATTTTCCCTTCAGCATTGCTAGGCCGGTCTTCTTTAGAGCACCCTGACAATAACAAACTTAAAGTCAGAGCAACAATAAGACTCACGCTTAAAAATTTCTTCATGAACAAGACCCCCCTCCTAGCAATATAATTTATTTTTGGTTTACATAATCCAATTAGAATTATAATATAAAACGCTGGACATTGTCTACTTCATATTTTCATAAAAATTTCTAATATTTTTTCGAAAAAAAAAAGGCTATTCATCAGTATTTGAACCGTCGAAGGAAGCTTGTCATAATGTTTTCGCTATCACGGGCATTGCCTTCCTCCATTACATCGCCAGCATATTCCTGTTCATCTTTTACGAGCATCGGATCCGTAAGATTTACGCTACGCAAAAATTCCCTGTACTTCTTTTTCACTACTCAAATAAGCTAAACTTGCTTTACCAACAGTTGCATATTATACAACGGGGCATCCTAAAAACATAAGGACGCCCCAATTATTTCCAATTATTTTACGTAATTTTTCAACCTGCCTATTCCCTCAATTTCAGCTTCCACAATATCGCCGGGCTTTAGGATACCCTTTCCGGGTGGAGTGCCGGTGCTTATCAGATCCCCCGGATTCAAGGTCATTATGTGCGATACAAAAGACACGAGTTTTGCGACACCGAATATCATGTCGGAAGTGTTGCTGTCCTGGACTAACTTTCCGTTATGGTACATCCTTATGGCCAGGTTATCCCCGTCAATACCGGTAGCTATGCAGGGGCCTACGGGCATAAAGGTATCGTAACCCTTAGCCCTGGTCCAGGGCTTTCCTTTTTCCATGAAGTCTTTTGCAGTAACGTCGTTGCCGCAGGTATATCCCAGTATGTAGTTTTTTGCTTCTTCCGGTGATACGCATCTGACCCTTTCTTTTATCACCACTACCAGTTCAACCTCGAAATTCAGCTCTTTTACTCCTGGGGGTATGACAATGGCGTCTTCTGGACCTATAACCGAAGTAGGTGGCTTTAAGAATATGACCGGCTCTTCCGGCGCCGCTTCTCCCTTTTTTTCTACGACCTCATGATAATTGGTGCCGACGCACACTACTTTGGTGGGTTCACATGGTGCAAGGAATTTTACTTCATCCACACGATATCCCCAATCCGACTTTTCCCACTTTCCAAAAATGCTGCCGCTCACGGGGAACACCTTTTCTCCTTCCAGGACCCCGTATACTGCTCCCTGACCCGAATCAAAACGTACAAACTTAGTCATCATGTACACCCTCCTTTGTATGGTTATTAAAAAAATCGCCTGCTATAAGCAGGCTTTCAATACACTCAGGGGGGAAAGCTTCTACCTCTGCACCCTTCCGGATGCATCGCCTTTCATCAAGTTTTTTACTTCGCTCAATGTCACATGGTTGAAATCACCAACTATGGTATGCTTCAAGCAGGACGCAGCCACTGCAAATTCCACAGCATCCTGGGGAGAATAGCCGTTCAGGAGGGCGTAGATAAGCCCACCGGCAAAAGAGTCGCCTCCCCCCACACGGTCAACGATATGGATTTCATACCTTCTGGACCTGTAAAATTCTTTTCCGTCGTAATAAAGAGCGGACCACCCGTTGTCAAAAGCGGAAAAGCTCTCGCGCAGAGTTATGGCGACACCTTTCAGAGAGAATTTTTCTAATAACTGTCTTGCCACTTCACGATACCCTTCTTCGTTCAAAACACCCTTCGTCACATCTGAAAATGCGGCCTTTATGCCAAAGACCTTTTCCGCATCTTCTTCGTTTCCAATAGCAAAGTCTACATACTCCATTAAAGTAGTCATGACTTCGCGAGCCTTTTCCGGTGACCAAAGTTTCTTCCTGTAATTCAGGTCGCAGCTTACAGTAACCCCTAACTTCTTTGCGGTTTTCACCGCGTCGAGACAGGCCTGGGCCAGGTTGTCACCTAAGGCAGGGGTTATACCAGTAAAGTGGAACCAACGTGCTCCATCGAGAATCCGCTCCCAGTCAAATTCCTCGGGCTTTGCCTCGGATATGGCCGAGTACTTCCTGTCGTAAACCACTAATGACGGGCGCTGGGATGCTCCCATTTCATTAAAGTATATGCCAAGTCTTTCTCCGCCTTTTATTATATAATCGGTGCGTACTCCGTAACGCCTGAGATGATTAATAGCCGCCTGACCCACAGGATTATCTGGTACCTTTGTTACAAAATAAGCCTCTTCCCCGTAATTGGCCAGGGACACCGCTACATTTGCTTCGCCGCCTCCAAAGGTTACATCGAATGAATCTGCCTGGACTATCCTTAGATAATTGGGTGGAGTAAGACGTAACATTATCTCTCCAAAGGTGACTACTTTATTGGCCATAAATACGCCTCCTTATTTTTTATTTCTGGCCTGTTTTACGGCTTGTATAAATTTTCTTGCGGTTTCCTCAACCTGGGCAAAATCACCGTGTTTTGCACCTTTTGTGAGCTCACCGCCTACCCCTACCGCCATGCAACCCGCTTTTATCCATTCGCCTACATTTTCAAGGCTGACTCCACCAGTTGGTACCAAAGGCGCCTGAGGAAGCGGACCTAGTATAGCTTTTACGAAAGAGGGACCAAAAGCACTTCCCGGAAACAGCTTCACGAAATCGGCACCGGATTCCATTACCTGCACTATTTCTTTCACCGACATAGCACCTGGCATAGTTACCTTACGGTAGCGGTTGCATAGCTTAACCATTTCTGGATCAAATATGGGGCTCACGAAAAACTCCGCGCCTGCTAGCATGGCAGCTCTGGCCGTCTCGGCGTCCAGCACGGTGCCAGCACCGATAACGATCTCGCCGTTAGGGTATGCCCTGGAAAGTTCTTTTATAACATCCAACGCTCCCGGCACGGTCATGGTTATCTCTATGGCGTCGATCCCGCCAGCCTTAACAGCTTCTGCTATTTTTAAGGCCTGTTCAGGACTTTCTGCCCTAACTACGGCTACAACGCCACAATCAATGATCCTTCGGACTACCTCTAACTTGTCCATTAGAGATCCCTCCGTGTTCCAAATAATGAAACATTGTTTCATTTCATGGGTAAAAAATATTTCTCCACTGATAGGAAAAAATCCTTCTTCATTTTATAAAAATTTTTTGTTTTTTATGATTTACTCTCCGGCTCTCCAGCCCATCTTTCGGGATATTGTTCGCGCGTAGTTTACCACTTTCGATGCAAGTTCCGGAACTCTCTCAGGAGGAATGGTTACGGTGGACCCAGATATACTAATAGCGGCTATAACTTTATCAGTGTAATCGAATACGGGAGCGCCGACACATCTGATACCTTCCTCGTTTTCTTCATCATCCACTGCATAACCCTGCGCTCTTATTTCTTTTAAATGTTCAATCAATCTGTCGGGATCTACTATAGTGTTTCTCGTATACCTATCCAAGCCTTTTTTTATAACTTTCTGCACATACTCCGGCGAAGAAAAGGCAAGAATTGCCTTTCCTACCGCCGATGCATGTAATGGAACGTGGCGGCCTATTTGCGAGTACATTCGAATCGTTCTTTTGCTGTCTATTTTATCGATGTACAGTGCTTTGTCGTTATCGGGTATTACCAAGTGAACCGTTTCGTTTACTTCCTCAGCAAGTTGTTTCAAAAGCTCATGGGACTCCTTCCTGATGTCCATGCGGTCCAGGATGGCTCCCCCTAGATAAAGAAGCTTTGTACCCAGTCGGTATTTTTCACTTTTTGGGTTTTGCTCCACGTACCCCATCCGCAGCAACGTATTTAAAATGCGGTGAACGGTACTTTTATGAAGCCCCACACGGGCGGAGAGTTCCGTAACACCTAGGCCATCTTCTTCTTCCGCCAACTCTTCTAATATTCTCATTGCTCTTTCAATGGATTGGACGCTGTTCTCCCTTTGCATAATTTCCTCCTATTCTTAAATCTCATCTTGTACCAACAAGCGTAAATGCTTGAAATTTAATGCGTGTAGCATCTTTAAAAAGATACTTACCCTATTCATCCTTCGTTGTCAATATCAAGCCGTACGTTATATGCAATACCTAACGGTCATCATTTTGTGTAAAAACTAATAGTTTAAATCATTCTGCAAAATTTCTCTCAGCTGTTACTCACAATCATCAGCTACTTTTTACCCCAAAAACACTTATAGGGTTACACCGTTTTTAAAAATCGCAATTTTCCGCCACCATATCGTTGCCTGTTTAGGAGATTCAATCCTTTCACTTTTACCGTGTCTACGGATTCCAGTAGTCTACTACTTGGCTGGTACCGCCTTTTTGGATACATCCTAGATTTTATCACACTGCACTTTGGTCATCTTATTGGGATAGATTTTAAAGTGTTGATTTTACTCATAATTCATGCCTCCAACTTTTAAAATCTAATAAATCAATTCCAGCACATAAACTACCGCTGGCATTGTAATCATGGAAAGAAACGTGGTGATTAAAACCGTCTTAGACGCAAACTCTGAATGTTTATTGTATTTATCGGTCAGAATGGCCGTAAACATCATGACTGGCATTGCGGCTTCAATGGTTATTACCTTTTTGAGAATCAAGGGGACTGGCACAAAATATACAACTCCTCCTACCAGGAGGGGGGAGATTATAAGCCTGATAGAGGCCGCCCAAAGTACCATCGGATCTAATATATCTCTACTAGAAATACGGGAAAGACCTACGGACATACCTACAATCAACATGGAAAGAGGGATGGTAATATTCCCCAAAGTCTTTGCCGTTCTGTATACTAACTCCGGCAAAGGTATTTGCAGCATAACCATAAGAACAGCCAAGGACAGCGCTACCATCGGCGGGTTAATTAGGTTCTTTAAAAAGCGACCCAGTGTAAAAAGATACGCCTTTAAGGAGTCTCCGGCCTCACGCGATTTTTCATTTTTAACAGTGGGACAGACCCTAGAGGCAAGTTTTATCCCCAACGTCCAAAGCATTATCCCCGAACCAAGGTCATAGAAAAACACATAACTGGCTGCGCTTTCACCGTATACTGAGGTCACTATAGGTAACCCAATAAAAACAGTATTGCAAAAGGAAACGGTTAGGTAAAACACATCTTTTTTCGTTGGATCTTCAATTTTTATTATCTTTTGAACGGCATATGCCGCAATTAACGAAAGGATAGTCATTAGCACGGCAAACTGAGGAACGACGAGAGAGGAGAGAATCGTCTGCCGGGTAAAATACCCTGTGACGCTGGACAGTATCAAAGCTGGGGATGTTATATAAAAAATAAGATTGGAAAAAGCTTTTGTATCATTTTCCTTAATTATTCCAAGCTTTGCCGTTAAAAATCCAATTCCCGTAAGCATAATTATTGTCGCAATTGATTCCATTAAGCCATCATAGTTCATAGCCATACCTTCCTATTATTTGTTTTTGAAAAAGGGTTGTTTTCCGAGAAAATTATATTTGCAAGTTTCGCTTCATTATAAATCGCCGCATTTTCCTTGCCATTCTAAACTCCGCAAAACTATAGTATTAGTCACTGTTTTTATTTATTTTTACATTTTGGATAAGAAATCCTGCTGCGTTATTTTCAACAGGGATGGTATACTAAGGTTAAAAACAGCTGAAAGGCTGGGGTTTGAATGATGAATCGCATCGTTGAACTCGATCTTTTCCGTGGAATAGCTATAGTCCTCATGGTGATATTTCATGCCGTATTCGACCTTTCTTACTATTTCGGCATGGACATCGATTATACTCGCGGCTTCTGGTACTACAAAGGGAAGCTTTCAGCTTTGATGTTCATGGCCATCGCTGGTATAAGCTCCTGTTTCAGCCGTAGCCCTG
>JAKKUQ010000113.1 GCA_021890755.1 Thermosediminibacteraceae bacterium | reverse complement strand
GTTTCAATTCCTCATAGGTAGTCTAGTGACGATGAAGAAAATGTATTAGAAAAACATAGGGAAAGATGTTTCAATTCCTCATAGGTAGTCTAGTGACACTTAGGCGGTGATGACTAGTGAAACCAAAACCAAAAAGTTTCAATTCCTCATAGGTAGTCTAGTGACCTGTGTAGTCTTGATATTTTGCCAAATCAACGCCAAGTTTCAATTCCTCATAGGTAGTCTAGTGACTGTCAAATTTGTCTTTCCAATTGAAATAAGTTATGTCAGGAAAGGTTTCAATTCCTCATAGGTAGTCTAGTGACCGGATAGAGGGACAAGAGTGACCGTGCGTCCGATGAGTTTCAATTCCTCATAGGTAGTCTAGTGACGTTTTTCCTTCGTTACTTACATCTTTTGGCACTCTGTTTCAATTCCTCATAGGTAGTCTAGTGACCAATTTTGTCTCAAGCAGAAAAGATTTATGCACGTGGTAGAACGTTTCAATTCCTCATAGGTAGTCTAGTGACAAGAGGAGAAATTAGCTCAACAATTATGGCGGGAAGTGTTTCAATTCCTCATAGGTAGTCTAGTGACTAAAACTAAATATTATGATTACCCGACTAAAAGAAGGTTTCAATTCCTCATAGGTAGTCTAGTGACTAGACAAAGCCGCTCAATGGGAAATACGTCAACTAGCGTTTCAATTCCTCATAGGTAGTCTAGTGACTATTTTCTTCAATACTACTCACACTCAATATTTTGGGTTTCAATTCCTCATAGGTAGTCTAGTGACTGTGGAACCTTTATACTTCCTATATCTCCTATTATCCCGTTTGGTTTCAATTCCTCATAGGTAGTCTACTGACTTTATATATCCTAGCCATTCCGATATTATTCCTGATTCGTTTCAATTCCTCATAGGTAGTCTAGTGACTATATATATAGGGTGCGAACTAAGTTTGCGGAAATAGGTTTCAATTCCTCATAGGTAGTCTAGTGACCCGACGTACGTATCGACGCTGGTTCCCGCTGGAAGGCTGGCAGTTTCAATTCCTCATAGGTAGTCTAGTGACAGAAAAACTCTACATCACCGTCGCGTATCGCTTGCCAAAGTTTCAATTCCTCATAGGTAGTCTAGTGACCGAAGTCCTTGACCCGCTCAAGGAATTTGTCCGAGAGTTTCAATTCCTCATAGGTAGTCTAGTGACGGACAGCTCGGCCAAAAACTCGGCTGGCAAACCGAATTTATCCAGTTTCAATTCCTCATAGGTAGTCTAGTGACAAAGAAGGCAGTGGAGGATTTTCTTTTCCTCCACGAGTTTCAATTCCTCATAGGTAGTCTAGTGACTAAAATCGAAAGCAGCGAACACTACCGCCGCCCGGGGCGTTTCAATTCCTCATAGGTAGTCTAGTGACCCATCACAGATTCAAGAACTTAAGCGTCTTTTCGGTGTTTCAATTCCTCATAGGTAGTCTAGTGACTTGCAAAGCTTTTCAAACCCAAATCTATCCCACAAAGTTTCAATTCCTCATAGGTAGTCTAGTGACTTTATCTCCCAAAACATTATAGACTTTCTAGACATATGTTTCAATTCCTCATAGGTAGTCTAGTGACTGTATTTGGTATGGAAAATATAGTTAATAGTGTTAAGTTTCAATTCCTCATAGGTAGTCTAGTGACCGGCTGGAAATTGAAGCAAATAAATTTGCCGCCGAGCTTCGTTTCAATTCCTCATAGGTAGTCTAGTGACTTGTTGATGAAGCAAGTGGCGTAGACCAGCAAATATTGTTTCAATTCCTCATAGGTAGTCTAGTGACCCTGATCAGTGCTTTATCTGATAAGAGGTGATCCGCGTTTCAATTCCTCATAGGTAGTCTAGTGACTGAAAAAATCAGCCATAAATCAATTTGGCAGCATCTGTTTCAATTCCTCATAGGTAGTCTAGTGACAGATGAAGAATCTGTATTGTTAGTACCAATATATGGGTTTCAATTCCTCATAGGTAGTCTAGTGACTTCCCATTTGGGCAGGAAAGATATTTTGAAGATGGATGTTTCAATTCCTCATAGGTAGTCTAGTGACGACGCATAGTCGGCTTTGATACATCATATTCTGTTAGGTTTCAATTCCTCATAGGTAGTCTAGTGACTCGTGATGACAGCACTGGTGCAGGATGTTCGCCAAGAGAGTTTCAATTCCTCATAGGTAGTCTAGTGACCGATGCTACCAGGCGGAAGATGATTCTGGAGGTGGAGGATGGTTTCAATTCCTCATAGGTAGTCTAGTGACTGATTATAACAGCCGGCAATAAAGCGATCGTAGCACCGTTTCAATTCCTCATAGGTAGTCTAGTGACGAGAAGTTTGTATAGTGGAAGATGAAGAAGGAGACTTCGAAAGTTTCAATTCCTCATAGGTAGTCTAGTGACGATAAGTAGCTATGCTTCCGTCTTTTGTACTGGCCCCCGGTTATTTGGACTTAAATGACCAAAACTCCTCGACTCATATT
>JAKKUQ010000112.1 GCA_021890755.1 Thermosediminibacteraceae bacterium | reverse complement strand
CTTATATGAATAAACTTAAAAGGCCTTTCTGCAGAGGTACAGAAAGGCCTTGTATTCTCACTTAAATACATAGCCTTCGCCTCGGTAGGATATTAAGCCTTCCGGCACCTACTGTCTGCAGCGAAAAAGCTTTTGCTATATTCATTTTTTACGGCATTTTGACATTATTTCTTTTCTACTACTTTTGCTGGATTTATCTTAATACCGGGCCCCATGGTACTGGAGATTACTACGCTCCTTATATAAGTTCCCTTGGCTGCAGCGGGCTTTGCCCTCACTATCGACTCCATAAGAGTCATAAAGTTTTCCAGTAATTTTTCGGGCCCGAAAGATTTTTTCCCTATAGGCGCGTGCACTATGCCGGTTTTGTCTACGCGGTATTCGATCTTACCTGCTTTTATCTCTTTTACAGCTTTGCCCACATCGAAGGTTACAGTTCCAGTTTTGGGGTTAGGCATAAGGCCCCTCGGTCCAAGGATGCGGCCTAACTTACCTACAGCGCCCATCATGTCAGGGGTGGCCACAGCTACGTCAAAATCCAAAAATCCTCCTTCTATTTTGGATATCAAATCCTCCGCACCTACATAGTCGGCTCCTGCCTGTTCAGCTTCCGTGGCTTTCTCTCCCTTTGCAAACACGAGTACTCTCCGCGTTTTACCCGTGCCGTGAGGAAGCACCACCGTGCCTCTTACCTGCTGGTCGGCATGGCGTGGATCGACGCCCAGCCTTACCGCCACTTCGATGGTCTCATCAAACTTCTTATTGGCGGTTTGGATAACAAGCTCAATAGCTTCTCTTGGTTCGTATAGCTTTGTCCTATCCACTAATTTCAATGCTTCAAGGTAGCTCTTGCTTCTTTTTGCCATTTAATTCCCTCCTGTGGTATTATCGGAAATATTCCTCCCACTTAATTTTTAAACTTAATCTACTACAATAATGCCCATGCTGCGGGCAGTTCCCTCGATCATCCTCATTGCCGCCTCCAGGCTTGCGGCATTCAGGTCCTTCATTTTGAGTTCTGCGATCTCCCTTATATCCTTTCTCGTGACCTTACCTACTTTGTTCTTATTGGGTTCTCCTGAACCCTTCTCTATACCGGCAGCTTTTTTAAGCAATACCGACGCAGGCGGTGTCTTGAGGACGAAGGTGTAGGATCTATCCTGGTATACAGTAAGTTCCACTGGAATTATTAAGCCTGCCTGAGATGCGGTTTTTTCATTAAATTCTTTGCAGAAATTCATTATATTGATACCAGTGGGACCCAGAGCAGGGCCTACCGGCGGAGCAGGCGTTGCTTTTCCAGCGGGAATCTGGAGTTTCACCACTGCCACTACCTTTTTGGCCATAGTCGCACCTCCTTACAATAACTATAATTTTTCCACCTGATTATAATCCAGCTCAATGGGTGTTTCTCTCCCAAACATGGAAATAAGTACTTTCACCTTTTGTTTTTCATGGTTTATTTCTACCACTTTGCCAACAAAGTTCTCAAAGGGCCCCGAAATTACTTTTACGTTTTGGTTTATTTCAAGTTCGATCTTAGGCTTGGGTTCCTCAATGCCCATTCTCTTCAATATCGCCTTAACCTCTGATTCCTGCAGCGGAATAGGCTTATTGCCTGTTCCAACAAATCCTGTAACTCCAGGAGTGTTCCTGACCACGTGCCAGGAATCATCGGTAACTATCATCTCTACCAGGACATATCCCGGAAATATCTTGCGCTGCGTTATTTTCTTTTTGCCGTTTTTTATCTCAACCTCTTCCTCCACGGGAACCAGAACCCTAAAAATCTTATCCTGCATTCCCATGGACTCTACACGCTTTTCCAAATTTGCCTTTACTTTGTTCTCATAACCGGAATAAGTATGAATTACATACCAATTTTTAGACATATTCCTATACGGGGTGTACCCCGCCCTCCCTTACTGGAGAATCAGCTCCAGCATTTTTATCAATATACTGTCAATTATCCATATAAAACCACTCACCAGAGCTATAGAAACAAGTACAACAATCGTGGATGATACCAGGTCATCCTTGGTAGGCCACGTTACCTTTTTGAGTTCCGACCTTACTTCTTTTAAAAATTTGCTGCTTCTTTTTATAAAACCTTCGCCGCCGGCTGCCATTAAATATTATCCCCCTCAAAAGGAATCATTCTATTTCGTCTCTCTGTGCAGAGTATGACGCCCGCAGTATTTGCAGAACTTTCTAAGTTCCAACCGATCCGGGTCGTTTCTCTTATTCTTTTCAGTATGGTAATTCCTGTGCTTGCACTCGGTACACTCCAGGATTATGTTAACCCTCATCAGGACACCTCCTACCCCTTAAGTTCAGTGCACTCTGCTTATACAAGTAGTCACTTAAATCAATTTATCATAATTCGCTTTTATTGTCAATAAAAAGCCAAAAATAAAGGGGAATCTCCCGATTCCCCCTGTTCTCTCCTTATCCTTATCTATTCTATTATTTCGGTCACCACTCCGGCCCCTACAGTCTTGCCACCCTCGCG
>JAKKUQ010000062.1 GCA_021890755.1 Thermosediminibacteraceae bacterium | reverse complement strand
ACCGCTAAATTTCCGTGCGATACAAGCACTATTCCAGGCAAAAAATTTCACCTCCCTTTGAATTAATTTACAATGACCAATGAAAATGATAAAATAGTGTTGGCATAACGCAAAAATAAATAAAAAAGTTTTTAATTCTCACCATATCCTCCTTTCTTTTGTTGCATATAATTGGGCTTATTGTGCCTATTAGGAACATTACTAATATTAGTATAGTGTCTTTTAGGAACATTGTCAAGAGGTATTTAGAATTTTTTGTGCCATTTAGCAACATATTTATATATTGCAAACCATTTAATCAACACCGCGGGGGTTAAAACAAAAATGAATTTTGGAGAAAAACTCAGGAAACTACGAAATGATAGGAAAATGACTCAAGAAGAATTGGCAAAGAGGGTAGGAGTAAGCCGCGCTACGATAGCCGGATACGAAACAAAAGGTAAAGAACCACCGTACTCCACTTTAATTAAAATTGCAAAAGAATTAAATTGCAGCATAGATTACTTACTAAAAAATAATGTTGAAGATAATGTAAATATCGAGAAAAATAACTATTATTCAAGCGTAATTTCTAAGAGAGAAGACCTTCAACAGCTTATCAAAGAGACAGAAAATTTAAACCCTGATTCTATTTATCGGATCATCGAAATAATAAAAATAATAAACGAAGAAGTTAATGAAAGGGGAAAAAAGAATAAATCTTAAAGAAAACAACTTAGGTTTAAGCTATAAAAAACCGCGCTTTCTGGCGCGGTTTAGTTTATTTTTTACCAATAGTTCTACTTATCTTTCGTAGCTGCAATTTCATTATGTGTTAAAACTTTGATGCCATTTAATAAATCTTCCACTTCCTCCGCTTCATCTACTCCGCTTGAACTTTCCCTTGTAAGAATAGCTTTTATAGTAAGAAAAATAATTATTAAATCTAGGAGGAAAGAATAATTCCTTATGTAATATAGATCATACCGCAGCTTATCGTCGGCGGAGGTCTTATACTTAGCCAACACTTGGGCAAGTCCCGTAATGCCGGGTTTCACGAGATGCCTGTATTTATAATGTGGATTTTCTTTTTTAAACTGATTTACAAAAACAGGCCTTTCGGGCCTCGGCCCGACTATGCTCATTTCCCCTTTCAGAACATTAAAAAGCTGAGGAATTTCATCTATCCTAAAAGTCCTCAAGATCCTGCCTAAAGGAGTTATTCTCGGATCGTTCTCAGTAGCAAGCACTGGCCCTGTATACTTTTCGGCGTCCTTTATCATCGTCCTGAACTTGCACACCTTAAACGTTCTGCCGTATTCTCCTACCCTTTCTTGATAGTAAAATACAGGGCCTTCGGAAGTGAGTTTTATGAGTAATGCCACAAGCAATATTAATGGGGAAAGTATCACCAATCCCAAAAAAGACGCTATGATATCAAATGCTCTTTTCAATATTTTCTGCTCCCTGCTGAGGTTTAAGTCCACGAGCTCAAATACCGGCGTATCATCAAGCCCCGTAACTTTCGTCTTCGAAAGCAAAACCTCGTAAAGCTCGGGAATTACCATAACTTTTTTTCTTTTTTCTAAAGCAGCTACGGTTATCTCGCTTTTTAACTCCTGGGAAACTCCAGGGCAAAGGCATACGATATCAGCCAATGAAATTGCTCCCATTATGGTATCAATGTCTTCTTCGCAAACCATATACTTTACGTCAAACCATCCCTTTTCGATGTCTTGAAATTTCCTTGCAATTTTAAATGCTTCCTGCTTGTTACCAATCAACAGCACTTTTTGGACACCGTGAATTTTTTTGATAATATGTAAAGTTATGTACCTCACAAAAGAAATAAGGACCACCTGAAATATCGCACCTATTATGAATACGCTCCTTGGAAAGGCAAAACCCCTGTAAAAAAAGGTCAAAGCCATTACAAAGACGTTTAGCACGAATACCGAAAGAACTGTGGAGAAAAACAGTTCCCCAAAGCTTTTTCTTTCTATGAAATAAAGCCCGTAAATCCTGAATAATATAATAGTGAGAAACGCGATCCACGGTATCAATCGAACATAATCGTTAAAATTTGCGGCAGGAATTACAGTGAAACGTATTTTAAACGCTAAAATATACCCCGCATTCACAAGCAGTGCATCGGAAAGGATTAAAAAAGCAAGGTGTAAGCTGCTAGACTCCCTCTCCCTCATAAGCCTACTCTCCATATCGATTAATATAAGGTTTTAGGTTTTAATTTAATTTGTATTTCTAAGTCTTCACTTTATCTTAGCTCCTCCCCATCTTAGCTCAAGTAAATTTTATATATCTCATCCATCTCCATCAAAACTTTTTCAAGCGAAAAATCTTCTATAATTCTCCTGCCTTCCTTGCCCATTCTTTGCCTTAATTTTTCTTCACAACTTAAACTTTCTATGGCCTTTGCTGTAGCCTCAACATCATTCACAGGTACCAATATGCCATTTACACCATTCTGTACTAAGTCCCTATTTCCCCTTACATCAGTAGCAATAACTGGCTTTCCGGCCGCCATAGCTTCCATAATACATCTGGGTAAGCCTTCACGCAATGACATTAAACAAAATATGTCAGACGCTGCGAGTAATTCAGGAATATCTCTTCGAAAACCTAAAAACTTTATACTATGTTCCATTTTTTTCTCTTTCACATATTTTTTAAGTTTCTCTTTAAGTTCTCCATCTCCTGCAAAAAAACAAAAAATGTTACTATTTTGTGTTACTTTTTCAATTGCATTAATTAATTGAAGGTGGTTTTTATTGGGTATCAGCTCTGCCACAGTCAAAATACAAATATCATCATCCTTCAGTCCAAGTTCATACCTAACTTGCTTTCTCACATGTCCCTCCCTAAAATATCTTTTTAAATCTACCCCTACACCATGAACCTTATATACGCCATTTTTATTTCGCAAAGGTAAATTCTTCGCCGCTTCATAATCCTCTTCATTCATAGTTATAAGTCCATCAGTCCATCGCGCCGCAAGCCTCTCCATATTGTAGTAGATTAGCCAGTTTTTCAAAGGAGCACCTTTGTAAAAGTGAAAACCGTGAGCCGTATATAAAACCGGCCTTATATTTGTTATCTTTGCTGCCAACCTGCCCAAAAAACCACCAACAGGAGTATGAACATGCACGAGGGAAAATTTATTATTTTTCATTACGGCAATTAACTGCCTTAACGCTTTTATATTGCTCGCAGAATAAGGCGAACGCTCGAAATCTACATTATGGCAAACTACTTCTATTTCTTTTAATTCATTTTGCCTTGAACCTAGTTTAGTCGCTACATGAACTTCAAAACCTTTTTCTTGAAAATATCGGATGAAAGGTATATGGAAATTAATGATATGAGATTCAACGGTTGCGATAAATAAGATTTTTTTCATGAGATCACCTTTATCTTTAAAAATTTACACTATTCAAGTAAGATTAAGGATTTTTTCTGATATGTTAAACCTATAAACTTATATTCTAATATAACGAAAAGGATAATTAAGATATTTCCAAATGCGAATCAGCTATTCACCTAATCAGAGCATTACTATTGGAACAAGACGAAAAATAGGCTTTTGGCAAAAAGTATTTATTACCGAGTATTTTGATGGTTGAAAAAACATAAGAAAAAGTAATTCAAATAGGATAACAGCTATATTCACTAATAACCATTCACAATCTTCGAAGTCTCTGTATAAAGGCTGGCAAGACATCTAAAGTTCCGGAGGTGTGAATTATATTTATGTAACAAGGGCTGATCTTCCTTCAATTCTGATTCTGCTTATTCCTTTGAATTTCTAAATCCCATCACAATTCGCCATATTACAATCCAGTGATTTTTGTAAAGTTATACGTACTACTTTTTAGTTTTTATTAAAATAATAAGCATTTATTTCAGCCAAGAAGGCCTTCTTTCTTCTCAAGAATAAGATTTTGATCAATACATCTTTTTTTCTTAATGCATCTACTTTTCGAAAAAACCGATGCAAATACTATTAAAATCAATATCCAACCAACAGCTCTAAGCCTTGTTGCCGCGCCAATATTATCGTTTGATACTGCAATCAATCCTATCCATATAAACGCATGAAGTAAAACATATTCTTGTACCTTAGTTATAATTCCCCGTTTGTTCCATAAAAATATTAGAATAAGAAGCATTGGTATTGTTTCTGTAAAAAACGCGAATAAAGTGCTCGTATTCCTTATATGCCACGGTAACGGCCCCAACAAGTTTCCTACATAGCTATGAATATAATTAATAATGAATAATGTAAAAGAGGGCTGGTCTAAATTGATCTCCATTTGGCTCCCACCAGGAGCAATAGTCAAGAAATAATTTCTATAGTTTAACACTTGCTTTAAAGACATGTTTACTATTGGAACTTGGTAATCCATAAAAAATTTGTAATATATACCGAACAACAAAATTAACAAAATCGGAATGAATGAAGGTTTTTTAAGCTTTTTAGTCCATTTGTAAAAGAAATAAAAAGCAACCGTTAAAAGAAATGAAAGTAAAGAGTATGTTCTAAATTCTCC
Source organism: Thermosediminibacteraceae bacterium (assembly GCA_021890755.1). Classification (GTDB taxonomy): domain Bacteria; phylum Bacillota; class Thermosediminibacteria; order Thermosediminibacterales; family Thermosediminibacteraceae; genus JAKKUQ01. Next base: position 5,344 of record JAKKUQ010000062.1, on the reverse strand, counting down.
TAGCAACCATAACGTAAGTAGCAATAATAGAAAATTTAACACTCTATTGCTTCCTATAAATATTATCTTCATACTCAAAATAGTCGACAGTAGGTAAATTAAATAAATCCATACATCTCTATATATAGATAAGTTAACCTGTATTTGAAGGCTTGGATAAAGAAGGAAGATTATCAATAGCACGATTTTAGCGTCATAAACCCAGTGTAGCCCGAATTTTTTGTCTTCCAATTTTGAAAACAACTTGATTAGATATATAGAAAACAAAACCAATAGTACGAACCCAAAAAAGTTGAACAACCTAATTATATATACACTCTCAATACCGGTTATCTTCACAATGTAACCTATTATTAACGGATAAATCGACGTTAATATTGCATCTCGTCCAGCAGCTATATTTTTTGCTTGTTCCCAATAGAAATAACCATCATCACCCCCACCAAAAATTCTTATTGATACTCCTTCGTTTCCATTACTGAGAGCTATTAAGAAGATTGTGGTTGTCAACATAAAGTAAACTAAAAACACAAATTGTTGTATAGTTAAAAACAGAATTCCTTTCTTATTCATATTAAGTTATTTCACTCCGATTTTTTTATACAATTTATTTTTTTTACTATAATTTTTGTGCTGACTCAAATTATTTGGACTCAACCATGAAATAAAGTTATTACTGGATGTAACGTAATAACAGAACTAAAACAAAGATAAGAAAATGAACTAAAGTTAAAATATACGAATCTATCCACCTTTCAAAATGTAAAGTCCGACTTTTGCTTAAATAACGCATTTTGAGCTACTTATTTCTATTAATTAGAAAATAACTTATACCATTCAACAAACCGTTGGGCAATGGAAGAAAAATCAAACTCACTTGGGTAAAATGGTTTCCTCCCAAGTGCTGACAAAATCCCTTCCGCTAACGCAATTGGATTTCCTGGAGGTACTAAAACACCACCTATTTTAGCTACATCTTCAGTAAATGCTCCTACTGCTGTGGCCACAACAGGTACTCCGAAAGAGGCGCTTATTAAAGGCACACTTGACTGAGTAGCTTGACGATAAGGAAGAACACAAACAGAAGCCCGTTGAAAAAGAAGGGCAACCTCAGAATCTTGCAAATAATAATTGTAAAACTCAAATATATCAGGGTTTGAAATGATCTTTGTTTCCAACTCCTTAGGAAGCCGGCCTGGACCCGCAATTGCTATTCGTATTTTCCCCTTCAAATGGAATCCAGCCTCTACCAAAACATCCACCCCTTTATAAGCCTCCAAACGCCCAAAAAAAGTGCTAACATTTCACGCTTAATGCCCGGTTTTATAAATTTAAGAAATCGGTTAGCAAAATTACCATGAGGAATTACTTGTATATTTTCCCTACTAATTCCCTGACGTTCCAAGGTCTCAATAAATTTAGGATTGTGTATATGAAATCCAGATGCATAGCGGAAAGTAATACGTCTAAAGATTGCATTTAATTTCCCCCATAAATCGCCCGGATGTGGCTCTGGATCGTGAATAGTCACTAAAAACGGAATATGAATACGTTTAGCTAAATAGGCCAAGAGTAAAGCCCATGGATACCCTTCTCCATTAAAAAGATGAATAATCTGAGGACGTATTCTTTCAACTCTTTGCCATATATCCAAAGCAGAACTTGGATTAAGGAAACGTAGGAGTGCTTCATATTTGCTCTGACCTGTTTCAAAGTAGTGAATTATGCTGTTATTCACTTGACCTTGGTAATGAGAAGGAACAAACAAATGTAAGTCTATATATTTACTTAACGAATTCTCTAAAGCCTCTAAATAATGTCCCATAGCTCCTCTGACAGAAAAAGCTATTAGTGCTACTTTCAAGTAAAAACCTCCTCACAAAATTCTTAATAAACATTTTAAAAGGTTTAAAAATTTTTATGTTACAACAAGCGCCTTATCTAGATTCCCTTCCATCTTAATTACATCCAGCATATTTTTAAAAAACCTATCGAACGAATTTCTATGCGTCATAGGAACAGGTTCGAAGACAAAGCCTAATAACGCTATTTTCATACTTTTCTTTTTTGCATGCTTTTTTCTTTCTTTATAATTCATCCCTATTGTTACTTACATTGGGAGCAAATTAATCTAAATTTTCTTTTTGATTCCAAAAATACCGAATGGGCTCTCGAAAATAACTTCAGCCGCAGCTGTTTCTCGCGTAAAAAGCTCGTACCCGTTCTTTTGTTCCGCATTTATAATTCTCTTACTAAAGACTTATCTCATCATTAAATTTACTAAAAAACCATTCCATCTCTCCGTGATTTAACGTTAATTCCTTTGCTTTTCCTAATCAAAAACTGTTTCTAATTTTTTTTGCATCTTCCTTACATTTTCTTGTATTTTTTCCACTATCTTAAAGTAATTTCGCTCAACTTCTTTTATCGAATCAATAACAATTTCCTTTGCTTTACTCCAAATTACATCTCTTACATCAACTATGAAATCTTTCATCCCGAAATATTCACCAATTATACCGTGATATTTTCTGCTATATGCTAAGGATATCGCAGGAACTTGTTGTTCGAAAGCCGAAATTGCAGCATGCATCCTACCGGTAATAACAAACCGGCTCCCACCTAATATTTGTCTTGCTTGATATGGTAGCAAGATATCTTTAACAACAGTGAAGTCTTCTTCTTTAAAGCCATTCCTGACTAAATATATATATAGATCCCTAGCAAGTAGCAAATCGTTGAATTTATCATTTTCAGTTACCACATGGGGCAATAATACGAGTTTGTATTTCAATTCATTGATAATATATTTACATATATCTACTAAAAACTCTACATAAGCTCTTCGATCTTTTTCTTTCCCATACCTCCAAATAAGACCACTTGGAACTAGCGTAGCGTAATCATCCGAAAACAACTTCCACTTTTCATCATTTTCATCGCCTTCTAGAATTTCTTTCGCCAATGGCAAAAACGCCAAATCTGCCGATAACTTTACATTTCTCATTTTTAATTCTTTCGTTAAATATTCATAAGTAATAGGATCCCTTGCATAAATTACAGAAACCTTTGATAACAACGCTCTAAAAACCAGTTTTCGCCATGACTTAAACGGACCTATTGTTTGTCCAATCATTTTCACCGGCACGTTGCATCTTTCATAATGCAAAAATTGCAATAGATTAAATATAGGATCAATTATCAAGTAATCTTCACTGTAAGTATCTCCTCCAAAAACAACCACTTCATCTATTTTTTCTTCTTTTATGAATCGTTTTATTGAATTCCCGGTAAGTAGGCATAATATTTTTTCAAAAAACGTTCTACCGATAACATCTGATGATCTTATTGTTTTTACACTTACTTTTTGACAGGTAGCCTTGCTGAGCCGCTCTTTGGTCTCTTTCGGTCTGGGGGTAATTACTAAAAATTCCGCTTTTCCCTTTTTCATCGAATAGTAATACATATAATTTTCGGCCATCATCATCGAGCCATAATTGAGCGTATTTGGTATATCATAAGCCAAGATTTTCATTTTCTTATCCACCTTATCGCCTTCTTCACAAATTTTATGTACTTTTTTGGCAATAAACCTTTCACTAACTTTAACGGCAATCTTTTTATATCGTTTTTAAAAAAGTATATTTTATATATCGCTTTCAAGCTCAAACCCTTTTTTAAGTCTTCTAAAACTTTATCATTATTTGGAGGAACCGGAAACCTTTTCCCTTCTTTAATCAATTGAGAACCAAACAAATAGTTAGACGGTACGGACTCCACTTCAATGTCTTTAGACTTTATTATCAAATCAAATCCTTTTTCAGTAATAGGCAATACTATCGATACACCCATTTTATTTTCTTCATAAAACTCTCCCCAGAAATCTCCTATTCTGATATCCGCAGCAGAAAATTTGTTAAATCTACAGGTATAGCAGGTATTTCTCAAGCAATAATTGGAAAGATAAAGTTTCCCAAACGGATCTTTCGAAAATTTTTTCAAATAAACACCATTTTTTCCAATAGCTCGGATTTTAAATTCATGCCAGTCAGTATCTTTAAATCTTAAGTTCAATGAATAAATTCTCCCGACTTTACTGTTTAAATCATCAATAAAAGCCTTCCACAAAATATAAGACGGAATCCCGTGGCAGAAAAAATCTATTAGATAATAGTTTAATTCATCAATTTGCAACTTTTTCAAAACATTCTTGGCACCTATTATCTGACATGGTGTCCCAAATATAACATATTTGTTATTTTTATCACTTAAAGCTTTTTTAAATCCTATAGAAAAATTACTCTGTACATACTTTGAACCAATAGTATCAAAAATTTTATATATAGTATCACAATATTCGTGAAAAACTCTGGTATAATCTCTACTATACACTGCACCTACCGTAGCATAGTTTTCCATTAATAATTTAAAGGATATAGAAGATGCAACTCCTCCCGACGTAGAAAGTAATCTTAAATTTTCTGTCTTAGACCACAAAGCATACACATCTTTATCAGTTATATCTTCTACTGAATCATTATTTTTTACAGGACACACATCAACACATAACCCACAACTACTGCACTTAGCACAATCTATTTTTGGAACCAAAAATCTATTTTTGGAACCAAAAAGCCATCTTCATTGGTTTCGATTATAATAGCATTTGATTTACATACAACAGCACAACTAGTACACCCATAACATGAACCTTTTTCAATAGTATCTACATTAATTTTACCATTTTCCAACTCTTTTCCTCCTATTTACTCACAAATTGTATGCAAAGTAACTTTAATTTGGAAAAAAGCAACTCATAGTTATAGTGAATGTTAAGTTCAACTTGCATCCCACTGTTTTTTATTTTTTGTACAGCAGAATCTTACCAAGGTTCAACTTGCCATTCTTGTCCACGGTGATGGTAATTATCGCTTCTTTATTTTCTAATTCTTCGGGAAAGACAAATTCCCATTCGTCAGCTTTTGAACTGGAAATAACCTTACCATCCGCTATCACGTCCGCCTCGTACTCTCCCTTATTGATACCAGCTTCTAGTTTTATCTCATAAAGCTCACTCGGCTCTAAGGTTATCGCTTCAGCCAATTTTAGTGTCACCCTTGATTCTTTAGCGGGTTTTCCCTCCCCTTCGCCCGAAACGCGCCAGAGATCGGGCCGAGCGTCTTCATCAAGATCAATTCCGAAGTTAACCGCAAAGACAAGGTTTTTCAGCTTGTTTACAGTTTCCAGCTTTGTGTTTTCTAAGAGTTTTTCGGCTTTTGTAAGGTAAAACATCAAATTTTTCGTCGCCGTAAGCTTTTCTACGCCAGGGTCATTCTTAGGCGAC
>JAKKUQ010000015.1 GCA_021890755.1 Thermosediminibacteraceae bacterium | reverse complement strand
ACTTTCCGCAATATCAATCACTCCTGCACTTTGAGATTTTTTATTTTGATTCATCTTTTGCCAGGACCACATTTTTGTTAACGACCTTTTTACTCCGTAACTTTCTACAGCGGACTTTTCCGGAGAACTTTTAAGAATATTATATCATAAATGAAGTTCTTGTAAGCTTTTTGGAAACACTGATGCCTTTCCGTAAAAAAAGCGGATGGCATACTACCATCTCGCTTGACTTTCAGTTAATGGATCATTTTTACTTAAAAAACTGCGGTAAATATTCCTTATTTTCAGCAAGAATATCATCGAGTATTTTTTTCGCAATTCCTGCAGACGGAACGAGCGGATGAATAGTTAAGGCTTGAAGAGCTGCATTATAGTCTCCTTTTACCCCTGCCTCGATAGTGAGTTCTTCATAGGCCTTTACAACCTGCATTAGCCCTCTTATCTTTGCTGGCACTCGTCCTATATTCAGCGGGTGGGCGCCGTTTTTGTCTATCACGCAATTTGTTTCGATTACAACATTTTCGGGTAAATCCAGTATTGTACCGTTGTTTTTTACGTTTACTACCTGAATGTCCTTTTTGTCGTTTACTATGGAGTTTATGAGATTGCAGGCAGCATATGAATAAAGGGCTCCTCCCCTCTTTTCCAGTTGCTCGGGCTTTTCGGCGAGCTCCGGATTTTTGTAAATTTCGAAGAGCTCTTTTTCAACTCTTTTGACTACTTCGCCGCGAGTGCCTTCGGTGGCAGCCTTTTCTTTCTCCTCCTTAAGCATCCTGTCCGCCATGTAGTAGTACCGGTGATAGGGGCAGGGGAGCATCCCGAGGGATTTTATCAAGGCCTTATCCCATTTAAGGCCCGGGATATTTTTCATAGTGGCGTCATCGTCCGATATTAATCGTTCTATCAATTTTTCCGTCACATCTTCTCCGTCCAGATATACTTTCAACCCCCACACCAGATGATTGAGGCCCGCAAACTGAATATAGACCCGGTCCATTTCCACCCCAAAGACTTTCGCCACATAGTTTACCATATTGATGGGAACATTGCAGAGTCCGATGACCTTGACATCGGTATATTTAATCACCGTCTCCGTTATTATCCCCGACGGATTGGTGAAATTTATGAGAAAGGCCCCGGGGGCGAGTTCTTCTATCTCCTTACATATTTCCAGTATGACCGGGATTGTCCTCAAAGCCTTCGCAAAACCGCCGGGACCGGTGGTCTCCTGGCCGATGACATCGTACTTCAGCGGTATTCTTTCATCCCGGATGCGGGCATCGATGCCCCCCACCCGGAACTGGGTCACCACAAAGTCGGCGCCGTAAATGGCCTCTCTTCGATCCATAGTGAGATTTACGTTAATATTCAATCCTGCACTGGCGACCATGCGGCGGGCCAGATTCCCCACTATTTCCAGTTTTTCCCTTCCCTGCTCCACATCCACCAGATATATGTCGCTTACCGGAAGTTCCGACTTTCTTTTTATAAAACCTTCAATCAACTCGGGCGTGTAGCTGGACCCGCCCCCTATGACGGCAACTTTCAATTTTTTTCCCACTTTGTTCAACTCCTTTCGGGGTATATCACCATCATGGCCTTCCTTATATTTCCTCCTGAAAATTTGAGGAGTTCATTGGCTCTGTCTTTATCGATTCCGGAGAGTATCATCAAAATTGAAGCCTTGACGTCAAAGCCCGTCTCTTTCAGGGTGGATTCGATCACGTCGTCGCTGGCTTTCGTCGCAATTTTTAGCATCCGCCTGGCCCTGTTTTTCAGCTTTTCGTTGGTGGGCTGCAGATCCACCATCAGGTTGCTGTAGACCTTGCCCAGCTTGATCATGGTCCCGGTAGATATCATATTGAGGACCATCTTCTGGGCAGTCCCCGCTTTCAAACGGGTAGATCCCAGGATCACCTCAGGCCCTACTACCGGGGCGATAAGTATGTCCACATAATCCTTTATGAGGCTGTCGGGGTTGCAGCAGATTCCTACCGTCAGGGCCCCTATTTCCCGCGCGTATTTTAGCCCTCCCAGGACGTAGGGAGTCCTGCCGCTGGCCGTAAGTCCCACCACCGCATCTTTGTGCGAAAGGTTCCTGGCCTCGAGGTCCTTTCGGCCCATGAAATCATCGTCCTCAGCGCCTTCCACGGCCCTTTTTATGGCTGCGTCTCCCCCGGCGATGATTCCCTGGACCAATTCCGGGTCTACGCCGAAAGTGGGTGGGCACTCGGAAGCATCCAAAATTCCGATCCTTCCGCTGGTACCAGCGCCTATATAAAAGAGCCTGCCCCCTTTTTTCATCCTCTCGGCTATTTCATCCACAGCCTGGGCTATCTTCGGAATTTCCTTTTCCACCGCAAAGGCCACTTTTTTGTCTTCGTCGTTCATTTTTTTCAACATGCTCACCGTATCCAAAAGGTCTATATCTTCTGTGTACGGATTCCTCTGTTCTGTAATGAGCTTTGTCAATTCCATCGGACCATCTCCTCTTTCGACCTCTGTTAAAGTTAAACTACAATTTTCCCCAGGATAACCTTCTTCTTAGCACCGGTGGCACCGGGCACATTGTTGCACATCCCGCCTAAGGTTTCGTTGGCCAGTACCGCAAAAGCTACGGCTTCTTTGGCGTCCGAATTCTGCCCCAATTCCTCCAGAGTCCTGACCTCGATGCCTTTCAATTCATTTTGGATCATGCGCACAAGGGTACTGTTGTAAGCACCCCCTCCGCTCACCAAAAGCTCGTCGATCTTACCTCTCGGCAGTATAAAGTCCTGCACCGCCCGGGCTATCGAATAAGCGGTAAAATAGGTGACGGTGGCCACCAGGTCCTCAAAACCGATCATCAAGTCCTGCGATTTTTTTATAATATCCTCGGCAAAACTCCTACCGAAAAATTCCCTTCCCGCCGTCTTTGGAGGCCGAAGTTTTAGATACGGATGGGCTCTCAGGATTTCCATCAGCCTCTCTTCGACCCTGCCTTCCGAAGCTATCTTGCCCCCCTCGTCAAATCTCCTTTTGCCGCCCGTCCCCCACCGCACTATTTCATCGATCACCATATTGCCCGGCCCCGTGTCAAAGGCCAGGACATCGTCTACCGTGCATCCTTTGGGAATCCAGGTAATATTGGCAATCCCTCCTATGTTGAGGAGGGCCCTGTTCAGTTTATCGGACCTATAGAGCAGGTATTCTGCATAGGGCACCAGCGGCGCCCCGTGACCTCCCGCCGCAATATCCCGGACCCTGAAGTCAGCCACTACAGTCTTTCCGGTGAGCTCTGCGATGACGCTGGGTTCTCCGATCTGCAGGGTCGCTTCTCCCGGTATGTGGTAGACGGTCTGCCCGTGGGAGCCTATCAGGTCCACCTCATCCATATCTACGCCGCTGAGCTGGCATAGTTTCAGAGCTGCCTTTCCGAAATACTCTCCCAATTTGAAGTTCATCCGGCATATTAGCTCCGCATTGGAGTGTTTTAAATCGAAGAGCTTAAATATTTCCTGCCTCACCGGCTCGTCGTAGGGGAAATTGTGAAAGGAGAGGAGCTTTACTCGCGTTTCCGGCCCATAACCTTCGATCTCCACCAGGGCCGCATCGATGCCATCGGCCGATGTCCCCGACATCAGCCCGATGACCTTTTTCTTCGGCTTTTTATATAAAGAATACAGTTTCTCCATACCATCACTCCAACCCCGGTCTGGCATCTTTTATACCTCTCAAATCCAGCTTTACCCCCAGTTCCCCGCCTAGGAGGATTAAAGCTCCCGCTGCCGCTCTGTACATTGGGCGGCTTATTTTAAGGCCCGGATAAGTTTTATAAAGCTCCCGAACAAAAGACTCGTATACCAGCTCCTCCTTTAAAAGCACGCTCCCGGACCCATATATATCGCACAGTTCGCCGAGCTTATTTATGACCCCTTTTGCGATCTCCGCCAGGGACCTGCCCGCTTCTTCGAGGATTTTCGCCGCCGCCCTTTCCCCCAAGCTGGCGAGGTGACTCACCCTGAGGGCCAAACCTGCCACCAGGTCTTTGGAAAATTCCGCTGAATAGAGAATGGGCTTTATTTCGGTCAGATCTTTCAGGTTAAAATACGAAAGAACTTCTTCGTAAAGGTCCTTCGACCCTCCGCGCCTTTCAAAATATTTTATGGCTTCTTTTATCGCCATTTGGCCGATAAAGTAGCCGCTTCCCTCATCTCCTACCAGATGCCCCCAGCCCCCTGTGACCGCCTCTTCCCCCCTGCTGTTCACGCCGTAGGCTACGCTACCGGTCCCCGATACGACCACCAGGCCCCGAAGCCTTCCCGCGGCTCCCGCCAGGGCTATCTTGTAATCGGGCACGACAATAACGTTTTCCGTAAAGCCCAAATTCTTCAAGGCCCGGCTCAAATTTCGCCTTACCTCATCGTTCCCGGCCCCGGCCGCGCCGACGCACACACCTAAGCACTCCGGACCCTTGCCCTGCCGTTCGGATACGGCATTTAATGCTTCTACGATGCTTCCCAGAGCCCGGTCATTGCCCGCAGCCATGACGTTGCCCGGCCTTTCTAAAACGGTAAGGGTCGCGGCATTTTTTTCAAGGTCCAGGGCCAGAGCCTCTACTTTGCTTCCGCCCGCGTCGACCCCTACGATGTAGCCCATGAGCTTCCCTTCTCCAGCTTCAATTCTTTAAAGCTGAAAAGCTCCACGTTTTTCTCTTTTAATGCACTGCGGACAACAGGGCTTGTCAATATCTCCAGTTCCTTTTTTCGAAAATAGTTGTATGTGCTGACTCCTTCTAGTTCCCGGTCGCAGTAACCGGGGTGGGTCATGATCTCCATGGTGCCTTCCTCATAGGAATCCAGGATGGCCAGCAGATTCTCAAGGGTAGCCTTTTCCCCGTAGAAGTCCATGGAAAAGTGCTCAGGGACGACAATGCCTGAACTCTCAAAAAAGGTTTTCGTCTCAGCGTCTACCGCTCTGACCGGCACGTCGAGTTCTTTAGCCAGTTCGGCCACGATCTTCGCCACTTCCGAGTGAAGGTGCAGGTGATGGTGGCAGTCCAGGTGGCTGGGGTAAAGGCCGGACTTTAAAAATTTTTCTACCTGCGCCCGCAGTTCTTTTTCAATTTCAGCCGGTGAAGCTTTCTCCATGAGGATCGCCCGCCGGCGGTAAAAGTTCCCCGACTCATCCACCAAGCTCGGGACTTCTCCAGGGTCCAGCACCGGCCGTCCGCAGGTGAGATTCAGGTGAATGCCCACCCTCTCGGGGAAAAACTCTCTCGCCATATCCAGAGCCTCCGATGCTCCGGGCATGTTGACCATCACCGTCGTCTCGGTGATTATGCCTTTTGTCATCCCTTCCAGAACGGCCCGGTTGATCCCGGACGTCAGGCCGAAATCGTCAGCGTTCACTATAAGCTTTTTCATTGACAGCACCCCTTGAGCGATTTTAGGTCGGCTTCGAGTTCGTGCACCCGCCTGTACAGGTCTATTAAATTCTCTATCAGGGTCCTTTCGGCCATGGCGGTCATCAGATGGTCCTGAGCGTGCACCAAGAGCACCGTGAGTTCCTGCTTTCTGCCCTGGGCCTCTTCCTGCAAAATTTTAGTCTGAACGTCATGGGCCCTGTGCATTTCATCGTCAGCTGCTTTGAGAAAACTCTCGGCCGCATAGAAATTGCCTTCTTTAGCCTGTTTTAGGGCTTCGTAAGCTTTTGCCCTGGCGTTTCCGCCATAAGCTATTATTTCAAATATGATATTTTCGTCGATCATTGCCAAATCCCCCACCTACTTTTATTTTGAGAGCCGGGCAAAGCCCGGCTCTTAATCGGCTCAATTGTCGCTCGACTCTTCTTCCAACAGCTTCCTTTCGTATAATTTAAAGAAGGGGAAGTATATAAGGGTCGTTATGGCTATATTTATTAAGACCAGCACCGCCGCCCGCCAGTCGCCACCGGTGGCAAGATACGCCCCTATTGGAGCCGGCAGTGTCCACGGCGCCAGGATGTAGGGCCTGCCGACCAGATTGGCCGCCATGGCAAGGTAAGTCAATATGGCAGTGACCACCGGGCCCAGAATGAACGGTATGGCCAATATGGGGTTTAGAACTATCGGTGTTCCGAATACCACCGGTTCGTTGATGTTGCATATGCCTGGCAGGATCGAAGCTCTTCCCAGGTTTCTGAGGTATTTGGACCTCGACGTGAGCATGAGCAAGACCAGGCACAAAGTGGCCCCAGAGCCCCCTATCCATATAAACCACTGGAAGAAAGGTTCAGGCGCAATGTGGGGCAGGATTTTGCTGCCGGCCGCCGCAGCCTGGGTGTTGGCATCCAAAAGCGTCATCCAGATGGGCCTTGCAATGCTACCTACCACGGACACACCGTGGATGCCGGCGGACCAGAGCAGGGTTATCAGCAGGACCGGAACCAGCACTCCCACGAGCGAATCGCCGGCGGTGACCAGAGGTTTAAATAAGTTCATTATGACTTCCTGAATGTTGATGTTTAAGGCAATCCTCACGATGTATATGATGACCATTATTACGGCAGCGGGTATCAGCGCCTCGAATGACCGGGCCACCGATTCGGGAACTCCTTCGGGCATTTTTATGGTTATCTTCCTCTCGGTCAAAAACCTCATGACCTCCACGGCGAAAAACGCCATGATTATGGCCGAGAAGAGGCCAGCTCCGCCCAGGCCGCTTATGGGCAGGACAAAGCCTATATTCTCTATATTCTGCGGCAGGTTAATCATGATGAAAGAAGCCAGAGCTAAAAGTCCGCCTGTTACGGGGTCCAGGTTATAGGATTTCGCCAGGCTGTATCCTATTCCGTGGACAGCATAAAGGGCCATAAGTCCTACGCTCAAGCGGTAAAGCAACAAAATCTGGGCTGCATAAGGTTGAACCTTTGCCGACAGGGCCGGTATGGGAGGCGAAGCGACGATCAGGAAGAAGCTCCCTACTATTATCAGTGGCAGGGTGGCCACTATCCCATCCCTCACAGCCCTCAGATGCCTCTGTTCGGCGAGTTTGGCCATCGGAGGCATGAGCTTTTCTTCTACCCACTTTAAAATTGCCTCCACTTTTCATACCCCCTTCAGGATTTCTTTAGCTTGCCGGATTATCTTTTCTCCGCCAAAAGGACCGTAAGCCTGAGGTTCTATGACCCCAGTGGGGACATGGTGCTTTGAAGCTATTTCATCGAAATACTGCTTCCGGTGCCTTACCTGCGGTGCAATCAGAGCCACATCGAAGTCCTTCAATTTTTCTTCAAACTGGGTGGTGGACACCGCTTCCACGTATACATCTTCTTTCAGTTCTGCAGCCTTTTTCTCCACTGCTTTTACCACGATGCTGGTGCTCATCCCCCCCGAACACACCAGAAGTATTTTCAAAATAAATCCCCCCTTCCGCAAATTTATTTCATAATTTATACCTATTTCTAGAAACTTTACTTCATAGTACTTTAAAAAAATTCAGTATTTCCTCGGGGCGACGGCTTCGCTGGTGTTTTCCAGATACTTTATGATATCGTCGTACTTCTGGCAGGCCACTAGGGTAAAGAGTATATCGATGACGTTGAGTTGGGCTATGCGGGATGCCATGGCGCCGCTCCTGAAGAGGGCCTCGGAAGAAGTGACGAAGAGCTTAATGTCGGCTACCTCCGTTATCGGCGAATGGCCGAACTTGGTGATACATATGGTGGTCGCTCCCGCATTTTTAGCGAGCCTCAGGGCGTCGACGGTGTCCATCGTCTGTCCGGAGTACGATATGCCTACCGCCACGTCTTCCGGCGAGAGGTTGGCCGCCGATGTAAGCTGCATGTGGGTATCGGTGTACGCGGTGCAGGCCTTATTTATTCTCATGAATTTGTGCATGGCATCCTGGGCCACTATGCCCGAAGCCCCGACCCCGTAAAAATCTATCTTCTTGGCTTTCATGAGGGCCTGGGCCGCTTTTGCCACTTCGGCCCTGTCCAGGACGTCCATGGTGTTTTCCACGGCCAGCATGTTGTTCTTGGACACCTTCGTTATTATGGCGTCCACGTCGTCATCTACGCTCACGAGCCCCTGGATCTTTTTGCTCTTTACGGCAAGATCGGCCGAAACTTTGATTTTCAAATCCTGGTAGCCCTTGTACCCCAGGGTTTTGCAGAATCTCACGACGCTGGCCTCGCTGGTGCCGCATCGCTTCGCGAGTTCCGCGATGGTAAGGTCTGAAATTTCCTCGGGGTTCTTCAGAATATACTGGGCTATCTTTTTTTCCGAAGGCTTCAGGTTGTTCAAAATAGCCTGGATTTTTTCCAAATCCCCCGGCATAATTTCACCTCTTTTAATATATATATTCTTCATAAATTGTAATAATCCTTCATATAAACATAAATTTTTTGTAATTTTATTTCATAAGACATTAAAAAAATTATGGCGTCCTTGCAGCGACAGCATCTGCTAGTTCACTCGCCGGTTAAGGCAAACCTTATCCTTTGAATGTGCAGGGCGAGATAACCGAGTTCATCTTCGGGTACTTTTTTGTCCATGCGCTCGGCAATGAAGTCGCCCAGCCTTTTGGCTATTCTGTAACTTTCCCGGAATTCCTTTTTAATGCTGGAAAGAAGCGGATTTTTTATGGGGATGTCCTTATCCATCCTCTCCAGGGTAAACCGGAGGTGCACCAGCAGCCTGGCGTAATTTATGCCGTTTTTTTCGATTTTTAGGCCGAGCCCTTCCTCGATTATCTCTATCATCCTGTTTATCATGGAGGCGTATTTCACAGGCCTGGAGACCTCCTGGTTGGACCGGGCGGAGTGGATGTGCATGGCTATAAAGCCCTTTTCTCCGTCGGGAAGTTCCACCCCAAACCTTTCCTTGATGAGCTCCGCCGCCCGGCAGGCCAGTTCGTAGTCCTCCGGGTACAGCACCTTTATCTCGTCCAGGAAGGGGTTTTTTATTTCGATGCCCCCGGAGAGGCGCTCCAGGGTGAAATTTATGTGGTCTGCCAGGGCCACGTGTATATGCTCATTCAGGGGGATTTTAAATTCCCTGCACGCCATAGCTATTACCTCTTCCGCCACTCCTATCACGCGCCCGTCTATCCGACTGATTACCTCCTCGTAGCGGTCAAACTGGTCCCTGTCGAAAAAGTAAAATACTTTTTCGATTCTCGCCTCATCCACCCTCGCCCCCCGGCGGGCGCCGAAGCCGATGCCCTTTCCGACCAGCACCACTTCAGCCCCGGTTTTCCCCTCCGAGGCGAGGACCACATTGTTGTTGAAGGGCTTTATAACCCTGTAATCTGCCAAGGCCAATTCCCCACTTGTGTCCAAATCTGTCACTACCATGATAACATATTGTCAAAAAATTGTAAATGATATAGCAAAGCTCATTTTTTTTGCTAAAGCCCAAATATTTATGTTAATATATTGTAAGGTGATCTTATGAAGGCAGAGAGAGTAAAGGCTTATCTATCAGGGATCTGCTATTCGGCCATTTTTGGATTTTCCTTCCTCTTTACAAAAAACGCCCTGGACAAGGTCGACCCCATAAAATTCATAGGTTTCCGGTTTGCCTTAGCAGCTCTCGCCGTGACTTTGGTTGCCGCATTGGGGGCTGTGCCGATCTCTTTCAAAGGGAAAAACTTCAAACCCCTGCTTTTCCTCTCGCTCCTGGAGCCGGGATGCTATTTTGTATTTGAGACCTTCGGGGTGAAGCTCACCTCTTCCTCCCAGGCCGGCCTCATGATTGCCCTCATCCCCGTACTGGTCGCAGTCCTGGGGGCTTTTATATTGAAAGAGCGGCTGAGCCCCTTCCAGGTATTCTTCATCCTGCTCTCGGCGGCAGGGGTTATGGCCATCTCATCGCAGGGGGGAGGCGATGCCGGCGGGAGCAAACTGGGGCTCCTCCTTCTCTTCGGGGCGGTGCTGTCGGCCTCCCTTTTCAACATCTACAGCAGAAAACTGTCAGCGGTTTACTCGCCGTTCGAAATCACCTTCGCCATGATGTGGGTCGGAGCCATCTTCTTCAACGCAGCAGGTCTTATCCTTTCCGCGATAGCCGGAAATACCGCCGATTATTTCGCCCCGCTCCTGGATGCAGAGGTTGTCTTCGCCCTCTGTTACCTCGGGCTTTTCTCGTCGGTCCTGGCCTATTTTCTCGTAAATTTCACGCTCTCCAGGCTTCCCGCCTCCCGATCCTCGGTGTTCTCAAACCTCACCACCGTAATTTCGGTGGTAGCAGGAGTGGCTTTCCGAGGCGAGCCTTTTACCATCATCCATGCGGCCGGCGCCTTGATGATCCTTCTGGGGGTCTGGGGCACGAACCGCTTTTCTATCGAAGGCGAATTTTTAACTCAAGAGGGCGGACAACTTTAAGGTCTGTAAAACACTCCCCTCACCATAGCCCATCTTACCCTGATATCATCGTCGAACGCCACCAGGTCCGCGTCCTTGCCCACTTCCACGCTGCCCTTTCGGCGGGCTTCCCCTATTATTGTGGCGGGATTCAGGCTCGCCATCCTCACCGCATCCTGCACCGGAACCCCCAGGACCTTCACGAGGTACCGGACCGCCCGGTCCAGGGAGAGTGTGGAGCCCGCTATGGTGCCATCCGCCAGGCGGGCCCTGCCGCCTTTCACGAAAACCCGCTGGCCTCCTAGAGTATATTCGCCGTCGGAAAGCCCCGCCGCCATCATGGCGTCCGACACGAGGATCACCCTTTCCTTCCCCTTGGCCTGGAGCACCAGTTTTACGGCAGCGGGGTGCAGGTGCACGCCGTCGCAGATGAGCTCGCAGGACACCCTTTCGTCGGTCAGGACTGCGCCGGCCGCTCCCGGTTCCCGGTGCTCGAAGCCCCTCATGCCGTTGAAGGTATGGGTGGAGAGCCTTATCCCCAGGTCGATGCCGCGCTTTGCCTCTTCGTAAGTGGCGTCGGTGTGCCCAAGAGCTGCCACAATCCCCTTCTCCTTGAGAAAGGCGACCGCTTTATCCGACCCCTCCACTTCGGAGGCGAGGGAGACCACCTTTACGGTATCTTCCGACGCCGTGATCAGTTCTTCGAGTTCCTTGAGCTCCGGCTTTTTTATGTGTTCTCCGGGCTGGGCCCCCTTCTTTTTCAGGGAAAAGTAAGGGCCTTCTACGTAGATGCCGAGAAGTTCTGCCTTCCCTTCTTCGGGCCTTTGCCCCTTCAGGTACTCCCGGGCGGCCACCACCGCCTCTTTCATCTCTTCAAAGGGGGCGGTCATGACGGTGGCCAGAAATCCAGTGACGCCGTTTTTAAGATGAAACCTGGCTATGGTATCGATGGCGTCGAAAGTCGCATCCATAAAATCCCTGCCCTTTCCCCCGTGGTTGTGGATGTCTATAAAGCCGGGAGAAAGGAAGCAGCCCTCCGCATCCACCACCCGGTCGAAGCTGCCTTCGGGAAGCTGGCCCTGCTTTACTTCGGCGATCCTGCCGCTATCGATCAGTACCCAGCCGTCCTCCAGGACCTCGTAAGGAGTCACCACCCGGGCGTTTTTGATGAGAACTTTCATGCCCTCACTTCCCCCTTTTTCTCCAGGTAAATTTGGGCCGCTTCCTCGTCCATCACGATCGTGACATCCGGGTGCAGCAGCAAAAAGGAGGCCGGCACTTTGGTTGAAACGGCGTTATCGCTCAGGAGTTCAGCCATTATCCCTGCCTTTTCCTTCCCGCTGGCGAGGAGCACGATCTTCTTCGCCTTCATTATGGTCCCGAGCCCCACGGTTATGGCTTTCCTGGGGACTTCGTCCTCGCTGTTAAAGAAGCGGGCGTTGGCCTTGATGGTATCGGGGGCGAGGGTCGTCACGTGGGTGTTGGCCATGAGTTCCTCTCCAGGCTCGTTAAAGCCGATATGGCCATTCACACCTATCCCCAGCAGTTGAAGGTCTATGCCTCCGGCTTCCTTTATAGCCTCGTCGTAGCGGCGGCATTCTTCCTCGATGTCCTCGGCAACGCCGTTGGGGATGTGGATGTTTTCCGGCTTCACGTTGACGTGGTCGAAGAAATTGGAATACATGTAGTAATGGTAGCTTCGCTCATCCTCGGGCGGAAGGCCCAGGTACTCGTCGAGGTTGAAGGTTATTACTCGGGAAAAATCCACCTCGCCCTTTCGGTACATCCTTACGAGCTCCCGGTAAGTCCCCACCGGCGTGCCCCCCGTCGCCAGACCTAGCACCAGTTCGGGCTTTTTCTTTATCTCCTCCGCTATGATTTGGGCCGCCTTTTTGCTCATCTCATCGTAATCCCTGGCTATAATGATTTCCATCCGGAATCCCTCCTATCTACTGATATTTACCGTTATCTTGAACTGGTCGGAGCGGTAGTGCGAGATTTCGTAATAAATTGGCTTTGTATAAAAGTTGAGACTTTCAACCCTCAAAAGAGGCCAGGTTCCTCCCAGCATCAGCACCTTTTCCATCTCCGGCGTGGACAAAACGGCCGAAAAACTGGTCTTGGACCTTTTTATTTCAATGCCGTAGCGCTCTTGAAGGACCGTAAAGAGCGAACCGGAAAGGTCGGCGGCTTCGATGCCGGGCACCAGGAGCGCCGGTATGAAAACCGTCTCCACCGCTATCGGCACCCCACTGGCTTTTCTCAAGCGGGTAATCTCATATATTTCTTCCTTCTCGCCGATTTCCAGGAACTCCCCCCAGGGGCCTGCCGGCCTTTTTTGGAATTCGAGCACTTCCGTCTCGGGCTCCAGGCCCTTGGCCCTTACCATTTCGGTAAAGCTCATGATTCCCTCCTGCTCTATGGGAGGTATTGCCACGAAACTCCCCCTTCCCCTTTCCCTGACTATGATCCCCTCGTGCTCCAGTTCCTTCAAGGCCTGCCTTACGGTCATCCTGCTCAAGCCGAAGCGCTCGCAGTATTCCCGCTCGGAAGGGAGCATGTCCCCGGGGTTCATCCCCTTCTTTTTTATGTCGTCGATTATTATCTGCTTCAGCCTGAAATAGGCCGGAATCGGTCCTTTTTTGAATGGCATAAAATCCCTCCCACTTTATTTATACCACCAATTGGTATATATGTCTATATGTATATACATGTTAAATTAAAAAAATTTAAATTAAATCCTGTAGGCATTCCTGGCGATGTCCAGGGCCGCCTGCCGGGCTGTCCTGTAAGCGCCGTTGGCCCAGGAGTGAGTGGCAGAAATGTGCTCGCCGGCGAAAAACACCCGGCCGCCGTACTCCGGCAGGGTCACGGCGTAGGAAAACAGCCTCTTCTGTTCGGGCATGTAATAGGCAAAGGCTCCTAGATGGGCCGGCTCCCGGTCCCAGTGGACCCTCGCGAAGCCCAAAGCTATGCCGTCCAGATACCGGTAGGGAAGGCCGTGGACCTGTTCCACCTGCCTTTTTATTATTTCAAAGGCCATGAATTCGGGGAGATTCCCAAGCCTGACCGCGTCCTGGATGAAGTTGTACGAGGCCAGCAGCACCCCCGGCTCCTCGGGAGAGGTTCCGTATCGAAAATCCCAACTCGAGTAATCTCCAGCCTTTTCGAGGCGCGCGTGGTCCGAGGGGTACCAAATCTGGGATATGGGAAGGTCCGTGAAACTCCCGCCCCCTATTATCCGCTCATCAACGCCTCCCTTTTCCCAGAAGCGGAACCTGCAGAACATCAGGCTTTTCTGGGCCTGGGCATAGGTGAGTTCCCGGATGGCCTGCATCTTCCTCGGTGAAAAGGGCGGATCTATTCTGGCATTGCGCAGGGTGGAAAAGGGGATGGCGCACACCACGAAGTCGAAGTCCTCCTGCCGGTGGTCCCCCGTATCCATGTCCCTGTACCTCACCGTCACCCTGCCGTCGGGCCTCATCCTGAATATCCCGTCCACGTAGGCGCCGCTCTTCCAGGCGACCTTTCCCAGAAGGTTTCCGGGGATGCCGCCGTATTCGGGGGGATTTTCGCTCATGAGGGACCGGTAAAAGGCACGGGGAAGCTTTACGGAGCCCCCCACAATTTCGTAAAGGAAGACGAAATCGTACGCATAGGCCTCCCGGAGGACTTCTATGTAATTGTGGTAAAGATAAGCACTCACGGAGGGCGATAGGCTCCCTATGAGGTTTATGGCCTCTTGGCTCAAGCCCCCCTTCTCAAATATGTCCCGGGCGCTCTGGCTGTCGAAATAAAGTATCTCGGGGCTGTAATCTTCTCGAGTGGTGATCAGCTGAGGCCTTACTTTTTTCGGCATTCTGAGGAGAGGGGATTCGAGGGTGTAGAATTGAAGTTCAGAAGGAGGCGTGTTCCTCTCCTTCGGGGAGAGGTGAAATTTAGGGTATATCCTTTCCATGATGCTTTTTCCCGCCGGGTCGTTCCTCGCCCTCTCGCCTCTTATGTACAAAATGGCATTCCGGTTGTTCTGGACGAAGGGCCGGGTCTTTAGCCCGAACAGATTTATATAGTGCCAGGTGGTTTCGTGGGAGACCGGAAACCTCATGGTTCCCAGTTCGCCGTAATACCTTTCTTCTTCGTCAAAATAATAGGTATAAAAGCGCCCGCCGATTCTTTTCAATGCTTCGAAAACCGTGATGTCAAAACCCAGTTTTCTAAGTTCAAAGGCTGCAGCAAGTCCCGCTTGTCCTCCTCCGATTATACCGACTCTCATCCCTTTAAAGCGGCCGGGTGGCGCAATAGTGGTGACATCGGGCGGCGGCGCAAGGGCCCTTATGACGTCATCTATATCTTCAGGACGGCCTCCTTTTTTTAACGAATGCCATAAAAGCGCATGTCTTTCTTCGTCGGTGGGATTGTCGGGCATGTACGGGGGAAGTTCGGCTTTCCCAGAAAATCGGTCGCTATTGTAGGGCACGGTCCGCCCTCCTTTCAAATCTACAATTCACCTAATTAGAATCTATGAAAGGAAGGCGGATTTATTGCAAGTCCTATAGTTTTCTGAGAGTTCCGGCGGCGCTCTCGGCGGCTTCCAAAGTCTTTTCTACGTCCTCCTCGGTGTGGGCGGCGCTCAAAAAAACGGCCTCAAACTGGGAGGGCGGCAGGTACACCCCTCTTTTCAACATTTCCCTGAAAAAGGCGGCGTACATCTTAGTGTCTGCCTTTAACGCCGAATCGTAATCCTTGACCTCTTCACCGGTAAAAAACATCGTCAACATACTCCCCGCCCTGTTTATAAAGACGGGGATTTTTGCCCTTTCCATAATGTCCTTCAGTCCCTGGCAAAGTTTTTCAGCAAGTCTATCCATTTTATCGTAAATTCCGGGATTTTCTGAAAGCACCTTCAAAGTGGCGTATCCGGCTGCAGTGGCGAGGGGATTCCCCGAAAGGGTCCCCGCCTGGTACACCGGCCCTTCGGGAGAAACCAGCCTCATTATATCCTCCCTGCCTCCGTAGGCCCCCACTGGGAGCCCCCCTCCTATGATTTTCCCGAGAGTCGTGAGGTCCGGCTCTATGCCGTAATAACCCTGGGCACCGGAATAAGACAGCCTGAACCCTGTTATCACCTCATCGAATATCAGTAAGGCTCCGTACTTTTTTGTAATTTCCCTTAAAGCTTCCAAAAACCCCTCCTTGGGCGGTACAACTCCCATATTGCCCGCCACCGGCTCCACTATAACAGCCGCTATTTCATCGCCTTTTTCGGCAAAAATTTCAGCTACTTTCTCCTCGTCGTTGTAAGGCGCTACAATGGTGAGGCCCGCAATTTCTTCGGGCACCCCCGCCGAATCCGGCACGCCAAAAGTTACAAGACCAGAACCCCCTTTTATCAGGAGGCCGTCGGAGTGGCCGTGATAGCAGCCCGAAAATTTAACCACGTATTTTCTCTTGGTATAGCCCCTTGCCAACCGGATGGCGCTCATGGTTGCTTCAGTGCCGGAATTTACAAGGCGCACTACTTCCACCGAGGAAATACTCTCCACTATCTTTTCCGCAAGGAGCACCTCTATTTCCGTGCACGCACCGAAGCTGGTCCCTTTTTCCACCTGATTTTTTATGGCCTCAACCACATCGGGGTGGGCATGGCCCAGTATCAGGGGCCCCCAGGAGAGCACGTAGTCTATGTATTCGTTGCCGTCCTCGTCCCATATCCTGCTGCCGTAACCTCTCCTGATAAAAACCGGGTCCATTCCCACGGCCCGGAAAGCCCTGACGGGGCTATTTACTCCTCCTGGCATCAGAGCTAAAGCTCTCTCGAAAAGACTTCTCGACTTCAATTTTCGATATCTCCCTTCTTCTTCAGAATTCCACTCCTGTCGATGATTTCATCGTAAAAATTGACCTTTTCAACCATGGAAAGCCCCGATTTTTTTACAAAGCTCCTTTCCTTTTCAAGCTTTGACAAGAGCTCTTCAACACCGGAAGGTATATTACTTTCAATCCATTCCTTCAGCCGTCTTGCAAGCCTTGGACTTTTCCCCCCTGTAGAAACGGAGATGGTGAGGTGACCTTTTCGCAAAAACGACGGGACGATAAATGTGGAAAGCTCGGGGCTATCTGCCACATTCACCGGAATGCCCCTCTTTGCAGCCTCTATGGCCGCCAGTCTGTTGGTAATCGGGTCGTCCGAAGCGGCAAAGACCAAAAAGTTTCCATCGAGGTCTTCAGGCGAAAAACTTTTTTCTATTAATTTTATCTTCCCTTCTTGTGCAAGTTTCTCTATGTCCGAACAGGCCTTTTTTGAAACCACCGTGACTTGAGCCTCGCACTCGAGCAGCGACTTTACCTTTCTTGCGGCCACACCGCCGGCCCCCACCACAAGACACCTCTTCCCTTTCAGGTTAATCATCAAAGGAAAGTACAGAGCCATCTTGCCACATCCCTGGCAAAATAGGTTATTATCATGTCGGCTCCTGCCCTTTTTATGCAAGTAAGCACCTCAAAAACGGCCCTCTCTTCGTCTATGGCCCCAGCAGCAGACGCCGCCTTAATCATGGCGTATTCGCCGCTTACGCTGTAGGCCGCAACCGGCACCGGAAATGTCTCTTTCACCCGCCTTATGATATCGAGGTACCCCAGCGCCGGCTTTACCATCACAATGTCGGCCCCTTCTTCAACATCCAGTGCTACTTCCCTTATCGCTTCGTCCGAATTGGCGGGGTCCATCTGATAAGTCTTCCTGTCTCCGAATTTCGGCGCAGAATCTGCCGCCTCCCTGAACGGCCCGTAAAATGCAGAGGCGTACTTAGCGCTGTAGGCCATTATGGAAACATTGGTATATCCGCTTTCGTCCAAAGCGGTCCTTATAGCCAGCACCCGTCCATCCATCATGTCGGAGGGAGCCACCACATCGGCCCCGGCCGCGGCACGGGAAAGGGCTACTTTCGCCAGGACATCCAAAGTGGAGTCGTTGTCCACCACACCGCCCTTTATCAGACCGCAGTGACCGTGGTCGGTGTAAGCGCAGAGGCACACATCGGTGACAACGACAAGCGAAGGCTCTGCATCCTTAATTGTAGCAATTGCTTTTTGTACGGCTCCATCGTTCGAGAATGCTTCACTCGCCGTAGAATCCTTCTTTTCGGGCACGCCGAAAAGCAATACCGCAGGTATGCCCAGGCTCTTTAACTCTTTTGCCACCGGCAAAAGCATGTCGGCGGAGTAACGAAAAACCCCGGGCATTAACTTCACTTCCTGAATTACACCCTGGCCAGGCACCACAAATATCGGATAGACCAGGTCCTTTACCGAAAGCTCGGTCTCTCTTACCATATCCCTGATACCTTCCGACATCCTGAGCCTTCTAGGTCTTTTTAAAATCCGCATATCTTTCCCTCCCCATCCATAGCTCCATTAAGGCCTTTTCTATGCCTTCCAATGTATTTTCTTCCGGCATCAAATCCACTTTCAATCCTTTCTTTTCTATGGCTTTAGCCGTGGTGGGCCCTATTGAAATTATCATCGTTTTCCCCTTAAGAAAAGAGAGGTCTTCTATCAATTGTTCAAGGTACATAAAGGTCGAAGGGCTTGTAAAAACCGCCGCGTCAAATCCCATTTCGGCCTCTTTTAAAATCCTCCATTTTTCACCGGCATTGGGGAGATTTCTGTAAGCGGCAACTTTCACAGCCTCGTAACCTAAATCCTCAAGCCCTTTTACCAGCTCTTTTCCGCCGATGTCGGAGGTTATCACAAGGGCTTTTCCCCCTCTTTTCGCGGGGGGAATTGCCTTTAAAAGGTCCCCGGATGTGTATTTTTCAGGCAGGATTTCCGGAAAAAGCAGGTTTTCCTTCAATATTTCCGCGGTCCTTTTCCCTACCGCGGCCAAAGTCGCCCTCGCCAGGTTTCTTACATCAAACCCCGTTTTTCTCATGGCGGATACTATGGACTTCACCGCATTGGGACTCGAAAAGATAACGAGGTCTGAATCCATCATCTTATCAAGGGCCTTTTGAGATTCCTCGAAATCAAATACTATTTTAATGGTGGGACAGCTGATGACCTGGGCCCCCAATTCTTTTAAAAGCGGAAAGTCGTCGCCACTACCCGTGAATAAAATCCTTTTGCCAAAAAAGGGTTTTTTCTCGAACCAGTTGAGATATTTCCTCAAACTCACGGTTTCACCGACTACGAGCACCGCCGGGTTTTCTATCCCTGCATTCTGGGCTTTTTCAGCTATTTTTGCAAGGTTGGAGACCACCGTCTTTTGCATCCCCGTCGTCCCCCACATTGTAATGGCCGAAGGGGTCAGGGGGTTTTTCCCATTTTCTATAAGATTTTTTGCGATGTAATCTATATTTTTCACACCCATCAGAAAGACCAGGGTACCTTCGAGCTTCGAGATGCACTTCCAGTCGAATTTATCCGCCACATATTCGCTTCCCGCAAAGACATGAAACGAGGAGCAAAAACCCCGGCAGGTTACGGGAACCCCCGCGTAGGCCGGAACTGCAACGGCTGATGTAATGCCGGGGACGATTTCCACAGGGATTTTCCTTTCCGCAAGATAAAGCGCCTCTTCGCTACCCCTTCCGAAGACGAATGGGTCGCCTCCTTTTAGCCTGACAACAAAGCGGTTTTCTCTAGCTTTTTCGAAAAGAAGTTTATTAATTTCATCCTGCGGCACGGGGATTTCACCCGGCGATTTCCCCACATCTATGAGCTCGGCATCTTCTCTTGCAAATTTCAGAATCTCTGGATTTACCAGCCGGTCGTAGAGGACCACGTCGGCTTTTTTGAGCAATTCTTTCCCCCTCAGGGTCAAAAGGCCCGCATCGCCAGGGCCAGCTCCCACAAGATAAACCTTACCCGCCATTTTCATCACCCAGCAACTTCGCAAGATTTTCCCCCACTTCTCTCGGATTTCCGATGTCGCCGAAAATCGTGGCTTTTTTTACCATTCCGTTTTTCTCCACCATGCCGGTGAGAACTATTTTACCGCCTTCAATCCTGGCGTAGGCTCCTATCGGAAAATTGCAGCTTCCACCGAGGGCTTTCATGAATTCCCGCTCCGCGCAAATCGAAATTTCTGTGGGTTTGTGATTTATTTTTTTTAACAGCTTTTCGAATTCGCTTTCCTTTCTGGTTTCCACGGCAAGAGCTCCCTGCCCTACGGCCGGCACCATTTCGTGGACGGAGAAATATTCCGCGATAAGGCCTTCCATTTTCAAGCGCTTGAGCCCTGCCGCGGCAAGGACTATGCCGTCTAAACCAAGTACGTCCATCTTTCTCAGCCTTGTGGCAATATTTCCCCGCAACGGGATTATCTCAAGGTCAGACCTGAGCGATTTTAGCTGAACCTGTCGCCTCAAGCTGGAAGTGCCTATTTTAGAATGAGCTCCCAGTTCTTGCACCGTCTTTTTGTTTTTCGAAATCAAAACATCCCTGGGATCTTCCCTTTCCGAAACGGCCGCTATAACCAGGCCTTCCGGTATTTCATAGGGCATGTCTTTCATGCTGTGGACCGCAAAGTCGATTTCTCCATTCAGTAAAGCCTCTTCTATTTCCTTAACGAACAATCCTTTTCCTCCTATTTCCTTGAGGTCGGCTTTCTCCATCCTGTCCCCCTTTGTCTTTATTTTAACGACTTCGAATTTCCAGTCCGGAAAATATTCTAAAAGTTTTCCGATTATGATTTCCGTCTGAATCAGGGCAAGCTCGCTTTGCCTCGTGCCCACCCGCACCACTTTAGCCGTCGACATCACCCCCAGTAAAGAGAAACTCCAGCCCCGGGTCGAATTTTTGCCTTTCTGCCAGGTACTTTACCGTCTCCAGGTAAACTGCAGTCATTTTTGAACAAACCCTTTCCATGGCCCTTTTTATCTGCTTTTTTTCCTTGTCGTCCACATTCTGAAGTCTGCGGATCAAATTTTCGAATTCTTCAACGCACACGGCTCTTGCAAAATCGGATACCTTTCTTATTACCGGCACCACCTGAAGAGTTTTCAACCAATTCAGGTAATCCTTCACGGCACTATCTACCATTTCCTCGATTTTTTTCGCGAGGTAAAGCCTCTTTTTTTGGTTTTCCTCGGCGGTTTTTTTGAGGTCATCCAGGGTAAAGATTTGGACGTTAGGCAAACGGGCGATTTCGGGGTCTATATCCCGGGGTACGGATAGGTCCAAAAAAGCTACGCCTCCTCCCGTATAAATTTGTGCGAACTTCTCGCAGTCCACGGTATAGTGCGGTGCTCCGCTGGCGCTTATAACAATCTGGCAACTGGCCATAGCCCGGTATTTTTCCTCGTAAGGCACCAGGTAGACTTCGGGTATTTCCTCTTTTAGCGCCAAAGCTCTTTCCCATGTCCTGCTGGTTACAAAAACTTCCCCTACACCCTTCTGGATAAGGTTTTTAATCGTTATCCTGCCGGTCTTGCCTGTGCCGAGGACGAAGACCTTCTTCCCCTCAAGACTTCCGAAGTATTCCTCTATAAATCTTACAGCTATATAACTCACCGAAAGGGGCACGTCCGATATTTTGACTTCGCTCCTCGCCTTTTTTCCCAGGGTCACCGCATCAAGAAAAAGCCTGTTTAAAACTTTGCCAGAGCTTTGTGATTCTTTAGACCATTCCCAGGCCTCCTTCACCTGCCCTAAAATCTGGTCTTCTCCAACGACCATCGATTCCAACCCGCAGGCCACCCTGAAAAGATGCCTCACCGCTTTTTCCCCTTCGTGAACGTATATATAACGGGAAATTTCTTCGTAATCTCCGCCCGAAAGTTTAAAAAATTCCATTGCCCCGGGTCTTACTGAATCTTCCATGACCGCGTAAAATTCGGTCCTGTTGCAGGTAGAGAGCAAAACCACCTCTTTCAGACCGGAAATCGCCTTTATCCTTAAAAGGCAATCCTTTATATCACCCTTCCTTACGGCTACCTTTTCCCTAACTTCCACCGGCGCCCGGTGGTCCACTCCTACGAGGAAGATCTCGCCTATCCCATTTCAGGTCCCATCTCCTTTAACAGTTCTTCCATATTCCGCACCACCACAGGATAAGAAAGGCAGGGCCGTCTAATAACGATTAACGGGATTTGGAGCCTTCTGCACGCTTTAATTTTCTCCAACACCCCTCCCGTGGGCCCGCTTTCTTTTGTCACGACCACTTCTGCTTTGAAATCCCTGAACATGATGTAATTCATCTCTTCGCTGAAAGGGCCCTTGGCGGCTATTATCTCGTCGGGCAAAAAGCCTAATTCTTCGCATTTTTTGATGACTTCGCTGCACGGAAGAACCCGGACTTTGAGCTTCTTCCCTCTTTCCTTTAAATCGGAAAAAACGTGAAGATTCCTGCTTCCCGTGGTGAGGAATATGGAGTCAAATCCCTCCGCTTTCATCCTGGCCTCTTCGAAGGAATCAACCTTTATCACGCCCG
Organism: Thermosediminibacteraceae bacterium; assembly: GCA_021890755.1. Lineage (GTDB taxonomy): Bacteria > Bacillota > Thermosediminibacteria > Thermosediminibacterales > Thermosediminibacteraceae > JAKKUQ01. The sequence goes on along the minus strand of JAKKUQ010000015.1, from coordinate 15,651 downwards.
GCAGGTCCACATCGGCGCTTTCCCTTTCAAACCTGATGTACCTCACTTTTTTTTCTGAGCACACCTTCATGGCTGTCCTGCTTATGTCAGCGGCAAAGGGGTGGGTTGCGTCAATTAATATTTTTATATCGTGTATTTCAATAAGTTGGCCCAATTCCTTTTCGTTCAGTGGACCGGCCCTTGCCTTCAACTTACGGTCAAGAAGGCTTTTGCCGTATTCGGAAACGACGCTGGCCATTACATTAAGACCCATTTTATACAGGTTTTCGGAAAGTTTCCTCCCCTCCTCGGTCCCTGCGAGCACCAGTATCATATATCATACCCCCGGGATGTTATCATCCAGTTGCCCATCACCTTTGTGGAAGAAGACCCCACTATGACTATGGTATTCATATCTACGGGGTAATCTGGAGCCTTTAAAAGAGTTGTCAGCTTCACCCACTGACCTTCTCTGAAAGCGTTTTTAACTATCCCCACCGGCGTATCGGCTTTTTTATGCTTTATCAGGACATCGCAGGCTTTCCTGAAGTTTTCGGGCCTTTCGGAACTTGCCGGATTGTAAAGGGCGATCACGAAATCCGCCTGCGCCGCTACGTCAAGTCTCTTTTCTATTACCTGCCATGGAGTAAGATGGTCTGAAAGGCTTATCGCCGCAAAGTCCTGCACGACAGGGGCACCCAGAAGAGAGGATGCAAAATTCAACGCCGTTATCCCCGGTACCACTTCTATTTCGGCTCTTAGCCCTTCTTTCACCGCAAGCTCCAGCAAGAGGCCGGCCATTCCGTAAATCCCCGGGTCTCCTCCGCTTATTACGCTCACTTTCAGCCCTTTTTTATAAAGTTCTATGGCTTTTTTGCATCTTTCAGCTTCCGTTCTCATTCCTGAAGCCACCACCGTTTTACCTTCCACGAGGGAGCCGATGAACTTCAAATACTTGACGTAACCCACAACGGCTTCAGCTTCCACGATGGCTCTCAAAGCTCTGGGGGTCAGGTCATCCATGCTCCCGGGGCCGATTCCCACTACTTTAATCCAGCTCATGAAAAACCCTCCTGTACGCCGCAAGGGTAAATCCTCCCCCGCTGATATATCCCAGTTCCACTCCTTTGCCGCTCGAAATAAAGGCAGCAGGTCTTGCGACGCTGCCCACGCCGATTTTTTCCTTCACAAAACCGGACTTTGGAAAAAGCGATTCGAATTTTTTCAATTCCCCGACGCTGAAAAAATCGACAGGAACGCCCAGGCATCTGGAAAGCTTGAAGATGCATGCTTCATCCTTTTTTATATCCAGCGTCGCTATCTTCCCTACCCCCGAAACGGAAAGTCCCAGCTTTAGGAAAAAACTTTCCATCATGGATTTAAGCTTACTAAAATCCGCTCCTTTTTTGCACCCGATTCCCAGCACGATCCTTCTCGGCCTCAGGACGACGTGAGGGATGTCAGGCGGCTCTATCTCATAATCGGTGACAAAAACGGCGGCCTTTGCATCCCGGGGAATAGTATTCAATTCCACAATTTGCGCGGATAAACTGTTTTCAATCAATTTTTTCGGAAAGTCAGGGCCCACCGCACAAACCACCTTCTCTCCTCTCAAAAGGCAGGAATTTACCTTCTTCAGGTCCCCGGCTTTTTCTACGTGTAGCTCGAGCTTGCGCGCCATGTCATCGGGAGCTTTAATTCCCGCCACATCTGTAGCCGTCGTGATGACAGGCGTGGCTCCTATCAACCCCGCCACTTCTTTAGCAAGTTCGTTGGCTCCTCCGAAATGCCCCGAAAGCAGGCTCACGCAAAAGTTTCCACCCTCGTCAACCACCACGACCGCGGGGTCTGAAAGTTTACTTTTTACCGCTCCGGCGATGGCCCTCACGGCTATACCGACGGCCGAAACGAAAATCAAAGCCCGGTACCTGTCAAAAATCCCCTCGACGAACGGCACGAATTCCCCAACTATGGGGTATTTACCTTTTTTTCCGCCCAGGCCCTTTTCTTTTGCGTACCTTTCGGGGAGGTAAAGGTCTGCATTCAGCTTTTCGGCAATGAATGCGGCCAAATTCCCGCCCCTTTCCGTCACCGCGATTACCGCTCTTTTCATTTTCGAGCACCCCGACAGCCGTGGGAAAAATTAGGGGAATAAAGCTTCGAAAGCTCAAAGTTATCCCCGAGCGCGTTTCCTACAATCAACAGGGCCGTTTTTTCTATGCCTTCGTTTTTCGCCTTGAGGGCTATCTCCTTCAATTTTCCCCGCACGACTTTTTCGTCTTCCCAGCTCGCCTTGTACACCACCGCCGCGGGCGCGTCGGGGCCATAAGAGCCGATTATCCGCCCCACAGCATCCTCCATGTTGCCCGCGCTCAAAAACAGCACCAGCGTGGCTCTGTGGGCCGAAAGTTTTTGCAAGTCCTCGTTTTCGGGCACCGGAGTCCTTCCGCCAATTCTGGTAATTATTACCGTCTGGCTCACTCCCGGCACCGTGAGCTCTCTTTTTAACGCCGCCGACGCCGCGCAAAAGGAGCTGACGCCGGGGACTATTTCGTACGGGATTCCCAGTTCTTCAAGCTTGCTGGCCTGTTCCCTCACCGCGCTGTAAAGGGAGGGGTCGCCGCTGTGAAGTCTTGCGACGTCCATTCCTTTGTGGTAGGCATCTTTCATCACCTCTACTATCTCATCCAAGTCCATGCGGGAACTGTCGTATATCCTGGCATCAGCTTTCGCGTACTTCAAGACGAGGGGGTTAACCAGCGAGCCCGCGTAAATCACCACGTCGCAGAAAGAAAGGATTTTCCTCCCTTTTACGGTAATCAGTTCCGGGTCCCCCGGCCCTGCGCCGATAAAATATATCACTTTTTCACCTTCTTTCCTATGAGGAGCGAAAGGTAGTCGACCTTTTGCCCCTTGTACCTTTCGGGTTCGAAAGTGGCGATTTCGCCTTCATGGCCGCACCTTACCGAAAGGGCAGAATAAAACCCCTTTTTTTCAAAAAGTTCCAGGACTTCATCATAGTGCGACGAAATTTTTATGGCCACTACGTTTTCAAATTCATCAAGGACCTTATCCAAAAAGGCCATCTTGGACGCAGGAATCACCGCCAAGGATTCGTCCCCTTCGGCAAGGGGGAGTTTGAGCCTTGCAGCCGCCGCCGAAAAGGAATTTATCCCGGGCACAATTTCTATTTTGAAATCCTTCAGCCTTTCGGCCATATAGGCAAAAGTACTGTACGTCATGGGGTCGCCCAGGGTTATGAATGCCACCTTTTTACCAGCGGCCAAAAATCCCCTCAAGACCCTTTCGTTTTCATCGAGAGCCCTTTCCCTTTCCGCACCGGAAAGGCCCATCGGAAACCTGAGCTCTATGACATCCCCCTGGACGTAGGGCTTTGCTATTTCCAGGGCAATACTTTTTTCTTTGCCTGGTGCCGCCACTATATCCACGGATTGCAGGACCCTTACCGCTTTCAAGGTAATGAGTTCCGGGTCTCCAGGGCCGACGCCCACTCCGTAAAAAGTCCCAGCAGCTTTTTTCATTAACTTTCCCCTTTCCCTTTAAAATCGCCGGATATCACACATACAGGATTTTGGGATATCAACATGTGCAAGTCCTTCACCTTTTTAGCGCGGGAAACATAAAGCATCACCATTTCCGTGCTAAAACCTGATGACTCAAGGACTTTCACGGCTTCACAGGCGCTTTCCACCGTAATGGTGTTTATCACTACCCTGCCATTTTCCTCCAGTTTTTCGCAGGAGAGTTTTATGATATCTCCGAGCCTATTTTTGCTCCCCCCTATAAAAATCCGGTCGGGACTCGGAAGGTCTAAAAGTGCCTCAGGAGCCTCCCCATGTACAGGTATCAAGTTTGAAATTCCGAATCTCCTCGCGTTTTTTATGACGAGATTCAGGGCCTGTTCGTCTTTTTCTATAGCAAATACCACGCCATCTTTGCAAAATAGCGCGGCTTCAATGGATATCGAACCCGTACCAGCCCCTACGTCCCACAAAACTGAGCCCCTACTTAATCTCAGCTTTGCAAGGGAGACCGCCCTTACTTCTTCTTTCGTCATTGGGACGTTCCCCCTCAAAAAAAGCTCGTCGGGGATTCCGAATCCATACTTCCACATTTTTCTATCACCACCAGGTTTAGCTGAAAATTTTCTTCACTTGAGGCAAGCTCTTCCAATTTGTAGGTTTTTATCTTCTCACAGTCATAGGAGAGATTTTCCCCCACGTGGATTATCCTGTCCGCAATTTTATTTAAAAGAAGGGTTTGAGCTATCTTCTGGGGCGTATTCTGGCTGTCGGTGAAAACCACAACCACTTTGTATTTTTTAACCGCAGGCACAATATCGACCTTTCTCCCGTGCATACTCAATACGGCCGTTTCTTTCGCCGGAAGCTTTAATTTCGCTAGCATATACTGGAAAGCACTTATTCCGGGCAGAACCTCCACATCCCTTTCTCCGGCATATTTTAATACGGTATCCAGAATCCCATAAATCCCCGGGTCGCCCGAGGCAAGGATTACTATCCGCCCCTTTTTCTTCAAAAGCCTGCACAGGTCGACTTCAGAATCGAATGCAATCTTTTCGCACCTGAGGTCCAAGAATAGCTCCAGGTGCCTCTTTGCCCCTATCAGCAGGTCGGCCTCTTTTATCCTCTTTACCGCAGCAAAAGTCAAAAAATCCGGGTGGCCGGGACCTACTCCCACTATACTTATCATTTGCTCACTCCCCCGCCACTGCCAGAAGCCCTCTTTCTCTGGAAACAAGATACACGGAAATCCCTATTTTTTGTCGGGTGTACCAAAGACATCGTTCCAAAACCCTTTCAGCAATGAAACTGCAGAAATTTTTAAGTTCTATATTATTTTTTTCCAGTATTTCCAGGGCCCCAGCCGTCGTAGCAACATCCATAAGTTTTTTTAATGTCTCTCCCGCCACGCCAAAAAGGGCTGCATACGCCGTAATAATTTCGGTCCTGGCGTCGGCTATCCTGTTTGCTGTGTCGAAAATGCCAGCAGACACCTTAATGAGTTTTCCGATTTCACCTATAATGTTTACTTTTTTAAAGCCGTACTCCACGGCCTTATCCAGCGCAAACCCTATGAAATTGCCGCAAGATACTATAAGAGCATCGTCAAAACCCAGTTTCCGCGCAAAGTCCCTCCCATAATTTCCGGGGACGATTACCAGAGATTTTGCGCCTTCTGCTGAAAGCACCGAAAGTTCCAGTGCCAACGTTTCCTTCAGGCTTTCGGTGGACATAGGCGTGACAATGCCGGTCGTGCCTAAAATCGAAAGCCCTCCTATTATTCCCAGTCTGGGGTTGAAGGTCTTTTCAGCCACTTTTTCTCCCCCGGGAATGCTGAGGATAACCCTGACCCCCTCGCCTTCCGGGAGCACTTTAGAAACTTCTTTGGTTATCATCTCCATAGGCTTCGGATTTATGGCGGGCTTGCCGGGTTTTACTGGAAGGCCGGGCTTTGTGACAATGCCTATTCCCTCGCCCGCCGTGATCTCTATGCCTGCGGAAGATGTTTTTTCAACCCCTGCCCACACTAAAAGGCCGTGTGTCACATCGGGGTCGTCTCCCCCATCTTTTTTCACAGCACATCTTGCCCAACTGCCGCCATTTTCCCATTCTTCCACCTTAATCGTCAGGACTTTCCCTGCCGGAGTTTCTATTTTTACATATTCCGGCGCGCTGCCCGAAAATAGCGCTATCGTCGCCGCTTTAGCCGAAGCCGCAGCGCAGGAGCCGGTGGTGTAACCCAGCCTGAGCTTTTTTCCATCCTTTAAAACGAAGTCAACCAAGTTCATCCCGCCTTTCTGCCAGGAAAAGCAGGGCATTAATTATCGCCACCGCCACAGGAGTCCCCCCTTTGCACCCTTGAACCACGATGCTCGGGACAGGAAGTTCAAGGAGTTCCTCTTTCGACTCTTTTGCCCCGACAAAGCCGACGGGAACTCCCACCACCAGGGCCGGACTCACCTTTCCTTCTCTTATCAGGTCGTTGAGCTTAAAGAGGGCGGTAGGGGCATTTCCAATCACGAAAATTTTATTTTCCGGATCGCGCAGGGAAAGTATAACAGCGGCCATGGCCCTGGTCATGTTTTGCTCTGCCATCTTTTCGGCTTCTTTCGAAGATGCATAGCACCTGACCCTGATGCCAAAGCTTTTGGCCAGTTCCCTTTTTATACCTGCCCGGGCCATCCTCGTATCCGTCACAATATTGCATCCCATCCTTATGGCTTTTATACCTGCTTCGACGGCACCGTTATTGAATTTAATGAGGCGGGCAAACTCAAAATCGGCTGTGGCATGTACAACCCTCTTTACTACCTCCAATTCTTCATCGGAAAAAAGATTCTTATCTATTCCTTTTTTGATAATGTCGAAGCTTTTTTCCTCTATAGCCTTCGGGTCTTTTAAATACATGTCAACACCTCTTTTTCTCCACTGATCCTCACTAAAATGATGTCCACCAGTTTATCGTCGTAACCCAATGGCCTTGTAAGAAAAATCTTTACAGCCGGATATTCAGACGCTGCTTTTCTAAGCTGATGAGGTATGTCGCATTTTACGTGGACCCCTTCGAAGAGGAAAAAGGGCACGGCCAAAATCTCCTTAGCCCCAGAATCGGTGAGGGACCTTACTGCCTCTTCAATCGTCGGATGTTGAAACTGAACGTAGGCTACCTCTGCAAGTCCAATAACACCGGAACTTTTCACTTTTTTCAGGATTTTTTCCATGACCCGGGCGCAGTCGCCTTCCCTGCTCCCATGGGCTATCAAAAGCAGCGCTTTCATTATAAATTTCCTCCTATAAAACGGCAGCATTTTTCAATAAAGTGCCTCGCAAGCTCGGGATAGGCGTAAAAATCTATGTGCAAAAATGTTGCAAGGCAGTTTTTCTTTGCAAATCCGCAGCCGTACATCTTACCGCTTTGTTTTTTGACCAGGTAAGAAGTTTTTTCTTTTGAATTTATTACTTCCGAATAGTGGAATTCGTGGCCTTTCAGCAAAGTCCCTTTAGGAGCGATAACCGTGTCATCCGTTACTACCGCTTCAGCATAGCCGAACCTCTTCAAGCTCCCCGTCATCACCGAATCCATGTCAAATATGGCGACCATCGGAAAGCGCCGTCCCTTCATGTCTGTTATGCTTCTCGTAAGGTACATCAGCCCTCCGCACTCCGCGTAAATCGGCATACCGGCCTCGAAGGCCTCCATTATCGATTTCATCATATCGTTATTAGAGCTCAACTTTTCAGCGAAAATTTCTGGAAAACCACCACCTATTATGAGCCCTGATATTCCCTCCGGAAGAGAAGAATCCCTAAGGGGGCTGAAAAATACAAGTTCTGCCCCCAGATCTCTCAGGGTCTCCAGGCTTTGCGCGTAGTAAAAGTTGAAGGCTTCGTCCATGGCAACGCCGATTTTTAACGCAGTTTCACTTACTGAGGATTTTTTATCATAATAGGGATTTTCAACGATTTTGGCCGAAGAGGCGATGCTAAGGATCTCCTCTAAATCGATGTGTTTTTTTACTTTCTCAAAGAGTTTTTCGAATTTCTCCTCGAAATTTTTCATCTCCCATACGGGCAAAAGCCCTAAGTGTCTTTCTGGAAGAGAAAGTTCAGCGTCGTAGGGCAAATATCCTAAAGCGGGAAGTTTTAAATCCTGCTTTAGACATCGCTTTAAAAGTGAAAAGTGGCCTTCCCCGCTTACCCTGTTTAATATTACCCCTTTTACATTAAGGCCTTCGTCGAACTCCTTGTAACCCTTAACCATAGCGCTTATACTCCTTGCCATCCCCGAAGCATCCGCTATTAGTATAACGGGGAGGGACAGCAATTTCGCCACGTGGGCGCTGCTGGCATAGCCGGTATCGTCCATGCCATCAAAAAGCCCCATGACTCCTTCTACGACCGAGACAAATCGACCCTCTGACTTTTTTAGGTATAAATCCTTGAGTTTTTCTTCTCCTTGCATAAACACGTCCAGGTTGTACGACGGTGCCTTTGTAACGAACTTATGGTAGGCTGTGTCTATGTAATCTGGCCCAACTTTGAAGGCCGCTACTTCTCCCCTTTCGGCAAGTGCCCCCATTATTCCAAGGGCCAGCGTTGTCTTGCCGGAACCGCTGTGGGTTCCTGCAATCATGAACCCTTTTGCCAATTCAATCCCCTCCGTCATCTTCCAGCTTTGAGGCCAGCTGTTCAAAGTTTCTGGGGAAAGTTCCTTTAAGTAACCCTTTCTTTTTAAGAAGGGTGCCGATTTTGACTATAAGCGGCATTTCTAGACCCGATTCCGATATAATATCTTTGTCGGTGAAAATTTCGACGGGGCTTCCCTGCGCCAGGACCCTGCCGTCTTTCATTACCACAATCCAATCCGCAAAGCTGAAGGCCAAGTCTACGTCATGGGTCGATATTACGATTTGTTTTCCCGAGAGATATAGTTTTTCCATAATTTCCACTAGTTCCGCCGAAGACTTCGGGTCTAAGTACGCCGTCGGTTCATCGAATACCAGCACCTCCGGGCTCATTGCGAGGACTGAGGCTATGGCGACCTTCTTTTTCTGCCCGTAACTCAGGAAATGTACAGGCCTATGCTTTAAATCCTCTATTCCCATGACCTCCAGGGCCTTTAGAACCCTATTTCTTACTTCCTGTTCTTCGAGGCCGAGATTCAAAGGGCCGAAGGCGACCTCTTGAAATACACTACCTGCAAACATCTGGGTGTCCGGGTCCTGGAAGACCAACCCTACCTTTTGCCGCAGCCTCTTCAAGAAAGCCTTTGTATACTCCACCTTTGAGCCGTCAAAATAAACAGCGCCTTTCTTCGGCTTTAATATCCCTATCAAGTGAAGAAGCAAAGTAGACTTTCCCGCGCCATTTGGTCCTAATATCGCAACTTTTTTTCCTTTCTCAAGCCTAAGGTTTATCCCTTTTAACGCCCATTCGCCGCCGGGATATTTGTAATAAACGTCCTTCAATTCCATCCAGCATTCTCCCATTTTATCCCTTACCCCATTTTATTAGTGAATAAATCGCCGACAGAATTATTGCCGAAATGACTATTATCATTTTCTTTTTTATTGTCAGTTGGACGAATATCTAGCACTTTTAGCTCTCCACCGTCATACCCTCTGGCCTCCAATGCCATCTGAAGTTTATTGGAGCCTTCCATGGCCTTTGCAAAAAGCCCAGCGACCAGAAAGCCCGTGGAGCGAAGCGAAGATGCAAAACTCACATATCCGAGCCTCGCCGTCTGGGCGTTGTATATCATCCCAGCATAGTCGGCTAGGGTAAAAATCTGTCTGTAAGTCAGAAATGAAAGTTCCACGAAAAGCCGGGGCACACCTAAACCCTTTAGAGCTACCACTACTTCCAGTGCCGGTGTGGTGAGACAAAGAAAATAAAAACACGAAACCATGGCAAGGGAGCGGCTGAAAAGCAACGCCGCCCTCATCAGCGAATCACAGGAAAGAAAAACCACAAAAACACCAGGAAGCAGAAAAAATAGCGCTCCTGACACTAGCCCTAAATAGACCTTAAGGTCGATGCCTGCTATAAAAACTGTTGCAATCGCCATTATAAAGAAGATTAAAGCGTGAATCCAAAGCCCTCCAGCGAATCCCACCGCCATCATCAAGAACACAAAGGCCATTTTTATAAGGGGGCTTACGTCTTTTAAACGGTTGGTGTAAGCGTACCTATCTAGAAACATCATCAATCGCCTTCAGTTTTATGTAAAAATATGTTCCAACCACAAGCCCCAGCGTCACCTGCAGGCCAAAGAGCAACTTTTCCATAAAGTCGCTTCCGGGCTCCCACAGGTTCGAAAGCCAGGGCGTATAATCTGGATTAGTATTTAAGATGAGCTCCACTGCCCTATCGTCGGAGCCTTCAAATCCAAGATCCAGCCCAAATGACAAGAAAAGCAACAACAAAAGGGTAGTCGCAAGGACAAGAGAAAGTCTCAAAAGCCGTCTATCTTTCAACGCAAACCCTCCTCTTCTATAAGGGTTTCCACTGCACCTTTTGCCCTCTGCTCAAGCAAATCAAGGACTATCACCGTGACAATTCCCTCTGCTATCGCAAGGGGCACCTGAGTCACGGCAAAAATTCCGGCGAATTTCAAAAACGAAAGGAAAAAACCTCCGCTCTTGTCGGGAAATGCCAGGGCAAGCTGCAGCGAAGTCACGGCATAAGTCGCAAGGTCCCCAAAAGCGGCTCCGAGAAATACTGAGACATTCCGGGAAACCTTGGCCCTCCTCGCCGCCCGATACACCCAGTAGGAAATGAAGGGACCGGCAACCGCCATAGAAAAGGAATTAGCCCCTAGGGTGCTCAGCCCGCCGTGGGCGAGGAGCAATGCCTGAAAAAGGAGTACAATCCCTCCAATTACCGCCATTGGAAGTGGCCCAAACAGGATAGCCCCGAGGCCCACTCCCGTGGGATGGGAGCAACTGCCTGTAACCGAAGGAAGTTTCAAAGCCGAAAGCACGAAAGCGAAGGCCCCGGCAAAACCCAGAACTACCTTGCCCGAAGCATCGGACATGATTTTTTTCCTTATGTGCGAAAGTCCCAATAGTAGAAACGGGATGTAGGCAGCATACCAGAAGATGCACCAAAAAAGCGGCAAAAATCCTTCCATTATGTGCATTGCGTACGCGTTTACCGGATAGGCGAGTATTATAACTAACACAACAAGCGAAACGGCCATTCTCATTTTAAAAACCCCTTTCAGTTTTTTGAAAATAAAAAACCTCTTAACTACGAAGTGTTAAGAGGTTCTTTAAAAGTCCATCCTCTATACACCCCCTATCACCCGTAGGTAAGTGTATAAAAGATACAGGCAGGTCTCCTGGCTCTGGTTCACCGCCGCCTTATGCCTTCCCGGTTTCCCAGTGGCATTTTATAAGGCGGCTCCCCATCACAGTGGCGGGACCGCGCCGGATTTTCACCGGACTTCCCTCTTAGCCGGCATTTTGCCGGAACCTGTATCCCGTCTATTTAATTTTCCTTTAATTAAAGATATAACATTTTTCGAAAGGTTTGTCAATTTTTTTATAACGCACAGGTTGATGATGCTTTTTCTGACTGATATAATTTGTTTGAGAATTGATGAACCGAAGGGTGATTTTCGTGATAGAAAAATGTGTATCGGAGCTGAAGACTTTCTCCCCCCTTCACAGGAAATACATCCTTTGCGCGCTCGAGCGCATAATCGAATACTACGCAAATTCTCTCTTAGGCCTTGCAATTTTCGGTTCCTACGCTAGGGGGGAAAACCGGAAAAATTCAGACCTAGACCTTTTGATCATTTTAAAAGAAGCTCAAAGCTTGAGCGGGAGAATAAGAGAGTTTGTCGAAAACGTGGAACTTGCGCTCGAACCCTTGGGCCAGCAGCTATATGAAAACGAGGATATCCTGTGCGAACTTTCCCCGTATATTCTCGAAAAAGAAGAATCCCTGAAGTTTCAACCCATTTATTTTGACCTTGCCGAACACAATAAAATCTTGTTCGACCCCGAAGGAATTATATCCCGCATAATAAAGTCCACAAAAAGTTTGATGAAAGAGTACGGTGCAAAGAAGTCAGTGTTAGGCAACTTTTGGGAGTGGAAAATTGAAAGCGGAAAATTTTTAGGAGGTACCGAACTATGAAAATAGACGCGTTAACTTCCGCCTATCTTGAAAAAGCAAAAGTTCGATTCAAAGCCCTGGGTTTTTTTTACGAAAATGGAGCTTACTCAGATGTGGTCCGGGAAGCCCAAGAAATGGTAGAACTGTTATTGAAAGCTGTTTTGAGAGCAATTGGCGTTGAAGTGCCTAAAATACACGATGTAGGGCGTGTACTCGAAAAACATAAGGAATCGCTTCCTCAAATCCTGCAGAAACACCTCGACAAAATAAAAAGCATTTCGAAACGCCTGCGCAAGGAAAGGGAACTTAGCTTCTATGGCGCCGAGGATTTCATTCCCACCGAAGAGTACGGGCCTGAAGATGCCGAAATGGCCATTAAAGATGCGGAATTTGTTCTTAAAACCGTTGAGGAAGCATTAAAAAAATATCCAAGGGCTTAATTAACTTTACAGAATGGGGAGAGAAAAATGCAAATTGAAGTGTATTCCACCTTTAACAGTGTAAAAGACCTGAGCGGGAAAACCGCAATAGTAATAGACGTACTCAGGGCCACCAGCGTCATAACCACGGCCCTTTCTAACGGCGCAGAAAGGGTCATTCCAGTGTCCTCGGTGGATGAGGCTCTAAATCTATCAAGGAAATTTGAAGGTCAAGTCCTCCTCGGCGGTGAGCGAGAGGCAGTAAAGATTCCAGGCTTTGACCTGGGAAATTCACCCCTAGAATACAAAAACGAGCTGGTGGCAGGGAAAACGGTAATCATCACCACCAGCAACGGCACGAGAGCCATCAAAGCTTCCGAAAGCGCCGAACACGTGCTAATAGGTTGCTTTCTCAACGCATCAGCGGTGGTCGAAAAAGCACTGCGGTTTGCTTTGTCCTCTGAAACCTCCTGTGTGGCCTTGGTGTGTGCCGGAACGCTGGGGGAATTCTCGCTTGACGATGCCGCCTGCGCCGGTCTTATCGTGGATAGCCTCGTCAGGAACATGGAAAGGGTGAACGAAATCCCGGAATTATCGGACCTGGCCTTCGCCTGCCATGAGCTTTACCTGGGACACCGGAGCGACCTGAAAACTTTCATCTCCCATGCAGGACATTACAAGAGGCTTCTGGACCTGGGCTTTGAAAAGGACATAGACTACTGCCTGCAGCGGGATGTACTGGACTGCGTGCCGGTGTATCAAAAAGGATGCATTCAAAGCGCGATAAGTGAGGTTCTAAAATAGCGTATTCACAATGATTTAACGATCAATCAATTTTTATCCTTTCGCTTATGTTTCTTTAGAAAATAACTTAGCGTGCCGATGCAGACAATCAAGCCTAATAATGCGGGTTTCAGGATAGATAAGCCTGCTTCACCGCTGAATACAATGCTCCAAATAAATTTTAAAACGGCTGCCCCTATGATGACGCCTAATAGCCATTTCCAGTTCCTTTTCCATGCGGCCGTAAGAAGCATAAAGAAAAACAGGGGTACTGCCAAACTCATCACTATTTTGGGAAGGGTCCATGGGCTTTTTAAATAATCCATTTCAAAGGCTAAGAACTCCAGAACCTGCGGGTTGTTTTCGGCTGGAGCAGGAAACCAGAACATGCTGGTAAACAGGGCGAATATTGAAGCGAATATTCCGGTAAGGCTTTTTTTGAATGCAAATATAACTATTGGGATTATAAACAAAGGTCTAATATACCAACTTAATATGTTGTGGTGCCTCTCAAAAGCCCAATTGAAAAAGGCATCATTGGTAAGGAATACTACGATAAATATAACGGTAGCGACCGCGAAAAACATCCCTGCAACAAAATCAATTTTTTTCTTCATGGCAAACCTCCGTAAAAAGCGAATCCTGGCTGGGCGATGCCGCCTGCGCCGTTCATTTGTCAGGAACATAGAAAGGGTAAACGAAATTAATCCACCTTCTCGAACCCCCGGAGGAGGCCGGGGTAATTACTTCTTTACCTTTATCCAAGGCCTCAAATCTTTCCCTGTAAAACGCACCCCGTAAATGAATAAAACAATTACGGGTGAGAGGATTATCCCCGACACTACAATTGCTGCAGGAATTGAGACCTTCAATGCTATCAGCCCTATAATGGGGCCGCCTATAATTTGGCCTAAAGCATCAATTTGGCCGTAAGTTGAAAGCACCGTGGCTCTTACTTCCGACTTTATATTCTCGTTTATCCATGCACTGTATATCGGTCTATTTGTGGTCCTGAGAATATTAAATGTCAGATACATGGCCAGAACCATGCTAAAGTTTCCTGACAATCCGAATAAAATCATCGTTACAACCATAAATACATTAATTAAGGTCAATGCAAAAACCCGTTCCAGTTCCCCAGCTTTCTCCATCCTCCTCTTTATATATTCAACTGCTGGTATGCTGAGAAGCATTGCACTTCCATCTATAATTCCAATCCAAACCACCGGTTTCAAATTCAGTGCAGCCGGGAAGCCTATGTCCGCCAAAAAATGAGCTGTCCACAATCTATCAAAGCCTTCACTATATAATCCGTATAATAAAGAAATAGCCATCACCAGCTTTAACACCGGCTTCCCCCTGATAAATTTGACACCTTCCATAAAGGTATGCCCCATCTGTCCCCAGGAATTTCGGTCCTTCGCAGGAGATGGCGTAAAGTTTGTCTCCCTCATAAAGAACATCAAAAATACGGCCAGGGCTATAAATAACATTCCACCGACTATTATGGGCAGGCTTATCCTCATGTACCCCAATAATGAACTTGCGAATATTCCGGCAAAAGAAAATAACTGCGTAACCTGCGCCGACCTCAAATAAATTGAGTCCAGGCCCTTACCGCCCATCTCGTCTGCTATCCATGCCTCGTCCGCACCGCTTGTAAAGGTGTATCCAATTCCCAAAAACACTTGACTTAATACAACTGATATAAAAAGGGGAATGGTGCCTTCTATTATGAATGCTATGCCCATTAATATAAGACCTATAATAACCGAAAGCTTTCTGCCTCTAGTGTCAGCCACAATCCCCGTCGGTATCTCAAAAAGAAAGCAAGAGGTTTCCAGCACCGTTCCCACCAGAACGAGCTGTAAGGGGTTCAGGTGCAGCATATCAATTCGGTATATTTGACTTACTGTAAAAGCTAATGAGAAAAAAAAGGCGGTGGCACCTGAATAGATTAAATAAATTAAAGGTTGCGGTATGCTTTTGTTCACCAAACCGGCCTCCTCCTAAACCTGAACTCCTTCCGCCGGGCCAGAGATTATCCTTATTGGGCCCCGGCGCTCCCCCGAGGGATCGCTAAAGTCTATCTGCCACCGCTGGCCGAGAGGGTTATGCACTAATTTCAGCTCTTTTGCCCTGTCTATGAGAGCTTTATCGGTCACCCACTTTGAAGCCTCACTTTCATCGCCGGTGCTGACGGCGTATATGAAATTCACCAGGGTGTTATATGCTGAAGGAACGACATCGAATTATAATAATTGCCGCAAACTTTTTTAAACGGCTCATTAACGTCCCTCCGTGGAAACTTATCACGCAGGTTGGGCCTTAGCTAAGGTAATTCCCATGCTGCAATAATAAGTATAATTATTGCAAGCAAAAAAGGATTAGTAAAAGGTTAAAAATGGTTACAAAAAAGTAAATATGACGCGGTGGTTATTTCCATTCGCATACAAAAAAGCTGGTGGGCTGGAAAAGATTTTCACCACCAGCAATTACGCCAAAGTTAAATAGCAGCCATAGATGTCGAATATACGGTACAAGAAACGGGAGGCGAGAAAGCGGAGGACAAAAACAAAACAGTGGATGTGGAGCGGAACTCGTCGAAAACAGCCAAATTAAGAGCAAGATAAGGTGCGGGCTACCGGCTCCTCTCTTTACCTTTCTTACGACTTTTTATTATAATTTTTATAATAGAAGGTAATTGAAATGCTAATAATATTAAAAATGTTTTAGTATAGTTAACATAGTTAAGTCTATATAATTGTGTAAAAAGGGATTGAGCCACCCCCATCCCTCTG
>JAKKUQ010000111.1 GCA_021890755.1 Thermosediminibacteraceae bacterium | reverse complement strand
AAGAAGGCTTTAAAAAAGCCTTCTTGTTATTTTTAGAGGATTTTTAGAAAAAGTGGAGAATAAAAACATAGAGGTGTTCAACTGTGAAAAGTCCTCGAAAAAATGCATATACCCTATACAATAATATTCGCTTCGAAATTTACGGGATTTTAATAATTTGCATTGGCATATTGGGATTTGTATCATTATATACTGATTCAGTGGGCACTCTTGGCCTATTGTTGAAAAAAAATATTAAGGGATTGGCTGGTGCAGGAGCGCCAACAATACCCTTATTTATATGTGGACTGGGGCTGTACTATATATTCCACAAAGAAAGTCCCAAATTCACTCCAAAAATTTATGGAATATTAATAGTAATAGCCGTAATAATTGTGGCATTACATATAAAGCCACATAGTGAACTTTCAAATTTAGCTTTCATTGAAAGCATGAGAAAAAGTGCAGACTTGGGCGAAAAAGGAATCGGCGGAGGGTTAATTGGGGAACTTTTGACATTAACACTTTTCGGTTTGTTTGGTCCATCAGGAACCTATGTGATGTTAGCAGCTTTTTTGTGCATAGGTATCATTCTCGCAACTGGTTTTTCTATCTCTGAACTATTAAAAAATTTAATCCAAGCGAAAAAAGAAAAATACAAAATAGTAAAACCACAAATCATAAACAACACTGCTGCGGCAACTGGTGCAAATGCGGATAAATATAATGAAAATGAAGAATTTAAAGGAAAAGAAAGCCTACCACTTTCAATCACCTCTGGCAATCTTGAAGTAGATTCAGAATGTGTAAAAGAAAAACCAACAGAAAAACCTAATATCGCTGTTTTTGCAGACCAGCAAATTAAAAATTCTGAATATAAGTTACCTCCGGTAAGTCTGCTTCAAAAAAGTTCTTCAAAACAAACTAGTTTTAATGAAAAAGAACTTCTTAATAATGCTCAAATTCTCGAAAAAACATTAGAAAGCTTTGGTATAGAAGCAAAGGTGATTCAGGTCAGTTGCGGACCTGTAGTTACAAGATTTGAAGTGCAGCCATCGCCCGGAGTTAAGGTAAGTAGGATAGTAAGCTTGGCAGACGATATTGCTTTAAGCCTTGCAGTGCCCGATGTTCGAATTGAAGCACCTATACCGGGAAAAGCTGCTATAGGTATAGAAGTTCCCAATCGAGAAATCTCCAAAGTATATTTCAGAGATATCATAGAATCTGCAGAATTTAAAAACTCCTCCTCTAAACTTACTATTGCCCTGGGTAAAGATATAGCTGGCAAACCTGTCGTTGCTGACTTGACCGAGATGCCCCATCTTTTAATAGCTGGTGCTACTGGGTCAGGCAAAAGTGTATGCATTAACACCATAATAACAAGTATTTTATACAAAGCTTCTCCAAGTGAGGTAAAATTTTTGTTGATCGACCCAAAAATGGTAGAACTGACAACTTATAACGGCATACCTCACTTGTTATCACCTGTGGTAACCGACCCGAAAAAAGCTGCCTCGGCTCTCAATTGGATAGTATCAGAGATGGAAAATAGATATCAGCTTTTTGCAAAAGAAGGTGTCAGAGAAATAAATAGATATAATGAAAAAAGCCAAGAAAAACTGCCCAAGATCCTTGTTATAATCGACGAACTTGCAGACCTGATGATGACTTCTCCAAGAGAAGTAGAAGATAGTATTTGCAGGTTAGCGCAAATGGCCCGAGCAGCTGGAATTCACCTCGTAGTTGCAACCCAAAGACCGTCTGTTGATGTAATAACAGGTTTAATAAAAGCAAACATACCATCTAGAATATCTTTTGCAGTGTCTTCTCAAGTAGATTCTAGAACTATCCTAGACATGGCTGGAGCAGAAAAACTTTTGGGAAAAGGCGACATGTTGTTTTTACCTGTAGGGGCCGCAAAGCCTATGAGAATACAGGGGGCATTTTTGAGCGAAAAAGAAGTAGAAAGGGTAGTAGAGTTTGTTAAAAATCAAATGGAACCTTGTTACGAAAAAAAATTATCAGATTTTGAGGAAAACCAGGTACGCAAAAATAACGATGATGTTGACGAGTTATTTAAAGAAGCTCTTTTAGTCGTAATAGAAAGCGGCCAGGCCTCTGCATCTTTACTCCAGCGAAAACTAAGAATAGGATACGCCCGCGCAGCTCGACTAATTGATCAGATGGAAGAAAAGGGCTTTATTGGAAAATTCGAAGGTTCAAAACCTAGGCAGATTTTTATCACAAAAGAGCAATTTGAGAAATATTTTAACGAATCATGTTAAATCGATTAGTCGAAAAATATCTTAAAAGTGAGAATATTGCTATTACCTGGGAAATATTAAATGAAAGGAGGGAGGTTAAGTGAACCTCGCTGACGTGAGAAATCCTAAGGAACTTGGTGAATACCTAAAATACACACGTCTATCAAAAAATATATCTCTTGAAGAGATTAACAAAGAAACAAAAATTAGGGTTAAATATCTGGTTGCGATAGAAGAAGGAAATTTCGAATCAATCCCAGGTGGAGAGGTTTATATAAAAGGGTTTTTAAAAAATTATGC
>JAKKUQ010000014.1 GCA_021890755.1 Thermosediminibacteraceae bacterium | reverse complement strand
TGGGTCAATTCCTTTTCGTTGCTCCTGGGTCAATTATACACCGGCGGTGACAACTATAGATATTGTTCAGAAACGTGTGTTACATGCAGATCCTAGGGATAGTTTAAATGGACATACTCTTATTCTACAGCATAACATAAGCGAGGAATTCATAATGTACCATAATAAATACATCTTCAAAGGCGAATTAAAACAGCACAACGGTAAGAAAATCTAAAAGCAAAAACCCCAGCAAATGCTGGGGTCATTTTTCTACTAATGCGCCATTATTACCTTCATAAATTTGCTAGAGACCTCCATAAATGCTTTATATTCTCCCTTAATGCTCCTAGATTTTTCCTCCCATAATATCCCGCCGTCGTACACAGCATCTAACGAACCATGACTGTCAAGGCTATGTAGGTATTCACATAACTCCAGATGGTGTTTAGAAAACTCTCCCCTTCCAGTTGCTGGACCAGCGGTTTTATCGAAATCGATTATGAATTTTCATCTTCTCCATATACCTCACCGTAAAGATAGAAAAACTATTCTTTTTCCCAGCGACAGAACTTTATAAAATTATCCGAAAAACAGCAGTAACTTTGAGCGACTGCATCTAACATATAAGACGGATACTTATACACCTTCAATTTGCTGTAGCCTGCATCTACCAGTGCCCACTTGAAAAGATGTATACGTTTTACAAACTTTTGTCGTACACTTGATTACGAAATTACTGGATAGAAATCTGCCTTATTCTTCCCGAGGTATTACGGGGGTTACCAAATTTCCTTGGATGAAGTGGAAGCTCTCCGTTGGAAAATTTAGGTTAAATTACCCCCTAGTTTAACTCTACCAATTTATCCAGTGGAGTTTCCACAAATTAATTTATACTCCCTTCTAATCATCTTCAATTTCATCAATATTTTTTCCTTGCAATGAATCAAATTCTTTAACGAAAGTTTCTACAGCAATTTTCTCTTTCTCAGTTAACCACTCTGGTGGATTTGATAAAATCAGTCTGCATCTGTGTATTATAGCATTGGGATCTAAAAAAGGTTCAAGGGTTTTAGGATTAAGTCGCCAATTTATCCTCGGCACTACTTCGTCCAAATTCTGAGAAAAAGTTTTTGTGAGAAACGCTGTTAATATAGCAACAAGATTTTTATCAGATGCCAATATATTTTTATTGAGTATCCATTTTCTAGGGGCATCTTCATTTTCCCAATCTCGCCAACGATAAAGTATTGTAGCAAGAGCCGGGGCTTTGAGCAATTCCCCTGTATTAGCTGCTTCTTTGATTTTTCTTAATGCTATTTCTTCAAGCATTTCTAGATGTTCAATATCAATGAGCTTATCCGGATCAGGGCTTGCGCCATACTTACCATGCTGCTGTCCTAAAGCGATAATCTCTATGACAATAACAGAAATAGCATGCCCACTTTCAAAGATTTCTTTCAAAATCTCGAATCTTTCTTGCGGGGTTTTATATCTTCTTAGTATTCGGAAAAATACTCGCCCGATACGAATATCATTTCCCCAACTAAAAAGCCCTTTAGGTTCGTCTTCCGGAACAAGTAAATTATCTCCTACATTAAATAAAGTTTTTAATAGGTTTTTCAGTCGGTATGTAGGTATTTCATCTATAAAATCCAACAATCTTTCCAAAAATACACTGACCCGAGTATACCCATCTGGTCTTATTTGACGAGAAAGTTCTATAAGTTTATTACCAAACGCCTCGATATCATCTAGCAATGCAAGCAAAGTTTTGATTTCTATGTTCGACATATCGCCTTCTGGTACAGAAAAACGGAAGTAGATGGGGAAAATTTCTCGGACGCAAACCCTCAGCTCCTTTCGCCACTTTGGTATAAAATCGGAACCATAATGAACATTACCGTATAAACCTTCTATTCCTTCGAGCATGGGGAATAACCGACGCAGAAGATTCATCAATGGTTTTCTATCATCTTCAGGGAATTCCTCAATAAGCTTTTGATGAAAGGACCTTAGTATATTCTTATCGATAATTTTACTATCACCAGAACAAAACATTTCTGGATTTGAGCGAATATTACAATATAAGTCATGAGCAAAAATCCTTAGAGTTTCTATAGCTATAAAGTCAGCAGGATTAACTTCTCCTTTCACACTAGGATAATTAATTTTAATTGCGTTAATAAGTCGTTTCACATCTCTAGGGGTTTTTAAAAAGTGATCAATCCCGTCCCAGTATAAATTAAGAAAGTAGTTATAGTCATAAAGCTCATTAGGAGTTTCAGCAAATACTATATTAATATTTTCTAAGAACAATTTTCTCAAAGCTATCTTATCTGGTATAGGTAAATCCAAAGCCACTTGAACTATTTTTGACAAGTACTCTTCACCCGAAACGTCTTGGGTATCTCCAAGTGCATTTGTTACTACATTCTTGTCGAATGCTAATAAGTAGTGGATATTAGGAAAATCAGCTATAGATTTTATTAATTTAAAAAGATCGCGTATTTCTTCTTTCGAAAGCCGATCAATATCATCTATCAGAACAAGGAATTTGCGATTTTGATTCTTAAGCTCTTTTGAGATTTGTGCTTTCAATTCCCATAATTCTTTTTTTTGAGTAGTTCTTTCTTTCATCATTAGAAAAAACGAACCTGCCACTTGAATAATGCCAGTTAGTTCTGGTGCTTTTGAAACAATTGCAGCAAAATCGGCTATATTCGAAATAAGACGCTTAACTTTTCCCCCGAATTTGCTCTCAAGTACCGCTTGTAACTCTCTGAAAAATTGATTAGCCAAATCACCATGACCAGAAAAAAGCCAAGGGTTAAACTTAACGATAATAGGCGTTTCTTTTTTTGGGTAATTTTCAATATATTTTACTACAAAATTAAGAAACGTAGTCTTGCCAGTACCCCATGATCCATTTAAAGCGATCACTAAACTCCTATCTTTAGGTGCTTTACGTATAATTTCGGCAAGTCTCTTTGCATAAGGGGCATATCCAAATAAATCCTCTTCAGGGTTTTTTAATGGATCATCTGAAAGTAACTTTTCATGCTCCATTTTAAGATACCCCCATAGAATTTTTAAATGCTACAGTTTTATTCTTTAATTTCTTAAAAAACTCCTTCATGATTAAACAAACTACTTTTACTCTACAAAATTTCATATACTGGACTTTCAAATGGCATTTAAAAGTATCTAAAAACATGTATTTTTCTAAAACCAATCGATCCTTATTACCTAAATTTTATGAATACAATAATTTTATGAATACAATGGCGGGAGCCATAAGGCGATAAGTTTTAATTATCCACAAAGCGTGAATTAATGAGACTGCTATGTACAGGCAAAGAGTCAATCTTATCAATTTTCTAAATACCTTCCTAGGACAATAGACACCTGACTTTATTTTCAAAATTATTAGGCTAATGATAAGCGTAGGTATTATTATTTTTACTACTATCAGTAATAAAATATTTGATACGATGTTCCGCATGAACGGATTCCATTCTTCTATATTTTTTGTGGAAACTCCTATATAACTGACTATGCCATCCCAGGCATTTAACAAAATTAAAAGCTTTAAGTCTTTGATAGTTTCTTTTCCCATTATCATCTTCGAAAATATACTAACGTTTCACCTTAGAAATAATTATTATCTACCATTAAAATTCGATGTATATTACCTTTTTCCTTTTACTTTTTATAACTTCTTCTATAATATATAGTGCGGCCCTGCATGGAGCCAAAAAGAGGCTCTATGCAGGGCTATTTTTAAAACCTCGGGCCTATGATCTGCGACTTCGAATGGTCGTATATCGTGCCTTTTACCCTCACCGTAATGGTGTCTGTTGCCGTTTTCGTCCCACCGCCGGCCAACTGTTTATAGGCGGTGAACACCACCTGGTAGTTGCCGTCTGGCATGTTCCTGGGTATGATCACCACTAGGTCCCTACCCTCCGCCTTCGTGTGTTTCGTATGCCAGGTCATCACGTCCTGCGGAGGGGAAGTCAGGGGAGTATCCGGTACCAGGGTAGTAACGTTCGAGGAAGTGAATTCATTTTTTGGGTACCACATTTTTGCTTCTACTCGATAAGCTTTCCCCTCCGTCCTGGCATATAGTATCATGGCTTCTCCGGCCTTGTATGTGGTCTTATTGGAGCTGCCGATCACAATAAAACGCCCCTGGACCTGAACGGTCACAGTATAAGGATCGGACCACATCGGCGTTAATGCCGGATGTCGACGGCTTGGATCATCCAAAACTCTTAATTGTATCTTATATGTTCCGTCGTCGCCCAGGCCCATTTCCTCGAACGTGGGCTTCCACTGGTTTATCGTTACCCATGTCCCGTCCGGCTTCTGCACCTTCCACTCCCTGGCCACAATCGGATCGCCGTCGGGGTCGTAGCTGGTGTCGTTCAACGTATATGGTTCATCGGCCACTATCGGGTTCGGACCGATGGTGAAGCGGGCAACGGGTTTATTGTTTTCGGGTATCACCGTCACTTGCTGAGTATATGGCTCCGACCACAGGGGCGTCCCGAATTGCGGATTGTCCCGGACTTTAAGCTCTATCGTATACGTCCCAACCCCCAGCGAAGGTATGTTAGTCGGCAGTGTGCTGCCGTAATTTATCCACGTCCCGTCGGGTTTCTGGACTCGCCAAGCTCTTTCTGCGATTGGGTCGCCGTTCGGGTCGTAGCTCAGGTCTGTTATGGTTAATGGTTTATTTATTACCTGTGTTGCGGGATTTACAGTAAACTGCGCCACGGGCGGTAAATTTATGTTTTGTGTCGTTATAACCTGAACTTTAGGATCGCTCCAGGCACCTTCAATGTCCTGGACTCTGAGATAGATTATATAAGTTTTACCGACCGGGAATGTACCGGACATCTTGCCTGAATGCCATGTGGTTTCATTAACTTCCTTCCACTTCCATTCCCATGCCTGTATGCCTTTATTAGGCATTGAAATATGGTCGAGGTCATAACTTTGGTCTGTAAGGGATATTACGTAGTTTGCTCCGTTAGGTACCATTGACACAGTAAATTGAGCAATTGGTTTTCTATGAACGTATATAGTCAATTTATTCAAGGGCATGTAGCTCCATAGACGGTAGTTGTCGAAACGGTCATCATTTTTAGGATTATCTCTTTTCTGGAAGACTACTTCGTATTTACCTACCTTATCGAACTTCGTAATCGGTGCAGGTATATATTTTCCTGAAAAATCGGCTAAGCCTAAGCTGTTTTCAAAATATGTAGGATCATGAGTGTACAACCAACGCTCACTGTGCTCTGGGTCATTTTCCGGATCGTAGTAGTAAGTTTTAATCTCGACTTCTTCATTGAGAAGTACATACTGTTCAATAAGTTTACCTTGATTTTCCAAATCTTGAGCGATGTAGTTTACAATAGCGTTGATTTGAGTATTTATCGAGTCATCACGGATTGAGAACCCGCCTAAAGCTGTTAGGTTTATAAGTCCATCAGCCTGAGTTTGAGGGAAAGTCGTCTGTCCGCTGACTATTATTTTTGCCGGGCCCTGATTTATGGCATTAGAAAATCTTGTTTTTACATTATCATCGCTATAATCCGAAAAAGATGCATCGCTAAACAAGAGCACGTATCGTCCAGCATTTGATTCATTCCAAACCACATTCGAAAGGCTTATTCCTATAGGATCTAGCTTAGCCTCAACGGGTCTTTCTATGCCTAACAGCGTAACAACGCTTCTTTTTTGTCCGGGATTGACTTTTTGAGAATGCCACCATAGACTTATAGCCGTATCGCTCACTTGGTAGGTCTGTCCGACATAGTAGGAACTACTGAAGTGTGCATAACCATCATCGAAAGGCCAGTCAGTTTTAGAGCTGCCACTCCATCGCTCCATACGCCAATCGCTTGGAGTAGTGACTATAGGATTGTTTTTAAGGACGCCTACAGCTCTCACATTATAAGAGTTGTTATATATTTCAAAACCTTTGTCAACCACTTTTATTGGCGATCCGTCATTACCAGCTACGCAAGTGTCATAATAAATTTTGAAACCTATATACTTTTCCCCGCTGGCACGGTTAATGCCTTCGAGATTTATTAAGACATATTTATCGTCGTATATCGTATATGTTACTTTTACCTCAACCCCATCAATTACACCGTAATTTACTACAATTTTGCCATCTTCTATGTTAATAGAAGTTGGAGTACGCGTATAGAGATCATAAACGGAACCATTAATCTTGACAACTAGGGCTGATGTAGTCGACACATCACCGTTATAAAGTAAGATTTTATTATCGTCCGAGAAAATTCCAGGGAAACCTTCTACTGTTGTGACGCCAAATTTGCCAGAAGTATCTATAGTAGATTTAATTATATGACTCGACACAGTGTAATATTGTCCATTAAAGTTGGTATTGCCTCCATACTGACCTGTACCAAAGTCACTGTCTACAATCTTCACATCTATGTTCTTACCTCTGAGAATAGGCAGCAGAATATTAGTTATCGCATCCTCTAACTGCCTTACTCTTGTATCGTAATCATTTAGCTTTCCTACTCTGATAACCAGCTCAGCTTTCTTTTTTGCATACATTTCGAAATCTACAGTAGGCTGAAGGTTGACAACTTCCGATATTTTTTCATTTAACAATTTATCGCTAGTATCATCCCATTTGTAGTCTTCTGGAGAAACAAATTCTTGAATCGTTTCCTGGCCAAAATCTTCCTGGATGGAAAGTTCAAAGAGGTACTTGCCAACCTCGGTAGTATAAAGTACGGGATTTGGATTATTTCCGCTGTCAAGTGTTATCCACGTCTCGTCAGAAAAAGAACCATTATTATTGGAATCATATTTATATCTCCAGATTCTCTGAGATATGATATCTCCATCTGGTGAATACGAACAGTCCATCAATTCAATTTTAGCTTTGTTCCCATTTGAAGGGTCTCTTAACACAACGGGATGTACGTAAAAATCGGCTACAGGAGGTTGGTCTGGTGTAATGGTCAAAACTCTTTCGAACCAGTCGGAATAGTGTCCTGCTGTATTTTTTACCCTTACCCTGACCCTATAATCTCCAGCCTTCTTGAACAGCACCGTCCTAGTCTTCATATCTGAAGACGAAACTATTTTTATATCATTTTGAGTTAAACCTGGACTAGCAGGCGTTATTTCCCATTCGGTTGCCTCCCATATCATCGGGTAACGTTTTACTGTAGTACTGCCTGAAGCGTCGAGTATTATCTTTCTGTTTTCCTTTAATGCACCTGAATAATCAAAATATGCTTTAGGTATTGCAGGCTTAACTTCTATTGTTTTTTGTGCTGTATCCGTTAAGCCATCACTGTCGGTCACTGTAAGCCTTATCGTATATATGCCTACGTTATCGAAATATATTGTCCCGCTCTTGCCCGAAAGAGTGCCCACTACACCTGTTGAAGGAGCTATCCTCCAGTCATAATCTTCAATCGTGCCGTCAGGGTCGTATGAAGATGAACTGATACGCACATCTTCACCTTGAATCACTTCAGAAGGAGCGTTTATTCCTGCAACTGGAGGCTCAGGCTCAGGTGCAGGTGGGGGCATTGGTTCTTCTTCAGGAGGTGGAGGTGTATCTTCATACTGCCCTATAATCTTTGTTGTCTCTGCTTCAGAGGTCTTGTTTATGCTCGCATCCCAAACACGTACCTTCGCCCATACCCTGTCGCCAGGTTTAGCGTTTGTTATTAACTTTGCATACTTTGCCAGAGAAAGAGAAGACAAACCTGTTATCGCTGTACCTTCTGAACCTAATAAATCAGTTCCGTTTACTTTGAGCCAAAATCTCGCTGAATAAGGGCCGTTTCCGCTACTTGTGCTTGAGCTTGCATCTATTGTCGCATTGACATTTCCTGTAGTCCCTTTCTTTAATGATGGCGGGTCTAAAACAAGGTCTATACCTGCCTGAATACCTCCCATAGGTGGTGGAGGTGGCGTCGAGCTTACAACGTTTATTGAAACATCTTTTCTGGTATATCTATTTACAGCATCTTTTACAAAAAGCGTAAGAGTATGAGTTCCTGCACTAAATGTCCGAGTAATTGTTTCGTTATAAGTATTCGTGTTTTTGATTGTCTTCCCACTGAAAACAGGTTGGCCATCGATATTAAAAGAGACTATAACCTGCTTTGGTGAAATTCCTACTCTATTTGCTACTTGATTGTCCACTTGTGCAAAAGTTTGTCCGCTAAGGGTTATTTTTACTGGAGTGCCTTCTTTAACAGATTTAGACACACTTATATTAGCTGCTGGCCGTGGAGTTGTCCTAACATATACGTTTCCAGTTATGCCTTCAAAGCCGGTTACTTCCCAATTTTCTATGTATGCACCACATAAACTAGCGAGATAACGAAGGTAAATTCTTTGCGAATCAGATATGGTTACTTTAAACTTATTTTTATTAGCATTGACAAATGTAGGATCACCATCAAATACAGGAACCCACTGATCTATTTTGTTAAATTGCACAAAGTTATACTGCTCGGCTTTTTTAGATTGTTTATGAAGGTATTTTACCACTTTATCATATCCTGCTAGTTTTCCATTTACATAGACATTCCACTTGCCAGAAAATACAACTTGACCGTTAGCAGGTATAGGGTTAGGAAAAGTGCCCGGAGAAGGACTCATTGTAACCGGGTCATTGTTCTTCAGGTTTAAATCACCTGTATCGTCTATTAATGCAGCATAAGCTGTCTTAAGAGGAATTACGGGCAATGCACCAATAGAAAGGCAAATAACGAGTATAATAGAAATAATATTTTTATATCGCCTCAAGGTATCACCCCTTTTCTCTGTTTTGTATTTAGAGGTATAAAAAAGGTGCTGTCTGTTTTGAG
This sequence comes from Thermosediminibacteraceae bacterium, assembly GCA_021890755.1. Classification (GTDB taxonomy): domain Bacteria; phylum Bacillota; class Thermosediminibacteria; order Thermosediminibacterales; family Thermosediminibacteraceae; genus JAKKUQ01. Next base: position 29,257 of record JAKKUQ010000014.1, on the reverse strand, counting down.
ACAGCACCTTCTAATACTCTATCTTAGTGGTGGGCATTCTTTGGCTCTAAATATTGCAATCCTGTTTCCATCTTCGGGGAAGAATCCTACCCAGTGGTCTAGGTTTCTCACAAAGCGTAATGGAATGAGTGAATATCCATTTTTGACATATACAGGTCTGGGCATTTTCTTAGTCACACCATCAACTTCTGCAATATCAGAACCGACTTTTAGTATTATTGTATGTCCTTTATCTTTTATGGTTATTTTTCTTGTCGCATGGTCATATTCTACTGTAGCTCCTAATGCTTCCAACACGCCCCTCAGAGGTATCATTGCGTGACCGCCATCAGAGAACACCTTCAATGGTAGTTTCTTCTGAGTTTCCTGCAATTCATATCTCACATTCATTATGTCACTGTTAAGATAAAGCTCAACCCCGTCACTGAAGTATATATATTCGGCAGTCATTCCATTATATTTTGGATCGAGTATATATTTCAAATATGCAGGGTCATTTAGCATAGGCCATCTTTTAAATGTTCCTTTTAGTATCATATCTCTATATTTGCTATTTTGCCAATCTTCTCCGTTTATAGTCATCAAAGTAGTTGCTAAAATATCACCTACTTCAGCTTGGAGATCCCAAAATTCCTGTGTATCTGGTTTATACAATTCCAAATGGTAATCCGATGATGTATATCTTCTTGTTATATCATACAATCTCGCATAGTTTTTAGATCCCAAGACAGCAATTATTCTATCACTTTGTTTCAGTGAAGGATGATAGGCTACCTCCATTATTTTTTCTGGAACAATCTCCCATTCGCCTTCAACATTCCAATCTTCCTTGTAGAGCCATCCCTTATCGATTAGCTCCTGATACGGCAGTTCATCCTGGCCTTCCGCCATAACGGAAAGGGGAGTGGCCAGGAATATGAGGATAAGGGTTAATGATAATATTTTCTTCATAAGATCACCTCTTTTAATTTGTATTTATCCTTCCTTATATTCAAAAACCGGTACTTGAATAATTCTGTCGGGTTTAGTCTCATATAAGAATTCATCGAGTTTTAATGCCGTCTCTGCGTCATAGTATTTTTCTCCGCATTCTTCACATACAAGGGCCGGGACATTTTCTATTACAATCAATTTTTCATTGACCCATTTTTCAACCCTGACTCTTTTCCTCACTAATGTGCCTTTGCAATACAAACATTTAGTCATTTTATTTGCCTCCTCTCGTCCTTTCATCAACCCACTTCGGAGGTTCTGGAATATAGGCTGTAATTATAATTAAATAATCATCTTTTAAACCGCAAACTGTATGTATATAGGTTTCATCTTTCCTCCCTAAAATTAATACACTGTGCCCCCGTGGGTCTTCTGGATAATCTTCTAATATTTCCCCATTAAGAATTGAAGTTAAAACATCCACTACTTTTAAATTACGTTCAATCAGCCTTTCTAAAGCGTGATCACTTAACAACCATTTTCCTTTTAAGATTAGCTTTTTAATAATTTTTATATCAAACTCTCCCATAATACTTCAAACCCCTTCTCAGTTTATTATATCACAATCAATTGATAAAATTTTCTATTACGGCTGAAACTACCTTGCACCTGACCTCCCTTAATTGCCCTGCACTCCCGACCCCCGCCCCTGCCGTGAGCCGCCTCACGGCTTGACTACCAAAGAAGGTCCCGGCCGGGCGAAGGCAAGGGGCGCGGGGAGGGATAATTGGAGGGGACCCGGCCCGTAAGGGACGGGGCGGAGGCCGTTTATGCTCACCGCGGCGAAGCGGACCCCTTGCCGGAAGCCCGCGCCGGGATGTTATAATAGCCGGGGCCGTGAGGCGATAATTTACCCGGCCGGAGGCCGGGGTTGTTGTCTTTTTTCTATACCGCTTTTAGGGCACTTCCGCCAGGGCTTAAGCCCGAAGCGGAGGTGCCTAATTTTTAGCCCTGCATGGAGCCCACAAGAGGCTCGATGCAGGGCCGAGGCCTAAAAAGGCCTAAAATGGCGAAAATCTAAATAAAGATTTCTTACGCTGCCTCTGCGGAAGGACGGAAGTCAGCAGCTTGGAATAGAGTTCATCATTATCCCTGAAAAACGGATTTGGAGAATATGGTAAAGCCTCCCCTCTAATTCCTGCATAAAACAAAAAATCATCAATATCACTTTTCGAAGCCAGCGGGAAAAGGATATAAGATACCGAATTAAGGTCGGCTAATTTGCTCCCTAAAAGCTCATACCAGCGCCATTTTACAGCCGAAGCTACAAGAAAGGACATATCGGCCCTATACATATCCTTTACCCTGGACGATTCTAAAACACCAAGGTCGCGGACAACATATTCGTACTGCCCAGCTTTTATCTTTCTAATAAGTAAATCATAATTTGAATTTTCACCACCTGCGCTCTCGTTATAAGGGAATATGTCCAGCCCTTGAATTGTATAAGACCCCTCAATCTTTCCTTCTCTAGCTTTCATAACGCTGCATAAAAAATCGAGCGCAGGCCTCTGACTGTCCTCTATAATGGCCACAGAATGTCCTGAACGTGCAAGAAATGAAGCTATAGAGAGAGCCGTATGAGTGCATCCGAGACCATGGGCAATACCGGCTACCGCTATAGTGACGACACCGGCAGGCCTTTCTTCTATAATAACGTGTTCCTTTGCAGGTACAAAATTATTCAGAAACTGCCCAGTATGCCACCTGGCAGCCTGGGCGTAAGTGGCCGGCTGATTGGCGAGGGCATCTCTGACCAATTTTCCCCAGTCAGAATCTTTCGGGCCTGATATAATGTCGTATATACCTAATCCCACTAGGGAAGATACTATTACGTCTCCCGGCTCCCTGTCCGGCGCAAGGAGGATAATTCTCGTATGAGGTCTTGCTATTCTGAAACTTTGGAGTGCAGCCACTATATCCCTCCCAGACCCAATATCCAGGTCAAGGATGAGGATATCAGACGCCACCCTCGCCGCAGAATTCAATACGTCTTTTATCCCCTGAGAGTCCAGTGTACCTACTTGCTCAAGTATAATCTCTCCCGATTCTTTTACAGCTTCTATAACCTCTTCCGATCTCTGCTTGGTGAGAATTACCGATATAAGCAAAAATTCATACCCTCCTTTCCAGCTCCCTCACAAAAAGCCTTTGCAGCACCTTTAAAACCCTGTCAACACTGTATCCCTGACCTAAGGCAACGGACGCTGCAAGAAAAGCCATCTGCGGGGAGATGTTTTCCCTGCCGGGACCTTCCTTACCTCCAAAAAGCACTTCGGCCAGCATCAAAATCGGATGAGATTTCAATAGCGCGTATTCTCTCATGGGTATCATTAATGCCGGGTTGTCAGGGTCGAATAAAAATAACTCATGCCGTGATATGGCGGCCTTTTCTCCAGCAATCCTTGCAGCATCCAGGAAAGCACCGTAGAGTTTTACATCCTCTTCATACTTTTGTAATGCATCCATATTCTGACCTCCGATCATCAGAAAAAATCTAGGGGGTTAACGGCTTTTCCACCGACCCTGACCTCAAAGTGGAGGTGGGGGCCGGTACTTTTTCCCGTCGACCCTACATAGCCTATAATGTCTCCGGCCTTCACGACAGCCCCTTGCCTTACAGCCGTCCCTGAAAGGTGGGCGTATCTGGTCTCCATACCATCTCCGTGCCAGATGAAAACTGCGATACCGTAGCCGCCGCACCATCCTGCATACGCCACCCTGCCGTCAGCCGCCGCTACTACAGGTGTGCCTGTTGCCGCGGCGATGTCTATTCCGCGGTGAAAACCACTGCCTCCGTAAACGGGGTCGATTCTGGGACCGTATCTTGAAGTGATTTTATAAACTCCCGGCAGGGGCCATTTTAAGCTTCCTTCCAAAGGTATCCATCCATCAGGGACGCCAGAGTCGGCCTCAAGGAGAAAAGAAAAGTCAATACTCAGAAACTCTTTAACTTTTTCCTTTTCCTGTGCTGAAAAATTGAGATCATCCAGGACCTCATCAAGACTCTTGAGCCTATATATCGGATACCTTTTGGTAACCGGCGGATCTCCTTCTTTTACCTCTATCTCATCCGTCTTTTCGATAAACATTTCAGCCAGCCTTTCGGCTCCGGCGGGGGTAACTTTACTGAAGTCCTGCTCAAACCTAACTGCATCTATAGCCACCAAAAGCCTCCAGTCAACTCTGACACCTTCGCTGTATGGGTTTTTAGTACTTTCGCTTACCTTCTCAGCGGCATCGACATAAATTTTAATCTGGCTCGGAGTAGCAAGCGGGACCCTCTCGTATGCAACTATGGGCCCCGCGAAGAGCAGAATGAGCAGTATAGCCGGTATAAAAAAAACGGCAAGCAGGAATTTGATGATCTTCTCCGGTTCCGGCAAAAAGGATAAAATCAGTTTCCCAACAAAATGCATCAGCTCCCTCCTCCGGTAAGATACTGCATCTCATAAGGTGCAGCTTCGATTTTGACATGAATTCTCTGGCTACCCGCCACCAGGAGGCCCTCACCTCTTTTTGCCGTGGCCAGCAGGTCGTGTTCCGCCTCGGATAGGTTCATGAGGCCTGTTATAGCCTCCAAATCCTTCTCACCCTGCGCTAGCAGGAGTTTGTAAGTCGGGTTATCGAGAAGTGCCTGGCCGTATCGCTGCACCTCCGGTGCGAGAAAGTCTATAACGTTCTGGCTTATGACAACGAGGCTCCCCATATACTTCCTGATACGCTTGGAAGTATCGCGAAGGAAGGCCAGGGCCTGAGGAGTCTGCGGGTCAACCAAAAGCCATGCCTCATCTACAACGAGTATAGTCCGTTCTTGTCGGTCTCTTTCTATGATATTCCAGGCAAAGGACAGCACATTGAAGTATTGAGCCTTCCTTACCCCTTCGTCCGCATTCTGGAGGTCGTGGACATCGAGCACGATGAAGTCCGACTCTGCTTTCGCCGTGCTGGGACCGGCCCAGAGATTGGCATCGGCACCTTCAGCGCACCTTTTTAAAAGTACTGCTAGCCTGCCGTAGACTTCAGGATTCGTCTTTGCCTTGGCAACGCAATATTCGTAAAGCTCTTTTGTCGTAGGCCAACTGTCAGAAGGTATATCTTTCGGGTCAGTGTCCCAGGTTATCCCGGCACTATGGTATACCTCTATCAATGCATCTTCCAATGCTGCTTTCTCGATATCCGTCAGGTCACGAAGGTAGAGGCTGAAGAATGTCCTTAGTGTCTGAATATGTAGCGCGAGGGGACTCTGATGAACAGTGTCGTTTTCTTCGTCCACCGGTCTTAAACGCACCTGAAGGGGGTTTATCCTCCCTTCCCCGCCAGCACAGTTGACCCACGAACCACCAAGCAGCCTACACATCTCTTTATACTCCCGCTCCGGGTCGATAATTATTACCCTGCTGCCCTGAATGAATTCCCTTAAAAGGAGCATTTTTGCTGCAAAACTTTTCCCTGCGCCGGGTTTAGCCAGGATGGTCCAGTTGGAGTTCGTCCTGTCGCCGCCGCGCTTCCAGATGTCTATCAGCACCAGGCCGCCGTCTCTGTCTTTTCCCAGGACAATGCCGCTTCCGTCATTTATGCCTGAAGCAGTAAATGGAAAAGAAGCAGCTACCGTCTCGGCAGGCATGTTCCTCGCCCCTGCTTCTTTCACATCGTTAGGGAGTATGCACCAGGGCCCTGCTGCTTTCAACCCGTCCTCCTGACGGAAGACAAGAGTCCTTCCCCTCATGCCGGATGCGGCGAGGGCAGCCTCAACCTGGCGGGTGCGGCGATCCAGAGTCTGCTGGTCCGGCGCGAGTACCATTAGGACGACGGTAACATAGAAAACCTGCTGCTGTTCCTGGTCTATTTTTCTTAGAAGATCCTGGGCATCTTTGAGGGCCTGTTCCGTCCTCTGTATTGTAAGGGCGTTGCCTCCCATTTCAAGTCTGCCGGCGTATTCGCCTATTGCTTTGTTCAGACTTTGGATGAGATTTGTGGGCTCAGTAGGTTCAATATGAACGGAGCAAATCACCCCCGGCATTGATGCGATTCTCGAAAGCCAGGCTGCGTTAACCTTGGGAGGATAGCCGGAAATAACCATAATTCTCGCTAGCTGGTCGTTGAATGTGAGCTGACGTGCGTTAAATTCAAGGGCCTGTGGCGAAAGCATGTCTATGAGGCCGGTGAGCGTGATTGTATTCTGCCTTTTCTTCATAATCTGTCACCTCCATTAAAATATGTCGGCGGAAGATAAGGTCCAGCGAACGCCGGAGGCTTCTCGAACGCCGCCTGTGAAGGGTGAGAGAAACAAAAGAGAAGGTCAATAATATCCTGATCGGTGCATATTTCCGCTTTCAGTCCGGATTTTTCGAGATTTGCGGCAAGCTCGTGGGCCTTTGTCTTTAATTCATCCTTCTCTTTCCCGGAAAGCATGATAAAAAATCTCCTCTCTATCGCTTCGCCACCAGTTGCAATGGAGGCCACGTATTTCAAATACTCCTGAAGTAACCTTTTCTTTGTGATGTTTATTTCCTCTCTCGATTTTGTATTGAGAGCCTGGATATAGGGGTCGAGGTCTACGGGTCTGCCCATGGAGAATATCTGTAGAGGCTCTTTTAAGCCGTTTAAGGTCTCGAATACGGAGTGTATTATCCTCTTTTTCTCGTTTTCACTTTTTAATCCAATATTGAGCGGCCTGACTTTTAAGACACTTACATAGCGGCCGTCTTTAAGTTTAATGAAGTTTTCTGTGATGTCGATGACCGGTAGCCATTCCTGGACGGACTTCTTCCTCTGCTCTTCTATTTTTGCCTTCTCGGCTTTCGAAGTTTTATCTTTTAGAAGCTTTTTAAGCATCTACATACCCTCCTGAATATAGAGGTATCTTCTTTGTTTTTTACTCCACTTAATGTAGCACTTAATAAGGCTTATTACGCTATTCCCGTCAGGGCCTGGGACTGATAAGAAATAGGCAAGCCCTCCCGGGATGAAAATTGCCAGATACTTTACAGGAGATTCAATGAAAATGCCTAAAAACAAATAAAATAAGAAGCCTGTTAAAAGACCTGCGAGTACAAAGAAAAGTTCTTTCCATCCAAAACCCGGAAAGAACTCAAACTTTGCAGAAATGTTTTTAGGCACCTGATACAAAACAGTCTACCCCCTCAACATGATTCTCCTTAAGACCAACATACTGCCCGCCGTCTGGCCGGCGTGGCCTATGGCGGATCCCATACCGGAATGGTAGGCGAACTGCCGAAGCACCGCTGGCGTCTTGAACGCCACCCATAGCCAGCCGATAAGCATCAGCATATTGAGGATCGGCGAAGAAAAAAACATATTCGCCGCGGTGGAAAGGAAGCCGCGGATCATGAAGGTCTGTACTGCCTGGGAAAGGGAAAGGACTATGAGCTCCCTCCACCATACGGACCATACCCCTTCGTCGGGCCGGGTAAGCCCTACCGCCATGATGGGACCCGATACGGCGAGAAACGCAATTTCCACAGCCCTTATACCGGTCTGGATGAGTATAAGCGCCCAGATAATTACTGCCGCAAATGACGTCACCACAAGAGCTGCAGAGAATGACGCCGAAAGTGAAAATATTGTGTTCAATGGGTTATCTGCATTTGTAGAGGGTAGTTTTGCAACTGCCCTGGCAAGCTCTCCGCCGAATTTGTAAACAGTAGTAACTGCCCAGGGGCCTGCCCCAATCATAAAAGCTGAAAAAGCGGACCGCCGAAGCATACTAAGTGGTTCAGCACTCGGGTCTCCAGAGCTGTATAGGACATACGTTTTCAATGCTTCGGCAGCCACCTTCACACCTAGAAGGCTCCCCGCCAGCGCCCTGGAAAGAGAAATCGCATTGACTACGTAAGGCGTTTCAAGGATTTTTAGAGCCAAAGCCATTTCATCACCAGCAAAAGCAGCAAAGACACTCAAAATGCTATCAAGGAGATTGGTTATAAAGTCTGTAATAGCAGTATTAATGAGGTTAGATATAACGCTCATAGTAAAACAACCCCCATTATAGAGAACATAAGGGCCCGGCCTGCCGGGCCCCAGCTACTTATTTGAAGTAGGATAAGAATACCTTGACGAGTGAAGCGGCACTCATACCGATAGCTCCACCGACCAGGACATTCCTGATTGACCTGTTGTGGGCAGCGGTGACAGACGGGTCACCGTCTCCCATTTGCTTCATGAGTGCGTGGTAGCCTATGGCCGCACCGCTGGCCGCGGGGATGATGTAGAGGATCCAGGTCAAGACGTCGTTCAATAAATTAGCAGCACCAGAAATAAAAGAAGGCATAAGATCTCCTCCTTACCTGAGTTTTGATAGTAAGTTTTCACTTTCCCGGCACACATTTTCATTTTTCCTTTCCACCTCGCCCGCCGATACGCCGGGGACCCATACCGGTGGGGCGGTGACCACCTCCTTTTCATTTTCTTCAGAAGAAATAGATGGAGTTAGATCTTTTGCTGCAGGCCATTTTGATAAGTCCGGCAGTGGAAGCCACGCCGGATTGCACCTGGCCTGAAGCACCAGCGCCCTGTCAGCTGGCCACCTCAACACTTCGTCGGGCAGTAAAAGAGGCCTCCCTGTGAGGCCTTCAGTCGTACTGTGGCTATAGTCGGTATGTCGCACCTGAGATGAATAGCTTTCCGTCCTGACCGTGTACTGGCCGGTCTTCCCGCTTATTACCCTTGCCGTATCCAAATCTGTCGTAAGAATGTAAACCCATGTGGCGCAGTTGCCGGTGATGGTCTGCGAAAGCTCTTTATACTTTGCTTTAATTTGAGAGAGGTCTTGGACAGCCAAAAGGAATCTCATACCCCGGCCTGCGGCAACTGTAATTTTTCTGTCGAATTCGGGTATTGGAGGGAGGTTGCCAAATTCGTCCAACAGGAAATAAACTTTTTTGGGAAGCTTACCTCCATTCTTATTAGCAAAGTCCACCAAAGCCTGGTAACTCTGGGCTATATACAGGGTCGCTATGACGTTGCGGGTGCCGCGCTCGTCGGGTATGACTATGAATACGGCGGCCTTTTCTCTGCCGGTAATGTCCAGGTCATGGTCCTGACGGGACGTGAGCCACACCACCGCCGGGTCAGCCCAGAGCCTGAGCTGTGCAGCTGTCCCGGTAAATATCGAACTCCTGAGCTTATCTTCCGAAAGGGCCGCAACGCCGTATGCCGAGGATGCAGGGTGGCCTTTGGGCAAAGAGCGGAAATAATCATCCAACATGTCGCCACCGTTTGCGCCGAGACGGTACAGCATTTCATAGACGCTTCCGAGATGCTTACTGTGATCCGGCGCAAAGGAAGCGACGGCAAGGATAAGGGCGGCGGTGAGGCTTTCCTGAGAATGAGGCCATATAGGATCGACCCCTGTCTGCGGCTGCTGATTTGTGATTATGTTGGCTATATCCCATGCATTTTGACTCGCTGTTGAGTAATCTCCAGCCTCCAAAGCAGATGCTACAGACAAGAGAGGGTTCCACTGGTTGCCTCTATAAGGACCCCGAAGGTCTATAAGTATTACTTCATAACCGAGGCGTTTTAAATAGCCTGAGGAAAATTTGAAAAGCTCCCCTTTGGGATCGGTGATTATCATACTCTCTCCCGCCCGCGCAAGAGTCCATATCGTGGGTAGTATTGTACGCCTAGATTTGCCGCTCCTGGTGGACCCTATGACCAAGCAGTGGGTATCGCCGGTGTCAAGCCACGCCTTGAAATTTTTGCCGAGTTCAGCGCCTACTACAAAACCCCCTTTCGGGGGGTTGTTGTTTTTAATTTCCCATACTGTCAGCGTCTTTGATATTTCTTTTCTCGTCCTCCATCGAGCTGTGCCGTGCTGGCCCTGACCTGCGGCCTCCGGCAGGCCCATCTCATCAGTTTTCATTCTTCTACGGCCGTATATAGGGAAAAGGACCGAAAGCACTGCTGCGGCGACGGCTGGCTGGAGCCAGAGCCAGGGGGTGCGAATAGCCTCTTTCGTTAATAGAAATACGCCTGATAAGGGATTTTCTTTTACGGAGGCTTTCCATATCTGAAATCCTTTCTGCAATCCATAATCCTTCGCATAAATCGGCAGACTGCACAAAAATGGCGCAAAGATAAGGTCTAAAATAAGTATTAAAGCGGCTATTGCCATTCTAACCTTCACGGCTTTTTCCCTCCCTCTTGGCCTCTCTTTTTTTCCTCTGCATCTCCCTTTCAGCCGCAAGAAGGACCTGGGCCTCAGCCCTGAGCCTTTCCCGCTCCAGGGCTCTCCAGGCTGAACGCCATACGTAATTGGTGAGTTTTGTGGTATCTAGTTCCCTTTCTTTCGATTCAACAGTTTTTATAGTTGCAGCACCTCTTAATACAATCTGTGCTACCCTATCCCTTACATCTTCGTAAGCTTTTTCGGTAGCTTTATCTAAAGTCTCGGATCTAAGCGTGTAGTGGCCGGCCAACTGTCTGGCAAGGTTTTTATATCTTTCAACAGACTTTATAAATCCGGGCTGTTTTAGGATCCAGTCTGAAATTTCCCTTGCTTGTTCCTTTACTTCGGCAGGCATATATGCAAGGGCAATACGGCCTCTGTCCGGCATAATTCTTGAAAGCTCTTTAATCTTTTCTAAAAGCTCCTGTCTTACATGAGGTTCCAGAGTAGGAGGGAGTCCCGGTTTTCCTCCGTCTAGTGCTCTTATTTCTATCCTTGCATTTTTCACCTGTCTTAACAAACTTAAAATATCACTTCTGGCAGTATCCCTGATAAGATCTCTTACTGCTGATTTTTCTGCTGTAAGTGCTAGCCTTTCTTTTGCGTATATTTCACGAATGAATATTTTTCTTATATCTTTTCTTTCTCCTTCTGATAGCTTACCCCAATACCTCTGAGGTGTTTTTTCCCACATAACCACATGTACATGAGGATGACCTTTTGCCTGATGAAAGGCAGCTACCCACCTTAGATTTGACTCTGGAATGCCCATCTTTGCTGCAGCTTCAGATATTGTAGCTCTGAGAGCCTTCTCCCAGGATTCCCTTGTAGTATATCCAAGTTTTACAGCATCTTCTTCCTTTAATGACAGGACAAAACGCCAAACAACGCCTGAATGTTTGCTTAACTCTCTCATTGTTTCTTTTAAACTAACATTTTCATCAGAGCTAAAAAGCCCATGGCTTCCGGGTCTTTCATCCATATATTTTACGTGTCCTGCAGGAGTACCAGCAGTATTTATTTCAAAATTATCAAGAAAATTGTCGAGGCTGTTGTATTTCGAAAGTATTTCCTCTCCGAATTTATTTCCTGCATCCAGTTCTTCAAATTCATTTAATTCACCTTTGTCTACACCAGATCTAGTTCCTACGTACAAAATATGAGCAACGTTTTTTGCTTGATTTTCCAGTGTAGGTAGATAAAATTTTACCTTCATTACAAAAGGAGCTGTCATTCATTACCATCTCTTTCTTTGAGATAAGCAACTGCCTTAACTCTTGCTTCATTGTAAATCTCAACAGCATTATGTTTGCCTAAATCTGCTATGGTCTGCACATTCATGTACATTGCTGTAGCCGCTGCAACGGCTGTCTTTGCCATGAGCCTGGCTAATCTATCTTCTGTAGGTCTTAGTACATCTCTCATGGCCTTCCTTACGGCCTCGGTTACTTTATCGATACCATCATTTGCTGCTTCAACAGCAATTGATTCCGTAAGCATTTTCCTTGCAATAGCTGAAATAGATTCTTTTCTCCGAGATGCCAAACTAATTAGAGCTTCATAAACATCTTCTGGTAAACACACATATACTTTCTTCAGAATAAACCCTCCTTTCAACAGACACCTCAAAAGCACCTTTGACGGATATAAGAAAAACAAGGGTAAATTGTAAATAAAGGTGCTCTTAAGCACCTCAGAATTAGGATGAGCACCTCGAAATGCACCTCTTAAAAACTCAATTCCGCCAGGCACTGCCTGGCGTGTGTGATGCCTGCGCTGCATACCGCCTTATCCTGCATTTAAAAAAAGCCATTAAAAAGACCGATTTTACCCCCGGCAGTCGGGCCTGTGGATATGTGGATATGTCGGAGCGCAGCGAGACATATCCAAGGGACTGTGGGCAACCCGGAGGGTTGTCCAAGGCCCTGGAGGGCAACCCGCAGGGTTGTCCCCAGGGCCGGCAGGACCGGCATATCCACAGGCCTTAGAAAGACAAGATATTTTCAAGGCTTTCGATAAGCATTTTTTCTGCCGTGTCATAGCTGGCCTGTTCCGGCTCTACTTCTTCCCGGAGGTCTGGCGGAGAAAATCCACTTGCCGCAATCCTCTCGAGAAAAGCTTCTATCTTTGAAATTTTTTCCCCAAAGTCCCTGTAAAACCGCAGCGCATTTTTTATGTAGGGGCTTCTCTTATTCCTACCGAGGCTTTCCAACAGCTGTTGAATGTCCTCGTCTCCTTTTCCCAGTCTGAAACTATATATCTTCAATCCGCTTCACTCCCATATATGTTTACACCCTCTAGACCGCATCCAATAAAGATTAAATGGCTGTAATATCGAAAAATGTAGTACACTGTAGATCCTGGTTTGTGTAATAATGTAATACAAAACCGAAAAAATAATCCTGTAAAACCAGTTATATCAACAGTTTAAAGGTGTAAACATACGGTTAGGTATAAATGTAATACAAAATAATTATTAACCAACCTGAAACTGGTATAAAGCAAGGCTTTGAGGATGTAAACATTATCATTATAGAAATGTAATACAAAAAACAAAAATAACTCGCTTAAGCCGTTGTATCATCTGGATTTAAATCTGTAAACATTTTTATACTTCCTTCGCAAAATCGGATAATGTATCTTAATTCCTTTAAGGTAAGGTACTTCTTTTCTCTTGTATATTCTTCGACCATCTGTTTCATCAAGTTCCATGCGTTTTCGTAAGGATTGTACAAAGCCTTATATGTCATCTGGCCACCTTCTTTTCCTCTAGCTCTGCCACCTTTAGGAAGCCTCTTGCGTTGGCAAGCTGGGGGTCCTTAACTATTACCGTGTTTTCGTATATATCCGTAAGGAATTCCTGTAGGTCCTTCGCACCGCCACCCGCTAAAAATACGATGTTGAAAAAGTCCAGCTTATTCCCCCATACTGCCTTGAGCCTGTCTTTTATCATCCTTGCTATCTCGGCTTTGACGTTCCTGAGCTCTCCCGCAAAGTCCAGTTGCTTCCCGCGAAAGAATATCTTACCGTCTGCTATTAGCCTCATGAGCTCCGGCACGTCCAGTTTGCTTCCGGTCTTCTGGGTGAAGAGTTTGTCGGCCGCGTTGTAAAGCGAAGAAATGCCGACGTCGATGGTGCCTGAAAGGTCCTCCCTGAGGATTATCCTGTCCTCCACGAGGAAGACTATAAAGTCGGTGGTCCTGAAGCCTATATCCACCAGCCCCAGGTAACTGCCTTTTGCCAGGTATTTATGAAGGTCATCCATAATAGCGCAATAAACTGCTCCGGCCGCCTGAGGAAAGATAGTGATTTTATCAAATTTTATTACCGTTACTTTTTCATCCCCTTTGAAACAAGCCAGCGTCTTATATCCCTTAAGCATCTCTCTAAATTCTTCCTTCTTATGGATGTACTGCTCCAGAGGCAAACCGGTTACAAGGTGGACCGGCCTTCCATCTTCGGGGAAAAGCAAAAGGCAGGAAGCGGCAATCAGCGCTCTGGTGTTCGGGTGATTTATCTTGTCCTGGTCAAAAGCATAAGATACGTTCCTGCTTTCCCGCCTTGCTAGTTCTCCAACAAAACATTCGTATCTTTCACCATTCATGATTACCAGGTGCATGTTGTCGATTTTCCGCTCAGGGTTATTCTCGAAAAGACCCTTAAGAGATCTATCATAAGCATTGCCTACCAGCGAAGGAAAAACAACCGCTTTACCGGCTTCGTTTATACCTTTGACGTATCCATACCCTAAGTCCAAACCAATTTTAAACATTCACGACCGCCTCCTCGCTTATTACCGGAATAACCGCTTTCACCACATCGGGGTCAAACTGGCTCCCCGAATTCCTTAAAAGCTCCTCAATTACGAGTTTTCTGCTGACAGCTGCTCTGTAATGTCTACCCGCCAACATGGCGTCGGCAGCATCACAAACAGCCAGTATTCTTGCGAAAAACGGTATACGGTCTCCTTTCAATCCGTCGGGATAACCGGCTCCGTCGTATCTTTCGTGGTGATGTTTAACCGCGTCTGTGATACTTTCCTGAAACCCTCTAATTTTCAAATACAATGCTCCAATAGCCGCATGATACTTGACTAGCTCATATTCATCAAAACTCAGTCTTCCGTCTTTCATGAACACATCAGCCGGAATAAAGACTTTACCTATGTCATGCAGGAGTGCGGCCTGAATAAGCTCTGAAACGCTTTCTTGCTCCAGATCCATATACTTAGCAGCTTTTGTGCAAAGTCTTGCTACGTTCTTTTGGTGAGTGATAAGGTTTTTTTCATAAAAATCTGCTTCATAAGGGCTTATAACCTTTAAGATATCCCGGTTTACGAAGCACCTCCTACAAAATCTGCATTTTCCATCGCAGTATCCTCTTGCGATTTCAAAGGAATAAAACCTATCTTCTCCCCTTGTCATCATAACAAAAAGCCTCATGCTTTCCATAAAAACCACCTCCATAAAACGAATGAAATGAAAATATACGGCACGAGCGGGATGGAATATCTCAGCCCCCTTCCGGTAAACAGGGCATATACTAACATTGCTATCATTAACCAGGCCATGGGCAGGACCATGAGAAAAAAATCCCGACCCAGTAAGAAAGCTAAGACGCTCATAAGCTTTATATCTCCGCCGCCAATGCCCCCATTTGTAATCACTGCAGCTGAAAGATGTACGATAAACACCAGGCCTCCCGTAATAAGACCTTCTTTAAGATTGCGGCAGGCAAGCAGGGAATAAATAAAGAGGGCAAGTACCGCTAGGTCCGGCACTTCCCTCTTTTTTAAATCCACATAACTCAAATAGCCCAACAATATAATTACAGGGACGTATCTTACTTTTATCGCCTCCATAACAAAAGCCCCGCATATTTCCTATGCAGGGCCGGAAATCGAATTTTTGCAAAAAGAAACTATTTCCTTTGCGAAATTTATCGCTTTTTCAGCCGTCTTATTATCCGGTATTCCCGATGCTGTCGACCCGGGTAGCGCTGTGGGATACCTCGTGGGGATATAAAACTGGTTTAATATCCGTGCTTTTGGCAGAAGCTCTGAAAAAGATTTGTTATATGAGGCACATAAATTCACAAGATCAACGATGTTATGTATCCTGGGAGGATTTTGTTTCCTGCTTACCAAAAACGCCTTTAGAGCTTTTTCAGCAGCCTGATGGGCAAAGAAACAAACCATATTGTATTTGCCGGCCTTATACATAATCTCGCCGGAATCCAGGTCATCCAAAGCAAACTCAAGCCACCGATTTTCCTCTTTCATAAATTATCTTCCCTTTTTTCAGAATTTCTTCTTCAAAAAATAACCGTCCCCTCATTTCTTCCAATTCCTTAGGAGTATACACAATAATATCTGTTCCCACGTTTGGTTTTACAATTTCAACAACTTCCTCCAGCCTTTCGTAAAACGGTTTACTCGTCTCTTTTACTACGATGAGGTCAATATCGCTCCAATCGTGGATATCGCCTTCTGCCAGAGAACCGAAAAGTATTACCTTTTCTGCCTGATATTCTTCTGCTAGGACTTTAACCATTCTTTCAAGCTCGTTATTCAACAGTTCCACTCTGCTCACACCAAGACACCTCAGTTTGATTTTCTTTTCCCTCCTGACATATTATACCACAACTTTCATTTTTCTATTATGTAAAAACTTCAGTACTGTCGTCAGAAATCAAAGGGCTTCCAATTCTCCTAACATTTCCACCAGACATTTACCGCTTGTGACGAAATGTTCGTTGTAATACTCTACCGCTTTTTTTAGAGGTTCAACCGCCTCTTTATCTTTTCTCTCGATGGCTTTTCTGAGAGCACCATATATACCGCTCCATAAAATGTAACTCAATTCGTAATCCAGCGGATGTCCTTTCATTCAATCCCCCTCCTGCATTGTATATTTTCCGTGAGGTCGGCCATGCTTTCGAGATGAGGTATAGCTGCGATTGATGGCTGCACTCCCGACCCCCGTCCCTGCCGGGAGCCGCCTCACGGCTTGGCTACCAAAGAAGGTCCCGGCCGGGCGGAGGCAAGGGGCGCGGGGAGGGATAATTGGAGGGGACCCGGCCCGTAAGGGACGGGGCGGAGGCCGTTTATGCTCACCGCGGCGAAGCGGACCCCTTGCCGGAAGCCCGCGCCGGGATGTTATAATAGCCGGGGCCGTGAGGCGATAATTTACCCGGCCGGAGGCCGGGGTTGTTGTCATTTTCTATACCGCTTCTACAAGAGGGCACTTCCGCCAGGGCGTAAGCCCGAAAGCGGAGGTGCCCCATAATTTTGGCCCTGCATGGAGCCCGTAAGAGGCTCGATGCAGGGCCGGTGCCTAATACCCCATCAAAAACAGGCTGCCTCTGGCCTCATAGTCTTTTATGGCAACCGCTTGCTCTGGCGTAACAATCAAAGTTACCGCGGCAGGGATAAGCATATCCTTTTCATATTGATTCTTTTTATCGCCTTTTTTAGTCGTGTCTTCTCCCATTTTATTTACGACAGCGTATATCTGAACTTTTTCGGCTATAATTTTAGAAACAGTATCCTTTTCCTGATCCTTAGGCACCCATCCTACATCAACTACGTCTCCCGGCCTGATTTTTCCGGCCAGGGAAGATGTGAGGTTGACGCCTATGGTTACCCTCCTCATACCCTCTTCTACGACGGGCACTTTTTCCGCAGAGACCATATTTTTTAGTATATAGGAACCGGCACTAATATCGACTTTTGCGTAACCGGTTACTTTCTCGCTTGGTAAATACATGTCTTTTACGTAAGCTGATTGAGGAATTGTTTTCAAGCCTATCCTTCCAGTTATATCTTCTCCAGCTTCAATGTCGGCTGCTGCAACAACTACCTGTATCTTTCTATCGCTTTCTGCCATACTTTTAAAGTATCTGTACTGCAAAAACGTTAATCCCGTAGCAAGTAATAAACTAATCACAATTAAGACCGTTTTTCTTTTAAATGCAAACATCCATTACTCCTCCTGCAGATTGTAATAATTGTCAACATCCCGGTGTATAGTTATATCAACATATTCACCGAAAAGCCCTTTTAAAACCGGCCTCCTAGTTTTAAACCTTACAACCACGTGGATGGCCGTGTTTTTTATGTAAGTGCCTCGGGGGCAAAAAGTAGGGTAGCTTCCGGGGTTATATACAATAAATTCATCGACATATACCGGCCCTGCGGCAAAGCTCCCCGGGATGGGATTCATGCCGACATCGAGCTTCATGTTTTTCCGGAGATATTCATAAAATGTATTCCTTGCGGCATCGGTATCCAGCATATACTCTCCGTAGGCTATATCTATAGGATTTGTGCTTTTCAGTGCAGCAAGGGCCGCAGCGGTGACGGCGTCGTCTGCTGCATTTTTCAACGACATCAAGAATTTACTCTCTATCAAAAACATGCTGAAAGTCATAAAAGGGATTAAAAAAAGCAGGCCGAAGATTAACGTCCCACTTCCGCTCCTATCTTTCATACTTTTTACTGACCGATGAAATAGGTCCGTAAACCATCTGGACATTTTCATCAACCCTTTTTATCCCACCAAGGGTAATGCTGTACCTCCTGATGACCGTATCCATTGCAATCCTAATTTTTACCTCCTCACCGTAAGGGACCGGATAAGGCGTATAATCTATGTGCACCTTTGAAAGGTCTATCCCCTTAGACTGGAGGAAGGCCTCCAGCGAATAAAGCGCATCGGCAGTCATCCCGCCTTCTATCTCCATCCTCAAAATCGCTTCCCTTGCGGCCTGCCTGAGCACGTCGTACTTCGTAAGGTCGGTAAGCATGTAGACCGTATTCGCTATCGGCAGTATTAGGAAAGGTAGTATGAGGACGAAGGCTACGATTTCGCCGCTCCCACGCTTCCAAAACTTTTTATCAAGCATGTTTCAAACCAGGTGCGGTATAAAGCCGCACCTGGCCTCACACCTCCTTGCTTACTGTCCGTTCAATACCTGCTGCATCTGGCTGTTGAGGTTTGAAATTCCGGTGCTGGTGGTCTGGCCTAGGTTCCTGATATAGGGAGCTGCGGCAAGGATGATGAAGAGGAGTATCAATGCAATTGCTACAATTTCATTGCCCTTCTTGTTCTTTATAACACCCTTAACCCTTTCGAAAATAGCCTTTAGCATGTTGGACATTTATCCTAACCTCCTTAGAAGAGTAATTTCAGTCCTCCCTGGATATTTGTAAAATACGGATACATATACAGCGTCACGATGGACGCCATTAAAAAGAAAGTGGCCGCAAGGACCTTGTATTCCATCGCCTTGTCCTGGCGGCTTATCTTCGCCGCTGCCGTGTTGAAGAGCGACGACGACAGGGTAGAAAGGATCTCCAACGTCCTCCCGGTCCTTTCTCCCTGTAGTAAAGCCATGGCCAAAATGTTGGCCTCGGGCAGGTTAACTTCGTTACAAAACCTACTCAGGCATCCCTCCTTTTCATGAGTCATGATATACTCAGCGGCGAGCTTCGTAAGTGCATTCTTCACCTCCTTTGCCTGGGCTGTTTCGGCTGCAATGAGGAAAATATCTTCGAGCGGCACATCAGCCGCGGCTCCCAGCTCGAAGAGATCAACTATTTCTGGCATTTCACGACGGAAGGCCTCTAACCGCTCCTTATTTGCGAAGTGGATATATATATCGATCCCGAACAGCCCTAATAAAACCATCATCAGCGCCTGGATGCCTTCCATGCGGGTAAGGTATGCATAAAAAATTGAAAATAAAAAGAGCCCTGCACGGGCGAGGATGTAGGTCTCGGCGGTGAGATTGAGAGGCCTGCCGGCGGCCTTGAGGTTATCATCTATTCTTTTCAGGATGTCCCGCCTCACTGTTTTCCCCACAAACTTTGAGACTTCGTCGATTGTCCTTATGCGATATATTCTTTTTTTGAGGGAATAGATCTCATATTCCCTTATCAGGCTGTATACTGCGAACGCCATTACAGGGATAAGAAGAAAGCTGTAAATAATCTTCATCCCTCCTTTTTATGCGGAAGAATTGATGTTTTTGACCATATAGAATCCGAAGATAATAGCAGCGGCGTTGGAAATTGCTATAGCCTGTCCAGTTACCGTATTCCTGATCGTAAGCGCCACTTCCGGGTCGTTCGATACATTGAACATGAGGACGAGGTTTATCACAATCATGAAAAATATGACCAGGCTCCCCACGGACGCGTTGGCCGACTTGATCGCTTCAAGGGCGTGCAGCTTCTCCGCCTGCTCGCGGAGCTTCGCCAGGGCCTTCCCAAAGTTGCCGCCGTATTTTGCGTTCATTTTGGCAAAATTGATGAACTTCCTGAATTCCTTATCGCCGGCTTCAATGGCTATATTGTCGAGACATTCGGCGATACTGCGCTGGGTCTTTTCAAACAAAAATACGTTTCTTTTAAGTATCGAGCTCAGCGGTTCCGGGACGTAAGATGCGGTGGATTTCAGTGCATTGATGATATTTCCTTCGATATTGTAAAAACCGGTGAAGGTGGAAAGGAAAGAAAGATATGCCGCTTTCACTTTTTTCGCATTCATAGTTGCAAGGAACATCATACCGGCGTATGGTATACAAACCAGAGCGGCGGCATAGAACAGCGCCGCAAATCCTAGCTGGCGGAAGAAGTAGATGCCGGCCAAAAATAATATGCAGCTGGCAAAGACCATGTTTTTGACGTCGAGAAATGGTAATTTGCCTTTTATGCCGGACCTTGCTAAAAGCGCGTCCATGCCTTTCAAGACGTTGCTTCTGCTTTCTAGAAAACCGAAGGCTTTCCTGTATCGTGAAAAATAGCTTTCAACCAGCCGCCTTCTGAATTTTGCCCGTAGAATTTCGGTAGCAGTAATGTATATAAGCACGGATAAGACCGCAAACTGAAGTAAAGCTACGTGTGGCAAATACCGCCGCCCCCTTTCGGCTCGAATATTTCCCTTACTTTGTAGTCTTCCATGAAAACAATCAGATCAAGGGACGCGTAGAGCATTTCCCGCAGGTCATCCACCGGTACGTCGGTTCCGGACCGCTTCATGAGCAGGACTAATCTATTGATAACCTCACCGGCCGAGTTTGCGTGGACCGTAGCCATGCTCCCACGGTGACCGGTATATACGGCATTGAAAAAGTCCATCGCTTCACGGTCTTTGATCTCGCCAATGAAAATACGGTCCATACTCATGAGCAGGCCTATCTTTGTGAGTTCGAACAGAGTATAGTCCTTCACTTCGGGGTTATCCGAAATTCTTACGAGCTTGCAGATTATGTCTGGATGCCTGGGTCTAATTTCAAATGTCTCCTGGATCAAAAGGCCTCGCTCTTCGTGGGGGACTTGATCTATCAGTGCACCTAAAAGCGTTGTCTTGCCGCTGCCGCCCTTGCCGGCTATGACTATTGTCTTTTTCTCCAGGACCGAGTTTCTGAAGAAATCAGCCTGTTCGTTCGTTAACATGTTTCTCTCCACCAGCTCGGGAAGGGAAAATCCTGTAGTCGGCTTTCTGATTGATATTGAAGGAGAAAGGACATTAATAGGCTTCAAAGATATAACAATCCTCAAATTCCTTTTCCTGTCTGTGAGAACCGCTTCGGCGTTGGAGTTTTCGTCTAGTTTTCCACCGCACATTGCGGCGATTTTATAGCAGTATCTGGTGAGGTTTTTCTCGCTTCCGAAGTTTACCGGCACCGGGAATTTCTTGCCGAATTTTTTGATATAGACGATGTTATAAGCATTTACTAGTATGTCGGATACCTCTGGGTCTTCGATATAAGGGTGTAGCGGTCCATATCCGAAAAGCTCATCCATAACTTTCCGAATAAACGCATCTATACTGCCGCGGTATATTTTTTTACTAACGACAACGTCCTTTATTTTTCTTTCCAGGAGCGCCCTGGAACATGCCCCGCTTTCAACGCCGGAAACCAGCTCTGGGCACTGAGAGACAATTTCAGTAACAACCTCATCTACAGCACTAATTACAGTAGAGTCTGTTTTCAGTTCAGGCTGATAATCGATATTTTCCGGTGCAAAAGGATTAATTAGTGCCAAAACTTCCCGCCTCCTTGGTTGCCCTAATTGGGTATCCTGTTACAGTTTTTTTATTCTCAAATAAAACTCTTGCTAGCCTATCGACATCGTGGTTTATATTTTTTTGTCCTTGCCTTACGCTGAAGGTCTCGACCTCCAATACCCTTTCAACAGTATGCACGTCTATTTCTCCAGAATCTGCCATATTTAGAAGTGCTAAAAATCTGCTTTTCTCTACATCCCACCTATTGCAGATAAAATCTATCATCAAGGCGGTGTCTTCGAGGCCCCAACGGTTAGGGACAAGAACGGCAAATATCAAGTCGCTGTTTTTAAGGGACGCGTATGTGGAGGAAAAAAATATTCCCGAGCTGGTGTCGATCACGACCTGGTCAAACTCTTTCTTAAGCACTTCTATTATGGTCGAGAAGTGTTTTTCCTCAAATTTTGTGAAATCTTCAAGTCCCACACCCGGGAAAATCCATATACCCTGCCTTTTTTTCAAATGCTGTCTTATCGCCTCAACAACATCCTGCCCATTCTCTATCGCCTCGTATATTTTCGATTTCTCCCGAAGGTCAAGCCCGAAGTACTTATGAATGTGCGGCGTGACTTCCTTAAAATCAGCCAGGACTACCTCGGTTTTGTGTTTCCTCAACGCCAGTGCGAAGGCTATCGCAAGCGTGGTCTTGCCCGTCCCTCCGCCCGCACTCCAGAAGGATATCGTTTTCTTCAATTACATCACCTCGCAGTCTTTTCTTTATCAGTCTCAAGTATTTTTGCGCTGTCTCGGGTGAAGCTCGGATGCTCATGAGTTCCTCAAGCCGCCTTCTTTCTTCTTCCTCTCGTCTGCGCCTTTTCTCTTCCATGTGCCGAATTTTGTCGAAAGTCGAGAGGTCCCAGTCTTCCTCCAGCAAACGGACCAGGAAGCCCTCAGGACGTTCGATATTGTTCCTTTTGAGCTGTTCGCGGAGGTATTCGATAGCCTTTTGTACTTTTTCGCAGCCGTGTTTAGCCGCAAGCGTTTCTATCAGCCTGCCTTTATCCCGACCAGTGATTTCAAAATACAGAGATTTTAAGTAAACAACAACCCCGGCCTCCGGCCGGGTATCATTGCCGCCGTCGTGTGACGGCGGGTTGTTGTTTATATATTTTTCTGTTTGTACTTCTTCTGTTTTTATATTCTTCTGATTTATGGGATGACATTTTGTCACCCCCGGGGGTGACATTTTGTCATCGGGGGGATGACATTTTGTCACCCCCTCCCTGGAGGATGAAATTTCTTTACTTTCTGACCCAGTTATATCTTCTTCAATCGGATTTACAGTTACTTCTTTTTCGTTTAAAAGTGATATAATTTTTTCGAACATTGGTGTGAAATCGTAATAATTAGTATCCTGTCCACCGTTTTCCCTGTATCTATTAACAACTTTTAGATACCCTTTTTCTTCAAGGGAGCTTTTATATCGAAAAAGCGTTCTTAAACTAACGCCGGTATAGTCAGACATCTTATGCAAAGAAGGGCGCGGTAGTTCAGTGGTCCATTTAAACCGCAGTATCTGGGCCACAAACCAGCACTCCCCGACACTTAAGCCAAGCTCTTTCTGAAAAGAGAATATGGCGTCGGGTATACTTGCTATTCCATTTCTGGCAATGATCTCACCGAAACGTGTGAAGTAGTTACTTGTCATTTTCATCATCCTTAACTAAAAGTTACTATAAAAATAAAAACAGCAGCAGGGGCTGTGCGATATGTGGACAACTCGAAGAGTTGTCCAAGCAGCTGTGGGCTCTGTGGGTAACCTGCAGGGTTATCCATCAAGCCCACGGATGCGTCATATCCACAGCCTATAAATAATAAAAAGGGCTATCTATTGCCCTTCGTCTTTTTTGCCCGAATCCAGAAACCTTACGTTGTCGGCAACTACTTCCATTTCCCAGCGTTTTTTACCCTCCTGTTCCCACTGCCGGACCTGGATCCTGTCCGTCACTCCCACCAGCCGGCCCTTCTTGAGGTTATTGGCGCAGGTCTCCGCCAGCTTCCTCCACGTCACGACGGGTATGAAATCCGTCTCCCGCTCACCTTAGCCGTTCAGAAAATCCCTGTCCACCGCTAAGGTGAAAGAACATACAGGAGCATCCCCAGCCTTCCGGAGCTCCGGATCCCTGGTGAGTCTACCAATAAGAGTAACGTTGTTGATCATAAAAGCTCTTCCTCCTTATAAATCTCAATTATAATACTCTCTTCAAAATACTGCTATTATCAGATACAATAAAATAAAAGATTGGGTTAACACAAAAAGCGAATTTTCATACCACTTATATTTTTTACCAAGAAGTATGCTGTAAAAATTAACTTCTGCCATCCATAAAAAATTTATCAGGGGAGGTAATACGAGAGAGATAGAGGCTCTTAATATCAGGTTGAAGCCTAACCTCTGGAACATTATGAAAAACTCGGCAGAATTAATTAAATTAAAAAGCCAGTAAATTAAAAAAACGGGAGGGAAAGTACTCTGTTTTTTTTGTTGAATAGATTTATCGATTTCATTAAAATTCCGTTTCATTTACTCATTCTCCCTATTGACCTGGTTCACCAATTTTACTATATTGCCAAGATTAAAGGAAAAATATATTATTTGCTTCCAGTCTCTATTTTTTTGATTATTGGATATATTAGTTGGACTAGCCCTGTAGGTAATCTTTATATAATATCCTCAGTGATTTTTTACATAGTCTTTGCCTTGTTAAAAAACTTGTTAATGGGTTGTTTGATAAAAGAAAATACCATTATTTATATACCCTCAACACCATTAGTGACATTTATTACTTTAAAAATTTTAACCGGTAAAAAAATATGGCCGTGCAATATTTGGACAATTCATCTTATTTATTCTCGCAAAACAAAGGTTAGTAAGCAAAAAATCGCGAAACGATTATTAGTGTACATCACTAAATTTAATAAACTAAATTATACTAACCTCGCCTTATTGGGCTGTACTCCTATCAATGTTTCTAAATATTTAGATCGATTACTTAAAACAAAAGAAAAAGTTATTATTCGTTCATTAAACAATAAAGAAACATTCTTTTTTATCAGATTCTAAGATATACTTTCTGGCTTCTCATTTTGGGCATACTTCGCCTGTTGGCATTTTTTCTATATTTTTGTCTACCTTCTGTAGTAGTCTTTTTAATTGTGTATGTACAGACCTATGGTTAGAACCTATAATCCGAGCTATTTCCGCAGGTTTTTTACCTTGTAAATAAAGTATGTATATTTGTTCCTGTTGAGGACTAAGCCCTACTGGGACGCCTTCTTTTTTCTTCCGCTTAGCCTGTTTTATTTTTCGTACAGCCTGCTGATATATGTAAAAGACCGTATTCACCGCTAGGCCGGTCATCTCGGCAATCTCTCGATAGGAATATCTCTGCCTCAGTTCAGCAATTTGCCGCTGTCTGTCCGTCAAAAGCGCCAATTCATCCTCCGACAGCGACCCGAATTCATACAGCACCTTCCTTTTCAATACCCTTGCAGTATCCTCCAAATCCCGTATCATGCTGCCCATAATCTCCCTATCTGCAATCGTCCCATGAAAGTCTTCGTCTTTCAGTCTATTCCGCGCCGTTTTCAGTGCCAAAGCTCCTTCTCTATACTGGTCCTCCATCTCAGACCAGCTGGACCATCTTCTTTGCATCCCTCTTCTCCTTTCCAATAAAAATGCTTAACTTCCATCCTTCCGGCACACTTTCAAGTCTGACAGGTCTAATTCTCATCAAACTTTCCGCAAGGTCGAATATCATCTTTCTGTTTTTTACCGGTGAAAATTCCACCCAGGCATCCATGTCATGCCACTCCTTGTTCGAGCCACTTCATAAGTGCAAGCGTAGGGATCAGTATCCTCTTGCCTAGCTTGATGTGGGGTATCTGTTTCTGCCTGCAGTATTCATATACCGTATTCTTATCTATACCTAACAGTTGTGCCGCCTCTTCCACATCAACAGTCCACTTCGTCTCATACCTCAAGTTCTGGAGCCTTTCCAGGGCATCGGCAGTGGCCGTCGCCTGCTGTGCCAGCTCCCGCAGCTCCTGGATAAGTCCGCTCAAGTCACGCATTTATTAGGCCTCCTTTGAAGGAAAATAATGTAAGATGGAGAATATGTAATTTAGGCGGATTCGTCTTCAAAAAGGTCTGAAATCTTAACTTCAAGCGCCTTTGCTATTTTTTTAAGAAGTTTAAACGATGGATTTTTCTTTCGACCATTTTCTAATTCGTTTAAATATATTCTCGATATACCAACTTTTTCAGCGAGTTTTTCTTGCGTGATGCCACTTTTCTCTCTTATATATTTAATTTTGAACATTTCTAAGACACCTCCACTATCTAAATCTATTGTAAGCTAATAGCATGTTTATTTCAATTATTAAAGTATGCTATTAGCATAATTTATATTCATTTTTCCACAATTTACTCTTATTCTCTTCTAAAATCTTGTTTTTCTGAAATTCTTAAGATATACTTTTGTTAGCTATAAGTTTACATAGGTGGTTTTAGCATGAATATTGGACTTAAAATAAAAGAATTAAGGCTCAAAAAGAAGATAAAAGCTACTGAAATTGCTAATAACGCTGGTATTTCGAGAGTATATTTAAGCGAAATTGAGCGAGGATTAAAAACTCCAACAATAGACACCCTCAAGAAAATCTGCGATGCGCTCGGCATAACGCTTGCCGAATTCTTTTCAGAAGAAGATGAGCAAATTCCTCCGGAGATTTCCTCCCTCATGAAAGAGGTCAAAAACCTTACGCCTGAGCAGGCCGAACTCCTCGCAAGATTTATACAGACTTTGAAGGACCAGAAAGGAGAATAAATATGACTGAACGCGAACTCCTTGAGCTTTTAGTAGAAAAAATAACCTCCATGGAAGAAAAACTCCGGCGAGTAGAAGAATCTCAAATACGAATGGAAGATGAATTAGTGACTAAAGTTAAAGCTCTTTTCGACGCCCGTGAGGTCCAGCTGGATGTAAATGACCGAATCCTTGAAACCCTCTCCCGAATTGAAGGAAAGCTCGATAGGCTCTCCCTGAAGGTTGCTTCCCACGACAGTTTGTTAAGAAAGGTTAAGTAAACCTTAACAAATATAGTAAGAACAAAACTTGTATCCTTAAAAGCATGGTCAATAAATATCCATGCTTTTTATTTCATTTATTGAAGGAAAAATATTCCATAAATCGAATTTAATTATGGACAGAATCTTTATATACTTCTTTTAGCCTCTCATAAAACAATCTAACAAGCGGTCCGTAAAATTCGTCTTCGTCCACTTCTTCGTAGCCGACTATTTCTTCGCTATCAGGGGTAAAGTCGCCTTTGAGGAGCTTCTTTCGGGATATGCTAGTTTTCAGGATGGCGATTTTCATAAGAGGTCACTTCCTCATTTAGTTCTATTTTTTATTTATTTACCTCAATTTGTTCTATTTTGAGCCAAAAAAATTTATATCGTCGATTTTAACCCCATAATAATCAGCGATTCGCCTTGCTAGTAAAAATCCGGGCGTACGTTTACCGGTTTCCAACATAGAATAATACCTCACACTAATACCTAAAAATTCGGCTACTGTTGATTGTGTTACACCTTTTTGTTTCCGTAAATCCTTAAGATTTAACTTTCCCATATCTCATACCTCAAAACATATTGTTCTGTTTAATTCTATTCTATACTACGATTTGTTCTATGTCAACAGTTTTTTAATAAAAAGTCTGCTTTTTGTTCTATTTATAGAAAAGAATAGAACAAAATGTTACAATAAGATTAAATTAAGAAGGTGATCCATGATGATAGGAGAAAGGATTAAATCTTTAAGAGAAGAAAGAAAAATTACACAGCAAGAATTAGCTCGATATTTAGGTGTATCACAAAAAACTATAAGTAACTACGAAAATGGCGAACGTTCTCCGGATCCTGACACTTTACGCAAAATAGCCGACTATTTCGATGTAACAGTGGACTATCTCCTGGGCCGCTCCAATCACCGCCGACTCACGCGCAAGGACGAGCGCGATATAGAAAAGATTATCGAAGAGACCCGCCAAAGGATTGAAAACACAGAAGGCCTCATGCTTGATGGCGAAATACTCAGCCAGGAGGACGTTGACACCATTATTAATGCCATGCGGGTGGGATTGGAGATGGCGAAGATAAGGAATAAGGAGAAGTATGGAAGGAAGAAGAAAAAATAGCGGGGTGGCCCGTTTGGACATCAAGCGAATTGTAAGAAGCCTCGTAAAAAAATATAAAACCAGCGATCCTTACGAATTAATGGATGCGCTGGACATAATATACATAAAACACCCTCTGCCTGAAAACGTCAGAGGTTTTTATTTTAGCAAGCTACGCAGGAAAATCGTGGTAATAAACAACATTTACGAGAAAAGGCGTCAAATAGTGACTGCGGCCCATGAATTGGGTCATTGTGTCCTGCACCCGAAAATAAACGCAATCTTTCTGGAGCTTAATACTCTCCTAGTTACAAGTAAGTATGAAAATGAAGCCAACAAATTTGCCGCAGAGCTTCTGATGTATAATATTGACCTCACTAAATATGAAGGGTATGCAATTGAACAGATCGCCTGTTCTCTTGAAATACCTGAAAACATATTGAGGCTAGCGATTAAGGAAGGTGAATATAATGCCCGGCCATCTTGAAAAAAGAGGAAAGAATACTTGGAAAATAGTAATCGAACTGGGTCGCGACCCGGAAACCAAGAAGAGAAAACGGTTAGTAAGAACTTTTAAAGGCCCTAAAAGAGAAGCAGAAATAGAACTTGCAAAACTCATCTCTGAATACGAAAAAGGTCTCCTGTTGGACACGAAAATAACTTTTGGAGAATATTTAAAAAAATGGCTTGAAGATTATCCCAAGGTAAAAAGACTTTCCCCAACCACAGTCAGGCGATATTCCCAAATAATAAATCTCCGAGTTATTCCTAAATTAGGAGCAATCCCTTTAGAAAAACTTAGACCTATCCACCTGCAGACGTTCTATAAAGAACTCATGGATTGTTCTAGACTCGACGGTAAGAAAGGTTCTTTATCACAAGCAAGTCTTATATATCATCATAGAGTGATACACAAAGCTCTTGACACAGCAGTGAAACAGCAACTCATACCCTATAATATAGCTGATTCGGTCGAGCTTCCCAAAATTCAAAAGGAATTTATAACATACAACCCTGACGACGAAATCGACAACACCCAGGCAGTCAAAGTCCTGGACGAACAGCAGGTAAATTATATGCTGGAAAAAGCAAGAGAAACTCCCTATTATGCCCTTCTCTTCCTTGCCGTCAGGACAGGAATGAGAAGGGGTGAGTTGCTGGCATTGCGATGGAAGGATATTGATGAAAAAAATAAAATAATAAAAGTAAGACAGACATTAGGATATACTCCTGAAAGAGGGATCTTTTTTAAAGCACCAAAAACCAAAAAAAGCGTAAGAAACATAGACGTTTCCGATGACGTTATAAAGGTACTGAAAAACCATCGAAGGCAGCAGCACGAGAAAAAACTGCTTCTCGGGCCGAATTATAATGATTACAACCTGGTGTTCTGTCAGGATAACGGCCTTCCAATGCATCCCGACACGATCAGCAGCTGGTTCCCCGAATTCCTTGAAAGAATTGGCCTGCCCAGGCTTAACTTCCACTGCCTCCGACACACTCATGCAAGCCTACTACTGAAGGCCGGCGTGGATGTTAAGATAATTTCAGAAAGGCTCGGGCACAGCAGCGTAAGGATAACTTACGATATATATTCTCACCTCATGCCCGGCATGCAGAGAACTGCGGCTGAAAAATTAGAACAACTCCTTAGTTAAACCCCGTTATCGTTCGGGGTTTTCATTACAATATTTTGGGCACCAAATGGGCACCAAAAACCGATAAGGCTTCCGGGAAAAATCCCGGAAGCCTTATGTTCTCTGGAGCTGATGGTGGGATTCGAACCCACGACCTGCGCATTACGAGTGCGCTGCTC
>JAKKUQ010000110.1 GCA_021890755.1 Thermosediminibacteraceae bacterium | reverse complement strand
GCGCCCCTTCAAACCCGGCTGGGCCTACCTTGCTTTAAAGTCCGGCGCGCCGGTGCTGCCTGTTGCGGTAAAAGGCACAAGAGACGTACTGCCGGTGGGAACCTACATCCCCCGAAGGGGCAGGATCGAAGTGAGGGTGGGGGAATTTGTTGCAGTGCAAAAGAAGGGGAAAGTGAGGCAGGAGGATTTTGGGGAACTTAATATGCATATGGAAAAAAGGTTGAAATTACTTCTTTCGAAATAGGGCAGTAATTTTTTTGGTCAAAATTTAAGAATTTTCTATGGAAGAGAAAGGTTTGGGGATGCTGACGCGTAAAAGACCACAATTTATTAAAAAATGGTGTTTCATTGACCTTGTATCAACGTATCCCCCTTTATAGGAAAATGCAAAATGAACAAATTTTAATTGGGGATCATTATGTTAATTCGTATAAAAACGGGGAAGAACAGATTTATGTTGTAATGTATAATGGCTTATTTTTTTCTTTTGCAGCATCTTGCAAGTTTTGCGGACTTGATAGAAGTAGTATGCCGCTCCGTTTGCGGATCGGTTTTTTAATTCGACAGAATATTTTTTATTACACAGGAGGATTTTGAAAAAATTTATATAAAATTTATAATTAATAGCGAACGATTTTTTTAAAGAAAGGTGCTTTTTGTGACTGATCAAAAATATGAAGAATTATACACTAATGGGATAAAAGTGAATTATATAGCGATATGTCCCCGCAAGCTGTGGCTGTACAGCAAGGGATTGCGAATGGAACCCCTCTCCGAGAAAGTGGCCCTAGGACGGTTAATGCATGAAAAGTCTTATGGATGGGTTCAGCGGAAGGAAGTTTTAATCGATGACCTAATAAAAATTGACGTTATTGAGGCGGAGAATAAAATTCTGGAAGTGAAATATTCACAAAAGCTTTCGGAAGCTGCACGACTACAAATTGCCTATTATTTATACTATCTTAAACGGTTGGGGGCAGGAGAACTTGTTGGTGAGCTTCGCTTCCCGCGGGAGCGTCGAAAGGAGGAAGTACGGTTAACGCGGGAACTCGAGGAGCAAGTAGAAAAAGCTTTGATGAAAGTAAGGGAAGTTGAACTTCTTCCGGCACCGCCAGATGCTAATTATACGTCTTTATGCCGTCTATGCGCCTATATCGACCTGTGCTGGGGGTAAATTAAAAAATGGCTAGGACTTATTATATATTCCGTAGCGGCCGACTGCGCCGCCGCGAGAATACGATTTTCCTAGAGCAAGAAGGTGAGGACGGAAAGAAAGAGCGGCAAGCAATTCCGATTGAAGATGTTCGCGATCTATACCTATTCGGGGAAATAGATCTTAATACGAAGCTATTAAACTTCATAGCTGGGTATGGAATTGTGGTCCATTTTTTCAACTATTATGGTTTTTATACTGGCAGCTTTTACCCGCGGGAGACAAACGTAAGCGGTGACCTTCTTGTAAGGCAAGTACAACATTATTTAGACCCGGTTTCTAGACTATCTCTAGCAAAAGAGTTTATCAATGGAGCGCTATATCATATCCACCGCAATTTAAATTACTACCGTAACAGGGGTAAGTCGTTGGAAGAAGCCCTAGCTGTAGTAGAGTCTTCTATAGAGCGCCTTGAAAATTGCAGAACCATTCCCGAGCTTATGCGTGAAGAAGGCCAAGCAAGAATGGCGTATTATTCAGCTTTTAATGAAATTCTAGAGCTGGATGAACCCTTCGAAAAAAGGGTGAGACGGCCACCGAACAATATGATCAACGCCTTGATTTCATTTATTAACACCCTTATTTACACCGCTACTCTCTCCGAAATATATGTCACCCAACTCAATCCAACTATCAGCTATCTGCACGAACCTTCCGAGCGTCGTTTTTCGTTAGCACTTGACATTTCCGAAATCTTCAAACCCCTGATCGGAGACAGAATTATTTTCCGTCTGCTTAACCGACATATTATCGGAAAAGAAGATTTTGCAGGAATAGGAGACGAACCGGCTATATATCTCAAAGAAGAGGCGAGGAAAAAAGTGGTAAAAGAATTCGAAGAAACGCTACAGTCAACCGTATATCACCGGAAGCTCAAACGGAATGTATCCTATCGCCACTTAATCCGCCTTGAGGCATATAAAATCATACGGCACCTTATAGGGATGGAAGTGTATAGGTCGCTGAGAGCCTGGTGGTAAGAAAATGTATACAATCATCGTCTATGATGTAGAGCAGGACCGAGTAGCAAAAGTTTGCAAATACCTTAGGCGTTATCTACACTGGGTACAAAATAGTGCTTTTGAAGGTGAGATAACCGAAGCCCAATTAGAGCGACTAAAATTAGGATTAAAAAAGTTGATCGACCCTGATTGCGACAGCATATATATTTACCGGCTACCTCAAAAAAAATATTTACAAAAAGAGGTTATTGGGCGGCAAAAATCAAGCCTAGAACAAATTTTGGATTGAGGGAGGATTTATGCGCCTTCACGTAATTTTTCAATTGCAAGAATCAGTCACTTTACCCTGGAATTACCCGCACCTTTTGCATGGCTACCTTTACGGAGCAATC
>JAKKUQ010000061.1 GCA_021890755.1 Thermosediminibacteraceae bacterium | reverse complement strand
AAAATACCCTTTTCGCCGTTTATTATCGGATACTCGGCGTCGGGCGAAAAAGCCATGGTCGGTTCCTCGTCGTGCTCTAAGTAATACTTTATGCACTTCATTCCGCTTTCCTCGTTGGTGCCAAATATCACTCGAACCCGCCGTTTAAATTTTACTCCCGCATCCTTCAATGTCTTCAATGCGTACAATGCTGCCATCGCAGGTCCCTTGTTGTCGACGGCACCCCGGCCGTAAATTTTACCGTCATGTATTTCCCCACCGAAAGGAGGATAGGTCCAGCCCGAACCTTCAGGCACCACGTCCAGGTGAACCAGTATGCCTACCATTTCGGCGCCTTCGCCCCATTCGGCCCATCCTATATAGTTGTCCAGGTTTTTGGTCCTAAAGCCAAAACTTCTGGAAAGATCCAGGGCATACTCAAGTGCCCTTGCCACACCCTCCCCAAAAGGTTTTCCCGGAGCGGGAGCATCTTCAACACTTCGTATCTTTATTATTTCGCACACTGATTTTATCAGGGGTTCCTCGTTTAACTTAATGGCCTTTTCAATGTCCATTAAAACCCCTCCCGATATTTTTTATTGAAATAAGTAAAAAAAAGACTCATCAGTTTATTATAATTTTTTTAACAATATGAGTTAAAAGAGCAAAAGTCGTCCCGAGAAAAGCACCACTCAGCACATCGGAGGGATAGTGCATGCCAGTGTATATCCGCGAAAAACCCACCAAAGTAGCCAGTGAATATATAGCATAGCGGTAAGCCGGGAAGTAAAGAGAAAATACCACCGCCAAGGTAAATCCCGCAACAGTATGTCCCGAAGGAAAGGAATGATCTCTGAGCAGTTTTTTCCAGAACGTGTTTACGTTGGGCAACACCATATATGGTCTTTTCCTGTAAATGCTCTTTTTGAAAATTTGCACAATACCCTGGCTTCCGGTGAGGGCAAAGAAGGCTTCACTTGCTGCTATTTTAGCTTCTTCTTTCCCAAAAAAGTAAAGCAAAGTGCATATGAGGACCGAAAATGTTGCCCCTCCTAGATGTGTTAAACGCGGCATAATCGCATCCAATATACGGCATTTTATTTTCTGATTAAAATACATAAAAAGTTTTTGGTCTTTTTGGTGCAAAAAATCAATTATTTTTTTGAGAAAATTCCTCAAAAAAGTAACCCCCTATTCTACTATTTCCACCGCTATACCATTTTTTTCAACAGCTTTTATAAGGGGATTGATAACTTCGCCGTTTTTTTGCGCATCAAAAGCTGATTGTAGGGATTTCCCGACTATAATGTGGGTTATCTGATTATTCCTCGCATACTCAGCAAGGGTCTGGTAAACCTTTTTCCCTGCTAGAATTGAAACCGTTCCTCCTAGGGTTTTTGCCATCTCGAATAGTTCAAGCAAAATTTTATGTTGTTTTAGATCTTTATTAAGATCCTCAGATTTGTTTACGTATACAACGCAGAATTCTCCCCCCAATTCTCTAGCCCTGGCTGCACCCCTCTTAATTAGCCTTTCGCAGCTCTTTTGTGGAGTCACACATACCATTATCCTGTGCTCCACCGAGGGGTCAAAAATTATCCCCATGGGCAAACCCCTTTCATCTTTTTATCCTCAGTCCTATTATACTATGAAAGCAAAGTGTTGAGCAATAAACACAAGACTTACTGCGCAGTAAAAAGGCCACTTATTTCCTCGGTATTCTCTCGAAAGTGGGGAATCTCATTTTCCGATAGCGGTTTTATCGCCCTCTTTATGACTTCGTCCATAGTCTTTACGAAAATGAAACATAGCTCTTCTTTTACATTCTGAGGCACTTCTTCTAAATCTTTTATATTTTCTTCAGGAAGTATTATGGTCTTTATACCAGCCCGGTGGGCCGCTAACACCTTTTCTTTAATGCCCCCTACTGGCAAAACCCTTCCCCTCAATGTTATTTCTCCCGTCATTGCAACGGTCCTGTCCACCGGTCGTCCCGAAAGTGCCGAAATAAGGGCACACGCCATGGTTATGCCTGCCGAAGGGCCATCCTTGGGTATCGCACCTTCCGGCACGTGAATGTGCACGTCGTATTTTTCGTGGAAATCCTCATCTATACCCAATTCTCCTGCCTTCGATCTTACATAAGTATATCCCGCGTGAGCCGACTCCTGCATAACATCCCCCAACTTGCCGGTAAGAATCAATTTACCCTTTCCTTTCATAACCGTTGCTTCTACGTTTATAATATCGCCGCCCATCTCAGTCCATGCAAGGCCGGTAGCTACCCCAACCTGGTCGGTATCCTCTATGATTCCGTAACGGTACCTGGGTGCTCCGAGGAACTTTTCAACCATTGCACCGTCAATTTCCACCGTACCTTTTTCGCCTTCTACAACGGATTTTGCTACCTTCCTGCAAATGCTGGCTATTTCTCTTTCTAAATTTCTCACACCTGCTTCACGGGTATAGTTGCGGATAATCTTTATTATTGCATCGTCAGAGAACACCAAGTTGTGAGGTCCTAAACCGTGTTCATTGATTTGCCGGGGGATTATGTACAGCTTTGCTATCTCGAGTTTCTCGTGCTCGGTATACCCCGGTATAGATATCACTTCCATGCGATCTAATAGAGGCTTCGGGATGTTAAAAAGGGTATTGGCCGTAGCGATAAATAGCACCTTCGAAAGGTCAAAAGGAAGTTCTATATAATGATCTGAAAAGCTATGGTTTTGCTCGGGATCCAGCACTTCCAGCAAAGCAGCTGCTGGATTCCCGCGAAAATCAGA
Source organism: Thermosediminibacteraceae bacterium (assembly GCA_021890755.1). GTDB lineage: Bacteria > Bacillota > Thermosediminibacteria > Thermosediminibacterales > Thermosediminibacteraceae > JAKKUQ01. The sequence goes on along the minus strand of JAKKUQ010000061.1, from coordinate 7,476 downwards.
AGTCATCTTGTCGACTTCATCCAGTAAAAAGACTGGGTTTTTGGTGCCTGCCTGCCTTATTCCCTGAATGATCCTTCCTGGCATTGACCCAACATACGTTCTCCTATGCCCGCGGATTTCGGCTTCATCCCTGATTCCACCTAAGGAGACCCTAACGAATTTTCTTCCCATAGCCTTCGCTATGGATCTAGCAAGAGACGTCTTGCCCACTCCCGGGGGGCCTACAAGACACAAAATCGGTGCTTTTGTGACTCCGGCAAGCTTCCTCACCGCGAGAAATTCTAATATCCGTTCCTTTACTTTTTCCAATCCGTAATGGCCTTCATCCAATATCTTTTGCGCTGATTGAACATCCAAGACATCTTCAGTGACTTTATTCCAGGGCAGAGCCACTATCCAGTCAAGATAGTTCCTTATAACGGCTATCTCCGCTGAAGCAGGAGGAGTTTTTTCCAGTCTTTCCACTTCTTTTAACACCTTTTGTTCTAGTTCTTCAGAAAGATTCAAGGCTTTGACTTTGCGCCGGTATTCGTTAGCTTCCTGAACCCTTTCGTCCTGCTCACCTAATTCTTGCTGAATGGCCTTGATTTGCTCCCTAAGGTAAAATTCTTTTTGGGTCTTTTCTAGCTGTTTTTTAACACGGTTGTTGATCTTTCTTTCAAGTTCGAGAATCTCGATCTCCCTGGTCAGGATCTCAAATAAGACGGTGAGCCTTTCTTTTATATCAATGGTCTCCAGAATTCTTTGCTTGTCTTCAATTTTAAGATTAATATGGGAGGCAATGGCATCTGCAAAGCGACCGGGGTGGCGCAAATTTCCAATGGAAACGAGTGCTTCAGGACTTATTTTGCGATTCAACTCTGCGTAACTTTCAAAAAGACTCATTACGCTCCTTGCTAGAGCTTCTACTTCCGAAGTTGCCTCAACCTCATCTTCCATTATTTCTCTTATCTTCACTTTAAAAAAAGGCTCAGTTTGAATATATTCTTCTATCCTCCCCCGGTGCAAACCTTCTACCATCACTCTAATGGTGTCGCCCGGCATTTTCAAAAGCTGCTTTATCTTTGCTACCGTCCCTGTGCTAAATATATCTTCGGGCGAAGGGAAATCAACTCTTGGATCCTTTTGTGCAGAGAGAAGTATTTTTTCATCGCCGACCATTGCCTCCTCGAGAGCTCCAATGGACTTATTCCGGCCAACATCAAAATGGAGTACCATCTTGGGGAAAACCAGGAGACCTCTAAGGGGCAAAAGTGGTAAAACTCGCACGAACTTTCCTTTTTCCACAATATTTCCCCCTGCATATTTTTACATTATTAATAGAAAAACTTCCATCCTACATTTTATTCTCTATAATTTTTTCAATTCCTTCCCAAAACAAGCGTCATTTTTTTCTCACCCTTCGGTTCTTCATCCGAATAAACCAGCGCGTACTCAATTACTTCTTCTATTCTGTCAACAGGTATAATCTTTATATCCATCGTTTTGAAAAGGTCCTGCCAGTTTTCCCGAGGAATTATCACTGCCGTGGCCCCTGCTCTTTTTGCTGCCTCGATTTTTGCCACAATCCCCCCTACCGGTTTCACGTATCCTCTTATGGAGAGTTCCCCGGTCATAGCTACCCGATTGTTTACGGGGATGTTGGTTAGAGCGGAGTAAATAGCAGTAGCTACAGTAATTCCGGCAGAAGGCCCATCTATAGGAGTTCCTCCTGGAAAATTCAGATGTATATCGTAATCTTCCGGTTTTAATCCAAAAAACTTTTTAAGTACAGTAAGGCAATTGTCTACAGCTCCTCTTGCAGTAGCCTTTCTCTTTAACTTGTGCGTTTCCACTCCCATTTCTTCCTCTTCCATAATTCCCGTCACGACGAGCTTTCCTTTGCCCCTTTCTACCGGAATGGCTGTAGCCTCTATTTCTACCAAAGTACCCATATTCGGACCGTAAACGGCAAGGCCATTGGCACATCCTACCTGGGGAGTGGAATTCACCCTCTTTTCTGGCCGAGGCGAATATTGACCGCTGTTTACAACCCATTCCACATCTTTTGCTTCTATCTTTTTGCGTCTTTCCATCTGCGCCAATCCTGCTGCCATTTGAAGGATGTTCACTGCTTCCCGACCGTTAGTGGCGTATTTTTTTATTATCTCTATGGCCTTATCTTCTATTTCGAAAGAAATTTTGGAGGCTGCATTTTTGGCAATCTTACCAATATCATCAGGGCTAAGGGGCTTAAAAAATATTTCAACACAGCGTGAGCGAATGGCTGGGGGAATCTCTTGAGGTGTTCTCGTAGTGGCACCTATCAGCCGAAAGTCTGCAGGCAAACCTTTTTGAAAAATTTCGTGAATATAGAGGGGAATATTCGGATCTTCGCTGTTGTAATAAGCGCTTTCCAGGAAGACTTTTCGATCTTCCAGCACCTTTAATAGTTTATTCATCTGCACCGGATGTAATTCCCCTATTTCATCTATAAAAAGTACCCCACCGTGTGCCTTGGTAACAGCTCCCGGCTTAGGCTGGGGTATTCCTGCTATGCCTAGGGGGCCGGCACCCTGATATATGGGGTCGTGCACGGATCCGATAAGGGGATCGGCTATCCCCCTCTCATCGAACCTCGCTATGGTGGCATCCACCTCTACGAATTTGGCCTCGGGACCAAAAGGAGAACCAGGAGTTCTTTTAGCTTCTTCAAGCACCAAGCGGGCTGCAGCGGTTTTCCCTGTGCCCGGAGGGCCGTAAATTATTACGTGCTGAGGGTTAGGGCCACACAGAGCTGCTCTCAGTGCTTTTAGCCCTTCTTCTTGACCGACTATCTCCTCGAACTTAGTGGGGCGTGTTTTTTCGGCTAAAGGCTCTGTCAAAGATATTTCCCTCATCTTCCTCAGCTTTTCCAGCTCTTTTTTAGACTCGCGATCAATCACTACCCTATTTCCTTGCTGATTCCTCATTAGGTTCAAAAAATAGAGCCCTATAATTATGGCAAATGCTATCTGAATCAAGCTTAAGATATTTACTGTAACGTCCAAAAAATAACCCCCCTTTCCAGTTTCGGCTTTTTTTATTATTACCGCAAGCCTTCAATTTATCCTGGAAAGGGAAGTAAAAAAGTGCAGCTTTTTGCTGCACTTTCATTTTAAGCCGTTACTTCCTTTTTCTTCGCTTTTTTCCTATCGGAAGTTACTATAATTGGTTCTTCCCTCTTTAAAACTACATCCTTAGTGACAACGCATTTTGTAATATCGCTCCTTGAAGGTATTTCGTACATTACGTCCATCATCACTTCTTCTAATATTGCCCTTAAACCCCTAGCTCCCGTTTTTCTCTTTAATGCTTCCTGGGCAATGACCTGCAGTGCCTCATCGGTAAATTCTAGCTGCACGTTATCCATTTCAAATAACTTCTGATACTGCTTGACGAGTGCATTTTTGGGCTCTTTCAAAATCCTTATAAGTGCTTGTTCATCTAAAGCATCCAATGTAACTATTATGGGAACCCTTCCTACGAATTCGGGTATCATTCCGAATTTCAAAAGGTCTTCTGGCATAATCTGGCTCAAGAGCTCACCAATATTTTTCTCTTCCTTGCTTTGAATTTCCGCACCAAAACCTATCGATTTTTTGCCAATCCGGTTGGCGATGATTTTTTCAATGCCCTCGAAAGCACCGCCGCAGATGAACAGAATATTGGTAGTATCTATTTGTATAAATTCCTGATGCGGATGTTTGCGGCCACCCTGGGGTGGCACACTGGCAATTGTACCTTCCAGGATTTTCAAAAGTGCCTGCTGCACTCCTTCGCCAGATACGTCCCTGGTTATTGAAGGATTTTCGGATTTCCTTGCAATTTTATCTATCTCATCGATATACACTATACCTTTTTCTGCTTTTTCCACATCGTAGTCTGCAGCTTGAATAAGTTTTAAGAGTATATTTTCTACGTCTTCGCCAACATAACCCGCTTCAGTTAGGGAAGTAGCATCTGCAATGGCAAAGGGCACGTTTAAAATTTTGGCAAGAGTCTGTGCTAGCAATGTCTTACCGCTTCCTGTTGGACCGAGCATTATGATATTACTCTTTTGTAGTTCTACATCGTCCGTTTTTACGTTGGAATTGATGCGTTTATAGTGGTTGTATACTGCCACCGATAGTATTTTTTTGGCTTTCTCCTGGCCTATTACGTATTGGTCGAGTATTTCCTTTATCTCGCGGGGTTTCGGGATATCTGTAAAATCCATTTCCTGTTCTTCGTTGAATTCTTCTTCTATTATCTCGTTGCAGAGTTCTATACACTCATCACATATATAAACACCCGGACCAGCCACGAGCTTTCGCACCTGATCCTGTGTTTTCCCGCAAAATGAGCATTTTAATTGGCCTTTTTCGTCGTGAAATTTAAACATGGTTATCACCTCTTTTCTCCGGCTTTGGTCCTCTTGTAGATCACCTCATCGATAAGGCCATACTCTTTTGCTTCTAGAGCTGACATGAAAAAGTCCCTTTCCGTATCCATTTCTATCTTTTCTAGAGGTTGCTTGGTGTGCTGGACCAGAATGTTGTTTATTACTTCTCTCAAGCGCAGGATTTCCTTAGCATGGGTCTCAATATCTACAGCTCTACCCTGCACACCTCCCCAGGGTTGATGGATCATTATCCTAGAATTGGGAAGCGCATAGCGCTTACCCGGTGCGCCACCTGCGAGGAGCACCGCTCCCATGCTGGCCGCCATTCCGATGCAAATGGTTGCGACATCCGGTTTGATGTACTGCATGGTGTCGTATATGGCAAGGCCCGCTGTAACAGAACCACCAGGAGAGTTGATGTAAAGGTAGATGTCCTTGTCCGGGTCCTCGGATTCTAAAAACAACAGCTGAGCAATCACGAGGCTTGCAACGGAATCGTCAATGGGAGTTCCAATAAACACTATTCTTTCTTTGAGAAGCCTTGAGTATATATCGTAAGCTCTCTCACCACGGTTTGTCTGCTCTATGACTATAGGTACAAGATTCATTATTAGCCCTCCCTTTCCCTCTAAGCTTGCTCTTCAAGTTTGCTCTCTTCCTCGCTCTCGCTCTCGTTGTCTACAATCCTTTCTACGATCTTTTCGTTGATCTTCGCATGAGATTTTAAAAAGTCGAATATTTTTCTGGTGAGTATGTGGTCTTTAATATGCTCTAAATCCTCTTCTTTTAAACTCTTTTTGTATTCTGCCAGGGACTTTTGGGCTGATTCGGCGTACTTTGCAAGCTCTTCATCCAGTTCTTCCTCAGATACTTCGATATTTTCGGCCTTAGCTACAGCTTCGAGTACCAAAGAAGTCTTCACGTTATTATATGCTCTTTCCTGAAATTTGCCTTTAAACTCCTCCATAGAGAGCTGCGAGGCTTCCAAATATTGTTTTAAGTCCAATCCTCTGAGTCTCAGCTGGAAAGCAAAATCCATTATAAGCCTTTCGATTTCTCTGTCTACCATTACTTTAGGAATGTCTACCTTTGCTTGTTCTACCAGCTTTTTAAGGATCGAACCCCTAAGCGAGCTTTCTGAAAAAGATTTCGCTCTTTCTTCCAATCTATTCTTTATATCCTGCTTTAATTCCTCCAGAGTTTCGAATTCGCTCACATCTTTTGCAAATTCGTCATCGATGGGCGGAAGTTCCTTTTCTTTAACTTCTTTCAGCGAAACTTTAAACAGCACTTCCTTTCCCGCAAGGTCCTTGTTTGGATGTTCAGCAGGATATGTAACCTTGACCTCTTTGGTCTCCCCTGCCTTCATTCCTGTAATGCTATTTTCCAGGTCTTCCACAAGGATTTTTGAACCTAGTTCCACCGGGTAATTTTGAACCTTTGCGTCTTTTAATGGTTCTCCATTAACAAAACCTTCTAAATCTATAACCACCACGTCGCCTGTTTGCGCAGGCCTTTCGACGGATACAAGTCTTGCATTCTGCTCCTGCAGAGCTTTAAGCTCCTTTTCTACATCCTCCTCTGTAACATTGTACACCATTTTTTCCACTTCTAAACCTTTATATTCCCCTAACTCTACTTCGGGCTTCACCGTAACCTGAGCAGTAGCAACGATTCCTGTCCCTTTCCCTATTTGATCTATATCGAAACGGGGATAATCCACGGGCTCCAGATTGTTTTCCTCCACGCCTTTTTTATAGGCTTCAGAAAGCACAATTTCCGCCGCATCTTCATAGAAAACTTCTGGGCCGTAATACCTTTCGATAAGGCTTCTAGGTGCTTTGCCTCTCCGGAAGCCGGGAATATTAAATCTCTTAACGTTCTTCCGGTACGACTGATCCAGCGCTTTTTCAAATTCGCCGGCATCAACTTCAATCTTTAATGTTGCCACATTATTTTCTATTTTTTCCACATTGACCTTCATTAATGCTCCTCCTCACAATAAATACGCTAAACCTTTTTTGCCATTTTATTATAGCATAAAAAAATAAATAATAAAACAATACCCCGGCATAATACCGAGGCTATTTTTGCAATATTTTATGTCTTGACACACAAGGCTTTCATCCATTATCCATTGCTTTTAAATCAGGTGCAATGGATTAGCCTCTCTTGTATTTTATATTATACTTTATATTTTGTCAAACTCCTGCTCAAGTGGTCACATCGTTTTCATGGTAGTCAAAATGAGTAAAAAAGAAAAATGCAGGATTATTAAAATCCTGCAACCCTTGATTTTCCTAATGGTGCGGGCGAGAGGATTTGAACCTCCACGGGAAACCCAACGGATCCTAAGTCCGTCGCGTCTGCCAGTTCCGCCACGCCCGCATGGTGAGCCATGGAGGACTCGAACCTCCGACACCCTGATTAAAAGTCAGGTGCTCTACCGCCTGAGCTAATGGCCCGCTTTTGGCTGGGGCGGTAGGATTCGAACCTACGAATGCGGGATCCAAAGTCCCGTGCCTTACCGCTTGGCTACGCCCCAAAGCAAAAAATAATTGGGGTGGATAGTGGGACTTGAACCCACGACCTCCAGAGCCACAATCTGGCGTTCTAACCAGCTGAACTATATCCACCACATACATAATGGCGCGCCCGAGAGGAATCGAACCTCTGACCTACGGATTAGAAGTCCGTTGCTCTATCCTGCTGAGCTACGGGCGCCTATGGAGCGGGAAACGGGACTCGAACCCGCGACACCCAGCTTGGAAGGCTGGTGCTCTACCACCTGAGCTATTCCCGCACATCTTTTGGTCGAGGCAGGGGGACTCGAACCCCCGACCCCATGGTCCCAAACCATGTGCGCTACCAAACTGCGCCATGCCTCGTATAGCTTTAAAGACATTGTATAGTATACATTAAATTAAACTTTGCGTCAAGATTATTTTAACACAATCCTACACCTTTTTCAAACACTTTCAACTCAATTATGTAGTTATTTTATGATAATGTCACTTTATAGACTATCGTGATAAAATGTCACTATGAGGAATGAGGTGCGCTATCTGATGACT
>JAKKUQ010000060.1 GCA_021890755.1 Thermosediminibacteraceae bacterium | reverse complement strand
AGGGAGGGGTGTAAATTTGGATGTAAAAGAAATACTGACGGAACTATTATCTGCTGATATACCTTCTGGTTGTGAAGTGGAAAAAAATCATTCACTCGTAGAAATATTTCAAAGGTACTGTAAAAATGTATCAGTGGATAAACTAGGGAATTTAATTGGAAAAAAAGGTCCTGAAAATGCAAAAATAAAGGTTATGCTTGCCGCGCATATGGACGAAATAGGTTTAATGGTAAAACAAATTGATGACAGAGGATTTATTCGCTTTTCCTATATAGGAGGGATAGACCATCGGATTTTGCCTGCCCAGGAGGTTATAATTCACGGTAGGGAAAAAGTTCTGGGAGTAATAGGAAGCAAACCCCCACATATACAGGAACCAGAAGAAAGGGAAAAGGCAATAAAGTCGGAAGACCTGTTTATCGATACGGGTTTACCGGTGGAAAAAGTAAAACAATTGATAAGGATAGGTGATGTCATAACCTTTAAAAGGAAACCCACTGAACTGTTGAATGGGTGTATCTCTGGAAACGCTTTGGATGATAGAGCCGGGCTAGCTGCAATACTTTATTGCCTGGAGGAACTTGATAAACTTCAATTTTCTGCAGAAGTTTATGCCGTAGCAACTGCCCAGGAAGAGGTAGGGCTTCGGGGAGCTGTAGTTAGCAGTTATCAAATATATCCTGATATAGGCATAGCAGTGGATGTATGTCATGGCAATATGCCCGATGTATCTGAAGAGGAAACCCATAAACTAGGAAAAGGGCCGGCTATTGCACTAGGACCTAATATTCATCCAAAGCTTTTTGAGAAGTTAAAAAGTATTGCTGAGGATTATAAAATACCCTACCAATTAAATCCCGAGCCATCGGCAACTGGTACTGATGCTTGGGCAATGCAAATCACCAGAGAAGGGATTCCTACAGCTTTAATCTCTATTCCTCTGAGATACATGCATACTACAGTAGAAACTCTAAATATTGAAGATATAAAACTGAGCGGACGCCTGCTGGCACTTTTCATTTCGTCGCTGGACGAAGGTTTCGTGGAGGGGTTAAAATGCTATTGAAGGAATTGACGGAGGCTTTCGGCGTTTCCGGGGCAGAGCATGAGGTTAGAAATATCCTAAAGAGGGAGATACAAAACCTAGCACAAGTAAGGACCGATGCTCTGGGCAACCTGCTTTTTGAAAAATCGGGGAAAGGTAAAAAACCTAAAGTTATGCTTGCTGCCCATATGGATGAAGTGGGCCTTATGATCACATCAATTGGTAAAAACGGTTGGCTTAAGTTTAATACAGTAGGAGGAATAGACGACAGAATTCTGGTATCGAAAACGGTGGTGATAGGTCCACAGAAAGTGAAAGGAGTTATAGGGGCAAAAGCTATACACCTGCAGGAACCAAAGGAAAGACAAACGGCTTTGAAGTCAAAGAATCTTTACATAGATATCGGTGCTAAAGATAAAGAAGATGCGGAAAAAGTGGTTAAAGTGGGTGATTATGCCGTTTTTGATTCTCAGTTTGAATGCATCGGTGATTTAATAAAAGCTAAGGCTCTCGACGATAGAGTAGGTTGCTATATAATAACCGAGATCCTGAAAAAGGACTATGACCTTACCCTTTCGGGAGCTTTTACTGTTCAAGAAGAGATAGGCCTTAGGGGTTCTGCGGTGGCTGCTTACGCAATTGAACCAGATGTAGCTATTGTTATAGAAGGTACTTTTGCCGCAGATGTGCCTGAAAACAAAGAGGAAGGTTATAGTACTACCTTGGGCAAAGGACCTGCTATAACCCTTATGGACAGAACGTATATCGCTGATAGGCGACTAGTGGATAGAGTAATTCAGGTGGCGGAAAGAAATGGAATTCCCTGCCAGCTACGCAGGACTGCCTTTGGAGGTACAGACGGGGGTAGAATACACCTCACAAAAGAAGGTATACCTACGATAGTAATTTCGGTACCATGTCGATACATACACTCGCCTGCAGGAGTGGCGAGTCTTACGGATATACAAAATGCGATAGCTTTGATAGATGCCCTTATTAAAGATTTCCAAGAAAGGGGTTTATGATGATGAAGGAATTGCTCAAAAAGCTGACTGAAGCTTATGGTCCCTCTGGCGAAGAGAACCAAATACGAGAAGTTATACTAGGTGAAATAAAGGACTATGCCGACGAGATTCGTGTAGATGTTTTGGGCAATATAATCGCAAGAAAAGCTGGTTCGGGCGAGAAGATGATGCTGGCCGCCCACATGGATGAAATAGGTGTTATAGTTACAAACATAGACGATAAAGGATTTCTCAGGTTTTCCAATATTGGTGGAGTATCGCCATATACCCTTATAGGCGAGAGGGTTATTTTTGAAAACGGCACCATCGGTGTTTTCGGAATGGAAAAACTGGACGATATAAAAGAGTTGAAACTCAACAAAATGTTCATAGACATAGGTGCAAAATCCAAGGAAGAAGCGTTAAAGAAGGTGCGCCTGGGGGACAAGGCGGTCTATTACAGGAGCTGCGATATAATCGGAGACTGCGTGACATCAAAAGCTCTGGATGACAGAGCAGGATGTGCCGTGTTGATAAATGCTTTACAAAATCTTAAATATCCTAAGTTCGATACCTATTTCGTGTTTACGGTACAGGAAGAAGTAGGCCTGCGTGGTGCAAAAACATCGGCTTACAGTATCGAGCCGGATCTTGCCATTGCCGTAGATGTGACGTCGACAGGAGACACACCTGAATCCGAAAAAATGGCGGTGGAGCTAGGCAAAGGACCTGCTGTGAAGATAATGGATCGATCGGTGATTTGTCATCCGAAGATAAAGGAGATGCTGATAGAGACCGCTGAAAAAAATAATATTCACTATCAGTTAGAAGTGCTAGAATGGGGTGGAACCGATACGGGAGCCATTCACCTTACTAAAGCCGGAGTTCCGTCCGGGTGTCTTTCCATACCAACAAGATATATCCACACACCTTCAGAAATGGCTTCAATTGATGATATTGAAAAAGCAGCAGAATTGCTGTTGTGCATTCTCCAAAAATAATCCGGGGATCCATTCCTCGGATTTTTTTCTAAAAATTATGCACGATATTCTTGCGTCTCCCATAGATTTATATTGATAGTGAGAAAGGGAGGCGTAAGAACAACCGGCATGACTATGCAGTGTCCTTTTTTAAAAGAGTATAAAGTTTTTAAACTCATTGATAATGAAAATGCAGCAATTTTTAAATGTGAACTAGGAAAGGTTCTATTAAAACAAAAAGATTTGAAGAAAAAATGGGCTTGTGGAGGTTGTACGGTTCCTCTGGTACTGGAGAACAGGCCTTGTAAATACCTCAAACCGAGAAAAGATTTTCTATTGCGAGGCTCTAGTCATACATGGTTTATTTGCGAATTGCTGGAAATAAATCTTGAAAGACCTTATGAATTCTGCGAAACCTATTGCCAGCATTACAACCCGTTTTGAGGTTGCTGCTGGCATTATATTTTCTGCGACTTTGCAGGAAAATAAAAGAAAAAATAGAATAATATGTAATATACCGGGGAAAGGGGGGCGGGAAAGTGAAAAAGAAAGAAGCTTTATACATCCTTTCTAAAGCAATCAATAGGAGACTCCCATCTATAACCTACCTTTATCTTAGTATTTTATTCGGAGCAAACATGTATGATGCAGCTCTTGATTATGTTCGAAGAAAGCTGCTCCAGAATCCGGCCTTTGATTTGTTCTGCTGGGGTGGATTAATCTGTTATTTTAAAAACGATTTTAACGCGGCTTTACATTATTTTGAGAAAGCTATTTCTTTAGAAGAGGCAGCAGAAATAAGATATTTTCTGGGACAAACGTACCTTGAATTACTGGAATTTGACAAAGCAGAAGAAAATTACGCCGCAGTTTTGGACAATCCTGATTTAAGGGTTAAAGCGATATACGGTCTTGCTTTTTGTAAATCCAGCAAAAGCCAGTACAGAGAGGCTTTAGAGCTGCTTGATAGAGCTTTACATGAAGCAGAGGGGGCTGATTATGTAAAGATTCAAAACAAAAAAGGGCTTTGTTGGATGGAACTTGGACATTTGGAAGAAGCAAAAGAGTGTTTTTATGACTGTTTGAAAAGAGCACCGGAAGACAACAATGCAAAGCTAAATCTAGCTTTAGTGCTGACCAAATCTGGTGAATATGAAAAAGCTGTCGAGTTGTATAAATCGTCATTATTACGATATCCGCATGATATAACTACCATTAACAATTTGGCATTATGCCTTGCTGCATCGGGCCATTTTGATGAGGCATTAAAATATTGTGATAGAGGTCTGGAGATCGATCCTCTCAACGGAGATTTATTAATCAATAAAGGCTACTGCCTTTACAAAAAAGGAAACTATAAAAAAGCTATTGAATGTTTCAGGGAAGCCGAGAAATTTGTCAAAGATGACATAGAAGTTAAAAATAATTTGGCGCTATGCTTCATGGCGGTAGATAAGTATAAAGAAGCCCTCGAGTTATTGGAAGATGTATTGCAAAGGGAAAGGCGTAATGATATTTTAATAAATAAGGCATATTGCTTGATAAAAATGGGTCAGTACCGGGAAGCCGCTGATTGTTATAAAGAACTGGAAACAAAAATGGAAAATAAAGCTGAAATTTATACAATGCTGGGAATATGTTTTGAAAAAATGGGAGAAACTGAAAAAGCTGTTGAATACTACAACAAGGCATTAATTGCTTAAGGGTTAGGGGTGTAAAAATGAAGATTCTTATTACAAATGATGATGGCATATACGCTGAAGGCCTTTTGATACTAGCTAGAGAAATTTCTAAAATAGCAAAAGTTATAGTTGTAGCTCCAGATAGAGAAAGAAGTGCAACAGCTCATGCAATTACCATGCATAAACCATTAAGGGTAGAAAGAGCTTATCTTCGTGATTGCCCGGTTGAAAGCTGGATGGTAAACGGTACCCCTTCAGATTGTGTAAAATTGGCCCTGGATGCGCTCCTTTCCGATCCTCCGGATTTAGTACTGTCAGGGATTAATAGAGGACCTAATTTGGGGACCGACGTAATCTACTCGGGGACAGTATCTGCTGCAATCGAAGCAGCTATTTACGGTATTCCTGCTGTTGCTCTTTCCGTGGCTGCTTATGAGAATATCTCATACGATTATCCTGCTCAATTTGCAAGAAAGCTTTGTGAAGTTTTGGCAGAAAAGGAGTTTCCTAAGGATACTTTATTAAACGTGAATATACCTCCTTTAGAAATTGAGGACATAGCAGGGGTTCTAATAACTCACTTAGGGAGCAGAAAATACAAAAATTGTTTTGATCGCAGGCAAGACCCAAGAGGTAAAACTTATTATTGGTTAGCGGGAGAGGTAGTTGAAGACCTGGATGATGACACTTCTGACGTTTGGGCAATTAAAAATAATTATATTTCGATTACACCCATTCATTTTGATTTGACTAATTATGAAGTAATTGATAATATAAAAAAGTGGGAATTGAAGCCATGAAAAAATTTTAGGAAAGGAAAATATGAATGGAAGATAGACTGGTACCGCTGGCACAAAAGGAATTTAAGTATCACGACGAACTTTATCTGCTCGTGGATTTTCTGAATAAAACTCTAAAAAAGAAGGGTCTTATTTTTGGAATATCCAAAGAAGGGGAGAAGGCTTTAATAACAATATACGAATCCTGATATTTAAATTCACCCAAAAAGCCTCCTCTTAATAAGCTGTATATAAAAAGGCTTTTTAAGAGGAGGCATTTTTTTATGAAAGTTGGGTATATAAGAAGAATTTTTCCCGGTGGGAACACTTCTAAAGGATATATGTCATTTTTTGATAGTGTAATCTTTTGGGTACATGCGAGGAAAATTTTTGTGCTGAAAGGTGGACCGGGTGCAGGAAAATCTAACATCATCAAAAAAATAGGCGAAAATATTGCTAAGAGTGGAATTGATATAGAATTTCTACATTGCACGGCCGATAATAATTCTCTCGATGGGGTGGTAATTCCCCAATATGGTATAGCCATTATCGATGGAACAGCTCCCCATATGACTGACCCCAAATATCCGGGTTGTGTGGATGAAATTATAAATTTAGGAGAATTATGGGATGAAAAGGGTATAAGAAAACATAAAAGAGATATAATTAGACTGCGGGAAGAAATAAGTCGGTGTTATAAAAAGGGTTACGGTTATTTAAAAACAGCAAAAAATATATATGATGAAATGCAAGAAATGTATTCATGGGTTACCGAAGAGGGAAAAATGCGCAGAATAACGGAAGAAATTATCGATCAAATTTTTCGAGATGTCACCATAAAAGAGAAAAAACCCAAGCAAAGACATATGTTCGCTAGCGCTATAACTTCAGGAGGATTAATGAATTTTCTCGAAAATATTTTCGAGAAGGTCGAAAAACGCTTCATTTTGAAAGGCGACGCAGCGTTGCCGAAAACTTATTTACTTAATGCTGTTTTAAACATAGCTTTAATGAAGGGGTTTGACGTTGAAGTTTTCCACTGTCCTTTATCTCCCGAAAAAGTGGAACATCTCATAATTAGAGATCTTAATATAGGTTTCATAACTTCAGTTGAACCTCATGTTTTTAACGGAGAAAAGACAGGTGATTTGGTTATAGACTTAGATGAGATATTGGTTAAATCTGATTTAAATAACTATAGAGAGGACATTGAATTTTCAAAGATGATTCTTGAACAAGTTCTAAATAAAGCCGTCGACTGCTTCAGAGAGGCTAAAGTATTGCACGGCAAATTGGAAAGTATTTATACAACAAATATGGATTTCAAAAAAGTTGATCAAAAGACAGAATATATTTATGAAACAATTTTAAGTTTAATTAACACCAGTGATGAATAAAAAAAAGGGGGGGTGACTCCCCGTTTTTTATGTTGCAAGAAGGAAATCTAGAACTTAATGAAGAATATCTTATCTACAAGAATGCGGTTTGGGAGGACAAGCAAAATGTTATTTCGCAGCGGGAAACTGGCACTGGGTATTGCAGTTCGCACATTAACGGTGATCTTGATTTTCTTTGTAGCAATTGTGGGATGCGGGGATCAATTTAAGAATCTCTCACCTAAAGATGCAATAATTAAGGCCAACGAAAAATTAAAGGATGTTTCAGGATATAGAATGAAAATAGATGCGGAATTGATTATAAAGGAGATAAAACAGCAGGTTACACTTTTCGGGGAGGTAAAAAATCCTGGTCAAGTTCACTTAAGTGGGAATCTTGCTGGAATGGATATTGAAATTTTTCAGAAAGAAAATAGAGTTTTCATAAAAACGCCTCTCACTAGCAAATGGGTTGAGAGTAAAAATATGGGGTTAGGAAATATGGATGATTTAATTTCGACTCCACAAAAAACTTTAAACGATTTAAAGGATATGATTGTAGAGGCCGAATACCTGCCGGATGAAATGATAAGCGGAGTAGATTGCAGAGTCATAGAATACATACCTAGTGAAGAAAAACTAAAGAAAATTTTATTTGAGGGTAGTGAAACTGGTGATATAAACAATGTAGAGGCAAAATACAAGGTATGGATAGGGAAGAAGGACTTTTTAATCTATAAAATAAACATGGACCTTAAATACGATTCTAAAGAAACGGGACAACAATTTATAAATATGACTGTCCAATTTTACGACTTTAATAAGGGGGATATTAAAATAAATTACCCGAAAGATTTACCATTGTAATGAATATTATAAATTAGGAGGGGGTTTTAAAATGAACCTTTCGCAGAAAGCAAGGAGTATTAGTCCGTCTCCAACGCTAGCAGTAGATGCAAAAGCAAAACAACTAAAAAGCGAGGGACATGATGTTATAGGTTTTGGAGCTGGAGAACCAGACTTTGATACGCCGGATTTTATAAAATCAGCAGCTATTGATGCTATAAATCAAGGTTTTACTAAATATACTCCTGTCGGAGGTATTCCGGAGCTCAAAAAAGCAATAGTTGATACGCTGAAAGAAGATATAGGCGTTGCTTATGAACCTAATCAGATTATAGTTTCCAATGGAGCAAAACAATGCATTTTTAATGCGTTATATTGTCTGTGTGATCCAGGAGACGAAGTATTGATTCCGTCACCATATTGGGTCAGTTATCCGGAGATTGTGAAATTATGCGGTGGGACACCGGTATTTGTGCCTACTTTAGAAAGCCAAGATTTCAAACTGAAAGCTGAGAACATAAAGCCTTTAATAACCAAAAAAACTAAAGTTTTAATAATCAATAGTCCCAACAATCCTACAGGGAGCGTGTATAGTCGGGAAGATCTAGAAGAAATAGCAAAGTTGGCCTTGGAGTACGATATTTTTGTAATTTCAGATGAGATTTACGATAAACTTGTTTACGATGGCGAAACTCATGTGAGTATAGCTTCACTCAATAGTGAAATATGTAACAAGACTCTAGTGGTAAATGGTGTCTCTAAAGCATATGCAATGACTGGCTGGAGAATAGGCTATGCGGCAGGACCTAAGGAGCTCATAAAAGCCATGACCGATTTACAGGGTCATGCTACGTCTAACGCCAATTCAATAGCTCAAAAAGCCACATTAGAAGCTTTGACAAATCCTGCAAGAAAGCAAGCTGTTGAAGAGATGGCGCAAGAATTTTCAAAGAGAAGACAGTATATGGTAGAGAGAATAAATAAAATAAAGGGACTTTCCTGCAGGATGCCCAAAGGTGCCTTTTATGTCATGATGAACATATCAGAAACTTTTGGTAAATACATAGGTGATAAAGTAATCAAAGATTCAACAACCTTTGCAGAAGCCTTGCTGGAAAAATATAAGGTAGCAGTTGTTCCTGGTATAGCTTTTGGAGCCGATGAATATGTAAGGCTTTCGTATGCTACTTCTATGGAAAATATACAAAGAGGATTAGACAGAATAGAGCAATTTGTGAATGAACTTTCATAAGCAGGTCCTATTTCCTGCTTTTTGTTTTAAAAAGGGGTTGACCAACAAAGATGAAGACGAAACAGTATTTTGAAAATCCATTAACAGAAAGGTATGCAAGTGAAGAAATGCTCATGAATTTCTCGCCATATAAAAAGTTTACGACCTGGAGGAAGTTATGGGTAGCTTTAGCTGAAGCAGAAAAAGAGCTTGGACTTCCAATCACTCAGGAACAGATTGATGAGATGAAAGCCCACGTAAATAAGATAAACTTTGAAGATGCTGAAGAGTTTGAGAAAATAACAAGACATGACGTTATGGCGCATATATGGGCTTTTGGAAAGCAGTGTCCCAAAGCAAAGCCAATTATTCATCTTGGGGCGACGAGTGCATTTGTAGGGGATAATACTGATATTATTCTGATGAGGGACGGCCTCGCTATTTTAAAGAAAAAACTTGTGAACGTGATTGATAACTTGAGACGAGTCGCATTACGGTATAAAGACATGCCCACCCTCGGTTTTACTCATTTTCAACCTGCTCAACTTACCACGGTCGGCAAAAGGGCGTGCCTTTGGATTCAAGATCTTGTCATGGACCTTTGGGATTTAGAATATACGGAGAAGAACTTAAGCTTGAGGGGAGCTAAAGGTACAACTGGTACGCAAGCAAGTTTCCTGAAACTTTTCGACAATGATGAGGAAAAAGTCAAGAAACTTGACCGACTGATAGCAGAAAAAATGGGATTTGAAAAAACTTTTCCTATTACGGGTCAAACTTATCCAAGAAAACAAGATTCTCGGGTGTTAAGGGTCCTTCAGTCCATTGCCGAAAGCGCTCATAAATTTGCTTGCGATATAAGATTGCTGGCAAGCTTAAAGGAAATCGAAGAACCTTTTGAGAAAACTCAGGTAGGTTCCTCAGCTATGGCTTATAAGAGGAATCCGATGCGGTGTGAGCGTATGACTGCTTTGTGCCGTTACGTGATAGTCAACGGCCTTAATCCATACCTTACTGCTGCTAATCAGTGGTTTGAGAGGACCCTTGATGATTCCGCCAATAGAAGAATAGTAATTCCAGAGATGTTCCTAGCTGTGGATGCCATATTGAATATCTACATGAATGTGAGCGAAGGATTGGTTGTCAATCCTAAAGTTATAGAAAAGCATGTGATGGAAGAACTTCCCTTTATGGCTACAGAAAATATACTGATGGAGGCAGTAAGAAGAGGCGGTGATAGACAAGAATTACACGAAGCAATACGGACTTATTCTATGGCAGCTGCTGCTGAAATAAAAGAGGGAAAACCAAATACTTTAATTGATAAGATTGCCGCAGATAAAAGATTTAAGATGACAAGAGAAGAGATCGAAAAGATGATGGATCCTGCTAATTTTATTGGGAGGAGTCCAAGTCAGGTGGTAGAATTCATCAATGAAGTGGTTGATCCGATATTAGAAAAATATGAAAATTACTTGGGAGCTAAATCTGATCTTAAAGTTTAATCACCGTAGATTGCCCCTCGTGAAAAGAATTAAATCAATTAAATATGCTTTTAAGAAAATAAATAAGTTTTAAGGAATAAAAAATTAAGACGTGCTATGAAAAGTCAATAGGCTAGACCAAAAATTTCTTGACAATCACA
>JAKKUQ010000059.1 GCA_021890755.1 Thermosediminibacteraceae bacterium | reverse complement strand
CTCCCTGTAGTCCCTTTCCAGGTCAAAATAATCTCGGATAAATTCGATCGAATCCTCGCCGCCGTTGGTAAATATTCTTAAGGTATCACCTTCCTGGTAAGCCTTTATAACCAAATTCCCCACTACGCCAAGATAACCCCCATCTTCCAGCCTATTCCAGCGGAAAGCCTGACCGCTTTCGGCAACTGTCTTTAGGTCGAAAGGTTGAATGCGTGTAAATGTTATCTCCAATGCTGTTTCCCCTCTCTAGAAAAATGTACCAGCCTTATATAACATTTTACGGTTTTGCACATAGCTTTTTTATAGCCATCGTCTATGTATAAAATCTCCTACTCGTAATTTTTCTACAGCTTCTGCCCTTTTCCTTCTTCCATTTAAAGGTTTGATAAAAAACCTCACCCAAGGGACATGCCCTTGGGCTATGAATAAACTATAAATATTGAATCAGCATAATCTACTGTGTATTTTTCATTATTCCTTGAGAACCTTCGGAAGCGACCGACCCTAGCTTTAACTGAGACAAAATGATCTACGCTAGGCAACCATCATTTCATAAAAATTTTTCTTAGGCTGGGCTCACTCTTATCACATTCTATAGCCCGGTATAACCGGTGACTACTCAGAAAAAAGTGAGACCCCTGCGGTGCAGCACTGATTTCTTATGCGTGGGCTGAGCCAGCAGGCCACTCAAGGAGGGATTCCATTTGGCTCAGGTTATCTTTGCAGCCATCAATGTCATCGCTTCTAAGCTGGATTTGGTATGCATTGATGAATTCAGCTTTCTTCCTTCTAGATCCTTTCCCAATAATCTCGAGGGTGCCAACAACCTTAGTTCAGGCACTGGATTCCACCGCTAATAAGTTTCATGTCACTAAAATCAATATAGGTCTGAAAGCTACTTCAGCTTACGGTGTCTACCTTCGTAACTTCGTAATGGATGCTCCTCAGTTGAAGCCTTATTCGGTCGAGGTTTTCGAGATTAATCCTTCTCTCGTAGCCGGCTTTAAAAGGGCGTTTTAGCAAGGCTCCCCAAGACCAATTCTGTCTTGAAAGAATTCACTCCTGATGAGATAGCCCAAATGTCCGTAGAAGAACTGGCAGAGTTTATCCAGTCTCATGGAAAAAACAGGTTCGCCAATACTGAGGAAATTGCCAGTGCTTTAATGCAGGCCCCCAGTGGGCTTACCGCCTCAGCCCCAAAATGCAACGGCCTGTGAGATGTCTCTCTCTTTAACTTTCCAAAACTTTGAGTATCTCAAAAGGCAGCTTAAAGACCTCGATAAAAGTCATCTCACGGAAGCTTAAAGCTATACCCAAAACCCTGACTATTGTAAAGGGCTTAGGCGATATGTCGGCTGCCAGCATAATAGCTGAAATGGGCGATATTAAGCGTTTTAAAAACAAAGCCGCTCTTTCCCAGTATGCCGGCCTTACCTGGACCCGCTACCAGTCGGGTAACTTTGATCCTGAAGAACGCCGTTTGACTAAGAGCGGAAACCGTTACCTCCGCTATTACTTGGTCCTGACCGCTAACTCGTTGAGGGTGCACAACGAGAAGTATAGGGCTTATTATCAGATCAAGTTTCAAGAAGTAACCAAGCACCAGTATAAAAGAGCTCTGGTATTGACTGCCCGCAAACTAGCAGAGGGACGGTGATGCATTAATTTTCGTTATTATTGGTGGGGCGATAGATACTGACATTTTTTTCATATAGATATAGATTGGTTAGAAGTATTATTGTCTTTTTCTTTGAAAAACTTAATTTCCATATTTAGGGTATTAACATATGCCATGAGTCTTTTATAAAAATAATATTATCGTCGTCAATATGGCTATTGCCACCGCCGGAGGGTCTATATGGCTCTTGCCGTAATTGTAAAACAACCGGGCTGCCAGCTCTCCGAGGAGTGCGCCGAGGATCCCGAATACACCTCCCATCAGCACGCTTCCGGTAGCATGAGCCGCCAGGGCCGCCGGTAGCATAACGTGATGGACCACTGGAAAGCCTGGTTTATGGGCTAAGAAAATAAGGTATGCTCCGGCAATTCCGAAGGCCAGTACGGGTTGCCCAGTAGCTACACCCACCACTCCAGATGGGAGGCCGAAACCCAACCCTATCACAAAAAGTTGCATAAAGTCTTTTTGCCACGGCAACCAGCAGTAGCCTTCTTTTATTACAAATCGACCCACAAACCCCTTATTTTTGAGGTCATCGGTCAAGGTACCGAAAGGACCTTCCTTACAGAACAGACCTCTTGCCAGCATATTGGATAAAGTTACAGTCAGTGCAATTGTATCTGTCTTAAGGGCCATACTTACCCAGAGCGTATTTAAGAGATAACCTATTACGCCGAATACACCGCCGATGACGAGCACGTCTGGTCTGTTTAATTTCACGAGTGGCACCCCGATATCCTTAGCGTTTACATCTAACCTTTTCTCGCTGGCGTAGGCCGCTGCCGCTACTCCACCGGCAAAGGCGATATGAGGGCCGAACATTGGACCGAAAGCGACAGAATTTAATATTGCCCCTGCTTGGGGTTGGTCAAAAAACCCCGCGGCTACTCCTGCTAGCACTAAAATCCCGGTCATAATAAAGGAATTCAACCCGCCTATTGCCGCCCCTATTATCCCACCGCCAAAGGAAGCCAATAAATGTCCTACATCGATTGTCATTATTTCTCCCCCCTATAATTTGGAATTCTCCTTAAACACCATCCCAGTAATTTTTCATGAGTTGGATTAAACTTATCCACTCGTCATACCGCTCGAGGTAGGTAGCAGTGTTTTCCGGATTTGGCTCGAACACCGCCCTAATCTTTACCGCCCGGCTACAGGCGCTGGTGTAATCCGGATATATACCGACACCTATACCAGCGGCAATAGCCACCCCCAGAGCTCCAATCTCGCTGACGGAAACGACTTCTACCGGCACTTCAAGCACGTCAGCAAACATCTGGCTCCAAACATCGCTTCTGGCTCCACCGCCGGAAAGCCGAGCTTTTTTGATGTTGCATCCTGTACTCCTGAGCCGATCTATGTGCCACTTGTGAACGAAAGTTATACCTTCGTAGACGGCTCGCGCAAGGTCTTTAAAGGTATGACCCTGGGCGATATTGAAGAATCCAGCCCGTCCCCTGGGGTGTACATTGGGACTTGCTATAAAAGGATGATATAATACACCAGTACCGCCTGGGGGAAGCGAGGCAACGGCTTCGTTTATGACATCGAACTTCGATATACCCTTTTTTTCTGCTTCCAGTACAGCATTGCCGCCGAGTTGGTTGACAAACCACTCCAGATTTATGGCAGAAGTGGCGCTCCCATCCAGCACCAGTACTTTCCCCGGCAGGACAAAGTGCATGTTCATTATCATGTTCTCCGCTGGCTGATCGGTAACAACCTCGTTAATCGACCAGGTACCGACCACTACCGCTGCAGTTCCGGGTTCTATGACCCCCGAACCTACCGCACAAGCAGCCACATCCATCATGCCTGCCGCACAGGGCGTGCCCTCCACAAGCCCGGTCTGTTTAGCCGCTTCTTTGGTCACTCTTCCTACGATTTCATGGCTCATGGCAAGCGGTGGTAGTTTATCGTACATCTCGGGGATACCGTATAGTTCCATAAGCTGTAAAGAATACTGTTTTGATTTAAAATCCAGTAGTCCATTCCCGCTCATGTCGTTCAGATCAGAATACAGTTCTCCAGATAACTTAAAGCGGATCAAATCCTTACACATGAGTATACCGCCGATGCGCCTATAAAATTCGGGTTCGTTCTGTTTTATCCACCTTAGGAGCGGACCGGGCTGGCCGGGATACGGTTGTCCCATGGTGATAGAACTTATCTTCTGATAGTCGCCACTTTTTTTATACCCCTCTATGATGTCGACGGCTCTAGCATCTTGTGAACCGATTCCCGGCCTCAACAGACTTCCTTCCCCGTCTACGATATAGAGACCGTTACCATGGCCGGTAAATCCTACGGCCTCGATCTCGGCAGGGCTGATACCGGATTTTTCGATCACTTCCCTGATACACTTGGCAGTGTTCTGCCAAAGTTTTTCAGCATCTCCCTCTACCCATGTAGGTTTTAGGTTTACAACTTCGTACCGGCGCGATGCAACCGCTATTTCCCTACCTTCAAGGTCGAATAGCGCAGCTTTTGAGTTGGTAAGCCCGTTATCGATACCGAGAAGATAACTTGCCATCTAGTGCTCCCCCTTCCAAATCATAATAAATTTAATTCGGTATTATTCTGTTAAACGGTACTTTCCCACGGTTGACCCAGCAGTCCGGTTCTATACCGTCTAGGATCTTTATCATCTCATTGGCAAGAAGCTGCGGGGCTCTCTTCAGCGCATCCCTTGTAGTCCCCGCCATGTGAGTTGTAACCGTACAGTTATCCAGTGAGAGCAATGGGTAATCTTTTCCTGGCGGTTCCTCATCAAACACATCCAGGGCTGCACCGCCAATTTTTCGGTCGCGCAGCGCTTCGTACAGAGCCTTTTCATCCACAAGTCCAGACCTGGCTGTGTTTATGAGAAATGCCGTAGGTTTCATCAACCCGAGTTCCCTTGCACCGATCATGTGATAGTTTTCCGGAGTAAGCCTGGCGTGAATAGTGACAAAATCAGATTTTGAAAGCAAAGTATCTAGGTCGGTCAAGGTTACATTGTATTCCTTTGCTATTTGTGGATCCACATACGGATCAAACCCTAGAAGATTAACTTCAAAACCAGAAAGTTTTTTAGCTACGAGACGTCCTATCCTTCCTAAGCCTATAATCCCCACCGTTTTCCCCCGTAGATCGGGACAATAGGGTAAATTTATGAAATCCCTTCTCCATACACCTTGTTTTAAAGCCATAAAGCTTCGAGCGATATTTCTTGCCTCTGCGATTAACATGCCTATAGTATAATCTGATACGGCATCAGCATTTCGCCCCGGATTGTTGAAAAACATGATCCCTTTTGCAGTCAGGTATTCCACATCTACATTTTCAAACCCTGCCCTTAAAGTTCCGACAGCCTTGAGCCTTTTCCCCTTATCTATAAGGGTCCTCCCGAATGGAAGAAACTGCAGGATAACTACATCGGCCTCAGCCACCATCGGAAAGAGGTCATCCGGAGGTTCCACCGCCTCGGGGCCCTCTTTTTCCAGTTTCCGGTTCAAGTACTGCAGGCTTTCCATGCTTCCCTGAAACCAGTCGTATGTTACAAGTTCAAACCCCCGTTCCCGCCAGGGAGAAAATCCCTCAACCAGCCATTCAGAAGGGATGTAATCGTCGCCTACCAGTAAGATTTTCATAAAACCACCTTTTCTTCGTCGTTATGTATATGGGGCCAGTTATTACGCCCTATGGCCTTTACCGGCTGAACCGCACAGGTCAATTTTGCAGCGCACCACATCCTTCATTAGGGTTATTGACTTTTCAAAGACGTGGCTGGGTAATGGAGCTCGTTGTTGGTTGTTTGCCATAAAATCTTTCAAACCATCTACTAGAGCTACACATAGTTCCGAGAAGATGTTAAGTTTGCTGATACCGTTAGCTATGGCCTCCTTAACCTGGTCGTCTGGTGTTCCAGACCCGCCGTGAAGTACTAAGGGTACGGAAGACACCCGGTTTATCGCTGCAAGTCTTTGAATATCGAGTTTGGGCTCGCGGGTATATATTCCGTGTGCCGTACCGATAGCAACTGCAAGGGCGTCCACACCTGTTTCTTCGATAAAGCGGGGCACATCCTCCGGATCGGTAAAGTAACCCTCGTCTTCTCCTTCTCCGGCGTTGGCTTCCGCCTTACCCACATGGCCCAGTTCCGCCTCAACGGAAACGCCCTTGGGTTTTGCATACTCCACTACCTTTCTGGTAAGCTTTACATTTTCCTCATAGGGTAGAGTTGAACCGTCAATCATTACAGAAGAAAAACCTGCATCTATAGCAGCCTTACATAATTCAAAGCTCGGGCTGTGGTCAAGATGAAGAGCGATAGGTACCGAAATCTGTTCTGCAGCGGTACGTGCCATACTGACAAGATAGGGTAAATTTGTATCAAATTCGTGCGGTAGTACCATGAGGATTACAGGTGAGAGCTTTTCTTCTGCTACCTCTACTACCGCCCGTATAAACTCGAGGTTACATACATCAAAAGCAGGGACTGCATATTTTTCTGCTCTAGCTTTTTCCAACATATCTTTAATTGGTACAAGGCTCATGTTAACAACCTCCTCTTTTTTATATGGTTTACAGGGTATAGAACATACCCAAATACGCTATCTCATCAACATTCCACCTGAGATATCCACTGTTGCCCCCGTCATGTAAGTGTTTCGCTCAGATACCAGGAAGAGTACCAAATTTGCTATCTCTTCCGGGGTTGCTATACGTCCTAAGGGGATCCTTGAAAGGTAATAAGTCGGATCTTTTAAAACCTCCGCTGTCATATCCGTGTAGACCATACCAGGCGCCACAGCGTTTACTAAAATACCATGTTTGGCCACTTCTCGAGCCAGGGATACGGTAAATGCTACTACCCCAGCTTTAGAAGCAGCGTAATGAGCGTGACCTGTGGTGGAACCACAGAATGCGGCCTGAGAAGTAAAATTTACTATTTTACCCGCACTCTTTCGCTCTATTAAATGGCGCACCATCCACCGGTTGGTCAGGAAAACTCCAGTTAGGTTAACATCCAAAACACGGCGCCAATCTTCTTCCTTCATCTGTTCTACGTAGGATGTTAGCCATATAGCCGCACAATGGACTAAAATATCCACGGGACCCAGTTTTTCGACCACTCTTCGAAACATTTCCTCCACTTCTATGGCTGAAGAAACATCAGCTTTGACAGCTATTCCAGTTCCGCCTGCTCCTCGTATCCCTGCTACTACTTCTTCCGCTGCCTCCTTGGATTTGGAGTAATTTACTGCCACAAAAGCCCCTTCTTTACCCAGAGCCAATGATACAGCACGGCCAATACCTCTCGAACCGCCGATCACTACTGCAACCTTTCCTTTTAACCCTAGGTCCATTTTTACCACTCCTTAAGCATTACCGTTTGGTGTTAGAATAACCTTCAGCGCTTTTCCGCTCCTTGCTAGTTCAAAGCCTTCTTTATAATTTTCAAGGGGAAGAACAGCGCTTATCAATTTTCGGGCATCTATTCTGCCGGCACCCATCAGGTCCAAGATCTTTTTCATATGTACAGGAGTGGAGTCGGATGTACCGTGGACGAACAGTTCTCTGTAGTGTATAACATTGCTATCAATCGTTATCTGGGATTGACCCTTTGGAAGACCCCCGAATAAATTTACCCGTCCGCCTTTAGCAGCTAAGTCGATAGCCTGAAGCTGTGCTTTCCCGGAAGGAGCCGCAACAATCACCACATCAGCCCCAAGTCCATTGGTTTCCTTTAAAACTTTTTCCTTTAGATCTTCTTTGCTTGAATCCACATAAATATCGGCAGCTCCTATCTCCCGAGCCTTTTCGAGCCTTTCAGGAGTCAATTCAGCCAAAATAATCTTCGATGCACCATTTATACGCGCTAGAATAGCGTGCATAATACCAACCGGTCCAGCACCGATGATGACCACCGTATCTCCGGTACTCACTTTCGATAATTCCTGGCCATTCAAAGCACATGAAAATGGTTCTGTAAGAGAAGCTTCGTAAAAATCGATTCCATCTGGGATGGGGAGCACTCCCCCATAGCGCACGAGGGCTTCCGGAACAGCTACGTACTCGGCAAACCCACCATCATACTGGTATGAGATCGCTTTTTTTGACTCGCAAAGGTTCTGTTTTCCGGTCAGGCAGTAGCGGCACCTTCCGCAAGCTAAGGATACCGATAGCACCACCCGGCTCCCAACTTCAAATCCTTCTACACTCTTTCCAACTTCGGCTATTACACCGGCTATCTCATGGCCGATGGTACGCGGTAGGGTAAAGCCATGACCAGACCCGCCAGATGCCACATTGCGAACATCGCTACCACATATAGCACAAGCTTTTACCTCCACAAGGAGGCCGCCAGGAGGGGCAGAAGGTTTCGGCACCTCCTCCAGGCGCAGGTCTGATGGACCATACAACCTAACAGCTTTCACTTATTAACCCACCTCCATTTAAAAAACTACTTCTCGTTTAAGCGTGCTATATAATGCATTTCCTCTGCCGTCTTTTCGTACAGACGACGGTAAACGTCGTAGAGCTTCATGTATATAGCCGTAGCTTCGGGGTTAGGCTCATTCTTTTCCGTCAGAATAATCCATTTTTTTATTTCATTAAAATCCTTGTAAATACCTACACCTACACCGGCCAAGAAAGCATCAGTCACTGGAGCCCCGGCAATTTTAGCAGTATAGTCCTGCGGGACGTCCATTATATCTGTTACGATTTGCCTAAAGAGCGAACTTGACGCGCCTCCGTCTACGGCTACTATCCGCTTGGGCATGATGCCCAATTCCCTGGCAATTTCGGCATGATGTCTTAACCCGTAGCCAATACCTTCCATAATAGCCCGGTAAATATGAGCCCTGGTATGATACAGGCTGAGTCCGAATATAACCCCGCGGGCAAAGGGATCCCAGATAGGCGTGCGCTCACCCATGAAGTACGGCAGTACGATAAGGCCGTCACTTCCGGGTGGAATCTTAGCTGCTTCCAGGTCTAGGATTTTATATGCGGACAAACCTAGATTCGACTCCACCGATTTTTCAATGATGCCGAATTCATCGCGGAACCAGCGTATTATGGCCCCGGTGGTGCCCATTCCTGCCAGAGATACGTAAGTCCCGGGATATACGTGGGGGAAGTTTATAAACCTGGGATCAAATTGAGGTTTGTCGAGGGCTATCTGCCAACAGTGGGTGGTACCGTACATGCACGCCGAAGTCCCCGGTTCGATCATTCCCACGCTGAAGGCCGAACACGAAGCATCCACACCGCCGCCTGCAACTACCGGCGTACCTGGTGCAAGCCCTGTCTCTGCTGCCGCTTTTTCAGTCACTTGACCTATCACTTGATGAGCGGGATACGGATCAGGTAACTTATTTATATCGATACCGCAAACGTCACACATCTCTTCCGACCATTTCATTTTTCTGATATCGAACAAGGGGGCTGTAAGACCTGCTACACCGTAATCGACGACTGCCTCTCCAGTAAGTTTGAAAATTATATAAGCGTGGGAGTTTAGCATCTTCCAAGTCCGTTCGTAATTCTGCCTTTCGTTCCTTGCATACCACAGGATTTTATAACCGGCAAAGTAGGGGTCTATTGCATTGCCGGATATTTCAAAAACTTTTTCTTCGCCTATGTTTTCCCTTACCCACTCGCACTCCGCCGTAGCCCTTCTGTCCATGTAAATGATGCATGGCCTTACCACATTGCCGTCCCGATCTATCGGCGCCACGTCTGGAGTTAGACCACTTACACCTATCCCCGCAATTCTCTTTGGGTCTATCCGAGCCTGACTTAGCATTTTGGCTACTATAAGCTTAAAATCGCCCCAATATATGGCTTCTGGGTCCTGTTCCGCCCAAGCAGGCTGAGGTACATCTACACCATGTTCGGCCGAAGCCGAAGCCACTACCTCACCATCGCAGGTGATAATCACACCTTTACTCCCTGATGTACCGACATCAAACCCGAGCAGTAACTTCTCCATAAGACTATCCTCCTTTCTTTTTTATTTTTTGTTGTAAGGCTTCATGAAACTGAAATTTCACCCCCTTTAATTTAAAAATAAAAACCCCATTTGCGAGACGGTATCTAATTTCAGTCTCGAGAAATGGGGTTCGACTCTAGATTCTCTTCCCCTTAAAAATCTATTTTGTTTTACCAGAAATTTTTATTACTCGTGGTAACTCCGTCTATACCCAGTTCAAAAAGCTCCTTTATCATCTGGACGCTTTTAATAAAACCTCCAGCCAAAATGGGAACATTTTTCTGTTCCTTTATCACTTGAAAATAATCGGCTGCCATAGGACTAGGTAGAATTTCTACCGCATCACAGTTGCTGTTTTCCAAAGCTTTCATCCCTGATTCAAAAGATTTAGAATCTATCATGAAAAATCGGTGTATACAGATCATTTCCAGGTCTTTAGCCATATTGATAAATATAGGGTTAGGTGACATAATTCCGTCCACTTTATATAGGGTTTTAAGAAATTTTATGCCCGTAGAATCTTTAGATAACCCTCCCACTAGATCTATATTAACTAATACTAATTTATCCTTTGTGTGACATAAACTCGTAAATTCTTTTAAATTTCCAATATGTATTTCTGATAACAGTATGAAGGGCGATTTACATTGTAAAGCGTACTCCAGGTCCTTTAATTTTCTAACGGATGGGATGATGATTTTATTTATTTTATTCTGAACTGCTTTGTATTTACTCATATGCTTCTCCCTGTATAAGTTATTTATGCACTTTCAGTTTTCTAGTTTTCTTAATAAATATATACTACGATATTTTTTGAAAAATTACTTCTTTCTACCAATATTTTTATTATAATCTATTTTGTTTTTTGTGAAAAAATTGGATATTAAAAATAACCCGAGGATGCACACCCTCGGGTTAGCTTTTATCCATATTTCTCCCACTTCAGCACTTCCGAAAGCGGCTTTTTGGGCGGGTTCGGCGTCTTGTCGGAGTATCCCAGAGGTACCAGCGAG
>JAKKUQ010000013.1 GCA_021890755.1 Thermosediminibacteraceae bacterium | reverse complement strand
GGTAAAATCCAGGTAACTTCTATTCGATGCCTTTAAATAGCATAAAATCAAAAAGTTAATCGAATACAAAATTGTTTGCCTTTCTCCCCACTTCTCGAAAATTTTTCTCCTTATGTTCTCCAGCTTGAATTTTTCATCCAAATACAGGCTTTTGCCGATTAGATAGATGATTCGTTAAAAATAGGAAAGCTTAGCATCATCAAACCATAGTACAATGCTACTTTTTCTTCGGCATTTGCTCTTTCATATAAATCAAGGGCAAAATCCCTTACAAATTTTGTCCTTTCATCCACATCTACCCAAGTTTTCAACAGAACTGAAACGGATTTTCTTATAGTGACCGTGCTTTTGTAAAAATTAGAAACATACTCTTTCAATATTTTTTTTGATTTCTTTAGAACTTAAATTGCCATTCTTTAATTCATCTGCCGTTATATTCAGCCATTCTAGTTTGACAGGTTTCAAAAAGCCTACAAATTTCATAGCTTCATTCCTTCCCCAATTTATTATTCTGGCAAAAGGAACTACTACTTCTTCCAGAGCAATTCCTCCGTGGCTTATGGCACTTTCGCCTTCTTTTATAAAAGAGTAGTTTCCGTCACATATCAGATACTTAAACTCCACAGGCAGTCCGTCTCCCTTCCATTCTATAACCTTTTTTCCCTCAACAAATCACCAAAATCACCGTATTTAGTTTGATAAACCGCAATCCTATTCGATAATGCTTCTTACACTTTCCAGCAATGCCCCTTCCTTAAATGTCTTTACACCCCTTAAATAAGCGATTTCACTTTCTTTATATCCATGCTCGACGTAAAATTTCTTAAACCGCTTTTCATCGTGATCGGTCGAAAACAGCGTATCTTTATTTAAAGTTGACCGGTATCTCTCCCGAAAAAAGAACCTGCCTCAAAATTTAAACTCTTTTTAATATAGAGCCGCAATACATTTGGAAGCTCGATTCCTCTGTAATAAAGCTTCAACAGATTTTTTATCAAATCTTTAAGCGAATTTATTAAAGTTACATCAACTTGAAAAACGATAAAGTAATCCTGTTTTATATCCCAGGGAATGTAACATTCTTCATTAGCAAGCAAAAAAAGCTTTTCCGTTTTTCCCCTGAAACTAGTCTCATATTGATAGCGGTAAGTAGGCACCGACGAAGACAGAGCCTTTCCCAACCTGTACCGCGCTACATCGGTGATGCATTCAAAACGTATTTAAATTCATATTCATAATGCGGCGCCTTTCATCTACATCGGGGTCACTACATCAATCTCCCAATTTGCTCAGCGCATTGTCATAGTACATGAGCAAAGTGGTATCTTCCTGAAGCACGGTTTCCGGAAGCCTTTCCGCCACCCTTACTATAGTCTTATAATCCTTTTTTTGCCAGAGATCTTTGAATCCCGCCCTTACGGCTTCGGTCCTAAATACTTTGAGCTTCCCTTCAGCTTTTCTATATCCGACTGCTTATTGGGATCAGGAACATACCATCTTCCCTCTTCATCCTGCAAAAAGTTTTCTTTTAAGATATCCATAAGCTCCGGCAATTTCTCGTGTTTTAATTCATGCTTTATCTGTAAAAATTTTAGCTGGATTTCTTGATATGTTTGCGGCTTTTTCTCGAGTTCCAATCTGAGCCATTGAATCGCGCTTTTTTCGTCTATTATCAGAGAAATCTGCTCTTCTTCCAATTCCAGTTCCATTCGTTTTGCATCGTATTACTCACCTGATTTGGCAGAAAATACATTCTGTCCCTTTCGACAAACCGTTCTTCTAATCCTCTGTAAAATTCCGCAGCACCCATAGGTATGCTCAAACCTCTTTGTATATGAAAGGCTATCATGGCGTCGTATAAAAGGTACTTCTGCCTTTCTGGTATAACTTCAATTTTCCCATCCTTTAATTTCTCCATCATCTCCATCAAGGCTTGTTTGTTATTCGTTATCTGGTTGATTTCAGGAAGTAAAATCTATACCCCTTCTTTGAAGGTCCTTTTCAATCTCCCTCTTTAAAATTATGTCCCGGGGGTGTGGTCACAGCTCCAAGTTCTATCCTAAGCACTTCAAACTTTCCGGCTATTTGTTTTGCGTGCTCTTTGAAGCTTTCATTTTTTACATAATCCAATCTTAGGACGCCAGGCTCTGTATTCCTCTTACCGGGCCTTGCGTAGACCAAACAATCATCCTGCAAAACCCCTCTCACCGAAGCAATCATTTTTTTGTACCTGCTTATGTTTTTTAAGGTTTCGACGGGGTCCAATCTATAATACAATTCTATTTTTTTTCGGTTTTTCCCTTCAGTAATTTTATGTCAGGGGAAAAAAACAAATAGAACTGATTGTCGAAAGGCTCAGAACCTGAAAATGTCATATAAAAAAAATTCGGCTGGGAAAAATGAGAATCCATTAGACCCAGCTCTTGGTAATCGATCAAGTAGGCTATCTTTCATTAGCCTTTTTAACCTTTTCTTCAAGATTTTCATTTATTTACTTTTTTTACTTTAAGCACATTTTTATCCAGAAAAAAGTCCAATCATCAAACTCTAAGGGTTCTTTTGAGGGGCCTAGATGCCAATGAATTGGCATTCCTATCCGCCTCTATCGTTCTATAAAATTATACTATTAAACATCTTTTCACACCATTCATCATCATCAATAAATAATACATGATTTTTTTCATAATCACTTTTGCTTGGTCTTTTTACAAGGTTTTCAACTAAATTTTTGTACGAAGTAGCAGATAATATGAAAGATTCTAGTCTTATATTAGGATTGTTCAGCTTCCTTTCTATAGTCTTGATGGTTACAGCGTCACTGCCTACATTTCTTGTCCCAGCAAATACAATTTTTTCACAATCAAGACTCTTGTCGTGTTCAAGCCCTTTAGGGTCTATGAAAACTATTGTTTGCTGATCCCCTTTCTTGAGCCACATTATAAAGTCAGGATAAAATCCCGCCCATGTAAGTTGAAAACCTATACCAGTCTTTGGGAAATTCCTCAATAAGTATGTCTCAACGTCTTTAAATCTCTCTCTGTTTTCTTCTATAAACTTTCTTAAGTCCTCGACGAATTTTACTTCACTTTCTACCAGACCTTCCGGCGAGAAATTTATTTTATCTTCTTTTTTCATCTTTTTCTTTAACAAAACTGGCACGTACAAATGAGAGTCAAAAACTAGCCTAGGCAGTACATCAGATTCATATTTTTCATCAAACAATTTTTCAAAATCTGTTATCAGTTTCTTTACTTTTTTAATTAATTCTTTTTCTCTTTTATCAATCTGCACTAGGTAACCACCGGAATTTTCTTTACTCATAAAGGGCATCATCAACTGCCCCGTCTTTTCATCCAACACATAGTAACTTATTTGATCAGTCTCAAACCTTTTTGCCTTTTTCCTGTAATAAGCGTCAATATATCTTTTTAAAACTGATACAGCTATATCTTCCAACTTTGATATATCATCGTTATCTAGATTATTAAAAATTCCTTTATAGACTTTAACCGCGTAAATATTTTCAGCAGATATAATCTCCTGGAGTTTATTCTTATCAAATACTAAATTCCAGTACTTCTTTATTTTCTTGTATTCTATAACCTCAGAAAAGATACGTTCCCAGTTTAATAGCTGGGTATAACGCCACAATTTTAACTTATCAGTCTCGATTTTTGCATCAAGCCCAATTTCGGCGCTGTTTGTTTCTTCTCTATCCTCACCTAGTTTTTCATTCCTATCCATCGAATACACTTTTATTCTAGGCGTCAAATCAATATCTACGTGAACTGTTTCATCGGTCTCCAACATTATAACTTCACTTTCTTCAAATTTCTTATCCTCTCTTCTACCGATCACATATAAATCCTTCCATTTTCCTTTATGTTGAAATTTAACAGGTATGAAAATGTTTTCATATTCGACCTCTTC
The DNA here is from genome assembly GCA_021890755.1 of Thermosediminibacteraceae bacterium. Lineage (GTDB taxonomy): Bacteria > Bacillota > Thermosediminibacteria > Thermosediminibacterales > Thermosediminibacteraceae > JAKKUQ01. The sequence goes on along the minus strand of JAKKUQ010000013.1, from coordinate 37,370 downwards.
TTTCCTAATCGCTTCTAAGAATTTGCTCAAATAATTTGCTTTAATACCAAATATGTTCAAGGTCTCTAATACCGCGACTCTTGGATCTCCACTTCTTTTAAGAGACATATCCTTCCCCTTTAGCCTTACACCTCTGCCAAAGAGTTGAATAATCTGGGGTCCCTGGCCAGTTCCTATGTTCAAAAGCCCCATAGAAGAAACTCTCCACGTATCCCATCCTTCAATAAATTTTTTGGCTCCTATTAATATGTTCAAATTTGAAGCCTTGTGCTTTATGTAATCGAAGAGCGAATCAGAAATAACATCCGATTGGACTTCAAATCCTTTTTCTTCTAACCTCTTTTTGAAATCTTTACCGCCTACGTTTATAACGCCGAAGTAATCATTATCACCAACCTTTAGTCCGAATTCTCCATCAGCGTTTTTGATTTCAGATATATTTAATCTGCCTTTCCCGTTAAAAACCCTATTATACAAATCATTTAAATCCACACCTTTTTCCTTCAACAGCTTAAACTTTTCTTTAAAAACATCTTCGCCATCATCATTTTTAAGTCCCGATTTTCCTTCTAAGATTGTATTTATCTTTTCTTTGAGCCATTCCTCTTCCTTTACAACTTTATTTAAAAAGCTAACGATCTGAAGTATGTCCGATTCCTCTTTATTAACTGTCGTTCCCACAAAGATCCACAAAGGTTTTTCCAAATTGTACTCTTCGGCTAATCTTTTATTTTCCTGATAAAACATAACTTGCTCGTAAAAAGACAACAAATTTGCAACAAACATAATTTCAGAAAAATAGCCTTCAGATATTTCATCAGAATTTTTTGCGTTTATCACAAAAAAGTCCTTACCGTATCCATCGAGGTAAAAGTACTTGTACGAATAGTCAAATACGATTGATTTAGAATATTCCTCAAGGGTTTCTTTATTCCTTTCGCTCAATATCTGCCCGAACGTGGCACTATATTCAAACACAAAGCCATTCTCCGCTAATTTTGCCCTCCGCGCGGCCCATACCCGATCTTCGGAAGCCTTCCCTTTATGTCCTTCATCTACGAAAATAAGACTTCTTCCCTCAAAAGCACTTACTGGAAGGGTTATTCCTCCATCTTTTTTCTCATCAACCAGTTTGGTTATTTCTATAATCAGCACTTCATCCTTAAATTGAAATCCACTGTTTAAATTACCATCGTATATCTTGCATGGAATATCACTTTTTCGAAGCTCATCAAAGTGCTGTCTGGAAAGACCTTCGTTAGGAGTGATCAAAAGTATGTTGTCAGGCTCGAAAGGCCTGTATTTCAAAAACTGAAGATAATTTATGTGCATAATTAGAGTTTTCCCGGAACCGGTGGCCATCCAGAAGGCCAACTTGTTTAAATCCTTTAATTCAAAATTCGATATGTCAATTTCGTTTTCACTTCTGTATTGATTTAAAAATTCATTCAGCTCATTTAAAAACTCAACCTTATTGTTTTTAAACTGGTCCAAGAAAATTTCCGTAAAAAGAACAGGCAGGTATTGAAAATATTTGAGAACTACGTTACCACGGTACCTGTTTATCTTTCTAACGTATTCCTGAATGTTCTGGTCATACCGAAGGAGATCATCTTTGCAAAACTTTATACCTTTCAATGACATCAGGGTTTTCATAAAAGGTGTAGTTTCATCACCATCGTCTATTCGCTCTTGTATATTTTTCAACGGCAACTGCCTAAAATCTTCTACTCCAAAAAGAGAAAGAAAATATTTGTTTAACACCAGATATTTTTCCATATCCATATTATCTCACCTTCATTTGACTTCAGAGTTCATCAGCTTTTTAAAATCGGGTTCGATATAATTAATCTCAGTCTTAAAATCGCCAAAATCTGGAGTTAAAGTGCTCTGAGCGTTTACATAAACAATATGGGGCTTCCACTCCGACAATTCCCTTTTAATAAATTCCTTATCTTTCATGAAATCCTCTTCTGTCCAATCACTCCCGCAAGTCCGCCATACCACGGAATACGTCTTATTCTCTTTTTCTCCCAATACGAACATATATCTTTTTTTATCGTTACTTCTAAATTTGACCTTTTTTATTTTTAATCCCAGAAGATAATTGAACGTTTCGGGTATGTCCACAACCATTTCTTCCGGCTCTCCAACTTCCGAAAGGTTAACTTTTAGCCTATATGCAAAGGGGTCTTTCAGATGCTCGATATTCAAAAAGTACGGACTTTCGCTTGTCTCGTAATCCAGAAAGTATTTCAATAAGTATTCATCCTTTAAGACCTCTAAAACCTCTTGATTCTCTTCCAATTCAATATTGTCTAGTGTATCTTCATATTGCTCTAAAATTTGGTATTTGAAAAAGCCACCACAGGTTTTTTTATTATATTTTTCCTTAACGTCATTTTCCCTTGAAATGCCTGATTTATCATAAGCTAATACCTTTTTCATCCTCGGCAAAATTACAGTCCAGAAATGCTCGCCCATCTCAACCCCAATCCACTTTCTCCCAAGTTTGTGGGCTACTGCTGTGGTTGTGCCCGAGCCGAGGAAGAAATCCATGACTAAATCTCCTTCGTCGGAGGTGGATTCTATAACACGCTTTAGGAGAATTTCTGAGTTTTCAGTGGAAAAGTTCCAATTTGAAGTATAGCCGGGTATATCTGTCCAGTTTGAATCAATTTGTTTCACATCAGTAGGTGACAATAAATATTCGACTTTGACATCTGCTTTGGCTCCACATTGTGGGCATCCTTTCCAAATTCCATGTGTATGAATATAACCACAATTTCTGCATTTTAACCTTATTCCCCCATCTTTTTCCAATTGCTTTATTTTATCTTGTCCATAAGTCCAGTGCCTTCCTTTAGGTGGTTCTAGCAAACAGCCAAAAATATACATGGGTTGACCTTGCCCTTGAGAATCCATGGCGTGCCATCTTTCGCTTTTTGCTTTTGTTAAACTTTTAAAAATCAGTTTGAACTGAAAATTATCAGATTTGGAAAAGAAATAAAGGGAATCTGTGGCAGTATTAAATTTCTTAACTTTTGGATCTTGCTTACTCACTCTACTAACAGTTAATTCATTCCTAAAATTCTCTTTTCTAAAAACTTCACTCAGCAAAAGCCTGACATACATATTTCCATTATAATCACACCTTACAAAAACACTCCCTTTTCCCGACAATAATTCTCGTGCCAGCTTTAATCTATTTTCCAGTATGCTTATCCAGGTAGAATCTTTATATTTTACATTGTAAAGATAATCCGCATCCTGTTCCTTGTTAAAAGGTGGATCTATATAAATTGTCTGCACTTTTTCCTTATATTTAGTTAAAATCGTATTTAACGCCTGCCAGTTTTCGCTTTTTATAAGAAGTCCGTCCAATGCTTCATCCAGGTCTATGTTTCGGGTTATGTTTTCCAAAAGCTTTTCTTTAAACTCTTTACCAAAATATCTTGTGTCAATAGGAAGCTTCTTATATTCGGTACCTACAATATCCTCTTTTTCAATTAAGTCTTCTCTGCTTTTTACCTCACCAAATCCTAATTCTTCCCATTCTTTTAGTTGTTGTTCGTTGTTTAAAATTTCCTCTATGACTTCCTCTACGAATTCTTCACCAGCCCATTTAGCTATTCTGTCGAGGGTTATTACGTATTCCGTAGATAAAACAAACTTTTTCTTCTCCCAAAGCCTCTTTTGGAAATTTTCAATCTGGGCAAGAAAATCTATAATAGCTTCGCCAATTTGCCTTACCACTTTCGCCCTTATGATATGCTTGTTCGAATACTTTTCTCTTTCCAATGTGTCAAGGTCCAACACTTCAGATTTTATATAGTAATCCAGTTGGCCGGATAAGAATCCCTTTAAATCTTTATGAATAAAATAATCCCTCGTATTCTTTCCGGTAAAGCGGTCCAAATGATACTTAAGTAGAGGGGTTTCGTTTTTATCTCTTTGTAAATACAAGGAAACTTCCTTATTTATTTTTGCAACCTCATTCACTATTGAGCTAAAAGAAAATTCATTGACTTTCTGCTGCTTGGAGGTGTTGCTCCCTCCTGCCACATTATATTTTTTGACTTCCTCCTCCGTGAGCTCTCTATACTGAAATCTAATAACCAATTCTTTCCCTTGAAATTCTGTAGGTTTATCATCATCTAATACGAAAAATCTTTCCTTAGTAGCTTTATTTGAACCTAACTCTTCCTTTGCCTCAACTATCCTGAAAATAACCTTGTAATCATCAACTTTAAAGGTGTAATCTCTGAAAAGCAGACCAGTTTTTGTATAATACTGATCCTTATTTGCCCAATATAAAACTACTTCTTCTCCGCTATAAGGAATAGCATATTTATACCCTTTGATAGAATAGCGGTATTGCGGAACAAAATCTCCTTCTTCATAATACCTTGAAAAGAAGTTGTAAAGGTCGTTAAAAACTTGTAGCTTAATCTCCTCAGCCTTTTCCGCCTCTTCTTTTTGTCGTTTTAACTCTGCATATTTAAGCCCCGCAGGGGTATTTTTAAACCTTTCTTTTACTTCCCCTGAAGGCAAAAATACTTCTTCTCCTAATGCTTTTCCTATCTCTTCTAATTGGACTTTCACTCTTTGTAATTCCATCTCTAAATCTTTAGTAAGACCAGCCTTGTGTCCTATAAAGGCTTCTTCTACTATGTGAAAAAGCCTGTTTTCGATAAAATCTTCTATTTGCTCCTTTTTTTTATTTAATATCCTGTAAATGCCAAAATCCAAATCCGAAGCATCGAATTGGAAAATTTCCTTTAACAAATTTTTAAATTTATAGAAACTGTCCATTGCCTAATACTCCTCCTATGCACTTTAATTAACGCATCCCAAGAACAAATCCTCCCTACTAAGTTTATAATTTCTATATTTTTTGAGGCTTTCCTCCCCTCGGAAACAGATTTTAAAACAAAAAAGCCGAAAGAAAATTCTCCGGCAACAAAAACAAAGAGGCACGGCCTCTAGATGTTTATTAAGATCGCTTAAAAGCAATGATATCAACTTCTTCGATCATTTCCTTTTTTGATTTCGAAAAAGTATCAGCTTGCCTTCGGCCTTTTTTAGGAAAACCTGCCGATTTTACCTCCATAATTTCCCACGCTGTTTCTTTCAGTGATTCTTTTATCAATTCTTCAGGATCGACTTTCCTCTCGTTAATCCCACCAAATCTGACAGCAAGAATAGCCCCTTTGATGCTAACTTCGGCTACATTATTCCAAACCTTCCTCAACTCGTTTATAAATATTTCTTTGCTTGAATGACTGATCTGACCTTCGGTCGAATAATCTACAGTTTCTGGGCCCCCTAAAAACCAATTCCTTAACCACTGGTCAGCAATATATGTCTTCATTCCATAATAAGGCGGTGATGTAATGATAATCGATACTTTTGCGTTACTTTTATCTAAAAATTTTTTCAACCTTGTAAAAGTTTTATCAGACGTACTATCTCCTCTTATAACAAATCCATAGCCTTTTGGTAAATCCTGCCCATAATACCTTTCCGCCCTTTTTTTTATTATACTCATAACATCAACTTTAGGAGGCATCAGTTTTCTTTCTTTCCAAAACCTGACTGCATAAGCCGGCTTCGGTGCATAAGTTCGCGGACACTGATTAGAAAAATACGATGGACTGGTGTTATACATAGGCCCGTGTAAAGCTCCGAGCATTATAGCCCGCAAAGCAATTCGTGCAGCAGAATCACAATTTTTCAGCAGTGCTTCTCGTATCTTGCAAATGTTTACTAGCACTTCCTGATCGTAAGCGTATTCCCAAAATTCTCCTTTGGGAATATTCGAAACTTCCTGTTGCGATAATATTTTTTCTGCAACCTGTAGTATTTGGTTCACTCTTACATTTATTATCTTTGCTTTCGTCAGGGCTACTGCGACCGGGCTACTGTCAATTCCTATTGAAGGAAGACCGTAGATCCTTGCAGCAAAATTAGTCGTCCCCCTCCCGCAAAAGGGATCCAACACCCAATGATTTTGAATTTTATTATAGTAAGTTTCAAGAACACTCATCGGAAAATCCAAAGGGAACATGGTAAAATAAGGGCATATTGCATTAAGATTAAAGCTCATCAATCGTATCACCTATTCTCCCCTAATGCTCTCACAAAAGTAGTACCTTTGTCATTTTTATATGTCTCCCACCCGTATTTCTCTTCACCAAATATTTCATCAAGACATCTTTTTACCATGTTGTAAGCAAAATCGCTTTTATTTTCAATAGTTTCCGGAAGCAGTTTCTCTATTTCTGCCATTATTCCCCTCCAAGCTATACCTTTTTTGACGCTACTGATAAAATTAGGATTTGATTTCAGTTTATTAATAACATTTCTCCGAATCGCTTCCAAATAATCAATCGTTTCTCCATCTTTGCCATCGAACTCAGTATTAGTACTGAAGTCCATATTTTTCTTAACTGCTTCTTCAAACTTTCTTTTAAGGTGCTGAGCGTAAGTCTCAATTTCTTCCATGCTGTAAGTACTGTCAATGGTTTTTACTTCGGATTCGAAAGACATCACCCGTAAGGATATAGGATAAGGTTTTCCACTCACAGAACTCCAAAAAACACAGTGCCCCACAATTGGCTCATTTAATAGAGTGCTCAATATATCGTCACTGAAGTGAGCATTAGCCTTCTTAAGGTTTTGAAGGTCCACAGCGGAGAGCAAGTGAAAAATAAACCAGTTATCCCCTTGACTCAGTATTTCGGATGGAATGCTGCCCGGTTGTTGGGTTATAAGGAGAACTCCTAGATCATATTTTCGACCTTCTTTTACCCACGTAATGTAAGGTTCGCTAGCGGACACTCCGGGCACAAGAACCGATTGGGCCTCTTCGATTACGGCTATTGTAGGTATCGTTTGCGAATCAGCGGCTGTAAACTCTTCCTGATTTCTATCAAAAATCTTCCTGAGTATGATACCGCTCAAAATCAATGCCTGTTCACCTTTTAGCTGAGAAATATCAACAATACACAGCTTGCCATCTGCCAAAGCCATGAGCAGCATATCAATAAACTGACTGTTGGGATCGTGGAGGGTGCTTACGATTGTTGTCATATTCGCCCTCGCAGCAAGTGCCTCTGCATCTTGACTATCTTCAAGACTTAAAATCGATTTTATCTCATCTAAATCAGCTTCATTTTTTTGTTTATAAATAAGATCCACAAGCCTTTCCCATTTAGCCTGATTCAAACCTTTTATCTTTCTCACATTCTGCTGATCTTGTTTTTCTTGAGATAACGCAATTGATACGATATCAGCAGGCCTAAACCTTCTTATGTCAAGGCGGATTCCTCCTGCCACAAACGAACCATAAAACTTGCTCGGAGCTTCCCTAGAAGTGAATACCACAATATTGTCCTTTAACTCCGGCACATCGCAAAGCCCTGGTCGCCCCTTATCATCGGGCCAGAAATACTCTCCATCACGGTCAAATATGATAGTTCCTACTGGTACCTTCTTTCCTCCTCTTTTTTCAACAAAGGGTGTTTCTTTATATAATCTACTGAATAAGAGCTTGTTGAGATTTGACTTTCCAAAACCTGCGCGAGCAAAAATAAACGACCTGCGGGATACCAAATTTTTCACCGGGAATTTGACCGTAATCTCCGGACTCTTAATCTGCATCCATTCTTCTTTTTTGCCTTTGAATTTTGTATCATCTCCTGCATATATGTATTCGCCCAGGGCAAAAAAGCCGAGTTCTGCTCCTCTTTCATTATGTCCTGCTATTTCCTGCAGCACTTCATCCGAAGGAAAAGCTACAGGACTTCCAACATGGGGAATTCTTCTGTGTGAAGGTACAAAAACAATTTTGCCATCCGATAACCTTAAACTCCCCAGGACGCGTATATTTATTCTGTATTTTAAATATTGCTCCCTCAAGTCTTCGGGGATAACTCGATTTTCCCTTAATGCTCTGAGGTTGTAATCCTCTCCAACGCTGGAAGTTAGTTTACCTTCTGAAGAAACCGAAGTTATGCGCCCTAAAACCGCCTCTTCAGGTGACTCAAGCTGTACAAGCAAAAATTGTCCATGCATAGGTATATTGTGCAGGTCCCTTTTATAAGGTAAAACTAGATCTGCATGGAACTCCAAACCACCCTCGCTGAATCCTCTAAAAATACCTACAATTTTGTCCCTTGGAAAAAGACTGTCAACTGGCATTGCACTCGTCCCCTCAATATCTATTAATCGACGGATCTAAATCCATAAGTCTAAAAGTATCAACTTTGTCCGCGTCCCTTCCCAAAACTTCCCTCAAAGAGTTTAATATCTCTTCTTGAATGATCTCCATATCAAAAGCTACTAGCGCAGCGTTTTCATGCGCCTTTTGTAAACTCAAAGGATAAAAAGGAATAGGAAAGCCGTTAATAGCGTCAGCTAACAAATATCCCATAATTTGAGGTGCATCCTCTACCTGACTTAATAAGATATCAACCGCCCATATCGGATCGTATTTACCAGAACCAAACTTTACAAAGAACATTTTTCCGGCTACAAATTTATTAATTTCTCTACCTTCTTGAACAACGTCGTCTCCTCTAGCGTATTCCGACCAAACATAAGCCTTTTCTTCTATGTCTCTTGGAATCTCAACATAGCAGGGATAATTTCCGGTCATAATGTTTTCAATATACATTGCAAGGCGATACCTATCAATTACTTTACTGTGCTTAGCAATCCCTACAATATAAATTCTCCTTCGATTGTTTTCATACTGCCTTCGTATGCCCTCTTCCAATCCTTCTCTATATTTAACAAACAAATCACCTGCAAAAACTTTACTCCTGAGCAATCCATCAAAAATAATCAGGGTATCAGTACCGAAATCTTTATCCCTCACAATCGAAAGAAGAGTAGCCCATTCAACCAATTCTCTATAAACCTGCACCCAGCTAGGATTAACGGGTTTATTGGGAGGATTATACCTTATCATGGGAGTAAGTTTTGTGATATCGTCAACGCCAAGGTATTCCATCATCTTTTTCAGCGAATCAAGCTTACTTTCCTTACCTTGAAATATTCTCCGGTTAATTTCCTCGACCCTTGTTGTCGGAGTAATGACATCCATATAGTATTCATTATTGCTAGAATCAACGACTCTAATTACATTTACAAGAAAAGGATCAAACCTTAATTTGTTATTTCCACCATCCGTCCCGACGAGAGAAAAAGACGTTGTATTTCTCGGAACAATTCTTCGGACCTTTCCTTTTAAAACGCGAATTTCATTCCTTAATGTATTTAGCAAAATCATATCATTTTCCATGCGTCTTTTTATAGACTCTTTTAACCTTTGCAAGTTATATGTATCAAGCATTATTGTAAAATCCTCCCGTAATGAAGACCATTCAATTTAAGATTCTACATTTTTCGAAAATTTCCTTCATCAAGAATTAGATGACCCTCTGGAGACACTAAGATTTGCTCAAAACAATAAAAAAATTCTTCGATGCGGCTTTATAATTTCTTCAAAATCACATTTAACCATTTTTCGTTTTCCCTTCCTTTTCTTACGTCGTATGTCACTTTCATTTCCAGGAGGGCAAAATAAGGGTGATTTTTTAAAAGTTCATTGAATGAAAGTTCATCGTAATTATTGAAAAACCGCCCATTTTTAATTTCTTCTTTGTTTCCATATTTATATGAAGAATAAAAAACACCACCTTTTTTCAGTGCTAAATAAATCTTTTCAAATATAGAATCTATCCTGGTTCTCGGCACATGCAATAGTGAAGCGCACGCCCATACCCCTTCAAATTCTTCATTAAAATTTAGCTCATCAAATGTCAAATGAAGGGTTTGCCTTCCCGTAAACTCTGTTGAAAGCTTTACCATTTCAATCGAACCGTCTACAGCAACCACATCATAACCCGCTTGCAAAAAATATTTTGTGTCTCTCCCCGATCCGCAACCTAAATCAAGGATTTTGGCCCGTGGAGGTAAATATTTCAAAAAAAGCTCATAAATCCCCTTCATATCCGCATCTTTGGTGCTTTCAAAAAAAGCTAAGGCATTTTCATCGTAATATTTTATTGTTTGGTCCATTTCTCATACCTCTCTTTGTAGTAGCTTTTTATACGATAATCTATAGCATCCTTAAAATGCATTAGAAAATATTTATTGGTAATAAACGGTGCCAATTCTTCACTTAAACAAAAACAATCTCCATCCCTGTAAAAAAATTCGGGATTTGTCTGTATCAAATATTTTTCTGGGTTTTCTCGCGATAATTTAATATAATCTTCCTTCCCCCAGTTTTTAAAGTCGCATCTTGTCTTGTGAATTTCTAAATCAATGGCATTCGAGGGATTGGAAAAAAATTCACTGAAAGCCATGTAAATGTCATCCGGAGTCAATTTCAATTTCATATTGCCGTTGTTATAAAAAGCAAGCAATAGCGGCATTTTGTAGACCTTTGTCATCCTTGTATTTTCAACAAAACTTATAAACTCGTGAGCAATTGTGTTACATAAAACAGCCTCACCAGGTTCTAATTCTTTATTTTCTTTTAAAAAGGACAAATAATCTTTAAATGCATTTATTAAGGGATCGGAGAATCTCTTTATGCCTTTATATATACTTTCATCAATGTATTTAAAGAATTCAACACGGCTCGGACGTTTTCCAAGCCTCTTTTTTATTCTTAAAAATTCTTCGTAAACCAGGGTTTTTATATTTTTAAGGCTTTCCGCCTGTTTTCTAAAAATATCTATCAACCTGAAATCAAAGTCGATGACACAGCCATCTGGAAAATCAAAATCATTTATAGTAAATTTTTCCTTTTTAATTGCTTCTACATCATAATCCCTGCCGCTCAAAAGAAAGGGAATTATAAATGCCCTTTTATAGTTACCAACAAAGTCCAATACTGTTAAATAATCTTTATCTTTAGCCTTCCTCAAGCCCCTTCCCAATTGCTGCAAAAAGACGGTTGGCGATTCTGTCGGCCTTAAAAACATAACCATATCTACTTCCGGGATGTCTACACCTTCATTGAACATATCGACGGTAAAAATTACCTTTATCTCACCACTTTTAAGTTTTCTGATCGCTTCATCCCTTTCCATCGCATTTTTGCCCTGCTCACCGCTATAAACAGCACAGCATTTAATTCCTTTTTGATTAAAATATTCTGCCATATATTCTGCATGGTTTCTAGATGCACAAAATGCCAGCGTCCTTTGCTTATTGAATTTTAAATAGTTTTTTAGTACTAATTCTGCTCTTTTGTGAATCATTAAAGCTTTTTCAAGTTCTTCTTCTTTGTATTTACCGTTGACTTCGGGAATAACCGAATAATCTGTGTCATCGTATATGCCATAGTAATAGAAAGGAACTAAATAACCCTTGTTTATTGCATCTTTAAGCCTGAGCTCAAATACCACATTATAATCGCAAAGTTCAAAAACATCCCTGTTATCCAACCTTTCTGGAGTAGCGGTAAGCCCCAACAGAAATTTCGGTTTAAAATAGTTTATAATGTTCCTGTAGCTTTTTGCGACTGCATGGTGAAATTCATCAATTACTATATATTCAAAATAATCAGGTGCAAAATAATTAGCATTTAGATATTCCTCTTTTCCCAGGGTCTGAACCGAAGCCAAAATTATATCCTTATTCGTCTCCTTAATATCACCGTTAAAATATCCAATAGTAGAATTTGGCCTTAAAGTCTTAAAGGATAATAAAGCTTGATTTAAAATTTCCTCCCTGTGGGCAACAAACAAGACCGTTTTATATTCCATGGAATCAAAAGCGGCAATAAGAGTCTTTCCAACACCCGTCGCTGCTACAATAAGAGCTTTTTCAAGTCCTTCTTCCCGACTCTTTTTTAGCCAGTATAGCGCTTCTATCTGAGCATCATTGGGACGCAAGATAGGAACAATTTTAGTTTCAAAAGATGTTTTATATTCAAGAGAGCTTTCTGCAACCCTCGGAATCTCCTCATCACTCAAAGCATGCTTTTCTATATCAATAAAAACTTTGGGTCTTTTCCATCTCCGGCTATACTCTTTTAAAATCCTGTCATCTACCTTTTCAGTGTAAAATTCATACAGCTTGAAAAATTCTTCTTTAAATTTTTCGAAATCAGCCGGATTAGTGGTCTTTTCAATCCTGTAATTCCATTCTATTCCATAAGTCAAGGCAGACTCTGAAATATTAGAAGAACCAATGAAAATATCTCCTCTTCCATCAGCATATTCAAATATGTATACTTTCGGATGAAAAGGAATGTTATCATCTTTAAAAAATCTTAAATCCACATAATCTCCCAATCTATCCTTTATCAAATAAAGGGCTGAAGGTTGGGTAATATTCAAATACCTTCCGGTTACAATTCTGATCGGACAATTCCTCTTTTTTGCTTCAACTAAATCCTCAATGATCAATCTTACCCCTGATTCAAGCAAAAATGATACTAATAAATTTATCTCAACGGCTTTCGAAAACGAATTCTTCAACTCTAAAAGAAATTTTTCATTGCCTCCGCAAAAGCACTTTTCTAAATTTATGTTTTGTTTTGTCAGTAATCGACTGTATATACTTTCTAGCTCTCGGTATATTCTTTCCAAGTCTTCAATTGACGTTTCTTTAATTTTATTTAAGAACCTTTTCTCTTTATAGCTCATATCAGAACACCTTCAATATTATTTTAAAAGACGATATCTCAATCTTTTACTTTTTCCTCTTTTAACTGGAATTGCTTCTACATATCCTTTTTCAATTAAACTATGTAAAATTGACCATGTAAGCCAACCATCCTGATAAGGTAAGTTCAAGGAAAGTCCAGCTACCTCCTCTATTTCTTTATTGGAAGCTCCAGGACCATTAGGCCGACATCATCAATCTTTCTCATTGTACTTAGAACATGATTTTCCAACATTTCTATTAAGTCTTTCCCTTCCATGGTAATCGGTCCTTCTTTCGCTTTAATCCTGCTTTTTACTTATATTTTATTTGATATGTATTTCTTTTCGCAATAACTTTCGGGGTTTATAGAGAATATTACGCATAAAATGGGTTCGACAGCGTTGCCAAGTCGCACCATAAAAATACTATGGTCATCCTCCTAAATCAGGAGAAAAATTTCAAAAGCCCCGGTTGCCCGGGGCTTAGAAAAATGATCGTGTATTATTAATTTTATTAGCCTAACAGCTTCAGAACCGACTGCGGCAGCATGTTGGCTTGAGCAAGCATCGCTGTAGCCGCCTGGTTCAGGATGCTCTGTCTGGTGAACTCCATCATTTCCTTGGCCATATCTACATCGCGGATGCGAGATTCGGCAGCGGTGAGGTTCTCGGCAGCCACCGACAGGTTGTTTATGGTGTGCTCGAGGCGGTTCTGAAGTGCGCCGAGTTTTGCGCGCTCCTCGGATACGGTTTTGATTGCATTATCTATTGCTGTAATTGCACTGTCTGCACCGGTCTGGGTGGATATATCAACACCATCTACCTCAAGACCAGAAGATGACATATCACCAATATCTACCGTTATTGACTGACCTTGATTGGCACCTATATGGAAAACTTTGTCTTTAAAATTACCATCCAAAAGCTTTTGAGTATTGAATTCTGTATCGCTGGCAATTCTGTCAAGTTCTTTAATCAACTGTTCCACTTCTTGCTGAAGTGCGGCACGGTCTTTGTCAGTGTTGGTATCGTTAGCAGCCTGTACTGCCAGCTCTCTCATCCTCTGCAGTATGGCATGGGTCTCGGTGAGAGCACCTTCTGCCGTCTGTATTAGGGAGATGCCATCTTGAGCGTTTTTAATTGCCATGTTAAGACCCCTGATCTGGGCTCTCATCTTCTCACTGATTGCAAGCCCCGCCGCGTCATCGCCGGCCCTGTTGATCCTGTAGCCGGATGACAGCTTCTCAAGGGATTTCTGCATAGCAGTATTGTTAACGGTTAGCTGCCTGTAAGCGTTTAATGCACTGATATTGTGGTTAATCCTCATAAATCATACCTCCCTGTATTACTTTCCCCGCTTCCCTGCGGGAGTTTTTTAATGCTTGTTCGGCCGGCCGGACCGAAATTTCTTTTCACCCATATTATCGAAATGTTTGTGGTAAATATTTAACCTTAAATTTTTGGGATATTTCTCGTTTTTCCCTTTAAAATTCGGATATATATCTAATTTTAGACGTTTTTGGCCTTTTTTCTATAGAAAAGATAACTCTAGTGCATCACTTTTCGTCGATGTCTTTTAAATACTTTTCTATTATCCCATCCTCAATAATATTCACCGCTTTCCTGTTTTCCCAGCTTATCTCCTCATAAAGCTCGGCGCGAAGTACCTTCATTTCCTTTGGTGCGGATATACCTATGCTGACCCGGTCGCCCTCGACTTCGAGGATCTTCACCGTTACGTTCTTTCCTATAAGCACGCTCTCGCCTTTTTTCCTCGTAAGGATGAGCATCATCCGCACCCCTTTTCCTTTTGTTTTGCTAATGGAAGGGGGTGCTTTACCTTGTATTCTGCGTTTTCTGCTATCATCTGGTCAGCAAGGCGGCATGCGGGGTTTAGAACTACCGGGGCCTTGAGGTTTATCGTAGCCCTTTCGATATCGGCGGGTACCGTTATGACGCAGAGTATTACGGCATCCTCAAGGCTTTTCAGCCCTACTATTTCAAGGTCCTCCGTTGGGATCACCGGAGAATAAGCGGGATAAAAGGCGATGGGGTCGGCTACCGGCAGCGATATATCCGGGTCGTCAACCGACTGCAGCCATTTTATTACATCGCTGCCTGGATGGTCTATGAGAACAAACCTTTTTAAGTCCTCAAAGCCTATTATGCCATTTGGGAAGTTTATTATCTTTTCTTCCTCCACTTCAATTTCACCGAAAAATTTTGTTTTTATTTTCATTGTTCTTCCTCCGGCTTCACCTTTCATATTTTTTTACACGGGTTTCTAGTTTACGTAATAAATCTAAATAAGCGATTTAATTTTGTTGTAAATCGCCCTGGCTTCTTTCTCATCAATCCTGTAATAAAAATTAGATTCTAATGTCCAAATACTCTCCTACTTTAACAGCTTTGATTTTTATATAAGGGGGTTTTTTCAAAAAGGGCTTCACCCTGGCATATTCGTAGGATACATCAACCGGAGAGGGATTTACGCATACATCTACGCGGCCCTCTTTCAGACTCATTTCTACTTTGCCTTCTCTAAAATTAACCTCAGGTGGGGTTTTAGGAATAAAATCTACGTTGAAGTCCTTTTCGGGAAAGGCTTTTAATTCTGCCAAATCTGAAATGGATATCCCCTTTTCTATAGCACCGAGCGCATCGCCTTCTTGTGCTATCCTTTCCACCGCCTGCCAGGTTAAATCCCTCGCCTCGTAAAACCAATGCCTGGAAAGTTCAGGCATATCGGCCAGACCTATTTCGGAAAAGGGAGCTTCGAGGTCAATCTTTTCTATCCTCGGAAGCTCCACTTTTATATAGAGCTCTGGCATGCTTTTCTTCAAATCGAAGCCACCCGTTATATCCTTTTTTATTTCCATATTCCCTTTTTGATAGTCTATACCTAGCTCTCCAAAGGAAAACTTTATGTCGAGGGTATATACGCGCATGAATGGCACCTTCCCAAAACCGAATAAAAAGCGGCCTATGGCTTTTAGCTTTAGGCCGACTCAATATTTTACCTTAGAAAATCCACTAGGGTGGGTTGGATTATGCGGGCGCCCACAGCCAGCGACGCCCTGTATACGTTTTCTTCCATTTTCAAGTCCATAATGAGTTTTGCCACATCGACGTCTTCCGTCCTGGAAAGCAGTTCAGTATAATCGATGTTGTTATATTCCAGCTTGGTCTTTGTAATTTCCAGCCTATTTATCCTGGCGCCTATTTGCGAGCGGTATTTTAGGACTGTATCTATAGCTTTGTCAAGTTCATCGAGTCTTCCCGATAAACTGGTAGAGTCATTGCCCTGCAGGTCCTGCTCTATACTTTCGACGGTCTGAAATATATCTGTGAAAACATCTACACCCATTACGTTCACCTGTATGCTATTGGACCTTCCGATGTTGTACTCCACCGTCTCGCTTGTCGTAACTGAAGGTTTTATTTTACCATCGGTATCTATATAAAATGGAGCCTGATCTGTGCGATAACCGTTAAACAAATATTTTTTGTTATGGCTCGAATTGGCTTCCTGTAGTAGCTGGAGTTTGAGTTGGGTTACTTCATCCAGCACCATTTGCCTGTCCTGGGCTGTGAGAGTACCATTGGCTGCATAGACGGTAAGTTCCCTTATTCGCTGGAGGATTTCTCCCGTATTTGCCAGGGCAATCTCGGTGCTTTTAAGCCAAGTTATGGCATCCTCGACATTTTTGGTATACTGCTCTATGCTATAAAGAGTATCCCGAAGCCTCATGGCAAGCGTAGCTGAAACCGGATCGTCGGAAGGCAGCCGTACTTTTTTGCCGGAAGCAAGCATATCCTGTTTTTTACCCAGCCTTTTTAGGTTTTGGCTTAAAGTCCTAATAAATGCCTCGGTTAGCATTCCCTGCGTAACTCTCATTTACATCCCTACCTTCCGGTTATTCCCATGCGATTTACGATGACGTCAAGCATTTCGTCTATGGCAGTAACTATCCTGGCCGCCGCATTATAAGCGTGCTGGAACATGACCATCCTCGCCATTTCCTCATCCAGAGATACCGAGGATACGGCTTTTCTCTGCTCTTCGATCTGACTCACTATGAACTCCTGGCTCTCAGTCATCCGGAGGGCTTCCTGGCTGTCAATTCCTAGTCTAGCGATAAGTGACCCGTAGTATTCGTCCAGCGTACCTCCTAGCAGTGGGATTTTCTTATACTTCAAATTAGCCAGCTCAAGAGCATTACGGTTATCACCAGGAACTGCAGAACCATCCTTAGCGGCGGCGATCAATCTAACATTCTTCAGTATGTTGGAGTTTATCGAGAGGATGTCACCTGATAGAGAATCGGTATATATGAAAAAGTCCTCTACTACTTTATTTCCATCTAGATCGTACCCACTCTTATGGATATTATTGAACTCATCCGCAAACGTCTTGGCGAAAATTTTCAAGGAATCAAGATACGTCTTAACCTTGCCGTCGCGAAGATCCAGTAAACCTTTCAGCTCACCTTTCGTTATGTTGACCGGCGTGTTATAAACCTGCCATTTGATGTCCACTCCGTCGAATGAGATTACCTCGTAATCATTACCCTTTACCAGGATTGCGCCTCCCACGTTAACGGTAAAGACGCCGTTCTCATCCTCGTATGTGTTAATGTTCACCAGTTTCGATAGTTCATCTAGCAGAACGTCGCGCTTGTCCCGGAGGTCGCTGGCGGTGATACCTGTTATCTCCATCTGCTGTATCTGAGCGTTCAAGTTTGCTATCTGGCGCGCCAGGGTGTTAACCTGGTCTACTTTCACAGAAATCCTGAAGTTTATGTCTTCCAGCAGCTCCGTAAGTTTGGTGGCCACGTGGTTAATGGTCTCCGCCAGGGTTACCGCTCTCTCCTTCACCGTTTCCCTTATTTCTATAGCCTCAGGGTTTTTCGAAAGTTCCTCCAAAGCCTGCCAGAACTGAATTAGCACCGTAGAAACGCCTATATCGGAGGGTTCGTTGAATATCGCTTCCACCTGCCGGAGTATGTCGGCCTGCACCGACCACTGACCAAAAGACGAATTCTCGTTCCTGTACTGCATATCGGCAAAGTCGTCCCTTATCCTGATGATGTCTGCGATCCGGACCCCTGCCCCGGCTTGTACCGCCCCCGCAGCGGTATACATGCCGCTCCATGGTTTCATGTATGTTGCTTCCATTACCGGCCGCTGCCTGGAGTATCCGGGCGTGTTGGCGTTGGCAACGTTATGAGATACGTTTTGCTGCGCCCCCTGCTGGGCAAAGAGCGCCCTTTTTGCTATTTCGATGCCAAAAAAGCTGGAATACAAAATAGTTCACCTTCCGTTTACGCTTTTTTGTCGATAATTTTTATGGTCTCCTTTTCCGCAGTTTTTCCGTCGGCGCCGTAGCCGGTGGTGCGCCTACCGGCTCCGGCCATGATTTCAAGAGAAAAATTGATGTACTCTAAAGCCCTTCTAATGAGCTTCTCGTTGATTTCATTTCTCTCTTGAAGCTTTAAGAGAACTTCCTTAAGTTCTCCGGATATCCTTTCAAGGTCCAGCCTTATGTCATCGGGAAGCTTTTCTGTCAATTGACTTAGAGTAATTTCTCCACCTGCGATCCCTTCTACAATTTTCATCCTCTCGTCTTCTATCCTGCCGAGCCTTACTATCAATTCCTGCTCTATATCCGTTATCTCCCCCAGAGTTTTCACATCACCCTTGACCAGGATATCCGTTTTTTTCTCCGAAAGCTCCAGGAGCTCCTTATAGATTCTAAGCTGCTCTTTTAGATTCTCAACAACTTTGTTTCCGGCCTCCAAAAAGCCCATATAAAAGCCCCCGTTATATCAATTTTCCCCCCAGAAAATCCTCGATCATCTTTTCCGCTATGAGCCTGCCTTCAACGTTGTAGGTACCTTTTTCTATTTTTTCTTTTAACCTTGCAACCTTTTCCTCCCTTATTTCTCCAACCTTCGAGGCAAGCTCAAGAGCTTTCCTCAGTTCGACAACTTCGGTGGAAAGGCTCACATTGTCGGTCAAATGTCCTTCTCGCTTCTTTTCTGTTTTTTTCTCGACTTCTTTAGCGGCGGTTTCATAAAGCTTTATAAGGCCTTCCAATCCAATCCGGTTTATGTTCATGGTCGTTCCCCTTTCGCATAACTTCTATATAATTTATCGCATAAAAAAAGGGCGGGAGTGAGGCGCATACGACGCGGTTTACGACAATTATCTTAAGATTCATTTGAAATTCTTTGTTTTTTACCCGCTTTTCTCTAAGTTTTCTGCCTTTTATACCAGCTTAGGTGTATTCTTCCTTTCATGTCCTCGCTTTGCTTCGGCGTTTTAACAACACCGAACTTTTTCTTCATGTCACCGGCACACTTTTCACAAAGTCTCCCGGCGAGAATAGGGGCACCGCACATCTCGCAGCGGAGAAGTATGTTCACATTCTCCTTTTTGAGAATCAACCTTCCTTCTCTCAAGAACTCCAGTATCCTCTTAGTAGAAACTCCGGTTTTTTCTGAAATTTCCTCCATAGTCGCGCCTGGAAATTCATAAAGATAATCCTTTACCTTCCGGAATTCCTCTTCCTCTTTGGCTGCACACTCAGGGCAAAGGTTCCTGGTGACAAACACAAAAACTTTGCCGCATACCGGACAGTTCCTGAGTTCCAATTTATCACCCCTCGCAATTAACCTCTTGCGGCAGTTAATACGTAAACCCTAGCAGCTCCGGCTTCAAGCAAGATCTTTGAGCATTCGCCGGCGGTGCTGCCAGTAGTATAGACATCGTCTATTAAAAGCAGGGTTTTCCCCCTTATTTTAGAGCCGTCTTTTACAGTAAATGCTCCTGCCACGTTGGCTTCTCTTTGGGGTTTTTCTAAAAGGCTCTGGTGTTCGGTCGGCCTTGTCCGAAGGAGCCCTCTGAAAACGGGTATGCCGGTCCTGCCGCTTATTACCCTTGCAAGCAGCAGGGATTGATTGAAACCTCTTTCCCTTTCTCTTTCCGGGTGCAGGGGAACGGCCACCAGGTAATCGAAGGAGGGCCAGTTCTGCCTTTGCAGTGTTTCGGTCATTTTAAGGCCTATTAATTCGCTCAGGCGGCGTTCTCTCCGGTACTTGTAAAGGTGGATAATCTCTTTTAAAACTCCCCTGTAAACACCAAAAGCCCTTGCTTCTATAAAATAGTGGTTTTTGCCGTCGCAGTCGGTACAGACCGTATTTTCCCGATCCAGCGGCCTGCCGCATTTCATGCAAAGCGGAGGGCTTACCGGCTCAAGCTTGTCCCTGCATTCCCCGCAAAGGAGGTGCACACCCTTGGAAAGCCTTGCGCCGCATAGGACGCAAAAAGGTCTTTCGGGGAAAAGAGCGTCAAGGAATAGATCTGTTATTTTTTTCAACCCCATCATACTGTCTAAATACTTCGACAGATTTTTGCTTTTTCCTCCTTGCAAACCTAAACCCTTTTAGTCTCAATTTTACTTGAAGACTAATAGTATATATTAGGCTATTTTCAAGAAAGTAGGTATTCTTATGGGCGACGAAATACAAAAAATACAGGAGCTTTTTAACCAGGACTTCTTCAAAAAACTAAATATCAAGAGCAGTTCCTGTGATCCCATAACCCTGGTCCTACCGCTTATTACGTTTTTAATAAAAAAGAATGTTGCTTTTAGTGTAGAGTTTCAACCCGAGACCTTCGATAAATTTGCAAAACTTGCAATCACTATAACCCCAAGCAACAGGGTTAGTTTCAGCGTTGAGTTTACAATTTAAAAAAACCTACCCCGCAGGGTAGGTTATAGCATTTCAGGGACTATTAAGCCGTAATCCCCATCCTTCCTTTTATATACTACATTAATCTGTTCGGTTTCAGCGTTGGTAAAAACGAAGAAATTGTGCCCGAGGAGGTTCATCTGCAGTATCGCTTCCTCCACGTTCATCGGCTTTACAGCGAACCTTTTCACTTTTACAACTTTCAATTCTTCTTCCTCGTGTTCTTCGTCCTGGAGAGCAACAATATTCTTCGGAAAATCCTTCCGCAACGCTTTAGTAATCTTTGTCTTGTATTTCTCGATCTGCTTTTCCAGCTTTTCTGCCACCAGGTCTATGGCTGAATACATATCCTGGGTTTCTTCTTCCCCTCTCAGGATTATATCGTTTACGGGTATGGTTACTTCTACGATGTGTCTTTCTTTTTGCACATGAAGCGTTACCTGGGCTTCCAGGTTATCGTTATTCAAATAGTTTAAATGCTTGCCCAGCTTTCCTATCTTTTTCTCGGCGTATTCCCTCAATGCCGGAGTTATCTCAATATTCTTGCCGCTCACCGTTACCTTCATAAACTATACTCCCTTCTGTTATAATATTCTGTATTTACGATTATACCAGCAATCGCCAGCAAAATCCAGCTGCAGGCTAAGTTATCCTACTTTAAAACAGCTGTTGCCCACAAATTCACGAATTATCGACGTAGCTGGTATCTCCCACTCATCTTCAATAGTCTCAAAGTGTTCCAGCAGTTTTAAAAGGTACTTTGCCGTCACGTGTTCAGGGTATTCTGGCCCAATTTTCTTAAGAAGCGGCTCTGCGTATTTTTTCAATAATGCGAATTCGTAGACCAGCGCCGAGTTAAACATAACGTCTGCTTCTTCCTGGAAGGGGAAGATATAATTCCTTGCTCCTTTTTGAACCGAAGGCCACATTGCCAGGGTTTTCCTTGCATCAGCCCCACGGGTGCGGCTATCCCTTACTATACGCCTGAGAAGCCTTGTGGCCGAAGTAGAAATGTAATTGTGGTTGTCGATGTTAAGCTGTGTCAGGGCGCTGACGTAGATTTTAAACTTATCTTTTTTCGGTATGGCAAAGGTGAGCTTTTCGTTGAGGGCGTGTATACCTTCTATGATTATAGGCTGGTCTTTTTCGATTTTTATGGGATACTTTAAAAATTCCCTTTTCCCTGTTATGAAATTGTATTTTGGGAGGTATACCTCTTTTCCCTGAATTAATGCTGCAAGTTGCTGGTTGAAAAGTTTAATATCAATCGCTTCCAGCGCTTCAAAATCCGGCTTTCCATCTTTGCCCAGTGGAGTTTTGTCGCGGTCCACAAAGTAATCGTCCAGCGATATGGCTACGGGCTTTAAGCCATTTACCATGAGATGCACCATCAACCTTTGAGCAAAGGTGGTTTTGCCTGATGATGATGGGCCCGCTATCAGTATCACTCTTAGCATATCCCTGTTTTCGTAAATGGTATCAGCTATCCTTGCTATTTTCTTTTCGTGGAGCGCCTCCGCAATTCTTATGATTTCACCTGCTCTTCCGGAGGTAATATAATCGTTTAACGCTCCGGCATCGGCTATTCCCAAGATGTGAGCCCAGCGCTCGGACTCCCTGAATACCTTGAAAAGCTTTGGCTGTTCATTAAAAGCGGGAAGGCTCTTCGGGTCATCGGTGCTGGGGTGCTGCAAGATAACACCCGGAAGATAGAACTTAAGCCCGAACCACCGGACGTATCCGGTAGACGGCAGGAGGTAGCCGTAAAAATAATCGATCATTCCGTCGAGTTCGTATATGTCAATGTAATCTTCCTTTACGTATTTTAGCAGCCTGACTTTATCCTCCCATCCCATCCTCTTGAATTTGAGCGCGGCTTCTTCAACAGGCACCCTTTTTTTAACTATAGGTATATCCTTTTCGACCAGTTCCCGCATCCTCTTTTCTATGGCTTCCACATCATCCAAGCCGATGGGTTCTTTCCACTGTATTTCGCAGTATATACCGTCGCCTATAGAATGTTCTACCAGGACCCGGCAGCCTGGAAGGACATCGCTCGCTGCCTTTATGAAAATAAAAGTAAGGGTTCTCACGTAGATCCTCATTCCAATTTCGGTGGAAAGGTCGAGAAATTCTATGCTTGCATCGTCGGTCAATGTGTGATTTAGGTCGTAGACCTGGTTATTTAAAACGGCTGCGGCAACAGGCGAAGAAAAGGATGCCTTAACTTCTTCAGCTATATCGCGCAAAGTTACCGGTCCTTCGAAAGTCCTTTCCGCAATGCCTTTGATAAAAACCTTCAAGGCAGGTCACCACCTTTTAAAAAAAAATAAGCATCGAAAGTTTCTACCGGCTTGCGCCTCCTCCGCCGCTTGAACCTCCTCCAAAACTTCCGCCTCCACCGCTTCCGAAACCTCCGCCGAAGCCGCCGAATCCTCCTCCGAACCCACCGCTATTAAAGGGGCCCCAGAAAGGTCCAAAACCTCCGTAAGGTCTCCTTCTTCTTGGCCTTCCCCCGGTTCCGGACAGCAGAATCATTGAAATAAAAATAAAAACTATTATGGCAAAAATTAGGTCATAAGGCAGGGATACTTCTTCGACATACCCGGTAAGCTCCGAAAGTTCATCCTGTTTAAGGTCCAGGCCGTATTCCTGCGCTACCTCCGCTGCAACTGCCATAAAGGTATCGGTAATTCCCCTTGAAAACTCGCCTTCTTCAAAGGCTGGCAAGGCGAAATTATCGAGAATCCATCCGGCTCTACCGTCGGTTATTGCCCCTTCCAGCCCGTAGCCCACTTCTATTCTAATCCGGCCGCTTTTCCCCAAAAGCAGGTTTTCTTTATTTACCAAAATCAAAATCCCGTTGTTTTTCTCCTTATCTCCTATGCCCCAGCTCCTGAAAAGAGTCAGGGCATAATCCTCTATCGTCCTGCCTGCAAGGTCGTTCACCGTAACTACCACTATCTGGGCTCCAGTTTTTTCATCAATAGCCGCAGCTACTTCCCTTATCTTTTCTTCATCAGCTTCGTCTACTAGCCCGGCATAGTCGTAGATGTAAACCAATTGCGAAGGCCTGGGCGGTACGGGTTCGGCACCATAGGCATCCGAAAGTACCGCCGCAAGACTTACTAAAGTAACTGCAATTCCCAGAAAACTTACCAAAAAGAATTGTTTAACATTCATGTTTATTAATCTCCCTTATTGCTGAAGTCTACTTTCGGTACCTCCAAAGCCCCCTCTTCAGCTTTAAAGTATTCCCTTTTTTCAAAACCCATAAGCCTTGCAATAATTACCGTTGGAAAGCTTCTAATTTTGCTGTTGTACCTTTGAACAGCGTTGTTGTAGTCCATTCTTGCTACTGCTATCCTGTTTTCGGTGCCCGCAAGCTCATCCTGCAGCTGTCTAAAGTTGGCATCGGCTTTTAAATTGGGATAGTTTTCCACGATGGCTAAAAGCCGCGATAAAGCGCTGGTTAGTTGAGCATCAGCCTGGGCTTTCTCCGCTACAGAACCGGCGCTTATAAGTTTTTCGCGGGCTCTGGTGACCTCTGTGAAAATCTCCTGCTCATGGGCAGCGTAGCCCTTTACCGTCTCCACCAGATTCGGTATGAGATCCGCTCTCCTTTGAAGCTGGTTTTCCACCTGGCTCCACTTGCTGTTTACATCTTCCTCCGCAGTCACAAGGCTGTTATAGGTGCCGAAGGCATACATCGCAAACATCACGAGAATTATAGCTATGGCGAGAATCGCATTGGTTGATCTATATCTCAAAGAAGACCCCCCTAAATATTTTTGTTACATTTAATTATACCATTAATTTTTAGACGCTGCATTTTTATATTTTGACTTCTTCTCAACAGTACTGTATAATTGTATGCAAATATACTTGTTCTAAAAATCGTGTAGTAAATCGTATATTTGCGTGACTTGTCTAATAAAATTAAAATAGACTAAATTTAATTAACAAACTAAAAGGAGGTCTCAAAATGTTAAGAAAGATACTAGCATTGCTAATGGTAATGCTGATTGCAGCTGTTTTTGTGACCGGCTGCGGTGGCAGCAACACCGGGGTACAGGGCTCCGGAGGGCAAAAATTTATAAACATAGCAACCGGCGGAACCGCAGGTACTTATTTCCCCCTTGGCGGAGCTTTGGCGGAAATATGGAATAAAAACATCAAAGGCGCTAATGCTACTGCTCAGGCTACCGGCGCCTCAGTGGCAAACGTGAACCTCTTAAAAGACGGCAAAGCCGACGTAATTTTTGTGCAAAACGATATCGCTTATTACGCTTATACGGGTTCCGAAATGTTTAAGGACAAGAAGTACGAGGACATAAGGGGCCTTGCGACCCTCTATCCCGAGACTATACAGATCGTCACCACAGCCGATAAGGGAATCAAGGCTCTTGCTGACCTCAAGGGCAAGAAAGTAGCTGTTGGGGCTGCAGGAAGCGGCAGCGAAGCCAATGCCAGGCAGATCCTTGAAGCTGCCGGTATAACCTATAACGATATTCAGGTTCAATACTTAAGCTTTTCCGAGGCGGCTAACAGCCTGAAAGACGGCAATATCGATGCGGCCTTTGTCACCGCCGGTTTTCCAACGGCAGCGATCACTGATATTGCTACTCAGCATAAAATAGCGCTGATACCCCTTGACGACAAGACCATCGAAACTCTTATCTCCAAGTACCCGTTCTATTCCAGAACAGTAATACCGGCTAACACGTACAGCGGCCAGACGGAAGACGTAACGGCAGTATCTGTTAAATCCATGCTGGCAGTAAGTGCCCAATACCCAGAAGACCTAGTTTATCAGATGGTGAAAACCATGTATGAAAACAAGGATCGCTTGATAGCAGCTCATGAACATAGCGGCAAGCAAATAGTGCCCGAAAGTGGCAAAGAGAATATGTCGATACCGCTTCATCCCGGAGCTGAAAAATACTTCAAAGAGATAGGCAAATAGCCAAGGGAGGGGTTAAGAGCATTGGAGCAATTCCAATGCTCATATTATGAAAAAGCAAAAAGGTCTGTGCCTGCTTTTAATAACAATTCTGGCAGTATTTTTCACTTACTTTCGAGTAGAGCGCGAGAAGGTACTCATTATATACAACGAATATAAAAAAACTACCACCGTGCTCCCGGTCAAAAGTGGAGAGTTCACACTGACTTTCGTTCACTCCATAGAGCGAACACCTGTATATGAATTGTATCGCATTAACGACGACAGTACAGTGACTTTAAAAGAAACGCGGTTTTACTCCCTCGGAACAGGATTGCCTTTTAATCCCAGTGGAACCTTTAAAAACGTAAACGGACAGTTTGTTGTAACTCAGTCAAGGACTTTAGAGAAGATACCCCTATGGGTTTCTCCGCTGCCCGGCCATGCAGTAATCATCGACGGCAGGCGCATAAATTTTACGGATATCGCAGAAAGTGAAGACCTGCTTACTATTTCTGCCGCGCACCGATGGGTTATAAAAAAGATTAAATAAGAAGGGAGTGTAAACTAATGAGCGAAAAACCATATATAAGTTCAGATACCCAAAAAATTGCTGAGGAAATATTAAGAAAGGTCGATGCAGAATCCGACTATAGAACACTCAAGGGTTTTATGGCAAAGGTGGTTGCAGCTGTTGCCATAACTTTTTCAGCTTTTCAGATTTACACCGCCGCCGCTGGTACCCTGGACGCCATGATCCAAAGGTCCATCCACCTCTCATTCGCGCTGTGTCTCATTTTCCTTTTATATCCGGCAAGAAAATCCTGGCCCAGGGATAGGATTCATCCGGTCGATATCGTTTTTTCGCTGCTGGGAGCTCTTGTCCCGCTTTATATACCCGCCTTTTATGAGCAGCTGGTACTGCGCGCCGGAACGGTAACCACCCTCGATTATATTGTGGGTTTAACGGGAATTTTTCTTGTGCTGGAGGCAGTAAGAAGGGTAGTAGGGCTGCCTATGGTTGTTGTCGCCACCTGTTTCATCATTTATGCTCTCCTTGGACGACAGATCCCGGGTCCCTTTGCCCACAGGGGTGTGGACCTGCCCAGCCTCGTACAGCATCAGTTTTTTACTACGGAAGGTATTTTCGGTATTCCCATCGGAGTTTCATCACAGTTTGTATTTCTTTTTATATTATTTGGAGCCTTCCTTGAAAAAACCGGGCTTGGGCAGCTTTTTATAAACCTTGCCAACGCCGTGGCAGGATGGGCAGCGGGAGGGCCGGCCAAAGTGGCGGTCATTTCTTCCGCCCTGGAGGGGACCGTATCCGGAAGTTCTGTGGCCAACACTGCGGGTTCCGGAAGTTTCACGATTCCGATGATGAAAAGTCTTGGATACAGGCCAGAATTTGCCGGTGCTGTAGAGGCTGTGGCATCCACAGGAGGACAGATAATGCCGCCCATAATGGGAGCAGCAGCTTTTTTGATGCACGAATTCATTGGAGTTCCTTATTTGCGGATAATTCAGGCAGCTATCATACCCGCGCTTCTTTACTATTTCGGAGTGTGGACTCAGGTTCATTTTGAAGCAAAAAAACTGGGACTCAGGGGTATGAAGCGGGAGGAACTCCCGAAACTCGGCGTGATTTTGAAAGAAAGGGGTCATCTGCTCATTCCCCTCTTCGCTTTAATTTATTTGCTGGTAGCAGGCCGTACTCTAACGAAAGCGGCGCTCTTTGCAATTATTCTCGCAATCCTTTCTTCGATGCTGAGAAAAAATACGCGTATAAGTTTTTCGGATATTGTAAACGGGCTTGAACAGGGAGCCCGGAGCGCTCTCGGAGTGGTGGCTGCTACCGCCTGCGCCGGTATAATTGTGGGAGTTGTCACTCAGACGGGCCTTGGCCTTAAACTAGGTTCAACGCTGGTGGACCTTGCCAACAATAACCTTTTATTAACCCTGTTTTTGACAATGATAACATCTCTTATCCTTGGCATGGGAGTGCCGACAACAGCCAATTATGTCATAACCTCTACCATTGCTGCTCCAGCGCTGATAATGCTCAACGTTCCCGTGCTTGCAGCTCACATGTTCGCTTTCTACTTTGGCATCATTGCTGACGTGACACCACCTGTGGCTCTTGCGGCTTTCGTCGGTGCCGGTATAGCGAAGGCCAATCCGTTCAAGACCGGAATAGAGGCATCAAAGCTGGCAATAGCGGCATTCCTGGTACCTTATATTTTTGTTTACCACCCGGAAATGCTCCTTATAGATGTCACAGCAATAGAAATAGTTGAGATTGTTGTAACATCTATTATAGGGATTATTGGAGTCGGTTCAGCTGTAAGCGGGTATTTCCTCACCCACCAATCGTTACTGGAAAGAATTATATTCTTTGCGGGCGGCGTTTTAATGGTGACCCCAGGGTTTATAACCGACCTGGTAGGCCTAGGGCTACTTATCGCCGGATATATCATACAGAAGCAGAAAGTAAAAAGGACTTACGCGCAAACCGTCTAGGGAAAGTTTTAAAAATTACACCCCCGGAAATTCTCGGGGGTGTTTTTCATTTGCCGCCGCTACCAGTAAAATTTCTTGCTTTGAGCACTTCTTCCCGGAGGTACTCCCAGATTTCTCTATAAAGCTTTACAAACTTCGGAGATGACTTTATCGAAAGTATATCCCGGGGCCTTTCCATTCCTACATCGAGTATTGCTTTTATTCTACCCGGCTGGGCTGTCATTACTACTATCCGATCCCCAAGAAGCAGTGCTTCGTCTATGCTGTGGGTTATGAAAACAGTAGTCTTACCGCTTCCTTCCCATATCCGCAAGAGTTCCTGCTGCAGGATTAATCTGTTTTGTTCATCGAGAGCACCAAAGGGCTCATCCATAAGGAGAATTTCTGGATCACTAGCGAAGGCCCTTGCAACATTTATCCTCTGTTTCATGCCGCCAGAAAGCTGGGGGGGATATAAATCAGCAAATTTCTCAAGGCCCATCAATTTTAAATATTTTAGGGCGATTTCCCTTCTCTCTCGTGCTGGTACCCCCCTTATCCGCAGACCGTACTCCACGTTGTCTATCACCTTCATCCAGGGAAAAATGGAATCTCCCTGAAATACAACTGCGGTCAAGGGTTTTTCCGTATTTTTAGCCTTAAGGTATACTTTCCCGTAAGTTTGTTTTTCCAACCCCGCTAAGATTCTGAGAAGGGTTGATTTCCCGCATCCACTTGGTCCCAATAGGCACAGGAATTCACCGTCTTTAACCGAAAGATTTACGTTTTCCAAAGCAACGACCTCAGACCTGCGTGTCTTGAAAATTTTTGTTAGATTTTCTGCACGAATAGCTTCCGTATTAGTGTTCAAGATCACTCCCACCTTTCAGCTGTTTTTCCACGGAATCACTACTTTCTCTATAAAGTCCAAGAAGTAGGAAAAGATATAACCAAGAAAAGCCAGGACAATAAGAGCGCAAAACATTTTTTCTATGTCAAACATATCGTAAGCTCTCCAGATCATCCAACCAACTCCAGCCCTGGCGGCGGAAAGCTCTGCTGCAACTATCAAAAGGAGCGCTGTACCCATTCCCAGCTTTAACCCGGCAAAAATCATCGGGAGGGCGCCGGGAAGTGCCACTGTTGTATAAAACTGAATACGGTTTGCACCGAAGCTCCTTGCCACATCCATGTATATTGGGTCAATATTTAGAACTCCAGCCATGGTGTTAATCAGCACCAGGTAGAAAACACCGATAGCTATTGTGAATATCTTAGAGGTTTCACCAAGTCCGAAAATTATAAGTATCAATGGCATAATGGCCAATTTTGGTATCGGAAAAGTGACGGCCACAAGGGGCATTAGTAAGGCTCTCACCGGGGGAAAAAGCCCCATGGAAAGGCCCAAGATCACACCGGGCACGGCACCCGCGATAAATCCAAGAAGTATTCTTCCTGCGCTAATTAAAGTATGGTACAGCAGTTCTCCCGAAGAAATAAGCGGCAAAAGTGCAGCGAAGATCCGCGAAGGGCTGGAAAAAAGGCGGACGTCTATAGCATTTAATTTTGCAAGGACCTCCCATATTAAAAGTAAAAATAAGGGGGAAAGAAAGGAGAGAATTTTAAGAAAGAGAGCGCTTCCCTTCTGCGATTTATCGCTATCGCCACTTATTTCTTCGATTTTTATGCTCCGGTTTAGCTTTTGTTCTACAGCATTCACGATGCTTCTCCCCCTTTCAAAAACGTAAACTGATCCGAATTTATTCATACTTTCCAAGGACACTGAGAGCGTAATCCACATAAGTGTTATCCACTACGTCTTCTGCTTTCAGTTCGCCCTTTAAAAGCCCCCTCTTGCTATACCAATCTAGGTCCATCTGTATTCCTTTCATCTTGACATAGCCGTCGGGGTTTAGGCCTACCGGAAACATCTTGTCGTAAAGGGCTTTGTCCTTAACCACCGAGTATTCGGCAAGTATCGATACGATCTCGTCTTTATTAATATTCTTGAAGAAGGCATCGTTGTAATCCCTGAGGGATTTTATATACGCTAGCATGAATCTTTTTGCGACCTCCGGCCTTTCGAGCATGCTCTTACCGTAAACCAATAACGCAGTCTGGGCATCAGGATCGTACTCAGACGGGTCCTTCCAAGGATCTGCTATATTCTGCTCTACAGCCGCTGCTATAAAGGGCTCGATGAGCATACCGCCGTCTATGCTACCATTACTCATCGCAGCTACCATGTCGGGGAAGGAACGAATAACCTGTAGGTCCACATCCTGGGTGGTCATGCCGCCTTTGTTCAGCACCCGGTCCAGGGCGATTTCATCTAAAGACGCGGTTCCAACTATAGCGAGCTTCCTCCCTTTTAGGTCTTTGTAATCCTGTATTTCGTCTACAAGGTCCTTGCGGATAACCAGCCTGTAATAGCCTTTACCCGGAACATTTACTCCTTTATCAGCCACGATTTTTATGGGTATGCCTCGCAACATGGCATTGAAGAGTCCGGAAGCCGAGACAGTGCATCCTACGTCCAGCTGGCCGGCTCCTAGGGCATTTATCATGTCCTGACCAGTGTTAAATTGCACCGGCTCTATTTCTATACCCAATTCCTTGTAATATCCTTTGGCCATACCTATGAGCACTCCGGCATCGGATACCACCTGCTTCATTCCAACGGTCACCTTTACTGGAGGCGAAAGCGGCTCGACTCCCGGGAAGTGGCCTCCCTGTGTATTGCCATTTCTTGGAGGCTCTTCTTTAGATGCTTGAAAACTGCATCCTATTGTAAACATCGAAAGCAGCAGCACAGCAACCAGTATCAGCGCTATTTTTTTCATCTACCTCACCCCTCTCAGGATGATTTATCTCTTGTTATAATATTTTTTAAGACGTGTTATGGTGACTCCAATGGCAGACCCACGGCAAAACAAAAATAAAAAGCCCGATTTCAAAAAACAGACATTATAAAAAAAAAGACCTCCCATTGCAGAATTCAAAAGCTGTAATAGGAGGTTTTATTATAAAGAATATATGCACCTTAAAAGCTTTAGAAAACGAAGTATTTAGACTTAAAGCTGAATGCAAAAATATATAGAGTAATATGATTTCAATGACAAAAACCCAATAAAAATCAGATGATACCGAATCAACCGTGGTTGATAGAGGACCTATGCGATAACTTCATTGTTGCTTTTATGGCAAAAAAAAGATCGCTATGGACTACTCCATAGCGACCAAGGTTTTCAATACACATCCTGCCTTCTATTATTTTACAAATATCCTTCGGTTTTAAGAATGTCTACGGCTGATTTCAGGTCTTCGTGAGCCACCATGATTACCGGACCAGTGCATCCCATACCGCTTTCTGCGTATATTCCATTTTTCCACAAAACCTTCACCGCATCTTCCATCTGGAGCACATCGATACCGGCTATTTCTTCCGTCACGGTCTTTTTAGGCGGTGGCACAGTATCTTCTTCTTCTTTGGGTTTTGCGGCCTTTTCTAGCTCACCTATGAGTTCGTGAAATTTGACCTCTCTTAACTTTTCAAATTCCTCAGCTGCTTTTTCCAGGAGATTGCCTCTTACCAGTTCTGCAGCGTACCGGATTGCTCCTTCAACCACCGGCGCTCCTGAAGCCCTAGAGAGGATAAGAATTATTCTTTTGTAACCTTCACCGATGCCGGGGCCGTAACCCCAGCCTAGAGCTTCATAGTCTCCCCCGGTAGTATAGGCAGAAAATACTTTTATCAATATGTTACCGGTCAGTGTGTCGGTAACCATGACGTCGCAGGAACCGGCTAGGAGGTCGTTGCCCCTCATTATAGAGCCGCCATCGGCTCTTATTGATTCTGCGAAATTAATCTCGTAGCCACGTTCTGCCAGTAATTTCAATATGCGTTCTACCTGGCGGGAACCGTCTAAATTCAATATGCCAACGCTGGGTTTTTCTAAGCCTAAGGCTTTTGCCGTGATAATACCGTATATGGCGTTTTTAACCATGGCTTCCACCCGGTTGGCTGCAGAGGTTCCCGTGGTAGTGGCGATTAGCATGGGCTTGCCGCGGGCCGGAGTCACTACCCTTCCAACGGTGGAAACACCTATTGGAAAGTTGTAATGCATTGTTACTGCAGCGTCTAGTTCAGAACTATCCAGCATTTTTTCCATAATGCGGTGGGCTTCCTCTAAAGTGCTGGCTTTCACGCCCTGAAGTCCTGGGGCGGATATCCCCTCCCCGGCGCCAAGCAATACAACCTCTACACCATCCAAGTTTCTGACCGCTTCTTTTGCCGCATCTATCAGCACTTCCGGCGGGTGTTCGCTACCGAGAACTGTTAACCCAACTCTTACTTTTTTAATGCTCCGACCTTCCAGGGCATCAGCCAGCATGGAAAAAAGGCCTGACTTATCTAGGGGCATCGGCCTCCCCCCTTGCCTTCAAGTATTCAGCAAATTCGCGGAAGGCCTCTGCAAGGTAAGACGAAATATCGGGCATTTTTTCCTCTTTTTTAAGACCAGGGTTCTTTTCCATGATGAAGGATATACCGTCGAACAAGTTGGTCATACGGCCAAGGAAAAGGCTTCCCTTGCCTATTATCATAGCCCTTGTCATATTACCGGCCAAAATCTGCTCCCTTGCATATCCGATAAATGGAACTCCTGAAGGAATATGTCCTTGCGTTGGAGCAAAGCCTATTACTCCGTGTTTTTCCACGAAAGAATCCATCTCTTCCCTTTTGAGTTCACCGCGTTTTACGGCAATAGCCGCTATCATTTTGTAGTTAGCTTTTGGAACGTCTCCCGCACCGGCTGGTTCTGTGATCTCCGGATTTTGAAGCTCGGGGGCGTATTTGTCCACCTCAAAGGCCTTGAGGTTGAGTCGATCCAAGGGATTGTATACTATGTTTTGCATTACGGCCTGTGGGGCAGCACCGGCGGCGATAGGATGCTTTCCTATGGAATCAAGTCTTATTACGGGGTTTTCACCGTCGTTGCTACTTACCAGTACCGCGAACCCGCCGAGGACATCTTCCAGCACCGGCATGCCTTTGTTTACATGGTCCCTGCCGTTCATTCCGAGTTTCGCCGCAGCTCCACCGGCAACGACGACCACATTTTTATACACACCAGCGCTCACCAGGGCTGCAGCACTGATGAGGGCGTGAGTGGGGCCAGCGCAGAACCCCCTCATATCAGCTCCCGTGGCACTGCCGCAGCCTGCAATCTCGCCAATTGCCTTGGCGAAATTGCCTCCACCCCTTTGGTTCATGTCACCGCAAGCTTCTTCGGAACATTCTATGATATAGTCGATATCCGTTGGGGCAATTCCGGTTGTTTTCAGCAGGTACCTTAAAGCCAGCACCGCCGAGGCTTTGGTAGCTAGGTTTTCTAGCATGACGTGAGCCGAAAGTGTCTCGTCCTTGTCATGGGCTTTCCTCACACATCCGACGAGCTTTCCTTCATACACCAATTCAATAGCCCCGTTTTCCAGGTGCTTTTTTATTGTCTCCTCATCGGCCACCATTTTTATGCGGTTTATTTCGTTCTCCGAAAAAAGCGGGTGGCGGGAAAACTTTTGCTTTATGGCTTCGGCGAATTCTCTTTCTAAGATAACCAGGTCGAAAGCATCAGATATGGCCATCAAGCCGTAAAACTCATCCTCGGGCATTATTTCGCCGTAACGGCCAAATCGAGAAGAATCTTTCAGAGGATTTTCGTACCAGGGCCTTTTTATGTTTTTCAAGTCTTCGGGCGATATATTTCCGATATAAACCTGGTTTGGCGGATAAGCAACAGCCTCATCATAAGTTCTGATGTGCTCTTTAATCTTCTTTATATAATCCGAATTGGGATTTTCTTTTTCTAAAAGCTGGGTGGTGCCAGCTACCATCATGATGTTCGGCACATGTACCAGAACGTAGCTGGCACCCGCAACAACAGCATTGTTCACGTTAAGCCCTCCTTCGGGTTCTTCTGCTTATGTCATACTAATCTTCGAAAACCGTCTGTTTGTCCACATCCTGTGTCAGGGCTTTTAATGCTTTAAGGACCAGTCGTTTCCTCAGGGCTTTTTCCTGCTCCTTGGTGAGAGATGGATTACCTAGCGGGTGAGGTATAGCAACAGCCGGAACTATTCTGTTTGCACCTACCGTCAAGGAAATCGGCACTATCGTACAGACATGGGTGGTGGGCAGACCTGCCCTTTCGAGTTCTTTTACCATCGTTGCACCGCAACGAGTACATGTTCCTCAGGTGGAGGTAAGAATAACCGCCTGGACCCCATCAGCAATAAGCTGTTTTGCAATTTCCTGGGCAAATTTCTTGGCATTGGCCACAGATGTACCATTGCCAACTGTTGCGTAATAGTACCTGTGGAGTTTTCCTATGACGCCTTCTCTTTCAAGTTCGCGCATGACGTCAACAGGAAGAACTCTGTTGGGGTCATCATTGGCGTAGGTGGGATCATAACCGCCGTGGGCAGTCTGGTATTTATCGGGAGTGAGGTATTCTACACCTTCGATGTCGTACTTTCCAAACTTGGAAGCGCTGGATGCTTCGATCTTATCAGGATTACCCTTGGGAACTATGCCACCTGAAGTTACAAGAGCCACTTTCGCCTTCGAGAGGTCTTTTACGGCCGGCGCGGGCGTTACCCTGTCGAAGTCCGGCATGGGATACTCTGTAGTATAGGGTTCACCCTTGAGCTTCTTTATCAGCATATCCACTGCGCGTTTGGCTCCGTATTCTTCTACAAAAACGTTCTTTCTAATTCCACGCGGGAAATATCCTTCTTCCTGGGGAGTGCCAATAGTTTCACCCTTTACAAGTTTCAAAGCGAGTTTTGCCATTTTGGGCACTGCTTCCCTCATACCAGCGGCAGATCCAGCAGTTTCTACTATATACACATCTTTTTTGTACACTTCTACCCCGGGATTCTCCTTAAACATGCCAGTAACAGCGGGTATGTTGAGGGTTTCCTTCACCGCTTTGCAAACGCTTCCGCAGGCCATCCCATACCGGCCGGCGTTGAAGGCAGGACCTGCGATCACAAGGTCGGGATTATACTTTTTGATTCGTTCCAGGATATCGGCTTTAGCCTCTTCCTGGTGTTCGTTGAAATATGAATCGCCGCAAATGATTGTGCCTACTATCTCAGCTTCGCTGCCAAAGGCAGCATTGAAGGCCATTCCGGGCCCCACGGGACCCTCTTTATCTTGTGGCGGTATATCTGCCTTTTCTTCGCCGCCTATTTGGCCAAAAAACTGGTTGATGTAATGGACAACCCTAAATTTACCCATCGCGCGGCCTCCTTCCGGGTTACGCCCTGTATTTTGAATACTGTTCGCGGTACTTCTTTACTTCCCTGGTTATACCCTCCACATCCAGCACCATTTCCATTACTCCAACCTGCTCTTCGTAAACTGTCGGATCAACGGCTGCCTTCACTTCAGGCTCTACAATGTGATATACAGCAAGCCCTAAAGACACACCTGCTAAGGGTCCAGCAAAAGTTGGATCGCCATTAGTTACGGTTTCGGCTGCAATACCCGCAGCTTCAGGTTCAGCACCGCCCAATATCACGACAACGTTTTCAGGGCCGTGCTCTTCGGCCAGTTCTTTGATTCTTTTTTGGATCTCCAGATCCATCGCTCCTGCAGCCGTTCAGACAAAACACTCTGTGGTGGAAAACACCACTTCCCCTGGAGTTGTTTTCATGCAAGCCTCGATAGCAGGACCGGGTACTCCGTCCCTGTCGCCCACTATCACTATTTTTTTGCCCTCAAACATAATTTCGCCTCCTCTTTTTAATAATTTACAGGGTAATTGCGCTCAAGCGTGTAAAACCTACTTCCGACGTAGCGCCGGTTATCGCCTGAAGTTCAATCTCTATGCTTCCGTCTTCTCGCAATGCTTTTTGAGAACCACCGGCTATAACAGCAGCGGTATCAACAAGCCCGATTACCTTCTTCATGGGGGGCAATACGATTACCTCGTTTGCGTTTCCTGCGGTAACAACTGCGTTTGCTTTCGGGTCGGCATCGGCCAGCGACTGGGATGCTCCATCCCTACCGGCATATTCATCGGTTATGAGTACCGTTTTTATGCCCTTTTCTTCGATTTTTCTGCAGTTCATGATGAGATCGGTATCGGGATTGCCAAAGCCTTCCTCAGTGATAATAACACCGTCAAGGCCAAGGTACTCAGCGAGTTTCGCCGTGTAGTCAGAAGAGCGTTCTTTATCGGCAAGGGTAACGTTTTCGTTGGTTATGATTATGCCCACAAAGTTTATCTCCTTGCCGTGACGTTTATAGAGTTCTTCCACGACGGGGTTGTTTTGGTGTACATAAGTGGGGTTCTTGTCGCAGGCAGATACGCAGTTGCCGCTAACTATTGCTCCATCCATCAGTTCGGTGGGGTATATTAAGGTAGGTATTATTTTTTTGGCGTCAACCCCGTAGACGTATGTATCGTGGAGCAGTCCCTGGCTTTGAAGTTGATATACGTAAGCCACTTTTGGCAGGTCGGGATATTCTTTCAGTGCTTGGGTAATGGGTTTGGTCTCATAGACCTTAATTTCCTCAGGTTCCTTTTCTTTGACAGACTCCGCAAGATACGCCGCAGCCTTGAGACCGGCTATGCGGAGGGCTTCTTCGTGTTCATGCTGGGAAATGCCTTCGACAGGATTTGCTACTAACACTAGGTTGATTAGTTTTGAAAAAGGAGTGTATTCGGCGCCGGGTCCGCTCATGTCGATTATGCCTTCCTGAAAGCCTACGATCCTCCCGCAAGTGACCACCGCCATTCCTCTCAACACGTGCGTTCTTCCTGAGCCTACGGTGGTGGGTTTACCTAGAAAACCTGGAAAGATAGTGCCTCCAGTCACCTTTACGCGGGGCTCTATAACATCTTTAACCGGAATTATTCTGACCTCTTCACCCGGTTTTGCCACGTCGAAATCCACGTCTTTAATTCTTTGGTCTTCTAAAATGAGCTCGGAAAGTTCTTTCTTATTTACTGTGAGGACGCCGTTTTCAAACCGGGTGGTGTCGCCGAACACCACATCTTTCACCTTGAAATATCCGAGCTCCAGTTTCATTTTAATCCTCCCCTTATATGTTCCTTTTAATCATTTCTTCCACCATTTCGATGGTAACTTCCTTCGTAACCTGATCCACCTTCTCTCCATTCTTGTAAATCGCAATAGTTGGAAGCCCCATGACTTTCTGGCTTATTGCCAAGCGCATGTTTTTCGAAGTGTCGAGTTTGCAGAACTTAATCCTGTCGCCGTAAATCTCCTCAAGCTTTTCCACCTGCGGCATCAGGGCCTTACAAGGCTCACACCTTGGTCCCCAAAAATCGACTAGTACCGGTTTTTCAGACTTTAATACCTCCTGTTCAAAGTTTTCGCTGTTTACCTCAATCAAAACCCCGCACCTCCTTAATTAAATTATTCCCTAAAATGTCAAATAAAAAAGAGAAATAAAGGGGTAAT
>JAKKUQ010000058.1 GCA_021890755.1 Thermosediminibacteraceae bacterium | reverse complement strand
AATCCGATTATTATCAAGGGTATTACGAATCCGAGGAAATTACCGAATATGGAGTTAAATGTGGCAAGAATTCGTACAACGGGCGCGGGCATGAAAGAACCGATGAGTATACCTAGAATAATTGCGATAATAAGCCTAGGCAGTAGACCCAAATTAAAACTTTTCATTCGAAAATACCTCCTTCAGAAATTTAAATCTTTTCACTTAATTTTTTGCCAGTAGGTGTTGCAGCAACACCGCCCATGGCGGTTTCCTTTAACCTGTCGGGCATCATGCGCCCGACTTCTTTCATCGCACTTATGACTTCATCGGCTGGAATGACGCTTTCAATGCCGGCTATTGCCATATCTGCAGCTAAAATCGCCTGTACAGCGCCCATAGCGTTGCGCTTAATGCAAGGCACTTCTACTAATCCTGCCACGGGGTCGCATACAAGCCCCATCACTGCTTTCAATGCAATTGCGACAGCGTGGGCGACCTGTCTAGGACTTCCACCAGCAAGCTCGACAACGGCAGCGGCGGCCATGGCTGAAGCTGCCCCGCACTCCGCTTGACAACCTCCTTCGGCACCGGCTATAGTGGCATTAAGGGCTATTATCCTCCCTACCTCAGCAGCGGTGAAGAGGCTGTCCACGATTTCCTCATCAGTTTTTGATAGTTTCTCACCTATTGTCAAAACAGCTCCAGGCAGTATTCCGCAGGAACCGGCTGTAGGAGCAGCAACGATTTTCCCCATAGAAGCATTGACATTAGCTACCGCCATAGCCCTTGCAGCTGCTTTCGCCAATGTACTTCCAGAAAGAGCCCTTTCAGCAGCATTCCACATCTTTCTACCTTCGCCGCCCGTAATTCCGCTTATCGAGCGAATTTCATTAGTTACCCCTCTATTTGCTGCTTCTCTCATTACTTCGAAATAGGACTTCATGCACTTAAAAAGTTCTTCCACACTACGGCCAGTAGATTTGGCCTCTAATTCCTTGACTAAGATAGAAACCTTACAACCTCTTTTTTCAGCGGTTGCCACCAGTTCCTCAATCGTACTTATCATCTTTTCCACCTTTATTCTGGAAATGTTATTACGCGGTATATATCTTCAATATTTCTCAAAATCTCTTTTATTTCCCCCGGCAACTTCTCGTCTGTTTCTATTACCATTAACGCTTCTTCTCCCTTTCTCTTTCGTGAAACTCTCATCTCGGCAATATTAATTCCCCATTCTGCTAAATAAGCAGTAACGCGCGCTACTATGCCGGGTCTATCCTTATGCACGGTAATAATCGTCGAATATTCCCCCGAAAGTTCCACCTCAAAACCATCGATGGCGGTAACTTTTACCCTGCCACCCCCTATGGAGCATCCGGTGACTTGGGTTTTTTTGGACGCTCCTTCCAGTTCGAAAGTTACGGTATTGGGATGCAGGCTTTCATCTTCCTTTATCAATAATTGATAAACAAGTCCCCTTTTTTTGGCCTCTTCAAAGGCTATCTTTATACGTTCATCATCGGGACCAAATCCCAAAATGCCTGCGATTACGGCCTTATCTGTTCCATGACCGCGCCCCGTTTTGGCAAAGGAATTATAAAGAATGATTCTCGCTTTTTTTGGTTCTTCTCCCAAGATATTTCTTGCGAGATTTCCCAATTTCACAGCACCAGCTGTGTGGGAACTAGAAGGTCCAATCATCACAGGTCCTATGATGTCAAAAAGATCCAAATTTTATCACCTCTAGTCTTCATCATCCTCCTTCTTTTTAAGTTTTATTGAATATTTATACTGTAATTGTGCCTTATAAGCACATCCTTTAACCTTTGAACATGCTCTTCATCCGCCGTCTCCAATTCCAACTCAATTTTTGCAAACCCTATAGGGACTTCTTTGATGGAACGGTTGTGCGTCACAGACAAAACGTTTGCACCTGTATCGGCAACCAGATTCAATAGCCTCCACAAGGTTCCGGGTTTGTCCGGAATGAAAGTGTCCATAAATATTTTCCGCCCGCTTTTTACAAGACCCTTATCAATGACCCTTGCCAGAATATTTACATCAATGTTGCCGCCACTTAGTATGGCCACTACTTTTTTATTTTTTATTCCATTTAAGCGGTTTAATATTGCTGCAACTGCTGCTGCTCCCGCACCTTCTGTAACAACTTTGGCCC
Source organism: Thermosediminibacteraceae bacterium (assembly GCA_021890755.1). Classification (GTDB taxonomy): domain Bacteria; phylum Bacillota; class Thermosediminibacteria; order Thermosediminibacterales; family Thermosediminibacteraceae; genus JAKKUQ01. Next base: position 8,712 of record JAKKUQ010000058.1, on the reverse strand, counting down.
TTTCCAATAATATAAGGATGGAGTTTGCAATTTCATCTTCATCAACTATGACTATGTCATCCACGTATTTTTGCACCATTTCAAAAGTCAGATCCCCTGGGGTTTTTACAGCTATCCCGTCAGCGATGGTGGGTATACCTTCCACCGTTGTTACAGCCTTTTTTGATATCGAAACAGCCATGGAAGGCATATTTTTGGTCTGAACCCCTATTATTTTGACCGAAGGATTTATGCTTTTTGCAGCAAGAGCTACCCCCGATATCAAGCCCCCACCACCTATAGGCACTACAATCACATCAGCATCAGGTAAATCTTCCATAATTTCCAATGCAATTGTGCCTTGTCCCGCAATCACGAAGGGGTCGTTAAACGGATGAATGAAGGTTGCCCCCGTTTCTTCCTGTATTTTTTTGGCCATGGCGTAGGCTTCATCGTACACATCGCCATACAAAACCACTTCAGCGCCATACCTTTTAGTAGCGGCAACTTTCGAAAGGGGTGCGTGTTTCGGCATAACTATCGTTGATTTTATGCCGTAGGATGTAGCTCCCAGAGCGACTCCTTGAGCGTGGTTTCCTGCCGAAGAAGCAATTACTCCTCTTTTCTTTTCCTCTTCTGTCAGGTGGGCTATTTTGTTATAGGCGCCCCGGATTTTAAAAGAACCTGTCTTCTGGAGATTTTCCATCTTTAGGTATACATGATTGCCACACATTTCACTCAAAGTGGTATTATGAACCAAGCTGGTTTTATATGCAACGTTCTTTAGTACTTCTCTTGCTTCTTTTATGTGCTCTAAAGTCAACATTGTTTTCGCCTCCTCATTTTTAAAACGCACAGGCTGTACTACCTGTGCGCTATTACCTCAACCTCTATCAACGCTCCTTTTGGCAACTTACTCACCTCTACGCAGGAGCGTGCTGGAGGATTTTCGCCAAAGTACGTTGCGTAAATTTCATTTACTTTTGCAAAATCATCCATATTGGTGATAAATACAGTAGTCTTTACCACATTGCTGAAATCCATACCGGCAGCCTGGAGGATGTTTTTAACATTTTCCATAACTTGTCTTGTCTGAGCTTCAATGCCTCCCTCCACAATCTCGCCGGTTGCTGGATTTATAGCAATCTGACCGGACGCGAACAGAAAATCTCCTACCATGACAGCCTGAGAATATGGCCCTATTGCTTTAGGAGCCATGTCTGTTTTAATTACCTTTTTCATTGATTACCTTCCCCTTTCTTTGGAATTTTATTTTATAAAAAATAATAATCGGTTTAAGCATCGCTATTTCTTTTATTGAGATAACGGTAAATGGTATTTTCCGATGTTTTCAGGCATTTTGCGACCTCAGCAACTGCTCCTTTCAATAAAAATACACCTTTCTCACTTAATTTATGGACAATCCACATTTTTTCCTCAGGTGACATTCTCTCAGGAGGAACGTTAACTTCTGCCACTGTTTGTTCAATTATCGAGTGCATCAAATCCTCTAGAGAAAGAGTTAAGTTCTCCGGCAACGCTTTATTATTCTCACTTTGCTCTTTAGAATCCTCGTTTATACCCATTATGAAATCTTCTACGAATCGTTTTGTAGCATAGGCTCCGCTTAAATCTATGTTAACGCACAGCATTCCTACTATATCTCCATTTTCGTCTTTTATAAAAAAGGTGGAAGAACGTAATACCTTGCCATCTTTCGTTCTACCTGGATAATTTAAAAGGTAATCTTTTTCTAGATATGCCTTTTCTTTTAAGAGTTTTAGTCCCAAGTCGGTAAGGGGACCCCCTACCTGACGACCGCTAATATGGTTATTTTTTATCGCCACTATAGAGGATTCTACATTGGTCACATCGTGAAGGACTACCTCACAGAAGGGGCCTGTAATACCAGCGATAAAATCCACAAGAGGGATGAAGTTTTTTAAAATGTTGCTTTTTTTCTTCTCCATTTTATTTTACATCCTTCCTATGTATTTATATTCTATACAATATTAAAAAATCCTCTTTATCATAAAAAATTTTTTTTCACGATAGTAATATTATTTTCATTACTCTCACTTCTTAAGCCTTACAGGAACGAAAATCTTTACAGCCCACATCATACCTTCCATTCTCAAAATTAAAACCATTATCAAGTACACAATAATTCCCGCCAAGCAGGAAACGCCAAGATCCCATACCTGATAGAGCAGTGCCTTTGGAATGAATAGTTTGCTCATCACGGTGTAAATATGATGTACTACGAAGCTCATAACAACACAGGCTGTTGCCGATTTAATAATGTCCATGAGTATCTTTCGTCCACCCAGCGGTCCCGTTTTCTGCTGTAGTCTATAAAAGAGCAAAGCTGTACCCACTAACGCTGATATGCTGGTAGCCAAAGCAAGTCCTCCTAATCCCATTAAACTTACCAGTATCAGGTTCAATATAATGTTTATGCCCACGGCAAAAGCGCCATTGGCCATGGGAGTCCTGGTGTCTTTGAGGGAATAAAAAGCTCTGCTTAACACATCCCTGAGCCCAAAACCTACCATCCCAATGGAGTAATAAAACAAAGCAGTGGCAGTCATTAATGTCGCTCTCGAATCAAAGGCTCCCCTTTCAAATAGAAATCTGACTATCGGAACCCTTAGAACCATGGCACCTGCACTTAATGGCATTACAATAGCAACCACAAAACCCAGAGTCCTTTCCAGTGCCCTTTTAAATCCTTCCATGTTTCCTTCCGCTGAAAGCTGCGAAAGCGATGGATAAACTACGGTGGCGACTGATAATGTAAACAAGCCATACACGAAACTGTTCAACCGACTCGCAAAATTCAGGGCTGCTATTGTACCTTCCTCGAGCGTCGAAGCCATCATCCTATCCACTAGTACATTTACCTGGTTCACCCCAGTTCCCAGGACAACGGGTATAACAAGCAGGCCCATACGTTTCAAGTCTTCGTCATCAAAATTGATATTTGTTCCAAATTTAAACCCTGCCTTTGAGGCTGCAGGTATCTGAATTAAAACTTGAGCAAGGGCTGCCAGCACTGTAGCAAACACGAGGCCCCATATCCCCAACTCAGCACTGAAAAGCAGCGCGGTTATTATTATGATATTGTAAGGTATCCCGATTACAGCCGGAACGGTAAATTCTCGGTTAGCTTGAAGGTAGCCAGTAAGCACATTGGCCAGGGCGATGAATACGCTCATAAACATAGTAACTCGCGTAAAAGCCGAGGCCATTTCCAGAGTCTCCCCGGAAAAACCCACTGCCACGAACTTTACTAAAGTTCTAGAGAAAACAGTGCCAAAAAGGCTTATCGCAAGTGAAATCACAAGAATTACATTAAAAAGATTGCTTGCAAAACTAGAAGCTTTCTTTTTTCCTTTTTTTGCTTCGATTTCTGAATACACCGGGATAAATGTAGTAGAAAGAGCACCGAACACCGTTGCAAACAGAACTGTCGGAACCGTAAGCGAAACAAGGTAAGCATCAGTGATGAAAGTTGCACCAAACTTCGAACCTATCAAAAGTTCCCTGAAAAATCCCAGGATTTTGCTAAAAAGAGTGGCTACCATTATTACAGCAGCCGCCCGGGCTGCCGCTTTAGTTTTTTTGCCTACTTCATTCAATTATACCTACCCCTTCAGGAAAATAAGCGACGCGGCTCCTATTATACCTACATCCTGACCCAACTTTGCTTTAACCACTTCAAGGTTTTCCACGTTAGGAGGAAGAGCCTTGGCTTTCATTACTTCTATCATTTTCGAATAAAACATATCCCATGCTTTGGCAAGTCCGCCACCAATGGCAATACATTTGGGATTGTAAGCATTTACAACGCTTGCCAGCCCCACACCCAGGTAAAACGCCTCTTTTTCAACCAGTTCTTTTGCGAACTCGTCCTCTTCGTTAGCAGCCGCAAAGATATGCTCGGCCCTTACATCCCCTTCTTGAGCAATGGCCGTTAACTTCGTCTTCCTTCCCAACAAAATCCCTTCCTTTGCGAATCTTGCCATCGCGGTCCCTGATGCGTATGCTTCCCAGCATCCTTTATTTCCGCAACCGCACACTGGCCCCTCAAAATTTATAGTGAGGTGGCCAATTTCCGCAGCGTTTCCTCCATCTCCTTTCAAAAGTCGGCCGCCGGCAATTACCCCTCCTCCAATACCGGTACTAATAGTTATGTAAACGAAATTTTCTATACCCTTGCCCGCACCGAAAAGGTATTCTCCAATAGCTGCTGCATTGGCGTCGTTTTCAAGGCATACCTTTATATTAAATTCTTCCTGCATTATTGAACGGAGCGGTACATTGTCCCACCCCGGAAGGTTAGGCGGGTTTTTTACTATTCCCCTTCCGGCATCCATAGGCCCGGGGACACCTATACCTATACCTGCTATATCTTCCAAAGGCAAACCAAGGTGTTTGAGTATATCATACACGCTCTGCTTCATCCGTCCTATAACTTTCTCGGGTCCTTCTTTTGCAAGGGTGGGCAATTCCGTCCTTGCAAGGAGATTACCATTCTCATCAACGGCTCCGGCGGCAATTTTTGTGCCGCCCAGGTCTACGCCCACAGCTATCTTTTTCATACGATTTCTCCCCTCCCGCTGCAATCTTCTTTATATCTTCCCGCTACAGCCTAGAACATTTCTAATTTTGTGCTGCACAACCTTCTTTACTGCATTCCTGGCCTCGCCCAGGTATTTTCTTGGATCAAATTCTGCGGGGTTTTCAGCAAAATACTTGCGGAGAGTAGCAGTTATTGCCAACCTCAAGTCGGTATCTATGTTTATCTTGCAGATTCCCATAGTAGCCGCTTTTCTGAGCATTTCCTCGGGTATGCCCTTAGCGCCGGGTATATCCCCTCCGTATTTATTGCACATTTCCACGTATTCAGGCAGAACTGATGACGCTCCGTGAAGCACCAGAGGAAATCCCGGCAGTTTTTCCGTTATCTTCTTCAACCTTTCAAAGTCAAGATACGGTTCACCTTTGAATTTATAAGCCCCATGGCTGGTGCCTATCGATATGGCCAGGGAATCCACTCCGGTCCTTTCGACAAATTCTACAGCCTGGTCCGGATCGGTAAATGTTGCTTCGCGGTCAGCTACTTTCACGTTATCCTCTACCCCTGCTATCCTCCCCAGCTCGCCTTCCACCACAACACCTCTCTCGTGAGCGTATTCTACTACCTTTCTGGTGAGGGCAATGTTTTCCTCAAAGGGCAGTCGCGAACCGTCAATCATCACTGAAGTAAAACCATCATCAATACAAGCTTTGCATATTTCAAAGTCCTCACCGTGATCCAAGTGAAGGACAATAGGAAGTCCAGTATCCTCCGCTGCCGCTTCCACCAGCTTCTTTAAATAAACTGGCTTTGCGTATTTTCTCGCCCCAGCTGATACCTGCAGTATGAGCGGCGCCCTTTCCTCTTTTGCAGCCTCCACTATCCCCTGAATGATCTCCATATTGTTTACATTAAACGCTCCTATCGCATAACCACCTTCGTAGGCCTTTTTGAACATTTCCTTTGATGTAACAAGAGGCATAAAACTATTTCCCTCCAGTTGAATTTTTCTATAAGATTATATAACAAATTTTAAAAAAAGTATATGGTGGTTCCATTAAAATGGTATAATTTAAAATACGATCATAAACAATTTCGGAGGCTGCATTAAAATGCTACCTCTGGATAACAGCAAACCGAATACCTCAGCAATTCTTGCTGGTTTAATAGACGATAAATACGGAGACGAAACTCTTGAAGAACTGGCACTGCTTGCAGAAACTGCTGGTGCCAAAGTCCTTGCAAAGGTAACCCAAAAACGTACTGGAAAAGATCCAGCCTATTACCTGGGCCTGGGAAAGGTTCAAGAAATAGCTCAAATGGTCGAAAACCTGGGCGCAAACGCGGTTATTTTCGACGACGACCTTACACCGGTCCAGATTCGAAACCTGGAAAATCTTATAGGTGTTCAAATAATAGATAGAACAACCCTGGTTCTAGACATCTTCGCTCAAAGGGCAAGATCCCTGGAAGGCAAGATACAGGTGGAGCTTGCCCAACTTCAGCACATGCTGCCAAGGCTTACCGGAAAAGGGATAGAGCTTTCTCGAGAAGGCGGCGGCATTGGCACGAGGGGACCAGGTGAAACTAAACTTGAAACCGACCGGCGGCACATCAGGCGCAGAATCGCACACTTAAAAAAAGAATTGGAAAGAATTAAGAAAAATCGAAGGCTGTTGAGAAGCTCGAGAAAATATCCCGTTATAAGCCTCGTCGGCTATACCAATGCCGGAAAATCAACGCTGATGAACGCTCTCACCGGTGCCGGGGTTTCTGCCAACAACAGGCTTTTCGATACCCTTGACACTACAACGCGGGCATTAACGCTTCCCGATGGACGGAAGGTCCTGCTGTCAGATACCGTTGGATTCATAAGGAAGCTTCCCCACGAAGTAATTGAAGCCTTCAAAGCCACACTGGAAGAAGTAAGGGAGGCCGATCTATTAATCCACGTGGCCGACGCTTCTAGCCCGAAAGTTGACCAGGAAATAGCCACAGTAAAGTCGGTGTTAAAAGAAATAGGGGCTGACAGCATACCAACTATTCTGGCGCTAAATAAAGTTGACAAGGCAAACAACATCATTATACCCGGTGAAGAAAATACAGTAGAAATATCGGCCCTCTGCGGAACAAATCTCGATTTATTGTTAGAAAAGATATGCAAACTGCTACCCCAGACCCGCGAGCATGCATTGATTTTCATTCCTTACGAATATGGGTTTCTTCTGGATGAAATCCACGAGAATAGTTACGTCGAAAGGGAAGAATTCAAACCGGACGGTATAGAAATCGAAGGTATGATTGATACAGTATTGTTGAGGAAGATAAAAAAATACCTGTATTGACTTATGCGTGGAAATGTGTTAATATATGATTTGCGAATTGTTGCGGGATGGTGTAACGGTAGCACACATGACTCTGGATCATGTTGTCCAGGTTCGAATCCTGGTCCCGCAGCCATGGCCCTATCGTCTAGTGGTCTAGGACGCCGCCCTCTCACGGCGGAAACCGGGGTTCGAGTCCCCGTAGGGCTGCCATGAAAAGGACAAATTTTAAGACCCTCCATAGGAGGGTCTATATTTTTTATGCTTATATTTAGTTGTCGTATTCTATCCTCCGATGATATTCAGCCATTTAAAATTATTAAAACCCCCATTAAAGAGCTGAAAAAGGGGGTCTTTCACGGACAAAATTGATAAACATAACGCAAAGGTAAAGCCTTCTCTACATCCCTCGTCATACCCGCACTTCTTCTGATTGCTATTTTTTGTTCCCTCACAGTTTCGCGAGTATTAGTTACAAAAGGTAGAAAAATTTTTGCCTTTGGGCACTAATACGAGAATTCATAAATGATACAAAAAGATTCCATATAGGTACAGCATAGAGGTAAACTGCATAGAGAATACAGTTTATCGGTGCACCGATGGTTGTAATCGGGAATGTGGCAGCAATACTCCACGGAATTAATGCAGACGTAAGAATGACTGAATTTTCCAAGTATACAGCTAGTTTTTCACGGTCGGGCACATGCTTTTCCGTTATTTCATAAGTCAGCATAGTCGCAAGTGTCTGATTGCAGCTTAAAGCTCCGGTTATAATTGAAACAATCAATACTGCGGCAAAATTTGAACTATGCAGGGCCAACGTATAACTCCATTGTTTTATTTTATCCAGCAGCTTTGTATGTCGAAAGATGCCAAAATATGAAGAAGATATCGCAACAATTGCTATTGTTTTAAGCATGGAGATAATGCCTCCTCCATCTATCAAGGCGGCAAGCTCTGCATTGTTTGAATGATACCCCACCATCATGGTGCTAAAAAGCTCAAAAATGCTCATTCCTTGCAAGAATACACACACCATCGCGGCAGCTATAATGCTGCAAATTATAGTGATTTTGATATTCACCTTGCGCAGGGTGAGTATGATAATTATAAGCGCCGGCAGAAGGACCCACGGGCTCAAATTAAAATTCTGTGCAAAAACGGCAACATCTTCAGCTGATACCTTACCGCTGCTGATATGTCCGGTAATGGCATAAAGTGCCACAGTAAATATAAAAGGGACAATTGATGTTTTTATCATATTGTTGATGTTTATGTAGATATTGGTACCGGTCAGTTCAGACACCAGCAATGCACTGGAAGACATGGGAGAACATCTATCACCGAAGAAGATGCCGGACAAAATAGCCCCACCCAAATAAAAAGCTGGAATTCCTAAAGTTTTACCGATCATCATGCAAATAATTCCCATAGTGCTTGCAGTTCCAAAAGCTGTTCCGGTTAAGCATGAAACCAGCGAACACAAAAGGAAAGCAGACATAACAAAAAATTCGGGGTCTATGAGTGGAACAGTATGATAGATAATAAAAGGAATTGTTCCACCAGCCCGCCAAAGAGCCGTAAGCATACCTATCAGAGGAAATATAATGATAATCGTTTTGGTTTCCCTTATGCCGCTTATGATCATTTGCCCGATTTGCCTTAATGTAAATTTCCTGTATAGTGCATAAGAGATGAAGAGGATTAACCCAATGAACAGGGCAATCAAGATAGAGACATTTGTTATGATAGAAATACCGAGTACAAAAGAAAAGGCAATAAGTGTAAGCATCTCTGCCATGGATATCGCCACTTTCGAATAAAATT
>JAKKUQ010000057.1 GCA_021890755.1 Thermosediminibacteraceae bacterium | reverse complement strand
GCCGGATTTTACGGGGCGGTGCTCTCTTTTTCAAACTTTCTTAGACTTTTAGCCGCGCTGCCTACCAAGAGATTATTAAGTTTACTTTTTTGTCTTTAAGTTTCCTGGTAGCACTTTCTTCTATTATACCGCTCCTGTTATCCAGTGAATCAAGGCAAGATACTGAAAAAAAAAGGGTAAAATCAAACTGTTTTCGCTTAGAGATTTTATAAATGTGAAAAACAAGAATGTTTTAGCAACCTTCTGTCTTGTAATTTTCCTTATGTCTTTGTCTGAAGGGGTTATACCTTTTATTCCATTAATAGGAGAAGAAATGGGTGTATCCACCGATACGATTTTTTATTCCTATGCCGGTTCATCGCTTATCTCAGCAATTTTTTCATACATAGGCGGCAAAATGGCAGACGCTTCAACAAGAAGGAAGCAGGCAAGGCTTGGGGGATTCAAACTACTCTTGCCCTTATAGCAGAAATGATTTCTCCCCTCCTTTGGAGTTCTTTATGGATGACCGCATTAAAAGATTATATCTTTGTGATAGCATCAATAGTTTTTATAATCTCGTTCACAGTCACGGCTTTATTGCTGCCGCGGTCATCGACAGCTGATTCTTAGATGCAAAAACCCCCTCCCATGTGGAGGGATTTTTGCTTTTCGGAAGCTCCTCTAAAAGGTTCTATTACACTGTCTTTATTTAGACAGGGCATTTCTTGGAACTTTCACCTTGCATTCCATTTTTAATATAATTTGCCCTCCTGGCAGAAAAATTGAAATAGAAATTGACCAAAATAAACGACACCGCCGCGATTATACCGCACACGATAAAAGCCGTCTCTATGGAAACATCCGCGGCTCTTCCTATAGCAGGGTTTAACACAGCACCTACTACATCGATAATCATAGAATAAATCGATAATAAGGTAGCCCTATCAGTTGTGGTTATCGATTTGTTCTGTATATCCAAGATTATTGGCCTTGTAAGTGAATAACTTGCTCCTATAATCGCGACTAATAAAACGCTGGTGGCCGGGTGAATAGTGCGGGAAAGGATAAAACACGAGGCAGCAATGGCACCGAAGAGCAGCCTCATCGTTAATCTCTGTCCGAGCTTCCCGGTGATAGCGTACGTTTTTGCCGAAAGCACGGGCAAAAGCTGCATTCCTGCCATGATTATTCCAAAATACCTGGGGTCTATTCCACTTTTTATATACTGGAGCTGATTTAAAAAGACCGTCGCGGAGTGGTTGACTTGTGTGACTAATCCTACCGCTATTATGAAAATTAACATCGGTCCGTCTTTAAACGCATACTTGAGGCTGGATAAAAGAGCAGGTTTCCTTTCGGCCTTACATTCCACTTCATGAAAGAAAAATGTCAATATCCAGGCTAATCCGTATGGAAAAACTGTAAAAAGAGCTGCAAGGTCCAAAGAAACCCCTACAATTGCTGTGGATGCCAGCGATGCAAGGAAAAATCCTAGGGTTGAGGCTGCTTCATACATTCCAAAATATTTTTCAGATTGCCTTTTATCGATGGAAGCATAAAGCAGTGCGATATCGCATCCCGAAATCCCGGAAATCGAAAGTGCAAGAATTACCCTTTCGAGCAAGAATAATCCGAAAGAATGTGCTTTATAAAAAATTATCTTTGAAAGAAAAAATAAAAAATTGGAAATTACCAGGGTTGGCTTATAGCCAAATCTGTCCGCAAACCACCCCCAGGGAATTTCCAACACTAACATCAAAACCAGTGAAATCGATTCGATTAAAAATATATCATACATCGAAAGCCCCCTAGCCTGCCTGTATACGGTGGCTATGGGCCCGTAAAATACGAATCCCTGGAGAAATACGATGGCGCACATTAAAAAAAAGTTACGCTTACTCATTTGTACACCTCCGAAAAAAAGCATGCCGAAAAGACCTCCTAAGGGGAGGTCTTTTTAAATCTGCATGTTGTGGTGTACATCAAATCGGCGCCATGGTATTTCTCCTCCGACAAAAAACACACTTTTGTTATTTGCTCTTTTTAGGCGTTAATGGTTTTCTCCTTCCTGCAGCAGTGAATCAGCCTTCATCTTCTTTTCCGCCATCTGTCTTAGTCTGCAGAAAGAACAGATTTCGGCGGTAGTCACCTGGCCGCAGATTTTGCATTCTCTTAATTTCACTGGCTCAGAATATTTTGCGAAACACTTTCTCCCCTTCTTGTAGAAGTTAGTAAGGAAACGCTGTTTGGTGCCGGGACTTTCCTCTTCCAGTTTATTTAAAATCTCCTTGTAAAAGATTGAACTTGCTCCTAGGGCATGAGGGCACTCCTCGTGGATAAAACTTATACCATTGAATATTATATAAGCCAGGTTTTCCCTTTCCGTCAATGTAAAAAGTGGTTTTACCTTTTTCACCAGTTTAGGGTGAGTGCTGGGAAGCACAGGTGCCTGCCGGGCAAGGTACCCCTCTTGCCAGCTCAACACATTGCCTAAAAGAGTAGCCGCTTCATCGTCCAGGTTGTGTCCTGTAGCGACAACGTCGAACCCTCCATCGAGAGCAACTTTATTGAAAATATACCTCTTTATCGTTCCGCAGATGGAGCAGGTACTGCGGCGGATTTCCCGCGCAAGAATCGGAATGCTAAAGCCGTAATCTTTTTCTATGTTTTTGACTATTAGCGGAGCATTATACTTTTGAGAAAACTGCTCTACAACCTCTTGGGACCTATCCGAATATCCGCATATCCCAAGGTTAATATACATCCCCGTGACGTTGTACCCTTCCTTTAGCAATATATGCCAAAGGGCCATGCTGTCCTTTCCGCCGGATACTACCACCAGAACCCGGTCACTTGGCCTAAACATCTTGTACCGCCTTATGTTTCGGCGCACCTGTTCCGAATAGTAAACCTGGAAGCAGTTATTGCAAAAAGCCGTGTTGTGTCTTTTCAAATATATCTCTGCCTTTTCACCGCAGCGGCGGCAGCGCATTTATATTCGCCCTCCTTTTATCCTCCAGATATTGCGGACAGCACTTCAATCACATCGTCTTCATTCAGTGTTTCATCAGGTGTTAGCATCTTCCCGTCTCTGAGCACCAGGTTGGACTCGAGACTGAAATTGAGTTCTTCAGCCAGCTGTTTTACCGTCTTTATGCCCTTAACTTCTACTTCTCTTCTGAAAGGCATCTTAAAAATAACCTTCAATGCATTTCCCTCCTTTCAGGTTGAATCTTCCGATGGCAACCGCTATATTAAATTAATATCTGACAATTGTTATGTCAAGAAGTGCTTTTTTATTTTTTCCCATGCGTTTTTAGGTTATACTTTCCATTTACTCGACATATCATTCAAGCCTTTCGAGCTCTTTTATCTTCGATGTCTATTATACCTTCTTTCTTCAACCTGTTCAAACCCCTGTCGCAACCTATTAATTTTCATATGTTTTTCATACCAAAAAAGCAGGTACCATGCGGTACCTGCTTTATCTTTTGCGTTTATAAGATTGACTGTTCGATTGCCACAGTCAACGCTTTTACTATTTCGTTCAATCCCATCGCCGGGGTATTCTTCTTATCGAGGACCTGTTCGAAAAGGTAAGGCACGTGTATGAAGCCGGCTTTCATATCCGGCCTTTTTTTAGAAGCGTAATACAGCAAGCCGTACATCACATGGTTGCAAACGTAAGTTCCTGCCGTATTTGAAACCTCGGCGGGTATTCCTTCCTTTTTAATTGCCTCCACAATTCTCTTTATAGGCAGCGTGGAAAAATATGCGTTTTCTCCATCGGGAAATATCGGTTGATCTATGGGTTGATTTCCCTCGTTATCCGGTATGCGGGCATCGTCCACATTTATTGCGACTCTCTCTACCGATATGGCGTACCTCCCTCCGGCTTGGCCGACGCATATCACCACATCAGGCTTTTCCTTTTCAATTGCATCAAAGAGCACATCCAGGCTTTTACGAAATATTGTAGGAAGTTCCTTTACAACTACTTGTGCCCCTTTTATTTCTTTAGGCAGGAGTTTCACCGCTTCCAGAGCGGGGTTTATTTTTTCCCCACCGAAGGGTTCAAATCCCGTTACAAGAACCTTCATAATCATTCTCCTTTCCCTTTAAAATGCTAGTGTTAACATAAGAATTATGTGTATGACAAGCAGTACAATTGCTATCGGAATTTGTTTTTTAATTATCATGTATTTGTCTTTTAATTCTAGGATCGACGCGGAAACAATGTTGAAATTTGCGGCCATAGGAGTCATGAGGGTGCCGCAGTATCCAGCTGTCATGGCCAGCGCCGCCGCCACAGCGGGATCAGCCCCCTGATTCAGCACCAGAGGTACTCCCACGCCAGCCGTTATAACTGCAAAAGCGGCGAACGCATTGCCCATTATCATAGTGAAAAGTGCCATACCCACACAGTAAGCCATCACTCCCAGCACGACATTATTGCCGGGTAAAACAGTACTGATGCCTTTTGATATAACATCTCCTACATCTGCGGCATTAAAAAGCGCTCCAAGGGCCGCCAGCAGGTGAGGGAGTATTGATGCAGGTCCCACCTGCTGAAGAAGCCTGCCACTTTCCCTGCTAACTTCTTTGAGGCCCGCCCTAGTAACGGCGAGCGAAAGCACAAGGGCAACGATTGCACCAATTCCCAGACCCACAAGACCTCCCAGCTCGGTATACTGAGCCACGCCAAAAGCGGCTACTGCAATGGCTAGAGCGGGAATAAAAAGTTTATTGCCTATTTCCCCTGCTTTGCGCTCCCTGAATTCAGGCGGATGGGTATAGAATCGGCCCACCTTGACCTGCTTAAACGCCGCAAGTCCTGCCATAACAAGTATCATCATGCCGACCACATTTTTCGGCATATACTTGCCAAAAGCGAAAATTATACCGAGAATCGCCCAGAACAATGATGTTCCTATCCTGCTTTGTTGTTCTTTCCCGGAAAAAGCGTGATACGCAGCCACGAAGGACACTATTCCGCACATAACATATAGCAGCTCAAGTAGCGTATTCTGCATAAGCTCTCCCTCCCTAAACTCTGGCATTTTTACGGGCGAGCTTTCTGTCAAAACCCAGAAACTGCACTGCAGAAATTAGCACAGCGATAATCGCAATAGGGATTGAGGCTTTGGCCACCGCAAGAGCCTCTACGTTAAAGCCCAGCTCCTTCAATACTCCCACTATGAGTAGTACTCCTCCCGAAGCAACGAAGACGTTTTGCCCATAGAAATTTCCGTAATTCTCTGCTGCTCCTGCTAGCCCCTTCAGTTCCTCTAGACTCTTCTCGTCCAGTTCCTCGAAATTATTTTTGGCGGCTCCTTCTGCCATCGGAAGTATCAGAGGCCTTATAAATTGCACGTGACCGCCAAGCCTCAAGCTCAAAGCTGCTGCCAGGGTTCTCAGAGCCGTATAAAGCGCTAGCAACCGGCCGGGTGTCACCGATTTCATTTTACCTATGAGATAGGCAGCCCTTTCCCTTAGGCCATAGCACTCTAAGATTCCTATAGCCGGTAGTGTCACAAAAAATACAGTCATGTATCTGTTGGTTATAAAGGCATCTCCCAGGGTAGTAAGTATCTGGTTGAAGCTCAATCCTGCTGCAAAGCCAGTTGCTATTCCCGCCACCACGACTACAGCAATGGTATCAAGCTTTAAGGCGAAACCAAGAATAATAATTAAAATGCCGATCAGTTTAATCATCTGATACCCCCCTGTTTAGGATTAATTTGGAACCCAAACTGTAGCCCAGGCTACAATTTCGTAAAATAAAACTTTCTAAAATGGTCCATAATTGATGGCCACCGCCACGGCAATGAAAATCATTTGGACGATTAATAGCATAAAGAAAAACGGAGTATAATATTTCCACCATCTGTCAATCGGAACTTTAGCAATACCGCATATGACCGGGATGAGTGTAGTAGGCCATAATAAGTTGGAAAAGCCGTCCCCGTACTGGAATGCGAGAACTGCAACCTGTCTTGTAATGTTCAGAACGTCGGCTAGAGGAGCCATAATGGGCATAGTGACCGCCGCCATTCCGCTGCCGGACGGTATAAAAAAGCTAATCAATGTTTGGACTAATAACATGCCCTCTGCCGCAACCCACTTCGGCAGTAACAACAAGGGTTGTGAAAGCGCATAAACTATGGTGTCGGTAATCTTACCCTGATTCATGACCATCAAAATGCCCCTGCCTAAACCTACTACAAAAGCACCGGAAATCACTTCTTTACAGCCCTCGACAAAGTATTCAGCTATTTTGCTGGAATTAAACCCACCGACAAATCCACATGCTATTCCCATTATGAGAAATAACCCTGCCAATTCATCAATATACCAACCCAGTTTTAACACCCCGTAAATAAGCACGGCCATGGTCAGACCTACGATGATGAGGATTATCTTCTGTCGCCCAGTGAATTCCGTATTTAATTCCTTTCCCTCTATTTTAAAAGTTGAGTAGTCGAGATCTTTGACAATACTTGCAGATGGATTCTTCTTTATTTTTGCAGCGTATCGCATTGTCCACAAAACAGCCAGGGTTTCAAATACGATAAAATTCACAATCCTGAAACCCATGCCGGAAAAGAGCGGTAAGTTTGCAATACCCTGAGCTACTCCAATGGTAAAGGGATTCATAAAAGCGGCGGAAAAACCTGTATTTACTCCGAGAGAAACCATGCTCATACCGACAATGGCATCGTAACCTAGGGCAATTGCAAGGGAAACCATAATTGGAATAAATGCGAGCGTCTCTTCAGACATTCCAAATATCGCGCCACCTAATCCAAAAAGATACATAGATATGGGAATAATTAACAGTTCTTTGCCTTCTAATCTCTTTATAGTGTAAGCAATGGCGTTATCCAATGCGCCCGTTTTTAGAACAATATAAATCGACGCATAGACTATAAATATAAAGAATATAATTGAAGCCGCATCTACCATACCTTTTTGGACGGCCACAAAGGTATCGAAAAATCCGACAGGAGAAGGTTTTATATATTTAAAGGAGCTCGGAACTACTGTCATCTTTCCGGTATTAGGGTCCTCCACTCTGTCATATTGGCCTGCGGGAATGATCCACGTGGCTATGGCCGCTATTATGATTAGAGAAAACAAAATAACAAAGGTGTGAGGAATCTTAAATTGGAACCTATTTCTACTTTGACTAATACTCATTTTATAAAAACCCCCTATGCTATTGAAAAGATTTTTTAACGGTCTCATCAAACTCTTTCTTTATCTTTTTCAGTAGTTCATCTTTTGTAATTATATCTACAGCAGTCATAGCTAGGGCCTTGGCAGAAAGTAACGCCGCTTCCTTCCCTCTTTCTGAACCTGCAGCCTCGCAGAATTCTATGGAGTGGGGCGATACACCTTTGTCAGCAATGGCAATATGGGGATGAATGGAGGGCACAACCTGACTTACATTCCCCATGTCCGTTGAACCAATACCCTCTTCTTCATCGCAAATATCGTGATATCCTAGCTCTTTTAAATTAGCTTTAAATACCTCAGCCATAGTTTTATTGGTCACTAGATTGTCAAAGCCAAGCTCAAAATTCCTGTACGAAAGCTTTGCTCCAGTTGCCAACTCAGCACCCTTGGCACAAGCTATGACTTTCTCCTTGACCTCCAGCATATATTTTTTTTCTTTTGCCCTCACGTAAAAGCGTGCGACAGCTCTGTCGGGGATAATGTTCGGTGCACACCCTCCTTCGGTAATTATCCCATGGATTTTTGCATCAGGTCTTAGCTGCTGCCTCAAAGCGTTTATGCCGTTGAACAGGAGAATGACCGCATCCAGAGCATTTATACCCATGTGGGGCGCTGCAGCTGCATGGGCCGCTTTACCCGTGTATGTAAACTCCAGAGCTTCCATGGCAAGGGATGTTGTATGTACACTAGTTCTGTTCCCGGGGTGAACCATCATTGCTGCATCTACATCATTGAAAATGCCTTTTTCTACAAGCAACACCTTAGCTCCGTTGGTTTCTTCAGCCGGGCAACCTATAAGCATTACTTCACCTGAAAGTTCTTCACCCAACGCTCCTATAGCAGCTGCTGCTCCAAAACTTGCAGCTGCAATAAGGTTATGCCCACAAGCATGACCTATTTCCGGAAGAGCGTCGTATTCAGCAAGAAAAGCTATCCTAGGACCAGGCTTTTGACCTTTTTTCCGTGCTAAAAAAGCAGTTGGCAGGTCCTCGATTTCATTTACTAAAAAACCATACATGCTTATTTTTTCTCTTAACAGCTTGGAAGCTTTAAATTCATTATTGCCGAGTTCAGGATTTTTGTGTATCTCATCGGCAACTTCAAAGACTTCCCCCTTGATACTATCGAGGAAAGAAATGACCTTTTTCTTTAATTCTTCCATCCCAGAACCCCCTTTTCTATGATTAACATTTATAATAATAACTTATTATGAATAAATATTCAATAGCACAACAAAAAATTAAAAGCACCTTAAAAGGCACTCACACCTTTTTAAGGTGCTTTATTTTATCTAGAGTATTCCTTGAAGGCTCTTTCCATTTCTCGCTCAGCGTCTCTTCGCTTGATATCCTCCCTTTTGTCGTAGAGGGTCTTACCTTTAGCCACCGCAAGCTCAACCTTTACCAAACCTCTTTCGTTTAGATACAATCTTAGAGGAATGAGGGTAACACCTTTTTCTTTAACTAATCCGTAAAGCCGGTCTATCTCTCGGCGGTGCATGAGCAGCTTCCTGGGCCTGAGCGGGTCCTTGTTGAATATATTCCCCTTCTCGTAAGGGCTTATATGCATATTGTAAAGGTACAGTTCTCCTTTTTCCACCCGGGCAAAACTGTCTTTTATATTTGCTTTGCCTTCCCTCAAAGATTTTACTTCGGTTCCGGAAAGTGCAATACCAGCTTCATAAGTTTCTATTATATGGTAATCATGCCTTGCCCTTCTGTTTGTCACAAGATCCCGACATACCTTTTCCCTCATAAGACCTTCCTCCTTTCTAGTCAAGTTTCTCCTCGAAAATAAAGTCTATCTGTCGTTCATTTTTGTTCACCCTTGCTACCCGCACCTTTACCCGGTCGCCTATCTTGAAAACTTTTTTCGTTCTCTCGCCCCTTAAGGTTATGGACTTTTCGTCAAAGCGGTAAAAATCATCTTCCAAGGTGCTTACGTGTACAAGCCCTTCTACCGTATTTTCCAGCTCCACGAAAAAGCCGAAAGGAGTTACACTAGATATTATCCCGGAATAAACTTCGCCTATTCTGCCTGCCATGTACTCAGCCATTTTCAATTCTACCGTTTCCCTTTCCGCCTCTTCTGCTATTCGCTCCCTCTCGGAAGAATGTTTTGCAATCCTTCCCAGCACCTCGTTCAACTTTTCTTGCCGCTTGTCATCCAACTTTCCTTCCAGTTGTTCCCTGAGAATGCGGTGAATGACCAAATCTGGATAGCGGCGAATAGGTGATGTAAAGTGCGTGTAATAATGGGCAGCAAGCCCAAAATGTCCTAAGTTTTCTTCACTGTAGCGTGCCCTTTTTAGGGATCTTAAAAGTACCGTATTTACAACCCGTTCCTCGGGTCGTCCTTTAACCGCCTCTATGATCTGCTGCAATGCTTTCGGTTTGATGTTCTTTATGCCCTTGATGGAATATCCCAGGTTGTGCAAAAACTCCTGTAGGGCGTACATCTTTTCCATATCAGGCAGCTCGTGCACCCTGTAGACAAAGGGAACTTTCAGCCAGTACATGTGCTCAGCTATAACTTCGTTGGCTGCAAGCATAAACTCTTCGATGATTCTTTCTCCAATGCGCCTTTTCTCTTTTCTTATTTCCACAGGACGGCCATTTTCATCCAAAATCACTTTTGCTTCCTCAAAATTAAAATCAAGGCTGCCCCGCTCAAAGCGTTTCCTGTTTAATTTTGCCGCGAGCTCTTCCATGAGCTTAAAGTCTTCCAGCAAATATTCATACCGTTTTATAGTTTCTTCATCGTTGTCTTCAAGTATTTTATTAACAGCGGTATACGTCATCCGCTCACAGGTCTTAATCACACTGGGGGTAATTTGATAGCTTTTTACTTTGGCATTCTCGTCAAAATCTATAATTACACTCATAGTAAGGCGGGAGACGCGAGGGTTAAGGCTACAGATGCCATTGGAGAGCTTAGGAGGCAGCATTGGTATTACTCGGTCCACCAAGTAAACACTGCAGCCCCTTTTTCTTGCTTCTTTATCTAGAGGTGTGTTTTCCTTTACGTAATAGCTTACATCGGCAATGTGTACGCCCAATCTATAGCCGCCAGGTATGCGTTTTACTGATACGGCGTCGTCTAAGTCTTTAGCGTCTTCTCCGTCTATGGTTACTATCTTTTCGTCCCTGAGATCCAGTCTTCCCACTAGATCCTCATCAGTGATTTCATCGGGTATCTTGTCGGCCTGCCTGAGTACTTTTTCCGGGAACTCCATGGGTAAATTGTACTTTTTTATCACTGATATTATATCTACTCCTGGCTCGTCCTCGTAACCCAGTATCTCCAAAACACGGCCTTCAGGATTTCTCCGGCCTTCCGGCCACTTCGTAATACCTACAACTACTTTTTGCCCTGATTTAGCCCCCCCTATTTCGCCTTTTGGGATGAAAATATCGAAATAAAATCTCTTATCATCTGGAGTCACAAAAGCAAAGTGCTTCCCGCGCTCCAAAGTGCCCACAATTCTTGTTGAGGCCCTTTTAAGTATTCGGACAACTTCACCCTCAACTCTACCACCGGCCGGTTTAAAAAGCGGACGTACAATTACGCGGTCACCGTGTACCGCACCATTGAGGTTTTCAAGCCCAATGTATATATCTTCAACTTCGGGATTGTCTGGAATCAAAAAAGCATATCCCTTGGGGTTGCCTTCTAAGTGCCCCACCACCAGATTCATCCGCTCGGGGACTCCGTACCTTCCTTTTCTGTTTTTAACCACGAGGCCTTCTTTTTCCATTGACTGTAGGGTCTTCAATAAAAGATCTGCCTCTTTTATATCGAGATCTAACGCTACCAGGATTTCCCCTTCAGTCATGGGCTTATAGTCTTCACTTCTCATTAATTCGAGAAGTCTATC